>NZ_JAPPTK010000001.1:0-952002 GCF_027587055.1 Vibrio sp. MarTm2 | reverse complement strand
TAAATTTAGAAGAGCCCGTTTGCAAGAACGGGCTTTTTTAGTCCTACCGGGACATCTTGATGCTGATATAGCTCAGGTGGTAGAGCGCATCCTTGGTAAGGATGAGGTCCCCAGTTCGAGTCTGGGTATCAGCACCATTTACAGTTTGTTTTACGCTTTTACGAAGAGCCTAAAGCAAAACGTAAAGAATTTACTTGGCAACCATAGCGATTTGGACCCACCTGATTCCATGCCGAACTCAGAAGTGAAACGAATTAGCGCCGATGGTAGTGTGGGGTTTCCCCATGTGAGAGTAGGACATTGCCAGGTTCTTATTTAGACTCAAGAGTCTAACCAATGCGGAGCGGTAGTTCAGTTGGTTAGAATACCGGCCTGTCACGCCGGGGGTCGCGGGTTCGAGTCCCGTCCGCTCCGCCACTTATTCCAGACCTCAGTAGAAATGCTGAGGTCTTATTGTATGTGCGGTATTATTTTGGTCTTCGACCAACGAGTCCCGCTTGAGCGCAAGTCCGACCGCTCTGCCATTTATTCTAGACCTCAGCAGCAATGCTGGGGTCTTTTGGTATCTGCGGTATTATTTTGGTCTGTGACCAACGAGTCTCGGTTGCCTGCAACCCCAGCCGTCAGCCACTTATTCAGAAAGCTTGGTCTTATGACTAGGCTTTTTTCATTTTAAAGCAAGGATGTTTTCCCTTTTCAGGGAATGAGTCCCGGTTGTCCGCAACTCCGACCGTCCGCCACCTATTCCAGGCCTCAGCAGCAATGCTGGGGTCTTTTTGTATCTACGGGATGATTTTAGTCTAAGAACAATGAGCCCTGCTTGTGTGTAAACCCAGCCGCTTCGTCATTTGTTCTGATAAAGCCTTAACCGCAATGACAAAAAAGGCTGGTACTGAATACCAACCTTCTTAATGTTTTTTATATTGCTACTTTTTGTCGTTCAGGTTCCAGTCATACTCGTAGCTAAACTTTCCACTCAGCTTAATCAGTTCAGGGCGATATTTGGCCAAGTGTTGAATCAATTCTTGTTCGTTACCAAAATCATCAGCGAACCAATCATAAATAGATGAAAGCTGAACGCGACTACTCGTATACAAAACACCTTTATCGCTATTGATGAACTCCATTGCTGCTTTCTCTAGCAGCTGCTCCGTGTTACCTGCAGTAAACGCTTGGGGCTGTAAGTTTGGACAACCTAAGCTGGCACAGTTCACTGCATAGTGAGTGCGAGGATCATTCCATATTGGGCGAAGGATGCGGTGCTCAATATCGTTGAGAGTGAGGTTTTTACCAGCGACGGTAACCACTTCATCACCCCATGGGCCAAAGCTAAAAAGCCCCCCCAGTTTCGTTATCGATTTCACTGGGTAGTCATCAAGAATCAGTTCGACAGTAATCGCATTGTATAGATTAACCCAGTAGGCGTACTGCTCATTTAACGAATATTCTCTAGGATCAATAGCCGCAAGTGTCGTTATGTACTGATTCAATTTTTGCTTGTCTAGCGTAGAGACAGAGCCGTACTTAACTAAGGTGTACTGCCCCTCCTGTATTAAATACTTGTCTAAGAAAGTCTGCCATTTGGCGTGAGAGATAGTTGCAGGATTACTTTGATCTGATTGCTGCCAAAAAGGCCACAATTCGGATTTAGGGGCGGAAAACACATGGAATGAAACCAATGTAAGAAATAGTGTGACAATACGTACCATTAGATGCGATCTCTTTATCGATGAGCTTTAGTTACTAGACCTAGGTTAGGGAGAGTTTGTTTCGTAAAAAACAAAAAAGGTTAGCCGGAGCCAACCTTTTTGTATCTGTTTCCCAGTCTAGCTTATTTTAGGAAGCTCGGGATCTTTGCCTCAAACTCTGCGATCTTATCTTCGTGTTGCAGCGTGAGACCGATGTTATCTAAGCCGTTTAGTAGACAGTGGCGACGGAATTCATCAATTTCAAACGAGTACTCTTTGCCATTTGCTCGAACCACATTCGCTTCTAGATCAACTTCAACTTGTGCGCCTTCATTTGCTTCAACAAATTGGAAGATTTCATCGACTTCTTGCTCAGTCAGACGAACAGGAACCATCTGGTTGTTGATTGAGTTTCCGTAGAAGATATCCGCAAAGCTCGGTGCGATCATCGCTTTTATACCGTAATCTGCCAATGCCCAAGGCGCGTGTTCACGTGATGAACCACAGCCAAAGTTTTCGCGAGCCAGTAGAATTGAAGCGCCTTGGTAGCGAGGAGCATTCATTACAAAATCTGGGTTTGGTTGCTCACCAGCGTCATCTAGGAAACGCCAATCATGGAATAGGTGCTTACCAAAACCTAGACGAGATACCTTTTGTAGGAACTGCTTAGGAATAATTGCATCGGTGTCAACGTTCGCTGCATCTAGAGGAACAACCAAGCCTGTGTGTTGTTTAAAACCTGACATTTGTTTGCTCCTTAATCCAATTCACGAATATCAACAAAGTGACCAGCAATCGCTGCTGCGGCTGCCATAGCAGGGCTCACTAAGTGGGTACGACCGTCACGGCCTTGGCGACCTTCAAAGTTACGGTTTGAGGTAGACGCGCAACGCTCGTGTGGACCTAGGCGGTCATTGTTCATCGCTAGACACATAGAGCAACCTGGTAGGCGCCACTCAAAACCTGCATCTTTAAAGATCACATCTAAGCCTTCTGCTTCCGCTTGAGCCTTAACTTGCTCAGAGCCCGGAACGATAAGCGCTTGAACGTTATCAGCTACTTTACGACCTTTGGCTACTTCCGCTGCCGCACGCATATCTTCGATACGAGAGTTAGTACAAGAACCGACAAATACTTTGTCTACCTTGTAGTCTGATAGTGCTTTGCCTGCTTCTAGGCCCATGTAAGCCAATGCTTTTTCTGCTGATGCTTTTTCGACGGGATCTGTGAAGCTTTCCGGTGCAGGAATTGGCTCATCGACCGCGATGACCTGGCCTGGGTTAGTGCCCCATGTGACCTGAGGTTTGATATCCGCTGCGTTTAGCGTTACGACTGCATCAAACTCAGCGTCATCGTCAGTTTTTAGTGATGACCAGTATTCAATCGCGGCTTCTAGCTCTTTACCCCGAGGCGCGAACTTACGACCTTTGATGTATTCGAATGTCGTTTCGTCTGGCGCGATAAGACCTGCTTTGGCACCTAACTCGATAGCCATGTTACATACTGTCATACGACCTTCCATCGTAAGATCAGTAATCGCTTCACCACAGAACTCAACGACGTAGCCAGTTCCGCCCGCAGCGGTTGTTTCACCGATGATGGCAAGTACGATATCTTTTGCTGTGATGCCGGGAGCTACCTTGCCTTTTACTTCAATCTTCATCGTTTTAGCACGTGCTTGCTTTAGCGTTTGGGTCGCTAGAACGTGCTCAACTTCTGAAGTACCGATACCAAATGCTAGCGAGCCGAATGCGCCGTGCGTTGCCGTGTGAGAGTCACCACAAACGATGGTCATGCCTGGTAGAGTGATACCAAGTTCTGGACCCATTACGTGCACAATACCTTGGTATTTGTGGTTAATATCGTAAAGCGTCACACCAAACTCTTCACAGTTCTTTGATAGCGTTTCCATTTGGATGCGAGCCATTTCGCCTGAAGCGTTGATGTCTTTGGTTTGCGTCGAAACGTTGTGGTCCATGGTTGCAAATGTTTTACTTACCTGACGAACCTTACGGCCTTTTTCACGCAGACCGTCAAATGCCTGAGGTGACGTTACTTCGTGTACTAAGTGGCGGTCAATGTAAAGAATTGGGTTCTCACCCTCAGCGGCTACGGCGACGTGTGCGTCGTAGACTTTTTCGTATAATGTTTTACCCATTATCACAATCCTGTGTATGGCTCCTGACAACGGCATATCAGGAGCGAATAATTATTATCTGTCTGCGTAAATTAAGAGTTCAAGATGTACTCAGCGATCTTATCGCCCATCTCAGAAGTCGATAGCGCTGGCTTATCGCCCGATAGGTCACCCGTCAGTTCACCTGCTGATAGCGCTTTCGATACCGCAGTTTCAATATCTTGCGCTGCTGCTTCTTCACCTAGGCTGTAACGTAGCATGAGTGCAGCTGATAGAATTTGTGCCACAGGATTGGCAATGTTTTTACCAGCGATATCTGGCGCACTGCCACCAGCTGGCTCGTAAAGACCGAACTTACTCTCGTTCAGTGATGCCGAAGGAAGCATGCCCATTGAGCCTGTGATCATGGCACACTCATCAGAGATGATGTCGCCGAAAATGTTTGAACAAAGCATCACATCGAACTGTGCAGGATCTTTGATTAGCTGCATTGTCGCGTTATCGATGTACATGTGTGATAGCTCAACTTCTGGGTAGTCTTTCGCGATCTCTTCGACCACTTCACGCCATAGAATAGAGCTTTGCAGTACATTGGCTTTATCTATTGAGCATACTTTTTTGCGACGTAGACGAGCAGACTCAAAGGCAATCTTAGCGATACGTTCAATCTCGAAACGATGGTAAACCTCAGTGTCGAATGCTTTCTCGTTTGGACCTTCGCCTTCACGGCCTTTTGGTTGACCGAAATAGATACCACCAGTGAGTTCACGCACAACCACGATATCGAAGCCGTTGCCTGAAATGTCTGCACGAAGCGGTGAGAATGCTTCTAGACCTTTATGGATTTGCGCTGGGCGAAGGTTACAGAAAAGTTGGAAGTGCTTGCGAAGAGGCAATAGGGCACCACGCTCTGGTTGGTCGTTTGGCGGAAGATGTTCCCATTTAGGGCCGCCAACCGATCCAAATAGCACTGCATCTGACTCTTCACACGCTTTTACTGTGCTGTCTGGAAGTGGGCAACCGTGGTTGTCGATAGCAATACCACCTACGTCGTGCTCTTCGCGAGAAAATTGGATGCTGTGTTTTTTCTCAATCGCATCTAACACTTTATGCGCTTGAGCCATTACTTCTGGGCCAATACCATCGCCAGGTAAAACGGCGATTTTGTATGATTTGTCTGTCATGTTATTCCTTTAATTTTTGTTTCCCCCTAGGGACGACTCTCGTCCCTAGAGTCTCTTTTATACTGTTGCTATTTTGCTTTGTTTGATTTCTGCGATTTTGTCGGCGCGGTGAATGCTGTTAATAACATGCAGCAATGCTTGTCCAGAAGCTTCGACAATATCGGTAGATACGCCAGTGCCGTGGTATTTACGGCCTTTATAGTTAGCGATGATGTCTGCCTGACCTAGGCCATCTTCGCCTTCCCCTTTCGCTGTTAAATCAAACTTGTCTAAGACAATATCATAACCCGTTACTCGATAGATACACTGGTAAAGTGCATCTACCGGACCATTACCCACAGCGGCTTCGGATTGCTCTTCATCACCGCATTGCAGCTTGATACTGGTTGTTGCCATTACGCTGCCTGATTGAACGCTTAGGTAGTTCAACTTGTAGAAATCATCTTCTTCACGCAAGTTCGAGAAGTGCATTAGCGCTTCTAAGTCGTAGTCAAACACCTGGCCTTTGCGATCAGCTAGCTTTAAGAAGTCAGCGTACAATGCGTCTAGGTTGTACTCGTCTTCTTTGTAGCCCATGGCATCCATATGACTTTTAACCGCGGCACGACCGCTTCGACTGGTTAGGTTTAGGGCTTGATTCTTAAGACCTATCGACTCTGGCGTCATGATCTCGTAGGTATTCTTGTTCTTAAGCATGCCATCTTGGTGAATGCCGGAAGAGTGGCTAAATGCGTTTGCGCCGACAATCGCTTTGTTGCTTTGAATCGGCATATTACAAAGCTGGCTCACTAACTTACTGGTGCGGTGAATTTCGTCATGTTTTAGACCGGTATGAACACCTAGCAGCTCTTGACGAGTTTTGATGATCATTGCTATTTCTTCTAGTGAACAGTTACCCGCACGTTCACCGATACCATTGATGGTTCCTTCAATTTGACGAGCGCCTGCCTGTACTGCGGCAATAGAGTTGGCTACCGACATGCCTAGATCGTCGTGACAGTGAACAGAGATGATCGCCTTATCGATGTTTGGTACACGGTTGAATAAGGTTTGGATAATACCGCCAAACTCGTTGGGAACTGTGTAGCCCACGGTATCAGGGATGTTGATGGTGCGAGCGCCAGCATCGATGGCAGCTTCAACCATTCGACATAGGTTATCGATCGGTGTGCGGCCTGCATCTTCACACGAGAACTCAACGTCATCTGTGTATTGGCGAGCATGCTTGACGGCTTTTACGCCCATTTCAACGACATCATCGTAGCTGCGACGTAACTTGTCTTGAACGTGGACTGTTGATGTGGAAATAAAAGTGTGGATGCGGAATTGGTCGGCGACTTTTAGCGCTTCTGCGGCTGCATCAATGTCTTTCGCAACGGCACGCGAAAGAGCACAAATACGGCTGTTTTTGACATTGCGAGCAATGGTTTGTACCGATTCGAAATCACCAGGTGAAGAGACAGGAAAACCCGCTTCAATAACATCAACGCCGAGCCTTTCTAGCGCATAGGCAATTTGCAGTTTTTCTTTAACCGTCAAGCTTGCTGACAACGCTTGTTCGCCATCACGTAATGTGGTGTCGAAAATAATGACTTGATCGTTCATGTTTGCTTCCTTAGTGATTCGGTGTGCATTGCACCAGTTAATCGTTTACTTCCGTTACTTAGCTGCAAAAGCTAGGTATAAAAAAACCCGCATTTGAATGCGGGTTTTGTGTAATTCTGTGTGGTTGTTTTTCTTCCACAGCCTACCCGCGCGATTATGTCACGATAAGGAGGAGGCTCAGCAGGATAGAAAAACGGTTCATCATTGTTAACGATTCCTTTAAACGGGCGTTAAATAATCCACAAATTTAAGTTAACAAATTAGTACCGCACTCAAACCGTAACGTCAACCGTTAAAAGTGAAAATGGTCAATTTTTTTCCAAGCATAGAATTTGCCCATTGTTTTGTCAGAACCAATAACACCTTTAAATAGGTAGCGAACTGTCATCGTATTTCCGCGAAAGCTTCACGCATTTGTCACTGTGGCTCCGTACTGTGAGAGCAGTGATAAGAGAGGAGCTAGGTTATGCGTTCTATTGAGCCCATTGCCAAATTGGATTTGGCATTTTCACTTTTCTGCTTGCAACATCGATTTCGCCTACCACTTTCTCGCCTAAGCAAAGCGGTTTCGCACACTGGCGATGGACATCTTTATGTTGTACTTGGTCTGCTCGCATGGTGGTTAGGAGGTGAGCAAGGGCAGCTGTTTTTACTCGCGGGTCTATTGGCGTTTGCCATGGAGCTGCCGATTTATTGGTTGGCCAAGAATCTATTTAAACGTCGCAGACCGCAGGAGTTATCGGAGCTTGTGACCTCATTTATTACCCCTTCTGATCGTTACAGTTTGCCCTCTGGTCATACAGCTGCCGCGTTTCTTATGGCCAGTTTAATTAGTTACTGTTTCCCGCCGCTGGGGCTGTTTGCGCTCGTTTGGGCAGGCTGTATTGGCGCGTCAAGAATCTTATTGGGCGTTCATTTTCTGACTGATGTAGTCTTGGGTTCGATACTCGGGCTTGCCTGCGCGCAGTTCGCGATTGCTTTGTTGGTGTAGGTGAATAATGAAGATACTTTATGGTGTACAAGGAACGGGAAACGGGCATATCGCGCGGGCAAGAGCCATGTGTCACGCACTCAAGCAACGTGGCATCGATGTCGACTTCCTATTCTCCGGGCGTAAAAAAGATAAGTTTTTTTCGATGGAGGAGTTCGGCGATTATCGAGTTGCACGCGGGCTAACCTTTGTGACTCACAACGGTAAGGTGAGTTATGTTAGAACGACACTAAAGAACAGTGCGTTGGCTTTTTGCCGAGAAGTCGAACAGCTTGATCTGTCTAACTACGATTTAGTTTTGAATGACTTCGAACCCGTGTCGGCTTGGGCTGCCAAAAGACAAAATAAAACAGTGATTAGCATCAGTCACCAGAATGCGTTTCGTCACTCCGTACCATTAAAGGGAGCCAGTTGGCTCGATAAAACGATCATTGAACACTTTGCCCCAGCCACCCATCACATCGGGTTGCATTGGTATCATTTTGAACAACCCATTCTACCCCCCATTGTTCATACTCAATCGGTGCCTGTTAGCTGCGAGGAGTATGTCCTCGTATACCTGCCTTTTGAGAGTTTGAGTGATATCTCTGATCTACTGCTGCGCTTTTCTAGCCAGACCTTCATTTGTTATCACCCAGAAGTACTCGAGGCAGCGCAGCTGGAGAACATCCAACTGTTGCCCCTTAGCTTAACTGGGTTCCAGCACCACTTGCATCGCTGCTCTGGTGTTATGGCGAATGGCGGTTTTGAGTTGCCTTCAGAGGCGCTTACCTTAGGTAAGAAACTGTTGTTGAAGCCGTTGATTGGCCAGTTTGAGCAGCTAAGCAATGTGGCGACACTGGAAGATTTAGGCATGGCGACCTGCATGGAAAATCTCGATGCTTCAACGGTTCGCCAGTGGTTGGATGAAGATCCGGCAGAGAGTGTTAACTACCCTGATGTAGCGGCGGCGATTGTCGACTGGCTATTAAAGGGAGAGTGGGACAACCAGACGGAGTTGACGTCAAATCTATGGGACCAAGTTGATTTTCCCAGTTATGTCACCAATGTGTAACTCTCGTCAAAATTGGCAAAAACAGCATCTATCTATTGATGCTGTTTTTGTATTTAACCCTCAAACTATTACCGCTGTTTATAGGAGCTTTTCCTTGTTTAGCATGTCGTGAAAAAACATTAACGGAAGATAAAACACTCTAAACGCGGCTTGATTTTTTTTTATTCTTTTCTCAAGTTGTTGTTTTGTATTGATAATATTAAAGCGTAAGTAAAAAATACTGATTAATTATCAATCTTGTTGCTAGTCCTTAATTGATTCGTTGATAGTAGTAATTCGTTAGAACTCATCTAACAAGTAAATATAACAAAGTGCAGGTTATCTATTCCTAACTGCTACTGACTTCTAGAACCATTTACACTGACGAATTTAAGAGGCTTGACCCATGTTTGATAAAAAAGAGTCTATGAGTGCTATTGCTAGCTACCGCATGGAAAGTACGCTGCGTGGAGTAGATTTAAACCTTCTCACTGTTTTTGACGCGGTAATGCAAGAGCAAAACATTACTCGCGCTGCCCACAATCTTGGCATGTCCCAACCGGCTGTAAGTAATGCCGTTGCGAGATTGAAAGTGATGTTCAATGACGAGCTGTTTATGCGCCAAGGTCGTGGTATTCAACCAACGCAACGCGCTCGCCAATTGTTTGGTCCAGTGCGTCAAGCATTACAGTTGATTCGTAACGAACTGCCAAGCTCAATTTTTTCACCAGAAACTTCAACTCGTCTATTTAAGCTGGCGATTTGCAGCCCTTGTGACATGCGTTTTGCACCGAAGATTATGTCGACGATTCACGATCAAGCGCCAAACGTACAGCTTCATCTTGATGCTGAGTTTGACCGTCACCTCGCTGAGCGCATGCGCTACCAAGAAATAGACTTCGTGATCGATTATGCACGTTTTGATGATCAAGGTTTCTCTAGCACTGAGATTTTCCAAGATGAACTAGTGGTTGTTGCTGCTAAATCTCACCCACGTATTCAAGCTGAGATAACGGCTGAGGAGTTGCGTGCCGAGCGTCATGCCAAACTGTCTCGTGTTCACGGTCAACGCAGCTTCTCTGAGCAAGCTTACCGCGAAATGGACGTGCAAGCGTATTACGAGGGCACCAGCTTGAGCAATGTGTTGTATGTGGTTGGTCAATCTGAGCTAGTGACTATCGCACCACGTTGGATGGTAGAAAACGCGGCAAACAAAGAGCAGCTGCAAATCCTCGATTTCCCATTTGAAAATGCGAAGATCAGTGGTTTCTTGAGTTGGCATGAGTCTAGCGAAAAAGACAAAGGTCATATCTGGTTACGTGACCAGTTGATGATGATTTGTGGTGAAGTTGTCGCACTCGACTAGTAAATCGCCACAACGCCTTATAAAACCTTGGATGACCGAAAGTCATTCAAGGTTTTTTACTATTTAATTGATAACTTTGATACGTGTCAGTTGCCTTTTATAACGCGAAATGTACACTTGTGCGCTCAAAAAGCTTACAGGTGTAAGCTAAAGGTAAGAAAGATGGCCAACTTAGATTTTCATATCGTAAAACGAATTCGTGAACAGATTGCCAAAGGCGGTGATCGTATTGCTCTTAAACATAAAGTGGGCAATATGTGGAACGGCATCAGCTGGAAGCAGTTTGGTCAGCAAGTGGATGAACTTTCACTGGCATTATTGGCTCAAGGCTTTCAAGTCCAGGATAAGATAGGGATCTTCTCTAACAATATGCCTCAATGGACGATTGCTGACTTTGCTGCGTTGCAACTGCGCGGAGTTACGGTGCCAATCTACCCCACCAACACAGCTGCGCAGTCCGCTTATATTCTACAAAATGCCGATGTGAAAGTACTGTTTGTCGGTGAGCAGCCACAATTTGATGCCGCGGTCTCTATATTCGAAGAGTGCGAACAGCTAGAACTGATCGTTGCAATGTCAGAAAGCATCGATATCGGCGAGAATGAGTTTGCTTTGCATTGGAAACAGTTCGTTGCCAAAGGCGATAAACAAGAGAGTCATGAACTCGAGCAACGTTTGTCCGATGCTAACTTTGATGATCTTCTGACTCTTATCTACACTTCTGGCACCACGGGGCTGCCGAAAGGGGTGATGTTAGATTACGCGAATATTGGTGCTCAGTTGGAAGGCCATGATCAACGCTTGAGTCTAACTGAAGACGATGTGTCACTCTGTTTCTTGCCGCTTTCTCATGTATTTGAGCGTGCTTGGACCTTCTACGTACTTTATAAAGGCGCGACCAACTGCTACCTGCAGGACACGATGCAAGTGCGTGATGCGCTGAGTGAAGTGCGTCCTACTGTAATGAGTGCGGTACCACGTTTCTACGAGAAAATCTTCTCTGCTATCCATGAAAAAGTGGCCAAAGCGCCGTTCATCCGTAAAGTGATGTTTACCTGGGCTGTGAACATGGGCGCGAAGATGGCTGTTTGTCACCAAGAAGGACGCAAACCGTCACTCGTACTTAAAAAAGCCTATAAGCTTGCCGACAAGTTGGTGTTGTCTAAGCTGCGAGCTCTGCTTGGTGGTCGTATCAACTTTATGCCATGTGGTGGCGCAAAACTGGATGAGACCATTGGTCGCTTCTTCCATGCGATCGGGATTAACGTCAAGCTCGGCTACGGCATGACGGAAACTACAGCCACAATTTCTTGCTGGGATGATCAGTGTTTTAACCCTGACTCGATTGGTATGGCGATGCCAGGTGCGCAAGTTAAGATCGGAGAGAACAACGAAATCTTAGTTCGTGGTCCGATGGTGATGCGCGGATACTATAAAATGCCAGAAGAGACCGCGAAAACGTTCGATGAGCATGGTTTCCTCAAAACCGGCGATGCGGGGCATATCGATGTGAATGGCAACTTGTTTATTACCGATCGCATCAAAGAGCTGATGAAAACCTCGAACGGCAAATACATTGCACCGCAAATGGTTGAAGGAACGATTGGTAAGGACCACTTTATCGAGCAAATTGCCGTTATTGCGGATACGCGCAAATTTGTGTCGGCTCTGATCGTGCCATGTTTTGATTCTTTGGAAGAGTACGCGAAAGAGCTCAACATTAAGTACCATGATCGTGTTGAGTTGATTAAGCATCACCAAATCGTTGAAATGTTAGAGCAGCGCGTTAACGACTTACAGAAAGAGTTAGCTAAGTTTGAGCAGGTGAAAAAGTTTAAACTGCTGCCTAAAGCGTTCTCGATGGATGACGGTGAACTGACTCCGACCCAAAAACTGCGTCGTAAAGTGATTAACGACAAGTATCAAGACGAAATCGAAGAAATGTACACCGATAAAACGGATAACAAGTAAATTTCTAAAAGTTAATTTTTTGATTGTTTAAAAATCCCCCAAAAGCATTAGACCGCTTTTGGGGGATTTTTGTTTGTGTTGACCCCAACAACAAATCGTTATTCATGAACTGGAAGTTTGGTTGTCTTGTAATATTTTACTCTGAAATTTTGTGGTAATTATTTATTTAGCGCCAGTAAGTGAGCTGTATGTGGCGTTAGTGCCTTATCAATCTCCAAAAAATAGCATCTTGTTTAAATTGAGAGCAATATCGCATTAGACCCGTTGCTAATAAAACGTTACATTTGTTGCGTTACCTTGTTCATTGTTATTGATGAGCAGGACATAGCCGAAAAAGTGGAAGTATTTCGAATTAGGCTACGAATAAGCCCTAGACTATGTAAAACCAGACCAATCCGTTGACCTTATTGATTGGAAAACTGGTTAAGGAGAAAAATATGGCAGCAATGTTGTCCGGTGCAGAGATGGTAGTGCAATCTCTGATCGAAGAAGGTGTAGAGCAAATCTTCGGTTACCCTGGCGGTTCCGTTCTTGATATCTACGATGCGCTTCATGCGAAAGACGACCAAATCAAACATGTTCTGGTTCGTCATGAACAAGCCGCTACGCACATGGCCGATGGTTATGCGCGCGCAACAGGCAATCCGGGTGTTGTCCTTGTTTGTTCCGGTCCTGGTGCTACCAATACCATTACAGGTATTGCGACAGCGTATATGGACTCCATCCCAATGATCGTTATTTCAGGTAACGTACCAAATAATCTTATCGGTAACGATGCGTTTCAAGAGTGCGACATCGTCGGTGTTTCTCGTCCAGTCGTTAAGCACAGCTTTTTAGTCAAAAAAGCAGAAGACATCCCTGAAACAGTTAAAAAAGCCTTCTACATTGCAACAACGGGTCGCCCTGGCCCTGTGGTCATTGATTTGCCGAAAGACGTCATGAATCCACAAATCAAGTTGCCATACGAGTACCCAGAAAGCATCTCTATGCGTTCTTACAAGCCAACGACCACCGGTCACAAAGGCCAAATCAAGAAAGGTTTAAAAGCGCTACTCGAAGCGAAAAAACCGGTACTTTATGTCGGTGGTGGTGCGGTGATCTCAGAAGCAGATGCCCACTTACTGAAGTTAGCCGAAGCACTCAACTTACCTGTCGTGAGCACCTTGATGGGATTAGGGGCGTTTCCGGGGACGCACAAGAACTCGTTAGGAATGCTGGGTATGCATGGTGCCTATGAGGCAAACATGGCGATGCATAACGCCGATCTTATTTTTGGTGTTGGAGTACGTTTTGATGATCGTACGACCAACAACTTAGAAAAATACTGCCCGAACGCAAAGGTTATGCATATTGATATCGATCCTTCCTCGATCTCAAAGAACGTTAAAGCGGATCTCCCTATTGTTGGTTCAGCAGAAAAAGTACTTGAGAGCATGGTCAAGCTGATGGAAGAGCAAGGCGCGGTCAATGACGGAGATGCGCTGCAAAGCTGGTGGAGTGATATCGAACTCTGGCGAGAGCGTAAGAGTTTGGCGTATGAAACATCACCAGAGCGCATCAAACCACAACAGGTGATTGAGACGCTACACAAACTGACCAATGGTGACGCGTATGTTGCTTCGGATGTTGGTCAGCACCAAATGTTCGCAGCCCTTTACTACCCGTTTAACAAACCACGCCGTTGGATCAACTCTGGCGGCTTAGGCACGATGGGCTTTGGTCTTCCTGCTGGCATGGGCGTGAAGTTTGCCAAGCCAGATGAAGAAGTGGTGGTTGTTACCGGCGATGGCAGTATTCAAATGAACATTCAGGAACTATCGACCGCAATGCAGTACGATATTCCAGTTAAAATCATCAACTTGAACAACCGTTTCCTTGGTATGGTGAAACAATGGCAAGATATTATCTACCAAGGTCGTCACTCTAACTCTTACATGAGTTCAGTTCCGGATTTCGCCGCGATCGCAGAAGCGTACGGTCACGTGGGTATTCGCATTGAAACCCCTGATCAGCTTGAAGAAGGCTTGCAGAAAGCGCTCGATATGAAAGATCGTTTGGTGTTTGTTGATATTAACGTCGATGAAACGGAACATGTATACCCGATGCAAATTAAAGGTGAGGGTATGGATAAGATGTGGCTAAGCAAAACGGAGAGAACATAATATGAGACACATTATTTCGCTTTTAATGGAAAACCAACCTGGTGCATTGTCTCGCGTTGTTGGCTTGTTCTCTCAACGTGGATACAACATCGAATCTCTGACCGTATCGCCAACAGATGATGAAACACTGTCGCGCTTAAACATCACGACCATTTCTGATGAAATGAAGCTTGAGCAGATTCAAAAACAGCTAAACAAGCTGATCGATGTACTTAAAGTTCAAGAAGTGTCTGAGTTAGAGCACATTGAGCGCGAACTGATGATGGTGAAGGTGAAAGCGAGTGGTTTTGCCCGTGCTGAAGTAAAACGTACTGCTGATATCTTTCGTGGCCAGATCGTTGATGTGACTTCATCTCAGTATACGGTTCAGCTTGCCGGAACGAGTGAAAAGCTTGATGCGTTTATCCAAGCGATTTCTGAAGTGACAGAAGTCATCGAAGTGGCACGAAGTGGTGTGGTTGGGATTGCTCGCGGTGAACGAGCTTTGAAAGCCTAACGTTTTGAATAAAATAAAAAAACCACCGATATCCGGTGGTTTTTTTGTCTATACGCTGAGTTATTAGTGAAGGATTCGAGCGCGAATCGTCCCTTCGATGTTTTTCAGTTTCGCCAGCGCTTCTTCTGAACGACCTGCCTCTACATCGATCACAACGTAACCAATATCCGCTGCGGTTTGTAGATACTGACCTGCAATGTTAATCCCTTCTTCCGCAAAGATGGTGTTAATTTGAGTCAAGATACCTGGACGGTTCTTGTGAATGTGCAATAGGCGAGAACAATCACGGTGTTCAGGCAGTGATACTTCAGGGAAGTTAACGCTAGATAGCGTAGAGCCATTATCTGAGTACTTCGCTAGCTTGCCAGCAACTTCAACACCGATATTCTCTTGAGCTTCTTGCGTTGAACCACCAACGTGAGGCGTTAGGATGACGTTGTCAAACTTCTGCAGTGGCGATTCAAATGGGTCTGCGTTGGTTTTAGGTTCTACAGGGAATACATCGATAGCCGCGCCTGATAGATGACCCGCTTCCAATGAATGACACAGAGCTTCGATATCTACCACAGTGCCGCGCGCCGCATTGATGAAGATAGAACCAGGCTTCATGCGTGCGAACTCTTCCGCACCCATCATATTTTTCGTTTCAGGCGTTTCTGGAACATGCAGTGAGATAACATCACACTTATTTAGTAGTTCACTCATTGTATGGACTTGCGTAGCATTACCTAGCGAGAGCTTGTTCTCGATGTCGTAGAAATAAACGCGCATGCCCAGGTTTTCAGCAATAATACCGAGCTGAGTACCGATATGGCCGTAGCCAATAATACCTAAGCGTTTACCACGCGCCTCGTTCGAGTTGTCTGCACTTTTCTTCCAAATGCCGCGGTGGGCAAGAGCGTTTTTCTCGGGGATACCGCGCAGTAGTAACAGAATTTGGCCAAGTACGAGCTCAGCAACACTACGAGTATTAGAAAATGGTGCGTTGAAAACTGGAATACCGCGCTCTGCTGCCGCCGCCAAATCTACTTGGTTGGTACCGATACAGAAACAGCCAATCGCGACCAGTTTTTCCGCCGCATTGATCACTTCTTGAGAAAGATTTGTACGGGAGCGAATACCAATGAAATGCGCGTCTTTAACCGCTTCAAGCAGTTCTTCTTCTGGAAGTGAACCTTTGTGATATTCAATGTTTGAGTATCCCGCAGCTTGCAAAACTTCTACCGAAGATGGGTGTAGACCTTCTAGAAGTAGGATCTTTATTTTTTCTTTTTCCAGTGAAACTTTGGCCATTATCTTCATCCTTAAAATGGGAAATCGGGGCTTAACTGGCGCACATTGTCATTGATAACGTTTTCTAGACACTTTAATGTGACGCAAACGTTTTCCTTGTGCGTCTTCTGCTCATTAAGTTAACAAAAAAAATACAGCTTGGGTAAGAAAATTACGGAATAAGGCATAATTTTTATAGAGAGAAATGAAAAAACGGCACCGAATGGTACCGTTTGTAAGGAAATAACGAACAGGAAGAGAGTTACTCTTCGATTTTTGCACCTTGTTGGGTGCCTGTAATGACAACATCAGCACCACGGTGAGCAAAAAGACCAACCGTTACCACACCTGGAAGTGCATTGATCTTGTCTTCAAGTTCTTTAGGGTTAGTGATTTGCATACCGTACACATCCAAAATTACATTGCCGTTGTCAGTGATACAGCCTTCACGATAAGCAGGGTCGCCACCCAATTTTACGAGTTCACGAGCAACGTACGAGCGAGCCATCGGGATGACTTCAACTGGCAGTGGAAATTCACCTAGTACATCCACGGCTTTAGTGTCATCAACAATACAGATGAACTTGTCTGAGATTGCCGCCACGATTTTTTCGCGTGTTAGAGCTGCACCGCCGCCTTTAATCATTTCGCGGTTTGCGTTGATTTCGTCAGCACCGTCTACGTAAATATCCAGACCTGCGACTTCGTTACAATCGAAGACTTCGATTTCCAGCTCTTTAAGACGCTGGGTAGAGGCTTCTGAGCTAGACACTGCACCTTTGATCTCTTCTTTGATCGTACCTAGAGCGTCGATGAAGTGATTGACCGTTGAGCCAGTACCCACACCTACAATGCTGCCTTTTTCGACATATTTTAGTGCGGCCCAACCTGCTTCTTTTTTCATTTCATCTTGAGTCATGCTCATCTCCTAAGTGAGGTTTATTAACGGTGAATTGCGGCGCGATTATATCTTCAATTGCGCGTCATTCCCAATCCCAGATCTGGCTTGGTGTCACTATTTTGGGTAGAGGCACATCCCAACTTTCAACGGGTAGCTGTTCCACTTGTTGACAATCGTGAGCAAGGCCGATTGGCTTGGGGCCTGTTTTTGACTTAAACCAAGGCTCCAAAGTGCGATCGTAGTAACCGCCGCCCATGCCTAATCGGTGACCGGTATTGTCGAACGCCACCAAGGGGGTACAGATAAGATCCAATTGAGCGGCGGGAAGAATGCGCGTTTGATCGAGTTTGGGCTCGGCGATGGCGTAGCGGTTCAACACCATGGGGGTCGAGGCATCATAATGAAGAAACAGCAGGTGGCCTTTCGAAAACGGATGAATAACCGGCAAATAGGTTCTCTTGCCTTGGCTCCATAGCCACTCAATTAATGGCGAGGTCTCGATTTCTCCGTCTGCACTGAGATACAGAGCAATATGTTGAGCGCGTTTTACTTCTGGGATTGTTGAGAACTGGGTGACGAGGTCAAGCCCGGCGATATGTTGAACGTCGCTGCTCAGTTGGTTACGTTTGGTGCGAATGTGTTGGCGAAAATCTTGGCGAGAAAGTGTCATCAAATATACCCCTATTTGAGGTATCGAGGAGGATACCCCAGAGTGCCGTTGGAGATGTTTGACCCATGAACCAGCTGGTTCAGGGCGGATCAGCAATGGCTACCGTAGGCTTCTCGGTACATGCCGAGCTTGCTCAATAGCAACCAAGTACTAACCCTTTGGCATTGCTTATCGGCTCAGGGACGTAATCCCCTAACGCACACTCCAGGGTAAATTCTTATTTTGGCGGTAAAGGCTATTGCTGTCCTGGCTTTACTTTACTTAATGCATCACCGAGTGATGCGCTGAGCAGTTCCATACGCTCAGTGAGAGCATTTTGTTGCTCTGCTTTAACACTATCACGGCTTTCCAGTTCATGACAGATGTTCAACGCGACAAAGGTCAGCAATTGCACTTCATTAGTAATTTTAGTCTTTGCCGCCATATCTTTCAGGTTTTCATCAAGACGTTTCGCCGCTTTAATTAACGACTCTTCTTGACCTGAAGGACAATTTACACGGGTTAATCGACCTAAAATTTCTACTTCAACTGCTTGATTACTCATATCAACTCTGCACGCTACTTGGGGTGACTCTGCAGTTTGTCACCGAGGGGGAAACTATAGGAAAAGCCTTGTTAAGATTCAAGCTTTTCGCAAGCAACTCGAAGTAATAACACAGTAATTGGACAAATTGTGTAAAAGCTATCCACAATTGCAGAATCGTTCGTTTTCGCTCGCATTGGTAAGTGGTACGATTACGCTTATTTGCAAATATTTTAGGTCTCTTCATGAGTGATAGCAATCTTCCAGATTATTTGACATTGGCTAGTGAGCTGCAATCTTCAGGTATCGCGGTCAATCCTGCCGAACTGCATGGTTTATTAACCGGAATGCTAAGTGGCGGTTTGAGCTTGACCGATAAAAGTTGGCAACCGCTTGTATTCGATTACACCAATGATGGTATGGGGTGGCCAATGCACGTGCTGAAATTGGCTGAATCCACTTTAGATGCGACGACTCAAGATTTGACGGGCTCAGGCATGGATTTAGACCTATTGCTACCAGACGAGGAAGCGAGTGCCAGCTTGTTTGATATCGCTGATGGCCTTGCTGAATGGGTGAACCATTTTATCTCGGGGCTAGGTCTTGTCGGGGCTGAGATAAAAAAAGCGCCCGCGGACATTAAAGAAGCATTAGCCGATCTCGAAGAAATTTCGAAACTAGGTATCGATGAAGATGATGACATGGAAGAGCAAGCTCAATTGCTTGAACAAGTTATCGAGCATGTCAAAGCGTGTGTGCTTACCATTCATGCAGAGTTTGGCCAAAAGCCAAGTGAGAACAAGGCACCAACGATTCACTAAGTAGGTATGGGCATGAAGCAGTTTGATGTAGTCATTGCTGGTGGGGCGATGGCGGGTATGACGCTCGCTCTTGCAATGAATAAGCTATCTCCACAGCCACTCTCTATTGCCGTTGTCGAGCCATTTCAAGTTGATCATTCATCGCACCCAGGGTTTGACTCACGCTCGATTGCTTTGTCGCGCGGAACGGTTAGCATCCTCCAGCAACTTGGCTTGTGGGATGACATTAAACCCGTCGCAACGGCGATCGAACATATCCATGTCTCTGACCGCACGCATGCAGGCATGACTGAGATTGACGCGCGAGATTACGGCATCGAGAGCCTTGGCTATGTAGTAGAGCTCGCCGATGTTGGGCGACTCTATCACCAGCAAGCCCTGCAAAATGATCATATTGAACTGTTTTGTCCCGCGGCAGTGGCGAGTGTACACAGAGAAATTGACAGTGTTCATCTCTCTCTTGATAGCGGAGAGCAGCTCAGCGCCAAACTATTGGTCGCGGCAGATGGTGCTTTGTCGACATGCTGCGAACAGATTGGCTTGGCATTGACGGAGCATGATTTCGAACAAGTTGCCGTTATTGCTAATGTGTCGACGGAGCAAGCTCACCAAGGTCGAGCATATGAGCGATTCGCAGAAAGTGGCCCCGTAGCGTTGTTGCCAATGAGCGAAGGGCGAATGTCTTTGGTTTGGTGCCTACGTCCAGATAGCGCAGAGCGTGTAATGACGTTAGACGATTCCGCTTTCTTGGACGAGCTGCAAAGTGCGTTCGGTTGGCGTTTAGGTCGATTGGAACGGGTGGGGCAGCGAGCGAGTTATCCATTGTTGCTGCGATATCGCCAGCAGAACGTCTCTCATCGGTTTGCGGTCGTCGGCAACGCGGCTCAAACTCTTCACCCTATTGCTGGTCAAGGGTTTAACTTAGGTATTCGCGATGTTGCCAGTTTGGCAGAAGAGATTGCCAACGCTTATCAAGACCCGGGTTGCTACCAAGTGCTCAGTCGTTTCAAACAGCGTCGGGCTGATGATAGAGAGGCGACCATCTCTCTTACCTCATCGCTTGTACACCTGTTCTCCAATGATTATTTGACGTTGCGTATAGGCCGTAACTTAGGCTTGGCTGCTATGGACAACTTACCTCCGTTGAAAGCCCCGCTGTTGTCGAGAACATTAGGTTTAGTCGCGAGATAACTATTTCGTATAAGGATTTGAAGTACATGATGCAGAGTGTAGATATTGCCATCGTTGGTGGTGGCATGGTTGGGCTTGCACTGGCCGCCGCATTTAAAGAGACCGAGTTGCGCATCGCGGTTATCGAAAGTCGTGAGCCTGATGAGCTGCTCGCAGACTTGCCGGATGTGAGAGTCTCCGCGCTAAGCCGCTCTAGTGAGAACATATTGCGTAATCTTGGTGCTTGGCCTGGTATTCTTTCGCGTCGTTACTCGCCCTACTCGGCAATGGAAGTCTGGGAACAAGACAGTTTTGCTCGTATCGAGTTTGATGCGCAAAAACTTGCTCAACCAGACCTTGGCCACATTGTGGAGAACCGCGTTATTCAGTTAGCGTTACTTGAACAGGTTAAGCAGTTGCCTAACGTGAGCCTATTTATGCCTAGCAAATGCACCACCATGGCAATTGGAGAAAGTGAAGCTTGGCTTACCCTTGATAATGGTCAAGCACTAACCGCGAAGCTGGTTGTCGGAGCGGATGGGGCGAACTCGTGGGTGCGCAAGCAACAAGATATTCCCCTAACTCACTGGGATTACGGGCACAGTGCGATTGTGGCAAATGTCTGGACCGCAGAGGCGCACGAGCGAGTTGCTCGTCAAACATTCACACCACAAGGTCCACTGGCTTTCTTACCGATGGGTGAAAGCAACATGAGCTCCATTGTGTGGTCGACGGAACCAAATCGCGCGGAAAAACTGATTGCACTTTCTGATTCAGAATTTAATAAAGCACTGACGGCCGAGTTTGATGCTCGCTTAGGGGTTTGTGAAGTGGTCGGTGAGCGTTTTGCCTTCCCTCTCAAGATGCGTTATGCGCGGGATTTTGTGGTAGAACGAGTGGCGCTTGTTGGTGATGCTGCACATACGATTCACCCTTTAGCTGGACAGGGTGTAAACCTTGGAATGCTTGATGCGGCTAGCCTTGCTCAAGAAGTGATTTCATTGTGGCAAAAGGGTGAAGATATAGGTTCAAAGCGCAATTTGCGAGGGTACGAGCGCTGGAGAAAGGCTGAAGCGGCGAAAATGATCGCTGCGATGCAAGGTTTTAAAGACCTGTTTTCTGGAGGCAATCCGGCGAAAAAACTGGTGCGCGGCATCGGTATGACATTGGTGAGCCAGTTACCGGGAGCAAAAGACGAAATCATGAAACGAGCACTGGGTCTTAAAGGAGAGTTACCGATACTTGCAAGGCGAAGCACAAGTTCAGTGAGCTAAAACAGCAAAGGGTTGGCAATCGCCAACCTTCTTAATTCTATCGTGTGAAATTTTAAGCGTAGGCACAGCGAAGCTTCATGATCTCTTCGTTCACTTCTTTAACCGCTTTAAAGTGCCTTTTTTCGGCCTTTTCTGGAGGTAAGAGTTTGCCGTTATCAAACTCAAATTTTCCTACGCCGTATATGTAAATTCTTCCCTTAAACAGCCGACTTACATGTTTAGCAATCATACCTGGTGTATAGCGCTTAAACAGTCTCATAAATAAATCCTTATGTTTAGCAAGCACTGCAAATTATACGAATTTCCCCCTTATAAATATGTGATAGTGGTGGAGGAATATGCAGTATTAATGGGTAAATTGGATATTTGTGCTGGTGTAAGCAAAAATTCGGATAGATATCCAATTTAGTGTGATTGTTACCTCAATTATCTTCTGTTATCTGAACTCTTATCTGACTTCAGTTAGCGCACATTAAGCCAGATCAATATGACAGAAATAAGAATAGTTGAAGTTTTTAAGGATGTGCTAATTTATTGTAAGAATTTTATAAAAAAAAGCCCGCTCATTGCGGGCGAATAGTCACAGATGCATTACACAAAAAGTGGATGTCCTGAAACAATCAGTGGATTCACTTTTTTCGTTGGTGAAGGATGACGAAAAAGGTTGATAGGACCTCTACGCCTTATCGTCTCTAGGTTAGATGACATACTTACCTAAACTTTAACCAACAGGATAAGCATAATCTAAAATACACTCTGTGACTATATATGCTCATTAAATGAATAATAATTTAACTATCACGGTCATTTAATTGCGAATTGAGTCACTTTTTTATTGCAATTCGATGTATAGGATGGGGGGGAGTTGCAATCTTTATCGACAAATGTCAGCGAAAATCGGCTGGCATAAGCGTATGAGATCGTCACGCTTTAGAGCAATACCCGCCATATTTGAACCGCTACTGATCGTTACTTCATCTTCAAGGCTTATTCGATGATCAAAAATGATCGACATGGGTGTTGTTAGAAGAAGCGGGGTGACAGTGCCGATTTCATAGCCGGTCAGTTCAGGGACGCTTTTCAGATCGACACATGTCATCCTGCGACAGTTTAAGATCGCGCGTACTTTTTTGGGATCTACGGATTGATCTCCAGGGGCGCAAGCGAGTGCGTAGAGATCGCCCATATCCCGCAGTACGATCGACTTAACCATCTGACTCGGGCGCACACCGCGTTGCCGCGCTGCATCTTCGATAGTGGTCGCTGGAGTCCGGTGAGGCAGCAAGCGAAAAGGCACTTGCTGCTCAGTTAAATAGCGTGTGACCTTGGTATCGAGATAATTATTCATCATCTAGCGAGTAAGGTAACGGGGCCATGGTCCAAATCTGATCCGGTTGGGATTTCAGACGTAATTTGGTATCGGCTTCTAGGTTGTTTGGTAACACAATCAATCCTGACGCTTTGCCATCATTGAACTGATAAGTTGTCATGAGGGTGCCTGCACTGCGCCAGTTCTCTCCAACAGCTCGTTCGAGTTCTGCACCTTTTTCAATTATGGATGCCGTTGTCCCTTTGACGATGAACATAGCGCGTTTATTCATACCGCGGTATTTCGCACGAGCAACCGTCTCTTGACCGGTATAACAGCCTTTGGTGAAGCTGATTCCGCCAATAGCTTGTAGGTTAAGTGCTTGAGGAATATGTTCATTTTGCTGCTCACTTGATACGAAAGGCAAAGCGGCTTCAATTTCATAATAGGTCCACAGTGACTCTTCAACACGTTGAGCAGAGCAGTTAGCGAGCAGTGACTCCACGCTTGCGTCGCTAATGATAAGCAACCAACGCTGCGGCCCTACTTTAACTGCGGTTCCGCCATCAATAGGACGCACATCGCCTGTCTCATTTGAAAGCGAATCTACCCAAGATGTGGCCTGTTCTCCCATCACGCCAAAGAGAACATCATCGCTTTGTGCGATATCAACTTTGGAAAAAATGGCGTATTTTTTCAGTTCAGTCAGTTCGACATCGATGGCGGACTTTGGCTGAACCATCGCATAGCCGCCATTGTGGTGAAACAGTCGGAATACGCTCCACACTTTACCTTTTGCGTCGCAGTGTGCGCCAAAGGTTGATTGAGTTTGTTCGAGAGTAACCACATCACAGGTGACTTGCCCTTGAAGGTAGGACTTTTTGTCATCGCCGATCATGCTGATCGCTCCCCATGAGGTTAAGTGGGTAAGAGCAAATTCTGGCAATTCATCCGTAGAGGATAGTGATAAAGGTGCAAACGTATTTTGCCAATCCATGTTAGTTACCTGCTGTAAATTCAGTGCCACTATGTTAAAGCCTAATGCCCTGATGAAACAACCTTTACCCGAGTGTGCCCATTTCGTTTCGGATTCATTTTAGAGCAGAGAAAGACAGCTTTAGGTAGGATATTTCACTGGCGTATTCGGGAGTGTGACTGAGTTGGTAGTTGTCTATGGGTTTGCTTGATAAACTCGGGCTACAACAACCGAAAAGGTGAGGAAATAGAATGTACACCGCGGAAGAAAAAGCGCGCATTAAGTGGGGCTGTCGTCGAGGTATGCTAGAGCTCGATGTGGTAATTATGCCTTTTTTTGAAGAATGTTTTGAGTCGTTGAGTGAAAATGAGCAGCGTGACTTTGTTTCTCTGCTAGAGTGCGATGACCCGGATTTATTTACTTGGATTATGGGGCACGGGCGCAGCGAGAATTTAGGTCATGCTTCGATGGTAGATAAGATTGTCGCGCATAACCTCAGCAAAGTCCGCTAGAGTTTATATAGCAGAATCCCAGCGTTCATCTCAGGCCAATATTGCTCTTGCGGTATTGGCCTCTCTCATTGTTATCCTCTCCGAAATACCTCTTTTTCTTGCAGCAATCTTCATTGTTTTATTGATAAGTATTTGCCGAAAGCGCACCTTGCTGATTCCCCCGATGAAAGGAGAGCTGTACGTAGACTCTTCAGGTCATATTCAATATCAGGGCGAATCAGTGACGATTCGTAAAGTCATTTTCACCCTAGACGAGTGGTGCGTTTGGTTTTGGTTTCAGGATGGGCGGCGTGTGCTGTTGTGGCGAGATAGCTTGGATGAGGGGGCGTATCGACACTTGCTGGTGGTATTAAAAAAGGAGCACTAAGCTCCTTTTTCGTTGGCGTTTATTGAAGTTTTTCAGGCACTAAAATAGTAGGTCCACTGTTTTCTGCTTGTTCTGGATAATCCAGCGTGTAGTGGAGCCCGCGACTCTCTTTTCTTTCCATCGCACAACGCACCATAAGCTCAGCAACTTGCAGTAAGTTCCTCAGTTCTAATAGGTTATTCGACACTTTAAAGTTGCTGTAATATTCGTGAGTCTCTTGCTGAAGCAATTGAATACGACGCAGTGCTCGTTCTAAGCGTTTGTCCGTTCGTACTATTCCCATGTAGTCCCACATAAATAGGCGCAGCTCATGCCAGTTGTGTTGGATAACAACTTCTTCATCGGAGCAGCTCACTTGGCTTTCATCCCACGCAGGTAGGCTTGGCGGTAAATCGGCTTGGTCTAACTTCTTGAGGATATCTTTGGCAGCAGACCAGGCGTAGACCACACACTCAAGCAGAGAGTTTGAGGCCATGCGGTTCGCACCATGCAAGCCGGTGTAGCTTACCTCGCCAATCGCATAGAGTTGCGCCAAATCGGTCTCGCCTTGGAAGTTCACCATGACACCACCACAGGTATAGTGCGCAGCAGGAACCACGGGAATTGGTTCTTTTGTCATATCGATGCCCAAATCCAACAATCTCATATTGATGGTTGGGAAGTGTTTCTCGATAAACTCCGCCGGCTTGTGACTGATATCTAAGTACATACAGTCCGCGCCCAGTCGTTTCATTTCGAAGTCGATAGCACGTGCGACGACATCACGAGGGGCCAGCTCTTCGCGTTCATCGAAGTCGGGCATAAAGCGAGAACCGTCTGGCCTCCGAAGGTATGCGCCCTCACCACGTAAGGCTTCTGTTAGTAAGAAATTGCGCGCCTCTGGATGGTACAGACAGGTGGGATGGAATTGGTTGAACTCCAAGTTTGCGACGCGGCATCCTGCTCGCCAGGCCATCGCAATACCGTCTCCTGAAGAGACATCTGGGTTTGATGTGTATTGATACACTTTGGATGCACCACCTGTTGCAAGCACAACAAATTTCGCGCGAACAGTTTCAACTTGCTCTTGGTTTCGGTTCCAAATGTAGGCGCCAACCACTTTCTTGTCATCGCCACCAATTTTGTCTTCGGTGATTAAGTCCAAGGCATTGTGGCGTTCGAGCACCGTGATATTCGGGTGATTATGGACGTTGTCTTGCAGTGACGTTTGCATTGCCATGCCAGTCGCATCTGCGGCATGAAGGATACGACGATGGCTGTGTCCCCCTTCGCGGGTTAGGTGATAACGGGGTTCTTCATCACTGTCATCATCTTCACGATCGAAAGGTACACCACCATCAATGAGCCACTGGACACATTTCTTTGCGTTTTTAGCAATGAACTCTACGGATTCTTGCTCGCAGATACCTCCACCCGCGATGAGTGTGTCTTGCACATGTGACTCGATACTGTCGGATTCATCAAAGACTGCGGCAATCCCCCCTTGCGCATAGTAGGTTGCCCCTTCACTGCGTGGCCCCTTGCTTAGCACGATGACTTTGCCATGTTTTGCTACACGTAACGCCAACGATAGACCGGCTGCGCCACTACCCACCACTAACACATCACATTGATGTTCACGGTTTGCGTTCATAAAACTTTTATTTTCCCGAGTTAAATTTTACCACTGCCAACTCTGTTAAACGGCGTAACAGGACAGAAGCGAAAGAGCGATCCCGCTCTTAAATTAGTCATTGAATTGCCAATGCGGCCCCCAAGTCGAGGGAGCCAATCCGTTATAGTACCACCGTGCGGATGGCTTTGCATAAAGGCAATTGTTGTTAAAGGGCATTGCTTTTCTTCACTCTCATCCTCACAATCCACTCATGAGGATTATTGATACGCCATTGTGTAAAAATAGTTTGAAGATTAATTGAACTTATATTTATTCGCTAGGTCACAATAGTGCTCAAGTAAGCAGTGGTGTCAATACTACATTTTGCATAATTAATGCTCATATCTAAAAAGGTGGGAGCTAAGAACAATAGGAGTACCCGCTCGAATGAACGAGCAGCTGACCGATCAAGTGTTAATTGAGCGAGTTCAGAATGGGGATAAGCAAGCATTTAACTTGTTGGTGACTAAGTACCAAAACAAGGTTTGTAACCTTATTTCTCGTTACGTCAATAATCCTGGTGATGTACCAGACGTAGCGCAAGAAGCATTCATTAAGGCGTACCGAGCAATCCCTAGTTTTCGAGGTGAGAGTGCCTTTTACACCTGGTTGTATCGAATCGCGGTTAATACTGCTAAAAACTACATCGTGGCTCAGGGGCGTAGACCACCTGCTCAAGATGTAGATACTGAAGAAGCTGAATATTACGAAACTGGAAGTGCTTTAAAAGAAATTTCGAACCCTGAGAACTTAACGTTGTCCAAAGAATTGAAACGAGTGGTTTTCAGTGCAATCGAAGCACTTCCTGATGATTTAAAAACTGCAATGACACTTCGCGAGCTTGATGGCTTGAGTTATGAAGAAATTGCAGCGGTGATGGATTGCCCTGTCGGAACGGTGCGCTCGCGCATCTTCCGTGCTCGTGAAGCGGTTGAAAAGAAAATTCAGCCTCTTCTGCAACGCTAATACCAGTAATAGTAATGGTGAAAATAATGGCTGACAAAGAGAAGCTTTCAGCACTCATGGATGGAGAGTTGGTCGATAAGGCTCTGATTACCGATCTAGAGCATGACCAAGATTGCCTGCAGACCTGGAAAAATTATCATCTCATCGGAGATGTAATGCGTGGTGATGCACCGGAAAAGCCGGAGTGGAATATCGCTGAAAGTGTCGCTTTAGCGCTAGAAAACGAACCTGCTCATACGTTATTCTCTACGTCCGATTCGGTCGTGGATCTTGACGAGCATCGAGTGGAAGAATCGCAACCAACGCCTCAACAAGCGAGACGCCAGTTGCCAGCATGGCTAAACCAGTTTGGTCAAGTCGCTATGGCTGCATGTGTATCATTGGCTGTAATTTTAGGCGTCCAGCAATACGGTGGGGGAGATGCCTCAACACCAGAGGCGGATCAACTGCCAGTGTTGCAGACTATCCCATTTGCTGGAAGTGCTGAGCCTGTGAGTTTGACCCGTGAATCGGTGGCGCATTCTAACCAAAGTAGCCAGGCGACAGTTCAGGAGCAACGGCGTCGAATTAATGCGATGTTACAAGATTACGAACTACAATTGCGTTTAAACAGCGAGAGTGAATCGGTAGATAGTAATCACCCAGAAACGGTAGTTGAATGAGAAAATTTCTGTTCAGTGTGCTGACACTGTTCAGTTTGAATACAACCCCAGCCTTTGCAGAGCAAACGCCTGCAGGGGCTTTGTTGCATCAAATGAACGAAGCAAGTCAGCATCTCAATTACGAGCTGTCCTATATTCTAATCAAGAAAAACAGCATCGAACCTTTGCTTTATCGTCATGCGCGTCTAGACGATGAACAGCTTGCACACCTTGTTTATCTCAGTGGTCCTGTTCGAGAAGTGATTCGTCGTGGTGGCGAAGTCAGCTATATCGAACCAGGCGTTGAGCCTTTTACCATTGACTCTTCCAGCATGGTCGCACCGACCATACCTTTGTTAAATGCAAATATTAAAGAGTTGAGTGAGTTTTACGACTTTATTCAGGTTGGAAGAGCTCGTGAAGCGGGCACTGCATGTCAGGTGTTACGAGTGGTGCCTAAAGATGGTCTTCGTTACTCCTATGTCTTGTGGGTGGATGAAAAAAGCAAGCTACCGTTGCGAGCCGATCTTTTAGATCGTGACGGGGAAGTATTGGAACAGTACCGGACCATTGCCTATAGCGTAAACGATCAGGTGCGTACGATTCTAAGTGGTTTGAATGACGTTAAGTTGCCGGAAGTGCTTTCATTGCCAAAAGGACAGCTAGAAGAGTCGTTTTGGCGTGTTAACTGGATTCCAAGTGGTTTTGAGCCTAGAGAACTCAATCGTTATCGCATGGTGAACACTGAGCGTATGGTTGAAAGCCAGATGTACAGTGATGGGCTATTTAACTTCTCGGTTTACATTGCTGACAGTGACAACTTGTCTCTTAAAGGGCAGCTTGTTCGCCAAGGCCGAAGAACCTTACACAGCTTTGTGAATGGTAACCTTGAAATTTCTGTGGTGGGGGATATTCCTCCTGCAACCGCGAAGCGCATTGCACAATCTGTGGTTGTTTCAGCTCCGGAAGGTAAGCCCCAATGATGACCGCATTAGCAACAGTTTCCCATGTTACGCCTTCAGCAAAAGGGTTTGAAGTTGAGCTTGCATGTGAGCAGCAAACTAGCTGCAGCAGTTGTTCATCACAAAAAAGTTGCGGCACCGGCATTGTTTCCAAAGCGGTCGGCAGCAAATCTTTATCGTGGCATATGCTGACTGACAAGCCCGTCAAAGAAGGGCAGGTTGTCGAGATCGGTCTGCCGGAAAAGCAGTTATTGCAATCGGCTGCTGTTGTTTACCTAGTGCCACTGTTCGCCCTCATTTTAGGTGCTTTTCTCGCAAACGGGTGGTTAGCGCCGATGCTAGGGGCGGGAGAAGGTCTCGTCATCTTGAGTGCTGCTATATTTACAGGTGTTGGTATTTACCTTGCTAAGCTCTGTACTCGGAAATTGGAGTCCCAGTCTTCGCAGAGAGTGACTTTGCTTAGAATACTTGGTGAGCCAATTAGCTAGTGCGAAGCGCCCAGAAATTGGGTAGAATCTGCCAACTTGATCGAAATGCCGTCAAATGACGGCATTTCTGTACCCCTCGCGTGAACTGCGGTTGGGTATCTATTGTCCCTAATTTTTAAGAGTTTAGTCACCCCAAATCATGAAGCACATTCGTAACTTTTCGATTATCGCCCACATCGACCATGGTAAGTCGACCCTATCTGACCGTTTAATCCAAGTTTGTGGTGGCCTTAGCGACCGCGAAATGGCGGCTCAGGTTCTCGATTCTATGGATCTAGAGCGTGAACGTGGTATCACCATCAAGTCGCAAAGTGTGACGCTTAACTACACTGCCAAAGATGGCGAAACGTATCAGTTGAACTTCATCGATACCCCAGGACACGTTGACTTCGCATACGAAGTGTCTCGCTCTCTAGCGGCATGTGAAGGTGCATTATTGGTTGTCGATGCTGGTCAGGGTGTTGAGGCTCAAACTCTTGCTAACTGTTACACCGCGATCGAAATGGATCTAGAGGTGGTGCCAATCCTAAACAAGATTGACCTACCAGCGGCTGACCCTGAGCGCGTAGCAGAAGAGATCGAAGAAATCGTTGGTATTGATGCGATGGAAGCGACGCGTTGTTCAGCTAAGACGGGTATTGGTGTTGAAGATGTACTAGAAAACATCGTTTCGGCTATCCCTGCTCCAGAAGGTGATCCAGAAGCGCCGCTACAAGCGTTGATCATTGACTCTTGGTTTGATAACTACTTAGGTGTTGTTTCCTTAGTTCGTATTAAAAACGGCGAGCTCAAGAAAAACGACAAAATTAAAGTGATGAGCACTGGTCAAGTTTGGGGCGTTGACCGTTTGGGTATCTTCACTCCGAAACAAGTTGATACTGACATCTTGCGCACTGGCGAAGTAGGCTGGGTGGTTTGTGGTATCAAAGACATCTTGGGCGCGCCTGTGGGCGATACGTTGACAATGGCTAAGAATGGCAGTGAAACACCACTACCAGGCTTTAAGAAAGTGAAGCCTCAGGTATACGCAGGCTTGTTCCCAGTATCATCTGATGACTACGAAAACTTCCGTGATGCGCTAGGCAAACTAAGCCTAAATGATGCGTCACTGTTCTACGAGCCAGAAAACTCAGCGGCATTGGGCTTTGGTTTCCGTTGTGGTTTCCTTGGCATGCTGCACATGGAGATCATTCAAGAGCGTCTTGAGCGTGAGTACGACTTAGACCTGATCACCACTGCGCCAACGGTTGTGTACGAAGTGGAAGAGACTAACGGCAACATTCTGTATGTCGATAGCCCAGCTAAGCTTCCTGCTGTGAACGATATTGAAGAAATCCGTGAGCCAATCGCTCGCTGTAACATTCTTGTACCATCTGAGTACTTGGGCAATGTTATTACTCTTTGTGTCGAGAAGCGTGGCGTTCAGGTTGATATGGTTTACCACGGTAACCAAGTTGCTGTGACGTACGACATCCCAATGGCAGAAGTGGTACTGGACTTCTTCGACCGCTTGAAGTCGACGTCTCGCGGTTACGCCTCACTGGATTACAACTTCCAACGTTTTGAAGCGTCTAACATGGTTCGTGTTGATGTCTTGCTTAACGGCGATACGGTTGACGCACTCGCGATGATCACACACAAAGATCAGTCGCAGACTCGTGGCCGTCAGCTTGTTGAGAAAATGAAAGAGTTCATTCCTCGTCAGATGTTCGACATTGCCATTCAGGCCGCCATCGGCAACCACATCATCGCTCGTTCGACAGTGAAACAGCTGCGCAAGAACGTAATCGCCAAGTGTTACGGTGGTGACGTGAGCCGTAAGAAGAAACTTCTGAAGAAGCAGAAAGAAGGTAAGAAGCGTATGAAGCAGATCGGTAACGTCGAACTGCCTCAAGAAGCCTTCCTTGCGATCCTGCATGTGGGCAAGGACTAGAGTTGAACTACTCTCGTTCCGGTCTGTCATAACAGGTTATGACAATAAAATAAGTGAAAGGGTCTCGGCTCTTTCACTTTCGTATTTTTGAGATAAGGGAAGTCAATGGCGAATACATTTTCACTCATTCTTGTAATTGTGACTTTGGTTACGGGCATTGTTTGGGTGTTAGAGAAGCTGGTTTTTGCAAAGAAACGCCAAGAGAAAGTGGCGGAAATCGAGGCTCAAACCAACGGTTTAGATGCTGCTGTTGTTGAAAAAGTAAAAACTCAACCGTGGTGGATTGAAAATAGCGTCTCGATTTTTCCGGTGATCGCAGCCGTTCTTGTTCTGCGCTCATTCATCTATGAACCGTTTCAGATTCCATCTGGCTCAATGATGCCAACTCTACTCGTCGGCGATTTCATCTTAGTCGAAAAATACGCGTATGGTCTGAAAGACCCTGTATGGCGTACTCAACTTGTCGAGACGGGTAAGCCTGAACGTGGTGATACCGTTGTATTCAAATACCCACCGCAACCAAGTATCGACTATATCAAACGTGTCGTTGGTCTGCCGGGCGATACAGTTCGCTACAACAGCAAGAAAGAAATCTGTATTCAGTCGCCAGGTGAGTCGAGCTGTAAACCTGTCAAACTTTCCAATGTCGAAGAGAGCCAATTTATCCAAAATGGCATCCCTTTGATTCAACTTGATGAAAAGCTAGGGGAAGTCGGGCATCAAATATTGGTCAATCCGCTGCGCCGCGATCGTGTTGAAGCTTATCAACCACGCAATGGCGTCAATGAGTGGGTTGTTCCTGAAGGTCAGTATTTTGTTATGGGCGACAACCGTGACAACAGTGCTGACAGTCGCTACTGGGGCTTTGTTCCAGAAGCAAACCTAGTCGGTAAAGCTGTCGCCATCTGGATCAGCTTCGAGTTTGAGCGTGGCGAAGACAGCATTTTACCTTCTTGGATTCCAACCGGTGTTAGGTTTAATCGCATCGGTGGTATTAACTAATTTCTTATGAGCGCGGGAGTGTGTGATTCACACTCCCACACTTTGAGAATGCAACACAAATTAATGAGAGAGCATGAATTCTCCTATTGCAAAACTAGAGAAAAAGGTTGGTTATCAGTTCAATGATGCTGAGCTAATCAACTTGGCGCTAACACATCGAAGCGCCAACGGAAAACACAACGAGCGTCTTGAGTTTCTGGGCGATTCAATTTTAAGTTTTGTCATTGCTGATGATCTTTATCACCGTTTCCCGAAAGTGAATGAAGGGGATATGAGCCGTATGCGTGCGACACTGGTTCGTGGCAATACGTTGGCTGAACTAGGTCGTGAATTCGAACTAGGAGATCACTTAAAATTAGGTCCAGGTGAGCTAAAAAGTGGCGGTTTCCGTCGTGATTCAATTCTTGCGGATGCCGTAGAAGCGATCATTGGTGCCATCTATTTGGACAGTGATATTGAGGTAGTGCGTGGCATTATCTTGAGCTGGTATCAGTCGCGTCTTGATGCGATAAAGCCTGGTGTTTCGCAAAAAGATCCGAAGACTCGTCTTCAAGAGTTCCTTCAAGGTCGAAGAAAACCACTGCCAGCGTATACAGTGACTAATATTAAAGGTGAAGCACATAACCAAGAGTTTACGGTTTCGTGTGAAGTAGCAGGTATTGGACAGCCTGTAATTGGTAAAGGCACCAGCCGCCGCAAGGCAGAACAAGCGGCTGCTGAATTGGCACTAGAGCAATTGACCAATGACTGATTCAACAGATAACAACGAATTTGATATCGATGCATTTTTCTCTTCAGGTGGCGAGCAAGCTACCTCACCAGAAAATCAGCATTGTGGTTTCGTGGCGATTGTAGGTCGCCCAAACGTAGGTAAATCGACGCTTCTTAACCGTATCTTAGGTCAGAAGATTTCGATCACATCACGTAAGCCTCAAACGACTCGTCACCGTATCATGGGTGTTGACACGGAAGGGGATTACCAAGCCATTTTCGTTGATACTCCTGGTCTTCACATTGAAGAGAAACGAGCGATCAACCGCTTGATGAACCGTGCGGCAAACTCATCTCTGAGTGATGTGAACCTTGTGTTCTTCCTTGTGGATGGTACGCATTGGACTGCTGATGATGAAATGGTTCTGACTAAGCTGCAGAAATCGAACTTCCCAGTCGTATTGTGTGTCAACAAAGTTGATAACGTACAAGATCGCAATGACGTCATGTTGCACATGATGGAAATGTCGAAGAAGATGGAATTTGTCGATGTGGTGCCGATCTCGGCAAAACATGGCAAAAACATTGATGTATTGCGTAAGCATGTACGCGAGCATCTGCCAAAAGCGACTCACCACTTCCCTGAAGAGTATGTAACAGACCGTTCTCAGCGTTTCATGGCTTCTGAAATTGTTCGTGAAAAACTGATGCGTTTCACGGGTGAGGAACTGCCTTACTCAGTGACCGTTGAAATCGAACGCTTTGATTACAACCCAGAAACGGATGGTTTCCACATCAATGCTCTTATTTTGGTTGAGCGTAGCGGCCAGAAAAAGATGGTGATTGGTAAAGGCGGTGAGAAGATCAAAACGATTGGTCGTGAAGCTCGCCTAGATATGGAAGAGCTGTTTGGTCGTAAGGTTTACCTTGAGACTTGGGTTAAAGTGAAGTCTGGCTGGGCGGATGACGAACGAGCGCTTCGTTCTCTTGGCTACATTGACGATTTATAACGAGTAAGAGGCTTTGCGCTTCGCTCCGCGAAAATAGAGTAAAAGGGGCCATTGGGCTCCTTTTTTGTATTTAGAAGGTGATATGTCTGCAGAAGGCTTACAGCGTTGCTTTGTATTACATCGACGACCATACAGTGAATCGAGCCTCATTTTGGATGTGTTCAGCGAAGAGTATGGCCGCGTCACCCTGATGTCCAAGGGGGCAAGGAGTAAGCGTTCCAATTTAAAAGGCGCGCTGCAGCCTTTTACGCCCTTGTTGTTGAAATGGTCGGGAAATGGCTCCATGAAAACATTGCGTCAAGCCGAGCCAATTAGCCTAGGCCTCCCGCTCACAGGTATTAATCTCTATTCAGGCATGTACGTCAATGAACTGATTGGTCGAGTGCTTATGGCTGAAGTGCCGATGCCTGCACTGTTTCACGACTATCTGCATGTTTTAACCGAGCTTGCGCAATGTGATAACCCTGAACCTGCATTGCGCCGATTTGAACTGGCGCTGTTATCTGCAATGGGGTATGGAGTTGATTTCCTTCATTGTGCGGGGAGTGGGGAGCCGATTGAACCCACAATGACTTACCGATACCGAGAGCAGAAAGGTTTTATTGCTTCCGTTCGGTATGACAATTTAACGTTTAAAGGCGATGAACTGATCGCGATCAGCGAACGTAGATTTACCACAAAAGAACAACTTAAAGCGGCAAAACGCTTTACACGTATAGCCTTAAAGCCGTATCTTGGCGGCAAACCTTTAAAAAGCAGGGAGTTGTTTGTAGCAATGATTCCCCGAGCACGGAGTATTGGAAAATGAGCTCAATCTACCTAGGTGTTAACATCGACCATATCGCGACATTACGTAATGCACGTGGGACGAAATACCCAGATCCAGTGCATGCCGCTGAAGTTGCGGAGCGCGCTGGTGCAGACGGTATCACCATCCACCTACGTGAAGACCGTCGTCATATTAATGATAGAGATGTGCGCATTTTACGTGAAACAATTCAGACGCGTATGAATTTGGAGATGGCGGTCACGGATGAAATGGTTGAGATTGCGCTGAACACACAACCAGAATACGTATGCTTAGTACCGGAAAAGCGTGAAGAGTTAACGACGGAAGGTGGCCTAGATGTCGTTGGTCAGCTAGAAAAAGTCAAAGCAGCAACCCAAAAGCTATCTGAAGCAGGTATTAAGGTGTCGTTGTTCATTGATGCAGACCGTGAACAGATTGATGCGGCGAAAGCATGTGGCGCTCCATTTATTGAGTTGCATACTGGTCACTACGCAGACGCGGAAACGGAAGAAGATCAGCAAGACGAATTGAAGAAGATTGCAGCGGGTGCTAGCTATGCCGCAGATCTTGGCATCACGGTAAATGCTGGCCACGGTTTGACTTACCATAATGTTGCAGCCATTGCGGCAATCCCTGAAATCTATGAACTTAACATCGGTCACTCAATTATTGGGCGTGCGGCGTTTGATGGTTTGCACAAAGCGGTCGCTGACATGAAAGCGCAAATGGTTTTAGCCCGTAAATAAGCCATGGCCATTGTAGGTTTAGGGACTGATATTGCTGAGATCGAGCGAGTTGAGAAAGCACTCGCTCGTTCAGGTGAGCCATTTGCCAGACGGATCTTGACCGACACTGAGTTTGAGCGATTCAAAAGTCTCAAACAGCAAGGTCGTTTTTTGGCTAAGCGCTTTGCAGCCAAAGAGGCGGCGTCAAAAGCCTTGGGTACGGGTATTGCCATGGGAGTGACGTTTCATGACTTTTCTGTCACCAATGACCAGCATGGTGCTCCTATTCTCACCTTGAGTGATAAAGCTGCGGAACTGGCGAAGACAAAAGGCGTGCGGCACATTCATTTATCGATATCGGATGAGCGACATTACGCAGTCGCCACCGTAATTTTTGAGCAATAAGCGACCTTAGGTCGCTTTTTTTATCGGTGATGTTTTATTTTAGTAATTGCTTTATCACACTTTCGTTGGTTATTGTTATACTTTTCAGCATAAATATAAACTATAAATTGTAGCCTAGCGTCTAGACACAAGGACAGCAGTCTATGCCTAATAAGTTTTACAAGTTTGCAGCTCATGGTTCTTTAGTATTAAGCTTTTTGAGTTTGCCATCATTAGCACATGCAGTGGATTTGTCTTTTTCAGGCTTTGGTACTTTAGGCTATGCCTATGAAAACCAAGATGAATTGGCGTTTCGCCGCGATATAACACGTACTACTGATATCGATACTGACGGTTCATTCCGAGTCGATTCCAACATTGGAATGCAATTTGACGCGGCGTTTAACCGAGACTGGTCATTCACGACTCAGCTCCTCTTTGATCAAGGTGTCACCTATGACCTTGATGAGCTAACAGAGCTCGCTTTCATTCGTTACTCGCCTAATGCTAGTTGGGATTTTCGTGCGGGTCGGATTGGTGTCAGCGCCTACGCGGCGGCAGATAGTCGTCATATCGACTATGCGCATTTATGGGTTCGTCCTCCCCAAGAGCTATATGGCGGTATTGTTTTTAACTCACTTGATGGGATCGGCGCCACGTACTACTCCAACAACGCCTACTTCAATTGGAAAGCATCGCTAGAGTATGGTCGAAACCAAGAAGTTGGTGAGGTGCCTTTGTCCAACGAAGAGTATTCGACTGACTTAGACAATGTCGTAAGTCTCTCTTTTGAAGTGGATAAAGATGAATGGAAGTGGCAGCTCTCTTATGCTCGTGTGGGGTCTTTGACTGTCAACCAAACGGGTCAAACCGAATTACTACAAAATAGTGTCGACCAATTTGCCAACAACCCAGGCGTTGCCGCGTTTTTTCCAGCAATCAGTGCGGAAGCACTACGCACCCGTGATGCTTTGGTTGTTGAAAATGAGCAGATTCACTACTTTCAAGCCGCTGCCCTTTACTTTGACGGGTTGTGGACCTTTCAAACCGAGCTTTTTAATATCGACGCTCAACAAGGCTCTATTCCGCAAGGTTATGGAGGCTACGCGTTAGTCGGGCGAACATTTGACTCTTTAACGCCTTACGCCATTTTCGGTCGCTTTAAACCAAGTTCATCACCATTTCAGCAAGATGAAGATTGGAGCCAAGCTGGAGCGCAAGCAGCACAATTACAGGGAGCGACGGAAGCCGCCATCAACTCGGTTCGTATCGATCAAGAATCTTACTCAGTCGGATTACGTTGGGATGTTTCTCCTTATATTGCGCTCAAAGCACAGTATGACCACGTTAAGATCAACCCCTATGGGTATGGGCTGTGGGCTTCGACGCTGGAGACCATGGGCAGTTCGAGTCGGGTCCATTTGTTCAGCCTCAATATGAACTTTATCTTTTAGGGAGGCTGAGATGAAATATTTAAGCTTCCTCCTTCTGTTCCTATCCTCTCACACTTTCGCCGGCTTTTATGTGGTGGTGAGCGAAGAGAGTAGCATCGCCGCGTTTGATGTTGATGATATTGCTGATGTCTATCTGGGCAGAAAAAAAGTATTGGGGTCGTCATATGTTGACCAAGTACTTGACCGAACTGGTGAAGAGCGGAGACGTTTTTTTGCCACCGTGGCGAACATGCGTGAGAGTCAGGTGAATGCTTACTGGGCAAAACTAAAATTTTCAGGAAGCATGAGGGCGCCTGAAGAAGTCGATTCAACTCAAGCCTTGCTCGAAAAAGTAATAGAGAATCCACAAGCCATTGGCTACATGACAGAGAAACCGCCTGAAAACTCAGGGGTTAAGGTGGCACTTTTCATCGATGAATAAACCTAAGCTCAACTCTCTTTCCAATAAACTGCTGAAAATCATTTCGATATTGGCACTTTCTTACTTGGTCGTTATTCTGTTGATAATGATTCCAGTAGGTTTTGCGCAAGCAGATAAGGAACATAAAGAGTTAGAGCAGAAGTTGGTGTTGTCATTGTCCGGCTCTGCGGCGATTGCATTGTATGTGAACAACGCCGAAATTGCCGATGAAGTGATTTCTGCATTATTGCTGCATGAAGAAATCGATGCGGTTCGTCTAGAGAGTGACGATGGTGTTTCATTTGCGTCCAACCACCTTACTATTGATAAGAAAGATCTGTGGGCACATGCGAATACTTACCGTCTTTACTCGCCAACAGACGGTGAGCCGTTGGGTACGCTGTATGTTCACAACAACCATTCCGCATTGCAAAAAACGACGTTATCTCAAGTGTTTAATCAGGTGATGTTCGTCTTTGTTCAGTTTTTGGTCACCGTTATTGCTCTGGTGCTGGTTTTTAAAAAGATTGTCGGTAAACCCCTTGCTGAGCTCTCGGAGGCAATGTACACCGCAACACCAGAGAACCCGAAGAAGATTCCCATCGATGTTGAAAACCAGAACAACGAGCTCGGCGTGGTGATTCATAGTGTGAACACTTTTATTGAGAACTCGCGCCAAGCGATTGAACGAGAACGAGAGTTACGTTCTCAAATTGAACACTGGGAGCATTACTATCGCAACATGGCGGAGCAAGATATTCTTACAGGATTGAAGAACCGCTTGGGATGCGAAAAGTATGTAGAGCAAGCGTCTCGCACCAGCCAATACATCGCGCTGCTGTTGATCGATTTGGATGGCTTTAAAGCGGTCAATGACACTCATGGCCACGCCGCTGGAGACCTAATATTGACTGAAATTGCCGGTCGATTCTCTGACCTACAGGCCAAGAGTAATGTACCGGGCATCGTGGGGCGTATCGGTGGTGATGAGTTTGTTATGTATCTAGTGCTCCAAAACAATGATCACAACCTACTCGCGACAGTTGCTCAGCAGGCTATTGATCTCGCCAATTTGCCTTCGGTCTATACTGGCAGTTCGATTAATGTTGGCTGTAGTGTTGGGATTGCGGTACAAGCAAGTAAAGGCATCGTGATCGAGAAACTGCTGCACCGAGCAGACCAAGCGATGTATCAGGTGAAGCAAGAGGGTAAGAACAGTTATCACTTCTACCGCGGAGAGCAAACTGCGCACTGAGGCATGGATAGATGCCATGCCTCAGGTTTAGGCTACGTTAGCTTTTCTTCAAATAGGGCTGCGCACTGGCGACCACTTTTTCCATTTCATCTTGTAGTTCAAGCAACTCCGGCTCAAGGTCTTCGATTAGAGTCCCTGAACGTAATGCTTTTTCAATGGTTGCACAGACTGTTTTCAGTCTTGGTACACCGCAATAAGAGCTACTTCCATGCAGTTTGTGCACATAATGAATCAACAGTTCAGTGTCGATGGATTCCTCTTCAAGCGCGTTGTCGACGACATCGACAACCTCTGGAATAGAGTCCACGAGCATCTGCAACATATCCTTGGCAAGATCTTCTTTGTTGGCGGATTGTTTCAATGCTGCCTGCCAATCAATGATCATATTCGAGTGCGTCGCGGTTGTTGACGCGGCTGGCTCAAACGGGTCGGGTTGAGCGGATAGATCCAACTTTTCAATTTGTGCATCCGTCGTTTGCGGGCTCCAATGCATCAACACTTGTTGTAATACGTGTTCTTCAATTGGCTTGGTTAAATAGTCATCCATGCCGGCTTTGAGTAAACGATCTCGCTCTCCACTCATTGCATGGGCGGTTACCGCAATCACAGGCGTATTAGCGTTGAGTTGGGTCTTCTTGATCTCTTCGCAAGCGGTGACTCCGTCCATATGTGGCATCTGAATATCCATCAGAATAATATCAAAGTGACGTTCCTGAGCTTGCTTCACAGCATCAAGACCGTTGGTGCAGGTAATCACACGTTCAACGCGTTCTTGGAGCAAGGCGCTAATGAGTTTCAAGTTAGCAGGGTTGTCATCGACAGCCATCACCGTCAGTGGCAAGGTCTCGTCTTGAACAACGACTGCGGGCTCGATGACTGGCAAATTATCTTGATTCGCCGAGAGTGTTTGCAGTAAACGCTTACGAGACAGAGGCTTAGTAATGCAGTGAATTGGGTAAGACTGAATCAAGTCATCGGAGAGAGCCAGTGCAGTACTCGGTACGCCGACAACGACATGCGGTGCACAACGCAGAGCATGCTCAACTTGCTGCTCGACTGCGGAGGTTTCGTGTTCACGGTTAGGTGCTAAGTTGAGAAGAACATAGTCGAATTGCTCAGCATCTTCCGGTAGTGCAGAGCGATAGGTCACAACCAAACCTGCTTGTACTAACTGTTGCTGCGTAACAGACGCCGCCTGCATATTTGGTTCGACCAAGAGAAGTGAGCGCTGCTTCAAGCTGTCTGTATCGACCATCTCGGTAACGGGCATATCTGTCGAGTGCAAACGCAAGGTAAACCAGAATGTAGAGCCTTGGTGAAGGCGACTGGTTAAGCTGATTTCCCCGCCCATCTGGCTGACCAGTTTTTGTGTGATGACCAAACCTAATCCTGTACCGCCATAGCGACGAGAGATACTCGCATCAGCTTGACTAAAGGCTTGGAAAAGTTGTGCTTGCTGTCGCTCAGAGATACCGATACCAGTGTCTCGAACCATAAACTGCAGCTCAACCACATCTTCTTTTTGAGAGCGCATTTCAACGCTAATGTCGATATTTCCGTGCTCGGTGAATTTGATGGAGTTGCCAACCAAGTTAGTCAGTACTTGTTGAATACGTAAGGAATCTCCGACTAGACCCGCTGGAATCTTCGGATCGATCTTCAATGTGAGTTCTAGCCCTTTTTCATGGGCGCTGGTGGCTTGCAAGCTGACCACTTCTTCAAGCGATTCTTGGAAATCAAACGGGATGCTTTCTAGCGCGAGCTTGCCAGCTTCTAGCTTAGAGAAATCCAAAATGTCGTTGATGATGTTGAGTAGATTGGTCGCTGATTTTTCAATGGTATTCAAATAATCGGTTTGGCTATTGGTCAGCTTGGTTTTTAGCATCTGACGCGTAAAGCCAATGACGCCATTTAACGGCGTGCGCAGCTCATGAGACATATTGGCTAAGAATTCAGACTTTACTCGAGCCGCTTCTTGAGCACGTTTTTTGGCTATGTCCAACTCTACGTTCTGAATCTCAAGCTGCTCTAAAGTTTCGCGTAAATCGGAAGTCGCTTGATCGATACTGTGCTGCATCTCGACGTGATATTCCGACAGGGATACCGCCATGGCGTTGATACCGTTTTTTAACGAGTCGAGCTCACCGTGCATTTTGCCTTCAATTCGCACATCAAGATGGCCGCGGCGAATTCGGTCGACCATATTTTTCATATGAGAAATCGGGCGCGTTACGTCATACATGAGTCGATAGGCAAAGACCGCAGAAAGTCCAAGACCAATCAGAAGAACAAGAACCGCCGAAAAAACCTCTTGGTACTGCTGAAGGCGAAGCGATGATAAGTCCAATTCGACGGCGACATAGCCAAGTGCTGGCGTATTTTCTTTGCCGCGATTTGTGGCAATTAGCCCGGACTCAGCAATGACGGGGGCGCGCATAATTAAGGTATTGTCACTGAGAGTAGAATTGCCCAGAAGAGGGATGGCTTCTTGTTTCGGATAAGTCAAAGACTCAAAATTCGGGTGAAAGTTAGAGGTGACAAACAACTCGTGGTTGTAGTCGAAAACCGCGATGCTACGAACAAATTTAGAGTTCTTCCTGTGTGCGTAACTGATGATGCGTCTGACAGACTCTCGACTATTATTTTTAAGACCTTCTTCGCTGGCAATCGCGAGTGGTTCAATAATATTTAAGCCCGAGTTGTACACCTGAAGTTCAAGGTCGTGGTATCGGTTGAATGAGAAAAACGCACTGAGGAGCAATCCGATGATCAGCGTTGGCGCTAAAGTTAAGGTAATAACGCGGGCGCGTAAGCCATATCTTGTCATTATTGTCTAAACATCGTGGTGTGGATATGGGAAAATAGTCGCAATATAAAGATGAGACTGCCGAGTCCTTAAGCATAATCAACTCGGTCAGCTCACACAATGATTCAGGCACAAAAGGTGGAACCTGAACAGCAATTCGAGCAATTAAGGCACAGAGCATGGCGCGTTTTTTCCAACCAAAGAAGAAAACTCAAGTAAACACGAAGCACCAATCCGTTTTGGTCGAAAAACTCGATCACCATGGCGCTGGTATCGCCTATCAAAATAAAAAGCCCGTCTTTATTGAGGGGGCGTTACCGCAAGAACAAGTTTTGGTGCAAATTACCGAAAGTAAGAGCAAATTTGCCCGCGCGAACTTGATTAAGATTCAGACCGAAAGTGCAGAGCGCATTGCGCCTTTTTGCCCCCATTACCAAGTGTGCGGCGGCTGTAATATGCAGCACCTTGGCTTAGAGAAACAACAGCAACACAAGCAGCAAACCTTGTCCCAGTTGATGCAAAAATTTTCTGGCCAAACGACCGCTCTGGAAGCGCCTTTGGTCGGTGAATCACTTGGTTATCGCCGACGTGCGCGCGTGAGCTTGAAGGTGGATAAAAAATCGCGTCAGTTGCAGTTCGGTTTTCGTAAGAAGCAAAGCAAAGAGATCGTCAATGTGGTGGATTGTCCCGTGCTTGATGCTGGCTTAAATGCGCTAATGTCGCCTTTGTTCGAGCTGCTAAAAACATTCCGTCATCAAGAAAACTTGGGGCATATCGAGTTGGTAAAAGGGGACAACACTCGGGTCGTTGTACTGCGCCATATGAAGGCGCTGGATGAGCAAGACCAAGCAGCACTTGAGGCGTTTGCAAAAGAGCAGCAAGTCAGTTTGTATTTGATGCCGCAAAGTGATGTCTTGAATCGTGTTGTGGGTGACCAAGCACACTATTTGGAAACGGGTGTCACCATTCCATTTGAGCCAAATAACTTTATTCAAGTTAACCAAGATGTGAACCAAAAGATGGTCGAACAGGCGTTGAACTGGCTTGACTTAACGGCAGAAGATAGAGTGTTGGATCTGTTTTGCGGGCTAGGAAACTTCAGTTTACCAATGGCGAAAAAAGTGCGCTCTGTGATTGGTGTTGAAGGGGTTGATGCGATGGTGGAAAAAGCGACCCATAATGCGGAAATTAACCAGTTAGAGAATGCTCGTTTCTTTCAAGCCAATTTGGAACAAGATATGTCTGGTCAGCCCTGGGCGACGGAAAAATTTGATAAAATACTGCTCGACCCAGCAAGAGCAGGGGCGAGCGGTATCGTAGATCAACTTTCTGACCTTGGAGCATCAAGAGTCGTTTATGTTTCCTGTAATCCTGCTACCCTTGCCAGAGACTCACAAAGCTTACTTAACCAAGGCTTCCAATTGAGAAAGTTAGGTATGCTGGATATGTTTCCTCACACTAGCCATCTAGAATCGATGGCGCTCTTTGTTAAAGACTGAACAAAGCCGTCGGTCGTGAGTCTGACATTGGGATAAGTCGAAGAAAAACGAAAAACTAGGACGAAAGAGATGGTTGCGGTAAGAAGCGCACATTTGAACCAAGACGAACAGTTTGAGCTAGATAAATGGATCGCGAGCCTGAATCAGGACGCCAACATCGCAAAGCGCCTGAAAGAGGTGTACCGCCAATGCGAAACCATTTTACAAGATCATGAGCAAGGTCCGCTGCTGTTATGGCGTGGCCGTGAAATGATCGAAATTTTAATTACCCTTTCTATGGATAAGGCAACCCTCGTGGCTGCCTTGTTATTCCCGCTTGTATCCAGTGGTGCCTATGACCGTGAAAAGCTGGAAGAAGATTTTGGTAAAGAAACCATCAAATTAATTGATGGGGTTGAAGAAATGGCGGCGTTGGGGCAGCTCAATGTCACGATGGAAGGCAGCGCGGCTTCGACTCAGGTAGATAATGTTCGCCGCATGCTACTTGCGATGGTTGATGACTTCCGTTGTGTGATCATCAAACTCGCAGAACGTATCGCCAACCTTGTCGAAGTAAAAAAAGCGCCAGAAGAAGTGCGCCAAGCTGCCGCAAAAGAGTGTGCCAATATTTATGCGCCACTAGCTAACCGCTTAGGTATCGGTCAGTTAAAGTGGGAAATGGAAGATTATGCTTTCCGTTACCAACACCCTGAAACCTACAAGCAAATAGCGAAACAACTCTCAGAGCGACGAATTGTCCGCGAACAGTACATCCAAGACTTTGTCGATGATCTGACCGCAGAAATGAAGGCATCATCGATCAATGCAGAGGTCAGTGGTCGACCGAAACACATCTACAGCATTTGGCGTAAAATGCAGAAAAAAGGGCTCGCTTTTGATGAGCTATTTGATGTCCGAGCAGTACGTATTATTGCTGACAAACTGCAAGATTGTTACGCCGCATTAGGGGCTGTACACACCAAATACAAGCACCTTCCGAGTGAGTTTGATGACTATGTCGCAAACCCAAAACCAAATGGCTACCAGTCGATTCACACGGTTATTCTCGGACCTGAAGGGAAAACCATCGAGATCCAGATTCGTACCAAAGAGATGCACGAAGATTCAGAACTCGGCGTGGCAGCACACTGGAAGTACAAAGAAGGGGGCGGTGGTCGCAGTGGTTACGATGAGAAGATCACATGGCTGCGTAAACTACTCGATTGGCAGGAAGAGATGTCAGACTCTGGTGAAATGTTGGACGAAGTGCGGAGCCAAGTCTTCGACGACCGAGTATATGCCTTTACGCCACGCGGTGATGTTGTTGACCTGCCAATGGGCGCAACGCCGCTTGATTTTGCTTACCATATTCATTCTATGGTTGGTCACCGTTGTATTGGTGCCAAGGTGGCAGGACGCATTGTTCCGTTTACTCATAAACTGCAAATGGGCGATCAAGTTGAAATCATTACGTCTAAAGAGCCAAACCCATCGCGCGATTGGTTAAACCCATCGACTGGCTTTGTTACCTCAGGGCGGGCACGTGCCAAGATCAACGCTTGGTTCCGTAAACAGAGCCGTGAGAAAAACCTTGAGGCAGGTCGTGAGATCTTAGAACAAGAGCTGACCAAGATTGGCGCAACACTCAAAGATGCTGAACAATATGGTCTCAAGCGTTTCAACATGAATACGCCTGATGAGCTCTATGTCGGTGTCGGTAGCGGTGATCTGCGTATCAACCAGATCATTAACCACATCAATGCTCTAGTGAACAAGCCAACCGCCGAAGAGGAAGATCAGCAAGCGCTAGAGAAACTGCAAGAAGCAGAGAACAAAGCGCCTGTTCAAAGCCGTCCTAAGAAAGACGCGGTAGTGGTTGAAGGTGTCGATAATCTTATGACCCATCTCGCGCGTTGTTGTCAGCCGATTCCCGGTGATGAGATCGCGGGTTACATCACGCAAGGTCGCGGCATTTCAGTTCACCGCGCGGATTGTGAACAACTGGAAGAGCTGCGTCATCACGCACCAGAGCGGATTATTGATACGGTTTGGGGCAGCGGTTTTGTTGGTTCATACATCCTCACCGTTCGTGTGGAAGCAATGGAGCGCGGCGGTTTACTCAAAGACATCACCACACTGTTTGCCAACGAAAAGATCAAAGTCACCAGTATGAAGAGCCGCGTCGATTATCGTAAACAGCTCTCCATCATGGACTTCGATTTGGAAGTCACCAACATTGAGATTCTCCAGCGCGTATCGAAGCGTGTTGAACAGATTAAAGATGTCATGTCGGTCAAGAGGTTGGGATAGTTTCCAACTCAGGTAATAGATAGATAACCTAAAGGTGAGTGGTTTTGGCTGCTCACCTTTTTATTTGATGACAGTTCTTAGATAGAAGGTTTAAAGGAAGAAGAAATATGAGCCATCCAATTGAGCAGTTAGAGCAAATCATGGCGCAGCTTCGTGACCCAGAAAGTGGTTGTCCATGGGATTTAAAGCAGAGTTTTGACACCATTGTCCCGCACACCATTGAAGAGACCTATGAAGTGGTCGATGCGATTCACAATCGTGATTGGCCAAATCTCAAAGAAGAGCTTGGCGATTTGCTGTTTCAGGTGATTTTTTATAGCCAGCTAGCCAAAGAGCAGGGGTTGTTTGATTTTTCAGAAGTCGTTGAGGCTGTAAATGAGAAACTGACACGTCGTCATCCGCATGTATTTTCCGATGTGGAGTTTGCGTCAGATGAAGAAATTAATGCCAACTGGGAAGCCGAAAAAGCAAAAGAAAAAGTAGAAGTAGGCAAAACAGAGCAAAGTATCCTAGACTCAATACCAAATTCTCTACCGGCTCTTTCTCGTGCTACAAAGATCCAGAAAAAATGCGCGAAATTCGGCTTTGATTGGGATTCGTTAGGACCTGTTGCAGAGAAAGTTCACGAAGAGATAGATGAAGTCATGGACGAAGCGCTTCAAGTCGATGTAAATCAAGACAACCTAGAGCTAGAAATCGGTGATTTACTCTTTGCAACGGTGAATTTAGCTCGTCATGTACAGGTTAATCCAGAAGCCGCTTTGAGCAAAGCCAACTTAAAATTTGTGCGCCGCTTTAAAGCCGTTGAGGGAAAGGTCGCGGAGCAAAATAAAGCATTACAAGACTGTTCGTTGCAAGAGTTGGATGAGCATTGGAACCAGGTAAAGCGAGAAGAGAAAAGGTCTGGGCAGTAGATTCAGCCGAAATGGGACAAGATTGACTCAACTATGTTTTCTGTGAGTTTGTTCTGTTCATGCAGTTTGATTTGAAGCAAAAAATAAAAAATTGCAGTGTGATAGATTTCACGTTGTGGCGGTTAAGGGCTTCTGGTATATTTATATCCCGTCCAGAAGAAATCCATTTTCCCTCATTCAACCAATTTCAGGTTAAACATGACGACAAATTACATTTTTGTTACTGGCGGGGTTGTATCCTCTCTAGGTAAAGGTATTGCAGCAGCATCTCTTGCGGCTATTCTAGAAGCTCGTGGTCTTAAAGTGACTATGATGAAGCTTGACCCTTACATTAACGTTGACCCAGGCACTATGAGCCCAACTCAACACGGTGAGGTGTTCGTCACGGAAGATGGCGCTGAAACTGACCTTGACCTTGGTCACTACGAGCGATTCATTCGCACCAAGATGACTAAGCGCAACAACTTCACTGCAGGTCGTGTTTACGCTGACGTTCTACGTAAAGAGCGTCGTGGTGATTACCTAGGTGCAACCATTCAGGTTATCCCACACATCACTAACGCTATCAAAGATCGCGTGATCGCTGGCTCTGAAGGCCACGACGTAGCTATCGTTGAAGTTGGTGGTACGGTTGGTGATATCGAATCTCTACCATTTATGGAAGCTATCCGTCAGCTAGCTGTAGAACTTGGCCGTGAGCGCGCTATGTTCATGCACCTGACTCTAGTTCCTTACCTAGCAGCAGCGGGCGAAGTAAAAACTAAGCCAACGCAACACTCTGTAAAAGAGCTGCTTTCTATCGGTATCCAGCCTGACATTCTTGTTTGTCGCTCAGATCGCATGATCCCTGCGAACGAACGTAAGAAGATCGCGCTTTTCTGTAACGTACAAGAAAAAGCGGTTATCTCGATGAAGGACGTAGATTCAATCTACAAGATCCCTCAACTCATCAAATCTCAAGGTTTAGACGATCTAGTATGTTCTCGCTTTGGCATTACTGCTCCTGAAGCAGATCTGTCAGAATGGGAACAGGTTATCTACGAAGAAGCGAACCCAACCGCTGAAGTGACTATCGGTATGGTTGGTAAGTACATCGAACTTCCAGATGCTTACAAATCAGTAAACGAAGCGCTTAAGCACGCAGGTCTTAAGAACCGTCTAAGCGTTAAGATTAAGTACGTTGATTCTCAAGATGTAGAGAGCAAAGGCGACGAAGCACTTGCAGGTCTTGACGCAATCCTAGTTCCAGGTGGCTTCGGCGATCGTGGTGTGGAAGGCAAGATCATGGCGGCGAAATACGCTCGTGAGAACAAAGTACCTTACCTTGGCATCTGTCTAGGTATGCAAGTAGCACTGATTGAATACGCGCGTAACGTTGCGGGTATGGAAGGTGCTCACTCTACAGAATTTAATAAAGATACTAAGTACCCAGTGGTTGGTCTAATCACGGAGTGGGTTGATGGCGAAGGTAAAGTTGAAGAACGTACCGAGAAGTCAGATCTTGGTGGTACTATGCGTCTTGGTTCACAGCTATGTCACCTAGAGAAAGGAACGAAAGCTCGTGAACTATACGGTAACGCGACAATTCATGAGCGTCACCGCCACCGTTACGAAGTGAACAACAACCTTCGTCCGCAGATTGAAAAAGCAGGCCTGAAAGTATCGGGTCTATCTGCAGACAAGAAACTGGTAGAAGTGATTGAGAACCCAGCTCACCCATGGTTTGTAGCGGCTCAGTTCCACCCAGAGTTCACTTCAACACCTCGCGATGGTCACCCACTGTTTGCAGGTTTCGTGAAAGCGGCTGGTGAATACCAACGCGGCGAATTAGAGAAGTAAAGGATACGGGCAGTAGCGTTAGTTGTGCTGCTGCCCTTAATTTTGACATTATATATTCAACGAGAAGGAAACATTCAATGTCTAAGATCGTTAAAGTTCTAGGTCGTGAAATCATCGATTCACGTGGTAACCCAACTGTAGAAGCTGAAGTACACCTAGAAGGCGGTTTCGTAGGTATGGCTGCTGCTCCATCTGGCGCATCAACTGGTTCACGTGAAGCTCTTGAGCTACGTGACGGCGACAAAGCTCGTTTCCTAGGTAAAGGTGTTCTTAAAGCTGTTGAAGCTGTAAACGGTGAAATCGCTGAAGCTCTAGTTGGTAAAGACGCTAAAGACCAAGCTGCAATCGACGCAGTAATGATCGAGCTAGACGGTACTGAAAACAAATCTAAGTTCGGTGCTAACGCAATCCTAGCTGTATCTCTAGCGAACGCTAAAGCTGCTGCAGCAGCTAAAGGCATGCCTCTATACGAGCACATCGCTGAACTAAACGGTACTGCTGGTCAGTTCTCTATGCCTCTACCAATGATGAACATCATCAACGGTGGTGAGCACGCAGATAACAACGTTGATATCCAAGAGTTCATGATCCAACCAGTTGGTGCTAAGACTCTTAAAGAAGGTCTACGTATCGGTGCTGAAGTATTCCACAACCTAGCTAAAGTTCTTAAGTCTAAAGGCTACAGCACTGCAGTTGGTGACGAAGGTGGTTTCGCTCCTAACCTTAAGTCTAACGCTGAAGCTCTAGAAGTTATCGCAGAAGCTGTTGCTGCTGCTGGTTACGAACTAGGTAAAGACGTTACTCTAGCTATGGACTGTGCTGCATCTGAGTTCTTCGACAAAGAAGCTGGCATCTACAACATGAAGGGCGAAGGTAAAACTTTCACTTCTGAAGAGTTCAACCACTACCTAGCTGAGCTAGCTAACCAATTCCCAATCGTTTCTATCGAAGATGGTCTAGACGAGTCTGATTGGGCTGGCTTCAAGCACCAAACTGAACTACTAGGTGACAAGCTTCAACTAGTAGGTGACGACCTATTCGTTACTAACACTAAGATCCTTGCTGAAGGTATCGAGAAAGGCGTAGCTAACTCTATCCTTATCAAGTTCAACCAAATCGGTTCTCTAACTGAGACTCTAGCTGCAATCAAGATGGCTAAAGATGCAGGTTACACAGCAGTAATCTCTCACCGCAGCGGCGAAACTGAAGATGCAACTATCGCTGACCTAGCGGTAGGTACAGCTGCAGGTCAAATCAAGACTGGTTCTATGAGCCGTTCTGACCGTGTTGCTAAGTACAACCAACTTATCCGTATCGAAGAAGCTCTAGGTGCTAAAGCTCCTTTCAACGGTCTTAAAGAAGTTAAAGGTCAATAATTCCTAGTGAATTATTAGCTTAAAGCTTTAAAAAACGCCTCCGATTTCGGAGGCGTTTTTGTTTGTGTCATTTCTTAGAGCGACGCTGGGGAGGGTAGGGAATCTCCTTAAGTAATAGCCTCAACTCTACGCTTTTCCATCTCAATGCGGATATCCGCGCCTTTAAAGCCATCTTTGATAATGTCTTGCACATTCACAGTCAAAGCCGCTTTGTAAGCTTGCTCAAAAATCGCCTTCTGAGGATAGTCGATGCTTCCGAAGCCAGTTCGACCGCGGCTGTCTGCCATACAGCAAATTAGGATGTCTTGTAAGCGATCCGGTTTACGCCACACATCGAACTTATTGAGCACCTTGAGCTTAGTCTCAGGGCGAAGCTCGGCTGCGCGATGAATATTGGAGTGTTGCTCACAGACCATCAATGCTAAATCACGATACTCATTGGGTACACGTACACGGTCACAGAGTTTCTTGATTAGCTTTAGACCAGTGTGGCAGTGCATTTTATGGCTTGGCCATTCGGATTCTGGTGTGACTCCTTTTCCTAAGTCATGGACTTGAGCTGCAAAACGCACTGGTAGGGAATCACTCAAAAAGGCTGCTTGCTCGGCAACCATCAAAGTATGAATACCTGTGTCGATCTCAGGGTGCCATTTCTCAGGCTGAGGGACACCGAATAGGGCGTCTATTTCAGGAAGCACAACTTTTAAGGCGTCACAGGTTTTGAGTACTTGAAGGAAAATATGGGGACTTTGGGTTGAAAGGGATTTATGCCATTCCTGCCAAACACGCTCCGGAGTGAGGTGTTCAAGCTCGCCTGATTGGGCAATCTTTCTCATTAATTCAATCGTTTCGTCGGCGACAGTAAAGCCTAAATGCGCCAACTTTGCAGCAAAGCGAGCAACACGGAGGACGCGTAAAGGATCTTCGGTAAAGGCCTCTGAAACGTGGCGTAAAAGGCGATCTTGGAGATCTTGTTGGCCATTGTAAGGATCAATGATCTTACCGCTTGGATCTTGTGCCATCGCGTTAATCGTTAGGTCTCGGCGAAGCAAATCTTCCTCGAGAGTGACATCCTGTGCAAAGTAGCATTCAAATCCCGTATAACCAGCCCCTATTTTTCGCTCAGTACGTGCTAGCGCGTGTTCTTCTTTGGTTTTTGGGTGAAGAAATACGGGGAACTCTTTCCCAACCGCAGTAAAGCCTTGTTCGAGCATCTGTTCTGGTGTCGAGCCGACGACGACCCAATCTCTATCATAAACGTCGATATTCAGCAGTTGATCGCGAACTGCCCCACCTACAAGGTATCTTTGCACTAAAGCCTCTCTCATTTCTTAACATTGCCATTGGCTATTGTTGCCTGCAATGGTACTTTTCTTATCACTAAATTCCCAGAGACGAGAAGCATGTATAAGCAACATTTTGGATTTACGGAACTGCCTTTTTCAATCGTTCCGAATTCTCGTTTTCTTTTCCAAAGCCAACGGCATAAAGAAGCGATCACTCGCTTGAATGCAGGGCTAGGAGAGGGCGGAGGTTTTGCCATGCTGACTGGTGAGGTCGGTACGGGTAAAACGACCGTCGCAAGAGCGATGCTTCGTGCACTAGACGACAATATTCAAGCGGGGTTAATCCTTAACCCGACGTTTTCGAACAGTGAGCTACTTGAAGCGATTTGTGATGAATTTGCTCTGGATTACCCTCAAGACGCCTCCCTAAAACAGCTTAGCCAAACGATTCATCAATTCCTACTTGGTAGTTACGCAAATGGAATACAAACGCTACTGGTGATTGACGAAGCCCAGCATTTATCGGCGGAAGTGCTCGAGCAACTTAGGCTGCTCACTAACCTAGAGACAGAAAGTCAAAAACTGCTTAAGGTGTTATTGATTGGTCAGCCTGAACTGCAACAGAAGCTGCAAATGCCCCAGCTTAGGCAGTTAGCACAACGAATCACTGGTCGCTACCACTTGCTGCCATTGAATGAAAAGGAAACGGCTGAGTATATACGTTTTCGATTAGAGTTTGCTGGTGGTCAGCGTGAACTCTTCACCAGTAAATCGCTTAAGCTGATTGCGAATCAAACGCTTGGTATTCCTCGTTTGATTAACCTCGTTTGTGACTCGGCTTTAAAGCAAGCATACAGTGTCGGCGAATCTGCTCCCTCTTATTCGACGGTGCAGCTCGCGTGCCAAGAGGTGATGAGTTTTCAAACGTCGTTTCATCGCCCAGCGCAACAGGTTCAGAGTAAACCCCGCTACCTTCACTATGCTGCAGCAGCCAGCCTTGGGGTGCTGATAGCTGGTGTAAGTTACTTCTATGTCCCTAAGTTAGCTGACGATGTGATTGCTCAACAGGTTGAACTGCGCTACCCCGCTGTTGAGCCGACAATCGTCTCAAAAACGGTATTTCCTACTGAGCTGGTATCGCAGTTGTTTGGGTCAGATAGCATAGAGCAAGGGATGGCGACGCTGTATCAGGTTTGGGGATACCAAGCGTCGATGTTGGATAAGCTGTGCTTAGCGGACAGTGAAAATGCGTTTCAGTGTCTTAGGTTGAACGGAGATGTGCTGGCTCTGCGTCGCCACAATGCTCCTGTATTGCTCACTCTTAATAAAGATGGGCGCCAGAGTTACGCTGTGCTTCACTCCCTTGATCAAGCGAATGCTCGTTTGTTAGTGGGGGAGCGCAACATCGAGTTACCGCTCACTCAGCTTAAGGCAATCTGGTCGGGAGAGTATCGACAAATCTGGCGTAAGTATTGGGGGGGATCCTTGAAGCCTGGTATGCAAGGAGAGCCTGTGGCGCTGTTAGATCGCCATTTGTCGATGTTGCTTGGAAAACCACGTACAGGAAGTGACCGCTACGACTCTGCCTTGCAAGAAAAAGTGAAGTTGTTTCAACGTTGGCAGGGGTTATCCGTTGATGGTATTGCAGGGAAAAACACCCTGCAGCGTCTAGAAGAAATGGTACGGGAAGGCGTCCCCTCTCTGACCGATAATGAGGAGTCGGCATAATGTCTAACGTACTTAAAGCGCTCGACTTATCGGAGCAAAGTCATCAAGCGACGCAGCAGGGAGGCGTCTATCCAAACTCTTTGAATCTCCCCCAAGAGGTTAAAACTAGCAAATCGGCCATCGTGGCGTTGGTGTGTTTGCCTGCTCTATTGACGGCTGCTTACGGCATTTATGAAAGCTATCAAGACAAAGTTTCGTCAAGGGGCAACGACAACCAACCTCAGGTAATTCAAGTCGATACGCCTTTTGAATATGCTGAGTTGCCCTACCCAGAGTTTACCAACCTTACCCCAACGTATGATGTTCAGGTTGCAGAAGTGATCAACGTCCCCGAGCCAGTACGTGAGATGTCTTCTCCGAGCTTTGATAAGACAGAAGTTACGCCGGGCATCTCTGAGACACTTAAACAAGAAGAATCTTTATTGGGGAATCTCGATTTATCTGAATTATCCCCAGAGCTAGCAATGCGAATTGAAAACGCATTGGGAGACGAGACTGATTTAGAAGCGCCGTCGTCTAGCCAAGTTTCAAATTTGGCGCAACAAGGGGGTAAGTGGCAAGGTCGTTTACCTGCTCTGAATTTCCAAACGCACGTTTATTCAAGTAATAAAACCAAGCGCTGGGTCAAAGTGAATGGAACCGAATATAACCAAGGGGATTGGATCACGGATCGGATTCAATTGGAGCGAATCGAACAGAATAGTTGTCTGATTCGATTTGATGGCGAAAGTATCGAAGTCCCCGCTCTTTACGATTGGCAAGGCTAGCAGAAGATAGAAACGAAAAAGGTCGCGTTAGCGACCTTTTCTTTTTGACTATGCCCAGCCGGATGGGGAGCGTTTTTTACGCGGGATAATATGAGGCAAGATTAAGCCAAACAATAAACCCAAACCAGCTACACCACCGCCATACATAAAGTACTTAAGTAATAAGTCATCTTTCTGAGTATCCAGTTTAGCGCGTAGGCTACGAACTTCTTCTTGTGCTGAAGAGAGTTGTTGGCTCATGTCGGTGTAGCTTTGTTCCAGCTCAGCAATACGACGATTACTGGTTTCTAAAGAATCAACAAGTCCTGCTTTTTCTTGATCAGACGTAGAGCGAGCATTCGCAAGTCTTTCTTTGGTTTCTGCTAGTTCTTTTTCAAGTTTAGGTAGACGCAGTGCCATGCTTTCTTGGCTAGTGACAAACTTGCTTTCAACCCAACCTTTTCTGCCTCGGTCATCTTGGATTTGGCTGTAGCCTGTTGCTCGGTCGGTAGACAAAAGTTTTACTTTATCACCGGCATCGATACTACCAATAATACGGTATTGGTTGCTTGGGCCAGAGTGCATGTAAGTAAAAAGCTTATCCGCAATGTATCGGTCTTGAGCGAGCGCTGCGGGCGCGGCGACGAGAGTGGCTAAAACTAACAGAACCAGTTTTTTCACGATAAATCCTTTAACAGTCTTATTGTCTATTTCTTGCTAACTCGAAATAGTAAGTAGTTTCTTTAGTGACTGCAACAAAGAAGGGAGGCTAAGCCTCCCTTTCTGTGTATTTGAGTCAATAATGACAGTGCGTTAACACATCATTGACGCGTTGGTTAAACGAACATCGCTTGGAGAGCGTAGAAGAACACAACCGCCAATAGTGCGCCAGCAGGTAGAGTCACGATCCAAGATGCAACGATGTTACGTACGACACCTAGGTTCAGTGCTGCAATACCGCGAGCAAAGCCAACACCTAGAACCGCGCCAACCAGAGTTTGAGTGGTTGAGATCGGTAGACCTGTACCTGACGCAAGAACAACAGTACATGCTGTTGCAAGCTGAGCGGCGAAACCGCGGCTTGGTGTCAATTCTGTAATGCCCGTACCAACGGTTGCCATCACTTTGTGGCCAAGCGTCGCAAGACCAACCACGATACCGAAACCGCCTAGAGGAAGAATCCACCATGCAATGGTGCTTTTACCTGTGATTTCACCCATGTGCTCTACCGTTGAAACAACAGCAGACAGTGGACCAATCGCATTAGCAACGTCGTTTGAACCGTGAGCAAATGCCATCGCACACGCGGTGATTACCATTAGAACACTGAAGATACCTTCAACACCGGCAAAACCGTGGTCATCTTCGCGACTTGCGAATTTCTTCTGAATGTAGAAGTAACCGCCAGCCATCACTAGTGCAGAAACGCCCGCAGCCCACATCCAAGCTTCACCGTTTGTTAAGTGAAGACCAACGTGCTTCAGACCTTTCTTAATTGTAACCAGTGCGATTACCATGGTCGTGATGAACATGTACACAGGGACAAAGCGCTTTGCGTTAAACAGTGGCTTTTCAGTATCAAAGATCAGGCGCTGTGCGCTGACGAAGATAACGTACGCGAAGAAGCCAGAGATAACTGGGGTAATGATCCAGCTACCAACAATGCCTTGAACTGAGCCCCAGTCAACGGCTTCCGTACCCACAGATACACACGCAAAACCGATGATTGCACCGATGATTGAGTGAGTGGTAGACACTGGCCAGCCCATGTATGACGCTAGCAATAGCCATGTACCTGCCGCTAGTAGCGCAGACATCATGCCGTAGACAAGAACATCTGGTTGAGATGCGAAGAGTGACGTTTCGATTACGCCTTTACGGATAGTGTCGGTTACTTCACCGCCTGCAAGGTATGCACCCGCAAATTCAAAGATCATTGCGATAATGATCGCTTGTTTCACGGTTAGCGCTTTTGAACCTACTGATGTACCCATCGCATTGGCAACATCGTTTGCGCCAATACCAATCGCCATCAGAAAACCGAAAGCTGCTGCAATAATAATCAGGACAGTGCCGTAGTTCGCAAGGATATCCATCGTAATACCTAGTTGTTGATAACAAGCGGAGCAAATTAGGCACGAAAAAGCCCCTTCGGCGCGTCAGTATTTATCGCCTAACTAAGGGGAGTGCTATTAAGATGCTCTTCGTTATTTAGTTAACGTATGATTTATGAGCGAGACAACATTAGCTCAAGACGCGCACCAACACGTTGCGCCTGATCAGCTATGCCACCTACCCATTCTAAAATTTTATAAAGGAACATCACATCGATAGGATTCATATCCTGCTCAATCTCCATCAATTGTTGACGAAGTTGGATCTGCATCGCATCGGTGTCATCTTCGATTACATCTAGTTGGTGGATCATTTCAGCCACAAGTGTTACTTCGCGACCTTTGAATCCAGTTTCTAATAACTCATCGAGCTCATTGATGACTTTTTGCGCTTGATTTGCTGCATCGAGACAACGTTTCACATACGCAAGGAAGTTTTCTTGAAGTGGCCCAGGAATAGTCAATTGACGACCGTAAACTCGGCCAGCAATGTCTTTCGCTAGGTTTGCCAGTTTGTCTTGCTGTGTAAGTAGCTCCAGCATATCGCTACGGTCAACAGGCATAAACAAACCGCGAGGAAGTTTAAGGCGAATTTCGCGCTTGAGCACGTCGGCTTCTTTCTCTAGATGAGAGATCTGAGCGCGAATTTCTGATGCTTTCTCCCAGTCACCCTTTGAACTTACTTCAAAGAAGTTAACTAGGTGAGAACAACATTCGTTCACACAGACGACGTGGCGTTGCAAAGGTTTAATCGGGGACTTTGCAAATAACCCCATAATTGTATTTACTGGCATGGTCATTCAACCTAATTAATATAACCTAAAAATAACATACACCCTTTACGGCGAAATGTTGAGCGATGGCTATAAAGGCGCGCATGGTAACGCATTAAATCACTCATTAAAACTGTTTTAGATCATCATTCCTGCGATATTTCTTTCTTGCCGAGTAAGAAAATTGGCAATATCCTGTCTCTATCTGCTTTGAAAGGTATAACTATGGAAACCGAGATAGAACTGAAGTTTTTTGTTTCTCCTGATTTTTCAGAGACTTTGCGTCAAAAAATATCTGAAACTAAAGTGCTTCAGCACAGCTGTCGAGAACTTGGCAATACTTACTTTGACACGCCGGATAACTGGTTACGTCGCCATGATATCGGTATGCGAATTCGTCGTTTTGATGATGTATTCGTGCAAACGGTCAAGACGGCAGGGAGAGTCGTCGCAGGTCTTCATCAAAGACCTGAATACAACGCTGAGCACACCAGTAACGAGCCCGATTTAACGTTACATCCTGACGACATCTGGCCTGCAGGCAAAGATGTCTCCGTACTTCAATCTGAATTGATGCCTCTTTTTTCTACTAACTTCACGCGTGAGCAGTGGCTGATTGGTATGTCTGATGGCAGCCAAGTGGAAGTTGCTTTTGACCAAGGAAAAGTAGAAGCCAATGGTGAAGAAGACCCAATTTGTGAAGTAGAGCTTGAGCTGAAATCGGGTCAAACCGATGCGCTGTTTACTCTGGCGCGCAACTTCTGCGAACACGGTGGTATGCGCTTAGGTAACTTAAGCAAAGCGGCCAAAGGCTATCGCCTTGCCACAGGCTATACCGGTGACGATGTTAAGCCGCTTACGCTAGTGCTCACCGACAAACGAGATAGTGTGGAAGCGTGCTTCATTAATTCGTTAGAACATGCGCTGTCCCATTGGCATTACCACGAGCAAATTTACTCAGAGCGTGAGTCCATAGAAGCGCTGCATGAGATAAAAAACGCCATCAGCTTTATTCGCCAAGTATTAACGGTTTACGGCGGTGTGGTTCCGCGCCGTGCCAGCGCAATATTAAGGCAAGAGCTGAAATGGTTAGAGCAGAGCCTAGAGTGGCTCAACGACTATGATTACCTAGACGATCTGCTCGACGACAAAGGCCATGCGCTGCGAAAACTTGATGCACGCAAGTTCCTTGTCGCGGAACTAAAGCTCATTCAAGAACAGTTACCAACCAGAGAAGAGCTACTGGAGTTACTCAACAGTGCCCGTTATACCGGTTTGCTGCTTGACTTGAGTCGTTGGATCTTAACGCGTGGTTGGCAACCCTTCTTGGATGATAAAGCACGCGACAAAATGGCGCGTAACATTGAGCACTTTTCCGTTCAGCAGTTGGATCGCACTTGGGCGGAGCTGATGGAAGCTTTTCCTCCCGAACGAAGCCTATCGAGTCAAGACTACATTGATCAGCAATACCGCTTAATGCGCAATTTGTATACAGGCGTGAGTTTTGCGAGCTTGTTTGATACCGAAGAGCGCAATAGCTTCCGTATGCCTTGGAGTGATTTGCTGCACGGCATCGACGATTTACTCAAGTTGCGTACATTGCAAAAGCTTGTTGAGTCTTTAGAGGGGGATGAGCAGGAGCAACTAGCGCGCTGGGTTGCCCGTCAAGAAAGTTCCATCTTGCATGCAATGGAGCAAACTCGAGTCATCTGTATAGAGACCGAGCCCTATTGGCAAGAGTAACTAGCAACATCAACGGGAGCATTACGGCTCCCGTTTGTTTTGCTGCTCAAGGTTGTCTAAGCGGCGAAGAATCTCATTTTGTTTTTCGACAAGCTCTATTAATAGCTTCTCTTTATTTTCTGAACGCGTGGTCTGAACCTTGGAAGGAGAGGTTATCATTGAGGTGACCAGTCCAGAAATCATACCAAATAAGCCTACGCCACAAATGATCAATCCCGCTGCAAGAATTCTTCCCCCATCCGTAACCGGGTAGTGATCACCGTAACCCACTGTGGAGATAGTAACGAGCGCCCACCACATGGCATCGCCACCATCTTTAATATTGGCGCTGGGCGAATGCCCCTCAATAAACAGCATCATGCTTGAGCCAGCGGTCAGCAAAATGACCATTAAGAGTAGAATCGAGGCTAAAGTCGTTTCATGTTTATTACGTAGTAGTTGGCGGATGACGTTTCGGCTTGAACGAATCACCAGGACGACACGCAAGATAGAAAACAACCTCGCGTAACGCAGTGGTTCAATCATCGGTAGGCTGGCTAGAAAATCGATCCAGTGACGTTTCATAAATTGCAGCTTATTTGTAGAGCGGATCAAATCTACACTCAATTGAAGCATAAAAATGCTACAGATAAGAAAGTCTAAGCCGATAAGAACTTGTCTAGTTTCTGGCCGCAAAGGAAAAAAGAGTAAGCCAGAGATCACAAATAGCGCCATAAATGACAAGATTAGTGACAGCAAGCTCATCGGTTTTGTATCACTTTTGATAATATCTTTATTCATACGAGGCTCGAAATAAATATTTTGGCGTAACCAGAGAAGAGGTGTTGCTCTGTAAGCCACTCTATTACAACGCGCTAAAAATACAAAATTTGACTTAATGGAGAAGCGACGATGACCAAAATGGCATTTAAACCATGGGAGCGGGTGATTACTGATGTCCGCCTAGTTCCTAAAATGGTCATGCTGATGGTGTTTAGTACCTTACTGATCATTGGTAAACAGCTGTGGGATGCAAGCACCTTTTACGATTCACTTCTTGCTGCAACTCAAAGCACAGCGATTGCCCAAGAGCATTATGACGCTTATCTCGTTCAGGTAGCGTGGCAAACCTGTTTACTCATTGTGGTCTTTGTCGCATTGCTGCTTTTTGCTGCGCGCGTGATGTTGCGTCAGACGCAGTACTTGAGTGACTCAATCAAAATCATGGCAAATAAAGACTTATCGGTTCCTATTGAAATGGAATGTAAAGATGAGTACGGCGATGTAGCGCGTGAGCTAGAAAAAACACGTCGTCAGCTGCAAGAGATGATTGCGCTGCAAGTGAGTGCTTCGCAAGAATTGTCTGGTTTGACGGAAGTGATGACCATCAGTATGTCTGAGACCAAAGAGTCGGCTCAAGAAGAGTTTAACGAAATTGATCAACTGGCAACGGCGATGAGTGAAATGACTTCGACGGTTCAAACTGTCGCGGGTCACGCGCAAAGTGCATCTTCTTTAACAGAAAACGCTTCGAGCCAAGCTGAAACGGGTCAACGATTTGTGCAAGATACCGTGCTTAAGATCAGTGAACTTTCAAAAGACATCTCTGCTTCGGCGCAAGCGGTGAATGATGTGGAAGACAGCGTAGGCTCAATTGGTAGTGTTGTTGGAACCATTCAAGGTATTTCTGAGCAGACGAACCTACTGGCACTGAACGCAGCGATTGAAGCGGCTCGTGCTGGTGAAGCAGGGCGCGGTTTTGCCGTGGTGGCAGATGAAGTTCGCAACCTTGCTCAACGCACTCAACAAGCAACCGTCGAGATTCAAGAGATGATCTCTCAACTTCAATCGAGCGCAAATTCCGCAGTAGAGCTGATGGAAAAGAGCGTCGTTGAAGCGGCTGAAGGGGTTGAGCTTGTTACCAACGCAGGAAGTGAATTGGATGGAATTGTTGGTCAGGTAAATCAAATCAACGATATGAACTTCCAGATTGCTACCGCTGCTGGTCAACAAAGCAGTGTTGCGGAAGAGATGAATCAGAACCTGACCAATGTTCGTGAGCTTGTTGAAGCCTCGGTTACCGTGGTTTCGGAGCTACTCGAAACCTCTGAGATAATGCAGCAAAATGCCGATGAGCTAGACAAGAAAATCACGTCATTTAAGGTTTAGCTTCTCAAGTTAAATGCAATAAACGCCCACTGGCTACTAGTGGGCGTTTTTTATTGGTATAAAGAGAGAGTTACCACACCCCACGGCTATTTCTAGACAAGGAAGAATCATGCAGCTGCCAGAAAGCCTCACTCAATTTTCCCAACCTGTTATCCAAGCAATGAACGAATCGCAAGCCTTGAACCATTGGTCAGAGTCACAGCTCTCTCAATTGCAATATGTGGCGGGTTTGAGTCAGTTTGTTGGCGAAGCGCTGTCAACGGATGAGCTACTGCAGCAGCAGTTGCCTGACATGTTAAGCCATGATTCGCGCCATGAGCAGTATCGAGAAAGGCTATCTGCTTTGCTGAGTGAGTGCCATGATGAGATGCAGGGGCATCGAGTGCTAAGGCAGTTTCGCAACCGTGAAATGGTCTACATTGCTTGGCGTGACTTTACGGCATCTTGGGCATTAGAAGAGAGCTTAGAGCACCTCTCCCAATTGGCTGAAGCGATGATTTTTGAAACCTACCAATGGCAGTATCAACAGTGTTGCGATCTGTGGGGGACGCCGACCAATGAACTCGGTGAAGCGCAGCCAATGTTGATCATTGGCATGGGCAAACTGGGTGGTGGGGAGCTGAACTTCTCGTCCGATATTGATTTGATTTTTACCTACCCTGAAAACGGCGAAACCCAAGGTGCTCGACGCAGTATTGCCAACGCACAGTTTTTTACTCGTCTCGGTCAACGCATTATCAAAGCCCTCGATCAGCAAACCTTTGATGGCTTCTGCTATCGCGTCGATATGCGTTTGCGCCCATTTGGAGACAGTGGACCGCTCGTGATGAGCTATGCGGCTCTTGAAGACTACTATCAAGAACAAGGTCGAGACTGGGAACGCTACGCGATGATCAAAGCGCGCGTCATGGGGCGTGAAATGTACCCAGAGTATCAAGAGCTCCGTCAGATGCTACGCCCGTTTGTCTTTCGTCGTTACATTGACTTCAGTGCGATTCAATCACTGCGTCGCATGAAATCGATGATCAGCAGCGAAGTGCGCCGTCGCGGGTTAAGCAACAACATAAAATTGGGCGCTGGTGGTATTCGTGAAATCGAATTTATAGCTCAAGTCTTTCAATTGATTCGCGGTGGCCGAGAGCCAAGTTTGCGTCAGCGAGGGCTACTCAATACCCTTGATGCAATAGAAGAGCTCGAACAGCTAACTGCAGCGGAAACTCAGCAACTGCGCAATGCCTATAAATTTTTGCGTCGCCTAGAGAACTTGCTACAAGCAATGGCCGACAAACAAACCCAAACCTTACCTGAAACCGATACAGAGCAACTGCAGTTAGCGATCGCGATGGGCTACAGCGATTGGCTAAGCCTTCGTCAAGATATCACTCAACACATGCAAAACGTGCACTCGGTCTTTGCAGATTTAATTGGGGATGATGAAGAAGAGCAACAAGACATCGCCAAACACTTTGTCGAGTTGTGGGACATGGCTGCGAAGAAAGATGTCATTGAGCATATTTTGGAACATGACATTCAAGCGCAAGAGCCTGCTCAAATGGCCACAACCATTATTCAGTTCAAGCAAGACTTGGCCAAGAAAACGTTGGGGCCACGCGGTCGAGAAGTGTTGAATCATCTGATGCCAAAAATCTTCTCAGCTATCTACTCGCACAAAGATGCTCAGTTTGGTTTGCCACGTGTTCTCCACCTTTTGCATCGCATTGTCACTCGCACAACGTATTTAGAACTACTTGATGAGCACAGCGCAGCGCTGACTCAGTTAGTGAGGCTGTGTACTGCAAGTCCTATGATTTCGGAGCAACTGGGGCGTTATCCGATCCTGCTTGATGAGCTGATCGACCCTCAGCAGTTATACAATCCGATTCCATTGGAGAGCTACAGAACTGAACTGCGGGATTTTTTAGCTCGCATCCCAGAAGACGATATGGAGCAGCAAATGGAAGCGCTCCGTCAATTTAAACAGATATGTATTTTGCGAATTGCGGCAGCGGATATCGCTGGTGTGCTTCCAGTCATGAAAGTGAGTGACCACTTAACTTATTTGGCAGAAGCGATTGTTGAGTCAGTGGTCGGGCAAGCTTGGCTGCAAATTGCAGAAAAGTATGGCGAGCCAACCCACTTAAAAGACCGAGATGGCAAAGGTTTTGCGGTGATTGGTTATGGCAAAGTCGGAGGCTGGGAGCTCGGTTATAACTCAGACCTTGATATCGTCTTTATGCATGATTGTCCGGTGCATGCGTATACCGACGGCAAGAAAGAAATCGACGGCCGTCAGTTCTACTTACGCTTGGCTCAACGCATCATTCACATATTCTCGACACGAACAGCGTCGGGCATCTTGTACGAAGTGGACACTCGCTTACGTCCTTCGGGAGCGTCGGGTTTGTTAGTAAGCCCTACAGAAGCATTCGATGAATATCAGCACAATGAGGCGTGGACATGGGAACATCAGGCTTTGGTTCGTGCTCGCATGATTTACGGCGATGAACCATTACAACAAGCCTTTGCCAAGACGCGCCACGCGGTGCTGACGTTGCCTCGTGAGGAAGCCAAACTCAAGCAAGAGGTGGCAGACATGCGAGTGAAAATGCGTGACCATTTAGGCGGTAAGAAAACAGGACGCTTTATGCTGAAGCAAGATCCTGGCGGTATTACCGATGTCGAGTTTCTCGCGCAATATTTGGTTTTGCGCTTTAGCCATGACAAACCCAAGTTAACGCGCTGGAGTGACAATGTGCGAATCTTCGAAACCATGATGTCGCAAGGCGTTCTAGAAGAAGAGCAGGCGATGGCACTCACTCACGCTTACACAACAATGAGAGACCAGATCCATCACAGAAATTTGCTCAATCTCGATGCGGATGTGGCAGAAGACAAACTCGTGCCTGAGCGAGAGTGCGTCCAAAAAATTTGGCACGCTTGGTTTGATACTAACGATTAAACCAAGCCTCCTCACTTTAGGTGCTTACTGCTGAGGGTTTAGGGCGTTCAACGGCTGTGCTAAACTCTCGCCAGAATTATATTTTGGAGATCGACGATGAAACCAATCCTACCTAACTACAAGGATGCGGGTGTCTTAATCATTGGTGATGTGATGTTGGATCGCTACTGGTACGGCCCAACTGGGCGCATTTCACCAGAAGCGCCAGTTCCGGTAGTAAAAGTAGAAAACAATGAAGAGCGTCCTGGTGGGGCGGCTAACGTTGCGATGAACATCGCTTCGCTGGGTGGACACGCTCATATTGTTGGTTTAACAGGGATTGATGAACCTGCGAAAGTGCTCAATGAGACCTTATCTGCACTTAATGTAACCTGTGACTTTGTTGGTCTACCCGATTACCCAACGATTACGAAACTGCGTGTGATGAGCCGCGGACAACAGTTGATTCGCTTAGACTTCGAAGACAAGTTTGAAAACGTCGATTCTGAGCTGATTCTAAGCCGCATGGAGCAGGCGTTACCTAAAGTGAAGTCGGTGGTGTTATCCGATTACGCTAAGGGCGCTTTAGAGCACGTTCAGAAATTTATTCAAAAAGCACGTGCAGCGAACGTCCCTGTTTTTATCGATCCGAAAGGGGCGGACTTTGAACGTTACCGTGGAGCTACGCTACTGACGCCAAATATGGCGGAGTTTGAGCTTGTGGTTGGTAAAGTAAAGTCTACCCAAGAGTTGGTTGAAAAAGGGCTTCAGCTGATTGAAGAGTTCGATTTTGATGCACTGCTTGTGACGCGAAGCGAACATGGTATGACGCTGCTTCGTCGTAGCCAAGAGCCATTCCATTTACCAACTCAAGCCAAAGAGGTATACGACGTAACGGGTGCCGGCGACACGGTTATTTCAGTGCTGGCTGCGTCAGTGGCATCTGGCAAACCTCTTGATGAAGCGTGTGCCTTAGCAAATGCAGCGGCCGGTGTTGTGGTTGGTAAACTGGGTACGTCAACAGTATCGACCATCGAGTTGGCGGAAGCGGTTCATGGTAGCCAAGACACCGACTATGGCGTGATTGGTGAGCAAGCGTTGATTGAAGCGGTGAAAAATGCCCAAACCAAAGGCGAAAAGGTAGTCATGACCAACGGCTGTTTCGATATCCTTCACGCTGGACACGTTTCGTATTTAAACCACGCCGCTGAACTGGGTGATCGCTTAATTGTGGCGGTTAACACCGATGAGTCAGTGAAGCGTTTAAAAGGCCCTGGTCGCCCTGTTAACCCTACCGATCGTCGAATGGCGGTTCTTGCTGGTTTGGGAGCGGTTGATTGGGTGGTTCCATTTGGTGAAGACACACCGCAGCGACTTATTTCTGAGGTTCTGCCTGATATGTTGGTAAAAGGTGGAGATTACAAGCCGGAAGAGATCGCGGGTGGCAAAGAAGTGATTGCTAACGGTGGAGAAGTCAAAGTGCTCAACTTTGAAGATGGCTGCTCGACCACGGAAATTATCGATGCCATCAAAGGCGGCCGAGGCTAATCGACAAAGCCATAAAAAAACGCTCACCTTGGTGAGCGTTTTTTGTTTTTGCTAAGAAAAATGGAGCCATGAGGCTCCATTTTGTATTTTCGAGAGTTGACTACTCTTCAAGATCACCACAGAAGCGGTAGCCTTCACCATGAATCGTAGCAATGATTTCTGGCGTACCAGAGACTGATTCAAAGTGTTTACGAATACGACGAATCGTTACGTCGACAGTACGATCATGTGGCTTAAGCTCGCGACCTGTCATTTTCTTCAGCAGGTCAGCACGTGTCTGAATCTTGCCTGGGTTTTCACAGAAGTGAAGTAGAGCTCGGAACTCAGAGCGAGGCAGCTTGTAGCCATCACCGCTTGGGCTAACCAAAGAGCGGCTGTTGATATCCAACACCCAACCGTTGAACACGTACTTCTCTACGCTGCGTTTTTCTTCCGTTACAGCGCTCGCGTTCATTGAGCGATTCAATAGGTTACGAGCACGAATAGTCAGCTCACGTGGGTTGAACGGCTTAGTGATGTAATCATCTGCACCGATCTCTAGACCAAGGATCTTGTCCACTTCATTGTCACGGCCAGTTAAGAACATTAGTGCTACATTGGCTTGCTCGCGCAACTCGCGTGCTAGCAGTAGACCGTTCTTACCTGGAAGGTTGATGTCCATAATAACTAGGTTAACTTGGTTATCAGACAGCACCTGGTGCATCTCTTCACCGTCACTGGCCTCAAAAACAGCGTATCCCTCTGCTTCAAAAATACTCTTAAGAGTGTTACGAGTTACTTGCTCATCTTCGACAATAAGAATGTGCGGGGTTTGCATTGGCGGTACCTAAACTTGTGAAAAAAATGTGCTAATGGAATAAATTTTAGGCAAAAACATAACATACAGGAAATGTGATGTTGATAATAAACCAAAGATTGTAAAAATACACTTTCTTTGATTGCCCGCCATCCTTGGGTTTCGCTCAATTACCTTGTGAGGCTCCAGTTCCTCACTGATTCCATTAGTCGTTGAGGCGGATTTTATAATGTTAACAGCATGCTAACAACGTAGAAGTGTTAATTCCAATCACTTTGTTGATTTATATCAAGAGTTAGAATGTAACAAATATTAATAGTATCAGGTAAATGTAAAACGGCTGATTATATGATGATAGATGCGCAACTTTGGGCGGCATATTGTGAGCCTTACTTTCAGTTCAGTGATGAAATGACGAGCGATTTTTTTGCTGTCATCACGGCATGGAACCCAGCTAGTCAGCGGGTGTCAAATGAGGAAAACCTAAGAAATAATCAACGGTTAGCTCTTGAAATAAGCCATACTAACTATGTTGACGTATTGGTTGGAGATGAAGCATTTACATGGAAAGAAGCCAGTTTTGCCGTTGCTATTGAGCGAGAGTTAGCAATCGAGTTAGGGCGCAAGTTTGGCCAAAATGCAATTTATTATGTTGAAAATAATCAACTTTATCTGCTCTCTTGTTTGCCTGATGAGACAAGTCTCAGAATCAAAGGGTGGCAGTCTCGCATAAGGTAAAAGGGCTTAAGAATAGGATTCACTCAGTCTGCTTTGACCGTTAGCACGGTTTGGTTTAAGAGCAGGCGGAAAAATCTCATGGAGGAAAAATGAAAGATATAACACCGGATATTTGTGATAAGCATGAAGACAAAGTCACGCTAGTGGAACTTCCATTGCACAACTTTGGCGCCAAAAGCGCTTTCTGGGGCGAGATAGTGACCGTTAGGTGCTATCACGACAACTCAATGGTGAGAGATACATTAAGCCAAGATGGCAGAGGCAAGGTTTTATTTGTTGATGGTCATGGCTCATGTCAAAAAGCGCTGCTGGGCGATCAGTTGGCGATTCTTGCTATTGATAATCATTGGGAAGGCGTGATTATTAACGGTGCCATTCGCGATGCGGGCGCAATTGCTGAAATGCAAATTGGTGTGAAAGCCCTAGGAACTTGTCCATTTAAGACGGAAAAGCGCGGAGTGGGTGATGTCAATGTCACGCTGACGATTCATAATCAGATGATCCAGCCTGGGGACTTCGTTTACGCGGATTGGAATGGAGTGTTGATGTCGAGTGAAAAGTTGGAATGGTAAACGCGAACGTTTAAAACCGAAATCCTAACCCGAATTCGACTTCTTGTTGCCACTCTTGATAGTCAAGGGTGGCGTGCAAGTCTAAATTCTCGGTGAGTCTTACTCGGCTCGATACCTCTGCAGAAATGGCAGATTCGCGCTTATCGTTACCGAGACTTTCATTTGTGTAAGAATGTAAGGTACTGGCTACCGATACACGAGGGGTCACCTGATAGCTGACTCCACTGAGAAAGCCCGTTTCGTTGATTCTGTCGCCATTGTTCAGGCGTGCACCCACATATAAGTCAATTTTGTCGAATACGTTATAGGAATAACCACCATCGACCTTCCATGTATCAAAGTCTTGCTGGTCGTTAACGCTGGAAATAAAAAGCTTATGAGGTGATGTGTTTTGTTGGGATGGTAGGGGAGGTAACTCTGCCGCACCAAGAGAACCAGCAATTAACATCGCTGCCAAGCATAGCGTTTTCATCATGCGCTGCCTCTCCTTGGTTACTTTCTCCACTGCAAACCTAATTAAAGCATAAAACTATTGGACTAGGTGCATTTTTTATATAGCCATTAGTTATTAGCTTATATGCCTGCGGTCTCATTAAAAGTGTCAATGAATGCCTGCGAGATGTTGCAAAATATTGTGTGAATTGCTTATTGAGAAAACAAAAAATAAAAACTTTTCGTTGACTCGTGTAGAGCAAATAGGTTAAACGTATGGGTAAGCAAACACATAAACGCAACAAAAATTAATTATGCAAAATCACAGCCTAGTAGTAATGACAACAACCATTATTATTACCGACATCACACATGTTGGGGCAGGCTGCTAAGCGAAAGAAATTCAAAAAAAGGCCTGTATCCAACAAGATACAGGCCTTTTTTTTATGCCAATTTGAAATCATTTGGAGGAAGGGATGCGAGTTTTAAAGTTTGGAGGTTCATCATTAGCTGATGCAGACCGCTTTTTAAGAGCGGCGGATATCATCGCTAATAATGCACAGCAAGAAGAAGTGGCCGTCGTACTATCAGCACCGGGTAAAACAACCAATAAGCTGGTGGCTGTGATCGAAGGCGCTTTGAAAAATGGTGAAGCGGAGCTGCAAATCGCAGAGTTGGAAGATTCGTTCCGAGACCTTTTTCAAGATATCAAACAGGTGCTACCAAACATTGATGGCAGTGGCTATGACAGCCAAGTAAAAACCTCATTAACTCAGCTACGTCAGTTTGTTCACGGCATCAACTTGTTAGGCATGTGTCCTGATAACGTCAATGCTCGCATTATCAGCAAAGGTGAGCGAGTTTCGATTCAATTAATGAAAGCGGTGCTGGAAGCAAAAGGACAACCTGCTAGCTTAATCGATCCGGTTGAGTATCTCTTTGCTAGAGGTGAGCATCTAGAAGCGATGGTTGATGTCGATATTTCAACGCAAAACTTCCGTCAGAAGCCACTACCTCAAGGTCATGTCAACATTATGCCTGGCTTCACCGCTGGAAATGAAAAAGGTGAGCTGGTGACACTAGGTCGCAATGGTTCCGACTACTCAGCAGCGGTGCTTGCCGCTTGTCTGCGCGCGGATTGTTGTGAAATCTGGACGGACGTGGATGGTGTCTACAACTGTGACCCGCGTTTGGTTGATGATGCTCGTCTACTCAAATCATTGAGCTACCAAGAAGCGATGGAGCTTTCTTACTTTGGCGCTTCAGTGCTTCATCCAAAAACCATTGCCCCTATTGCTCAATTCCATATTCCATGCCTGATCAAAAACAGCTTTAACCCACAAGGTGCAGGGACTTTAATCGGTCAAGATACTGGTGAAGACAACCTAGCGATCAAAGGGATCACTACACTTAGCGATCTAACCATGGTTAACGTATCGGGCCCTGGCATGAAGGGTATGGTAGGCATGGCAAGCCGCGTGTTTGGGGCGATGTCAGCTGCGGGTGCTTCGATTGTTTTGATTACTCAGTCTTCTTCAGAATACAGCATCAGCTTCTGTATTGAAGCGCAAGATAAAGCCCTTGCAGAGAAAGCATTGAGCGAGACGTTTGAGTTAGAGCTAAAAGATGGTCTGCTTGAGCCTGTTGAATTTATTGATGATGTGGCGATTGTGACACTGGTTGGCGATGGTATGCGTACTTCTCGCGGTGTTGCTTCTCAGTTCTTCTCATCTCTTGCAGAAGTGAACGTTAATATCGTAGCAATCGCGCAAGGCTCTTCTGAACGCGCCATTTCAGCCGTGATTCCAGAAGACAAGATCTCTGAAGCAATCAAAGCGTGTCACGAAAACCTGTTTAATTCGAAACACTTCTTGGATGTCTTCGTTGTCGGCGTCGGTGGCGTTGGTGGTGAACTGGTTGACCAAATTCAACGTCAACAAGCGAAACTGGCAGAAAAAGGCATTGTGCTACGCGTATGTGGTTTAGCAAACAGTAAAGGCTTACTGCTAGATAGTGAAGGCTTACCGTTGGATCACTGGCGTGATCGTATGAAGGATGCGTCGGAAGAATTTACTCTTGCGCGCTTGATCTCACTGGTTCAGCGTAACCATATCATTAACCCTGTTCTTGTTGACTGTACCTCGAGTGAAGCGATCGCAAATCAGTATGCTGACTTCTTAGCGGCAGGTTTCCACGTGGTTACACCAAACAAAAAAGCCAACACGTCAAGCATGGCTTACTACCACCAATTGCGTGATGTTGCGCGTAGCTCACGCCGTAAACTGATGTATGAAACAACGGTAGGTGCGGGTCTTCCGGTTATCGAAAACTTGCAAAACCTTATCTCTGCGGGTGATGAACTGGAGCGATTTACGGGGATTCTATCTGGTTCACTTTCCTACATCTTCGGTAAACTCGATGAGGGAATGACGCTCAGCCAAGCAACGAATATTGCCAAAGACAACGGCTTTACCGAGCCAGACCCTCGTGATGATCTTTCTGGTATGGATGTGGCTCGTAAGCTGCTGATCCTTGCTCGTGAAGCTGGTATGAACTTAGAGCTTGAAGACGTGATCGTTGACCAAGCTCTACCACCAGGTTTTGATGATTCGGGCAGTGTGGAAGAATTTATGGCTCGACTCCCTGAAGCGGATGCGTACTTCAAAGAGCAATCAGCGAAAGCGGCCGAAGAAGGCAAGGTGCTTCGCTATGTCGGTGAGATCGAAGAGGGCAAATGCCGCGTGAGCATTGCTGCGGTTGATGAAAACGACCCAATGTTCAAAATCAAAGATGGTGAAAACGCATTAGCCTTCTACAGCCGCTACTACCAACCAATTCCGCTAGTATTGCGTGGTTACGGTGCTGGTACAGAAGTTACCGCAGCAGGTGTCTTCTCAGATGTGATGCGTACGTTAGGATGGAAGCTAGGGGTTTAATCAATGAGTAGTGGTATGGATGTGGTGGTTTACGCACCAGCGTCAATAGGTAATGTAAGTGTTGGTTTTGACGTACTGGGGGCCGCTGTGTCTCCGGTGGACGGTACGCTACTTGGTGATCGAGTGTTGGTCAAATCAGGTGAGCAGCCTTTTAGTCTTAACACGGCGGGTAACTTTGTTTCTAAACTGCCTGAAAACCCGAAAGAGAACATCGTTTACGATTGTTGGACTGTGTTCGCTCGTGAGCTTGAGAAAAAAGGTGTCTCTTTACTCCCTCTTGAGATGACCCTAGAAAAGAACATGCCAATTGGTTCCGGTCTAGGCTCGAGCGCATGTTCGATTGTGGCTGCGCTAGATGCGTTAAACCGTTTTCATGGTCAACCTCTAGATGAGACGGAATTACTCGCTTTGATGGGGGAAATGGAAGGTAAGATTTCTGGCGGTATTCATTATGATAACGTGGCTCCCTGCTATCTAGGAGGCGTGCAGCTCATGCTTGAAGAGCTGGGCATCATTAGCCAAGAGGTTCCTTGTTTTGATGATTGGTATTGGGTGATGGCGTACCCAGGCATCAAAGTGTCCACCGCTGAAGCGCGTGAAATTTTGCCTTCGCAGTATCGTCGTCAAGATATCATCGCTCACGGCCGTCATTTAGCAGGCTTTATTCATGCGTGTCATTCTGGGCAACCAGAGCTTGCGGCAAAAATGATCAAAGACGTGATCGCAGAACCATATCGTGAGAAACTGCTACCGGGCTTTGCTGACGCTCGCAAATATGCAGCAACAGCAGGCGCTTTGGCGACGGGGATTTCAGGAAGTGGCCCGACGCTGTTTAGCATTTGTAAAGAGAAAGATGTCGCTGAGCGTGTTGCACGCTGGCTTGAACGAAATTACGTACAAAATAAAGAAGGATTCGTCCATGTTTGTCGTTTAGATAAGCAAGGTTCGATCGTTACAGGAAGTGAGCTATGAAGCTTTACAATATAAAAGAAAATGATGAACAAGTTTCCTTTGGCCAAGCCGTTCGCCAAGGGTTAGGTCGTAACCAAGGCCTTTTTTTCCCATCTGAACTGCCAACGTTTGATGATGTGGATGCACTTTTAGCTGAGGACTTTGTTTCTCGTAGCACCAAGATTTTGTCAGCATTGATTGGTGATGAGCTGGCGCAAGAGCAAGTTCACTCTATGGTTGATTCTGCTTTTCAGTTCCCGGCGCCAATCAATAAAGTCAAAGATGGCGTTTACGCACTTGAGCTTTTTCATGGCCCAACCTTAGCGTTTAAAGATTTTGGTGGTCGTTTTATGGCGCAATCTTTAGCTGCGGTTTCTGATGGCGGAAAAATCACTATTTTGACAGCAACGTCTGGCGATACAGGCGCAGCCGTCGCACATGCTTTCTATGGCATGGAAGATATCAACGTTGTGATTTTGTACCCGAAAGGCAAGATTAGCCCGCTACAAGAGAAGTTGTTCTGTACTCTGGGCAAGAACATTCACACTGTCGCGATTGATGGCGATTTTGATGCTTGTCAGGCTTTGGTTAAGCAAGCATTTGATGATGCCGCGCTACGTGAAGAAATCGGTCTGAATTCCGCAAACTCCATCAACATTTCACGCTTGATGGCACAGATCTGTTACTACTTTGAAGCTGCATCTCAGTTGACTAAAGAACAGCGTGAAAACCTTGTTGTGTCGGTACCTAGTGGCAACTTTGGTAACCTAACGGCGGGTCTATTGGCTAAAGCGCTTGGGCTGCCAATTAAGCGCTTTATTGCTGCGACCAACGAAAATGACACCGTTCCTCGCTACCTAGAAACAGGTAAGTGGGATCCTAAACCAACGGTTGCAACGACATCGAACGCAATGGATGTTAGCCAACCAAACAACTGGCCACGTATCGAAGAACTGTGCCAGATTAAAGGTTGGGGCTTAGATACGTTGGGCAAAGGTAAAGTGTCTGATGAGCAAAGTGCAGAATCTGTACGTGAGTTGAACGCACAAGGTTACCTATGTGAACCACATGGTGCGATTGCCTACCGTCTACTCGACGAACAATTACAAGAGGGTGAAACTGGCCTATTCCTATGTACAGCGCACCCAGCTAAGTTCAAGGAAGTGGTTGACGAGATTTTAGGCTCTGATATCGACCTGCCAGGACCGCTTGCTAAGCACGCGGCAATGGAGCTACTTTCTGAAGACTTAGCGAATGACTTTGATTTACTGAAAGATGTACTTCGCCGAGTGCAGAAGTAATTGATAAAGATAGAAAATTTAAAAAGGTCACCTCGGTGACCTTTTTTATTGCTTAACGATTTAGTGCGAAAGTTGGTAAAGATAAGTGCCATCGAATCGCGCCTAAACGGATAAGCAGCGTAGATAAGACACCCGCTAGGAATGCGGTATCGCTGTCTTGTCCCATGGCAAGTGCCGTCGTATGGAAGACGCCACCGATAATACAGGCGGTCGCATAAACTTCGCTTCGCAGTACCATTGGCACTTCACGCGCGAGCACGTCACGAATAATGCCGCCGCCACAACCAGTGATGACTCCCATAATGACAGCGACTAAAGCTGAGTCTTGGTAGGCCATGGTTTTCTCGACACCAATCCCGACAAACACCGCTAAGCCAATGGCGTCACAGACAGGAAGAATCCACCAAGCGAGTCGCTTGGGTCGTCTAACCACAATCATGGTGATAAGACAGGTAATTAAAATGGTCCAAAGGTAGTTGGTATCGGTTATCCAAAACACAGGTGTCGCACCCAACGCCATATCGCGAATTGTGCCACCACCAATCGCCGTAACACTACCTAATACAGCAACGCCGAATGGGTCCATTTTTAATCGACCTGCGAGTAATACGCCTGATATAGCAAATATGGCAGTACCAAATAGGTCAATACTATAAAGCAGCATGGAATCCATGTTACTCACTTCTCTTACTTAAATAGGGAACAGAAAACGATGCTGAATTGTACGGGATCTCAAGAGGCAATCGTTAGCGTTTTTGCCGAACAGTCTCGAAATAGTCACAGACCTGCTCAATGGCGCGAAGCGTACGTGGCGTCGGTCGATTTAACCAATCAGACTCAAGGCTCCAGACGTGGTCATCTCTGACTGCGCTCAGCTCTTTTTCCCACTTAGCCCACATGTTGCCATTTTTAATTGCATGCTCTGACGTGAAAATAACATCGGGTTGCTGCACCAGTACTTGCTCGACGCCGACTTGAGGGTAGGGAGCAGCACTATGCTCAAAAATGTTTTCGCCGCCACAGAAGCTAAACACCTCACTAGGCCATTTGCCTTGTGCGACGGAGATGATCGGTTGCTCACTCAATTGATAGAAGTAGCGTATGGGTTGAGTGGTTTGATACTTGGCTTTGAAGTTGCTTAACTGCTGACGAAAATCTGCCGCCGCTTTCAGACCATCGCTAGGTGAGGCGCTGTATTGGCTAAGGCGCTCAATATTGTCTGCAATATCACTTAATGAGTGGGTTTGAGAGTAGTAGATGTTAAAGCCAAACTGCTTAAGTTTCTCTAACTCCTTTTGTGGGTTACCAGATGGCCAGGCAATAATTAAATCTGGCTGCAGGGCGATAATGCGCTCTATCTTGATGCCTTGGTAGTTGGCGACTTTCTCTAGCGTTAAGGCTTGCTCTGGGTAATTACTGTGATCACTTACCGCGATGAGTTTATCACCTAACCCTGCCGCGTATGCGAGCTCCGTTGCATGAGGAGCAAGACTGATCACTTTTTCTACTGGTGCGGCAAAAAGCGTTGGAGAGAGTAAACAAGTGGCAAATGCAATGAACTTACGCATCTATATCCCTTGATAAACGGCAGCCATCGCTGCACTTTGAATCAATACCCAAGCGAACATCCGCCATGCTAGCAGTTTTTGAACTTGAGCAATATGCAAGGCAGAAGGGGCAATTCGACCGCCGAGTTTTGCTCGCTCAGATTTTTTTCCGTCGTAAATCGCTGGCCCGCCAAGAGATAACTCAAGCTTTGCTCCGACAGCGACCACTAACCAAGCAGGGCCAGGGAGTGGCCACGACTTAGCTTGCTGCTTGATGAGCGTAAAAACTTGCTGAGTACGATTGCCAACAGCAATCATCAGTGCGAATAGCCTTAATGGCACAAAATCCATGATAGCAACGGCTCGAACTGCAGGGATTCCGAAGGGAGAGAACGCTTGACGAGATGGAGACCAAGCGCGTGCGAGCTCAACCATCATTCGGTAGATGAACGCGCCAATACCGCCTGCAATGGCGAACCAGAAAAGAACCCCCACCACATTGCGCCCGTACGACATAATCAAGGTTTCAGTGCCTGCTTTTCCTAGCCCAAGTAGTGAAAGTGGTTGGGTCGAACGATTGACGATGGGATTAAGCAGCATCTTTGCTTGCTCTTTGTCTTCTCTTGCTAACGCCGCGACAAATTGGGCGGTGAACTTATCGGTGTTGCGCCAATCAATCGCAAGAAGCAGGAAGGCAAGTTCGAACAGTTGGGGTTGCCAAACTAATGGCTTGAGAGCAACTAACACGGCCAGCATAGGAATAATCATGAGTAGCCAAGCGAGGCTGCCAGAAATGATGCTTTGTTGATAGTTGTTGTTGGTATTGACCTTATCGGCCAATTGCTCGGCGAATTTATGCCAAAGAATGGCAGGGTGCGCTTCTCGAGGAAAGGGAAGCACCAAGTGACAAAGTAGGGCGCCCCACAGAACAAGAAGCGCACCGTTGGAATAGAGTTGGTTAAACAAATCTTCCATGATGTTGGCGTCTTCCCTTCGGCTAAGTTATTTCAGCAGTTCAACCATTTTGAATACCATTTCCGACGAGCTCTTCGCTGCCAAAGGTAGGAACTCATCAAAGCTCATGCTTGCTTCTTTATCTGCAACATCAGAAATCGCACGGACAACAACAAATGGCACTTTGAACTGGTGACAAGTTTGCGCAATTGCAGAGGCTTCCATTTCTACAGCAATGACAGATGGGAAGTGTTGGCGGATAAATGCTTGACGTTCAGCTGTGCAAACAAACGCATCGCCCGTACAGATCAATCCACGTACCGCATGTTTGTCTTCCATTTGTGAGAGTGCTTTCTCAGCGACATCCATTAGCTTTTCGTCTGCAATGAACGCAGCAGGTTGCCCTGCCATTTGACCGATTTCATAACCAAACGCAGTCACATCAGCATCGTGATGGCGAACTTCGGTCGAAATCACCACATCACCTAGATTTAAGCTAGAGTCGAATCCACCCGCGGAGCCAGTATTGATCACAACATCGGGTTGGTACTCATCGAGCAGGATCGTTGTGCCGACTGCCGCTGCGACCTTACCAATACCTGATTGGAGCAACACTACATCGACACCGTTGATTTGCCCAGAGAAATAGGTACAGCCCGCTTTTGATACGGTTTCACAGTTTTCGATAGCGTCTTTGAGAATTGAAACTTCTTGTTCCATTGCACCGATGATGCCGATTTTCATAGGGAATCCTGTTAATTCAATTAGGTAGGTTTGTGCAGCTAAGTGTAACAGAAATGCTTTAGATGGGAATGCTGTACTTATAGGGTTGCTATCAAATAGCGGTTGCTTAACCTCTATACATCCCCTATAATTCGCGCTCCTCGTGTCGGCTGAATCAGAGATTGGCTGGCACAAATGTTAAACCTACTCTTATTAGGAGAGAATTATGTCTCTGAATGCAGAAACTAAAGCAGCAATCGTTGCAGAATACGCTCAAACTGAAGGCGATACTGGTTCACCAGAAGTTCAAGTAGCTCTACTTACAGCTTCTATCAACCACCTACAAGGTCACTTCAAAGCGCACAAAGGCGATCACCACAGCCGTCGTGGTCTTCTACGTATGGTTTCTCGCCGTCGTAAGCTTCTTGACTACTTGAAAGGCAAAAACCTTTCTCGTTACCAAGATCTAATCAAGCGTCTAGGCCTACGTCGCTAATCAGCGGCTGCATAGAACAGTTTGTCGAAAAAGGGGCTTTTAGCCCCTTTTTTGTTGTCCGTTACTTATTTTGTTTGGTATGGCTTAGCCAAACCGAATTAATCCCGCTATACTACGCCCGCACACTTTTGATGCCTCGTTGGGTATCAATGTTTGTTCACAAAGCTCATAGCATTACAGTCAACCACGTCGACCAAAAGGTCGCGACTATTCAAAATGAATTTAGCTGCAATGAGTCGCTACACAGTTCATTTTCACTAGTCGCGATTTGTAATGCCTTGAGTATCAATCAATACTCTCCGAGCAACTCTTTCGATGCGCTTGGAAACAAGGAATAACAATGTTCGAAAAACCAGTTGTTAAAACGTTCCAGTACGGTAACCACACAGTTACTCTAGAGACTGGCGTTATTGCACGTCAAGCTACTGCAGCAGTTATGGTTACTATGGACGATACATCAGTATTCGTATCTGTAGTTGGTAAAAAAGAAGCGGTAGAAGGTCAAGACTTCTTCCCTCTAACAGTGAACTACCAAGAGCGTACTTACGCTGCAGGTAAAATCCCAGGTGGCTTCTTTAAACGTGAAGGTCGTCCATCTGAAGGTGAAACACTGACTGCTCGTCTAATCGACCGTCCAATCCGTCCTCTATTCCCAGATGCATTCAAAAACGAAGTACAAGTTATCGCAACAGTAATGTCTGTTAACCCAGACGTACAACCTGATATGGTAACAATGATCGGTACGTCTGCGGCTCTTGCTATCTCTGGTATCCCGTTTAACGGTCCTATCGGTGCAGCACGTGTTGGTCACATCGACGGTCAACTAGTTCTGAACCCAAGCAACACTGAGCTAGAAACATCTAAGCTAGACCTAGTTGTTGCTGGTACTGAAGGCGCTGTTCTAATGGTTGAGTCAGAAGCTGACAACCTAACAGAAGAAGAGATGCTTTCTGCTGTTGTATTTGGTCACGACCAACAGCAAGTTGTTATCAAAGCGATCAACGAGTTCGCAGCTGAAGTAGCAACTCCAGCTTGGGATTGGGTTGCTCCAGAAGAGAACACAGCGCTTGTAAACAAGATTGCTGAACTTGCTGAAGCTAAGCTTGTTGAAGCTTACCAAATCACTGAGAAGATGGCTCGTTACGACCGCATCCACGCGATTGCTGCAGAAGTTAACGAAGTGCTACTTGCTGAAGATCCAGAAGCAAACACAAAAGAAATCCACACTATCTTCCACGATCTAGAGAAGACAGTTGTACGTCGCAGCATCATCGCGGGTAACCCACGTATTGATGGCCGTGAAAAAGACATGGTTCGTGCGCTTGACGTACGTACTGGCGTTCTTCCACGTACTCACGGTTCTTCACTATTCACTCGTGGTGAAACTCAGGCAATCGTAACTGCGACTCTAGGTACGCAGCGCGACGCTCAAATCATCGACGAGCTAACGGGTGAGCGTAAAGATCACTTCCTACTACACTACAACTTCCCTCCATACTGTGTAGGTGAGACTGGTTTTGTAGGTTCTCCTAAGCGTCGTGAAATCGGCCACGGTAAACTGGCTAAACGCGGTATCGCAGCAGTAATGCCTTCTGTTGATGAGTTCCCATACACAGTACGTGTAGTATCGGAAATCACAGAATCTAACGGTTCTTCTTCAATGGCTTCTGTATGTGGTACTTCTCTTGCTCTTATGGATGCAGGTGTGCCAATCAAATCTTCTGTTGCGGGTATCGCAATGGGTCTAGTTAAAGAAGGCGACGACTTCGTTGTTCTTTCTGACATCCTTGGTGACGAAGACCACCTAGGTGACATGGACTTTAAAGTAGCGGGTACTAACACTGGTATTACTGCACTTCAAATGGATATCAAGATCGAAGGTATCACTAAAGAGATCATGCAAATTGCGCTTAACCAAGCTCAAGGTGCACGTAAGCACATCCTATCTGTAATGGATGAAGCGATTTCTGGTGCTCGTGAAGATATCTCTGAGTTCGCTCCGCGCATTCACACAATGAAGATCAGCGCTGAGAAGATCAAAGATGTTATCGGTAAAGGTGGTGCAGTTATCCGTGCTCTAACTGAAGAGACAGGCACTACGATCGAAATCGAAGACGACGGTACAATCAAGATTGCTGCAACTGAAGGTACAGCTGCGAAAGAAGCAATCCGCCGTATCGAAGAGATCACTGCAGAAGTTGAAGTAGGCCGCATCTACACAGGTAAAGTTGCTCGTCTAGCTGACTTCGGTGCATTCGTGACAATCCTTCCAGGTAAAGATGGTCTAGTACACATCTCTCAAATCGCTGACAAGCGCGTAGAGAAAGTGTCTGACTACCTAGCTGAAGGTCAAGAAGTTCAAGTTAAAGTACTTGAGATTGACCGCCAAGGCCGCGTTCGTCTAAGCATGAAAGAAGCAGTAGAAAAGACTGAAGAAGCAGCTGAAGAAAAACCAGCAACTGACGCTTAATTTAGTCAACAATAGGCGTATTAGCCTATTGTGCTAAAAGCATGTTATAAAGGGAGCATTACGCTCCCTTTTTTATTGCGGACTAAACTAAGCGGATGCTTAGCGACAGGAGTACATATTTGTGAAATGGTTTCAAACCGCGGCATTGGGTCTAACATTATTGGTGACTGCTGGCTGTGCCTCTAAATCTAGTCAACAAGCCGAGTGGCTTTATCCCCCGATGGCAGTACCTTTGCAGGCCAGTGTGCAGCAAGAGGTTCAGATTGCGCGCTTAAGCCAGTTGCTTCAACGTCCAGACTTGACGAGTGAAGTTCGCGCTAAGATGTTCTTCGAGCGAGGCAATTATTACGATAGCGTTGGTTTAAGGGACTTAGCTCGCCTCGATTACAACCAATCTTTAGCACTAAACCCTGCACAGCCTGATTTATTCAACTTGCTCGGCGTCTATTTTACCCAAGCGGGGGAGTTTGACGCTGCGTATGATGCCTTTGACTCTACGTTGGAGCTTGACCCTGATAACTCTTACGCAGAGAGAAATCGAGCAATTGCCCTTTACTATGGCGATCGTATTGAGCTGGCATTAGAGGATATTGAGAAGCACTACAACCAAGACCCTAGTGATCCATTTCGAGCGCTTTGGTTATATCTGATTCAAGCAGAAGTCGATCCTGCGTTAGCTCGCCAAGATTTGGTTTTACGCTATCAACGTCGCGACGAACAATGGGGCTGGGTGCTGGTGGCGATAACACTTGGTGATGTCACTGAACAACAAGCCTTTAAAGCTATTTTGTCCGGAACCCGTGATAACACGCTACTTGCCCAGCGCTTGACGGAGGCCTATTTCTACTTAGGCAAGCGTTATCAAAGTGAAGGGGATTTCGCGAGTGCCATCTCACTGTATAAATTAGCCATCTCATTCAATGTGTATGAGTATGTCGAGCATCGTTATGCTTTCCTCGAATTGAGCCGCATTTACAACGAGGTAAAAGAGCAACAGTTGGCCAAAGCCAAACTGGAACAGCAAGCCTCCAATTAAACGAATTACGACCCGAAAGCCACTGTTGAACAGTGGCTTTTTTGTTGCGAGTAAATGAGTTTGCAACGGCTAATGAATTGGCTAAAATAGTTAGCCTTGCTAACTAAGTGCAATAACTATGAGCTTAGAAAAGAATTTAATGGAATTGGAGCGATACTGCTCCAAAGCGTGGCGAGTTCATGCCAAAGAGGATCTACTCTATGGGTTGAGCTTCAATGAATACGACTATTTAAGATCCATAGAAGAACATCAACAAGGCATTCGTATCACTGATCTCGCGGAAGAGATGAAAGTGACTAAACCTTCAGCCTCCAATATGGTCGCAAGGTTAGAAAGAAAAGGATTGGTTAAGCGTATTTCTTGTGCTGAGGATGGCCGAGCAAAGCGAGTTGTGTTGACAGAACAAGTGCTCGAGGATTTGTCCTATGAGCAAGTGGTCTACCAACGCATTGCAGAGCAAATGGGACGCAAACTAAGTGCTGATGAAGTGAATACGCTGATCAGCTTGCTAGAGAAATCATTGAGTTAAAAATTTATCTATTTAGTTAGCCTAGCTAACTTGTGGTGAAAGTATGCAAACATCCATCTATAAACAGTTTTGGCGCTATACGATTCCAACCGTAGCAGCTATGTTGGTCAATGGCCTCTATCAAGTGGTCGATGGTATTTTTATCGGTCGCTATGTTGGCGCTGATGGATTAGCGGGGATCAACGTTGCTTGGCCTGTCATCGGTTCCATTCTTGGTATTGGTATGCTTATTGGCGTCGGTACAGGTGCGCTGGTCTCGATTCGTCAAGGAGAGCAAGATACGCTAGGGGCGAAACAGATCTTAGCAACTGGGATTACCTTGTTGTTTGCGCTTGTACCGCTTGTGTCTGGTGTGCTGTTTTTCTTTGCTGAAGACTTTCTCCACTGGCAAGGGGCAGAAGGGCGTGTGTTCGAACTGGGCCTCCAGTATCTGCATATATTGATTGGTGCCTGCGCGTTTACCCTAGGCTCGATTGCTATGCCATTTTTGTTGCGCAATGACGATAGCCCTAATCTTGCGACGATACTGATGGTGGTAGGAGCCGTTATCAATATTGCGCTCGATTATCTGTTTATCGCTTGGCTTGACTGGGAGTTAACGGGAGCCGCGATAGCAACCGCAGTGGCACAGTTGGCTGTGACCGGGCTTGGCTTAGCGTATTTCTTCTCTTCGAAAGCCAATCTGCGTTTGCACTGGAGTGAATTGAGGCTCAAGCTTGACGTTATTCCTAAAATTTTTGCAATTGGAACGTCCAGTTTCTTTATGTACGCCTATGGGTCAATGATGGTGGCGTTACATAACGCGTTGTTTGCTCAATACGGCGATCAATTAATGATCGGTGCTTATGCCATCTTAGGCTACATCGTCACAGTGTACTATTTGACCGCAGAAGGGATCGCGAATGGTATGCAACCGCTTGTCAGCTATAACCACGGTGCACGCAATCAGGAGAACATTCGCAAGCTACTCAAAGTGGCGATGTCGAGTGCGGTATTGATTGGATTGGCTTTTGTTATTTTGCTTAATGTGTTTCCAACTCAGTTCGTTTCTGTGTTCAACGAAGAGAGCACACAATTGGTCGAGTACACGGTGCTGGGGATTCGTCTACATATGTTTGCTTTAGCATTGGATGGTTTCTTGGTAGTGGCAGGGGCTTACTATCAAGCCATCAATAAGGGAAGCAAAGCGATGTTTGTGATGGTGGGCAATATGCTGATTCAGCTTCCTTTTCTTTACCTCATGCCGAAATTGTTCGGTGTTCCAGGGATTTGGATTGCGTACCCGCTCTCTAACATTGCTTTAAGTGCGGTGGTTATCTTGTTGTTGGTCAAAGATGTGCGCCGTTATCAAAACCAACACTCTCAGGTTGCACATGCGTAAAAAAGGGCTCATTGAGCCCTTTTTCATATCTTGCCTTTAGGAGAAACGTCTTAGAGCGTTTTGACCTCTAATCCAGCAAGTTGGTGCCAATAACCATTGCATTGTCTGCTTTGAATCGGCATTGGGTTTTGCCCAGTTTCATTGGCTCGGAAATTATTCAGATCCGAGAAAGTACTCAGCCCGAGTGGGCTTAAGCGAACCACATCAACCAAACCTTTCATATTCGGCAGGTCGTTGATCAAGTTGTAGCAATAGCCTGATTGAGTTTGGATACCATTGAGATTAAACACCTCTTGGCCTTCTTGGCTACTGACCTGAATACCCGTTGGATATTTGATGCAGCACGTCTCGCAATCATCTTTAGCTTTGTTTTCTGCTCGAGCAGTGAAACAGCGGGCGGAATAAGCGAGTGGTAAGTAGCCATGGCTAAAGACTTCCACTTCAAATTGATTGCGAATACCAAGCTCATCACATTGAATCAACACATTGTTTAACCATTCACGTGATAACTCAACGGGCATACACCAACGCATCATACCTTGCTTGAGAAATAGATTGAGAGTGTGTGCGTTGTAAGTATTCACAGCAGGTCCAACTACAAAAGGGACTTTGCTCTGTGAGGCTAGTTGAATCGCGGAGACATCGTTAGCTTCGATAGCAAAATCACCATTGTCGATGTACTTTTTCATGATGTTGACTTCGCTAGGAGCTTCAAGCAATGCCATGGTTGAGAGAACCACTTGTTTACCCGCGGAACTTAGCTCTTTAGCGATATCAAACCAATGCGCAGGTTTCATTTCTCTGCGTTTCGAGCAGACGCTTTCGCCTAGATAGATAATATCAGCCGAGCTTGACGTTGCTTGTTGATAAAAATCTTCTACATCTTGTTTAGGCCAGAAATACAGCAATGGGCCTAGTGCATACTTCATATTGTTTTCCATGCTTACCTCTATTGCCATTTGCGATGATACGCACCCAAGGTGGTTTGGGTACCTTCGGATACGTTTGCCAATGTCGCATTCCAAGCGGCTTCAACTTGATAGCTTTCTGGGTTGGCTAGATAGCGATCAATGGCAGCACGCCAGGTGCGAGTTACCTGTTCGACATAGGCAGGGCTTCTCTGACGGCCTTCAATTTTGACTGAGGCGACGTTGGCAGTAAACAAATCAGGCAGCATTGACAAAGTATTTAAGCTGGTAGGCTCTTCCAACGCATGGTAAGCCTTTGTCTGCTCCTCTAAGTCGGCTGTGAATCGCCCTTTACACAATGTGGGATACCCTGCATTTTCACCTTCGCTGTAGCGGTCGATAAGTATGTCGTTTAGGCGCGATTCTAGGCCTTGATCGGTTTCTTGCCAGCGAACATATTTAGCCGGAGAACACGCGCCTACCGTGTTTGGTGATTCGCCTGTCATGTAAGAAGAGAGGTAACAGCGTCCCTCAGACATAATGCACAAACTACCAAAAGCGAAAACTTCTAACTCGACATCACTCGTCATATTGCGTGATAGCTGTTTTACCTGATGGATAGAAAGAACGCGTGGCAAGACGACACGCTGAACATTGAAGTTATTCTTGTAGAAGTCGATAGCGGCGATATTGGTTGCTGATGCTTGAACTGATAGGTGCAGTTCTAAATCAGGATGCTTGCGAGCTGCGTAATCCAGCACCGCAATGTCTGCCACGATAAGCGCATCTACTCCGTTGTCGGCAGCGCGGTCGACCGCATCAGTCCAACGCTCAAAGCCATCTGGATGCGCAAACGTGTTGAGAGCAACATGGATCTTCTTGTTGTGGTCGTGAACGTACTGAACGGCTTTTTCCAGTTTCTTTCCGGTGAAGTTTAACCCTGCAAAGTGGCGGGCGTTGGTATCATCTTTAAAGCCGATGTACACCGCGTCAGCGCCACAATCAATGGCCGTTTTTAGTGCAGGAAGATTACCTGCTGGGCATAGGAGTTCCATTGCTCTTACCAAGACTGATTGTTCGAAATTTGGTGAGCATTTTATGAAGAATTATGAATAGCAAATTTGATGTAAGGCAGGTTTGAGTGAGTTTCTCACCCAATTACTCACTTGGAGTTAGTTTTTGTGGCGGCGATTTTGAGCAAATAGCTCTTCTACTTCTTGTTTCGGTTGCGGTCGATGGAAATGGAAGCCTTGAATTGAGTTACAGTTCAAATTGGATAACAACGTCGCTTGCTGTTGAGTCTCTACCCCTTCAGCAACCACGGTTAAATTGAGTGACTTACCGAGGTTAATGATGTTTTCGATAACGGTGACTTGCTTCGGTAAGGTATCAATATCGGTGATAAAGGCGCGGTCTATTTTGAGCTCATCCAGTGGGAAACGTGCCAAATAAGAGAGAGACGAGTAACCCGTTCCAAAGTCATCAATCGATAGAGAAAAACCGAGTTTTTTGATGGCATTAAGCATTTGTAGTGTATGGTCACTGTCACTCATCACGGCACTTTCGGTGAGCTCAAAGGTAATGCAACTTGGATCTAGCTCTGTCGTTCGCAGCAGCTTTTCCATGTAGTCGATCAATTTCGGGTTGCCAAATTGCTCCGGAGAAAGGTTAATTGCCACACGGCCTGGCAGAATACCTTGGAGTTTCCAACGTTTCACGGTACTGAACACGTCACGCATAACAACGCGTCCTAAGTGCTCGATCAGGCCAGCGCGCTCTGCCACAGGAATAAACGCGGCTGGGCTAATGTAGCCTTCCACTGGATGCTTCCAGCGAATTAGAGCTTCTGCGCCGTTAATGCTGAAGTCCCGTGCATTGACTTTAGGTTGATACCAAACTTCCAAACCGTTCTGCTGCAACGCTTTTTGTAGTTCTATTTCCAGCCAAAGGCGCATGCGTGCTTCTTTGTTCATTTGATCATTGAATTTGATCAATCGGTTACGACCACGATCTTTGGCTTCGTACATCGCCGTATCTGCATTTTGCAACAGAATTCGAGCATCGTTACCATCACCAGGGTACGCCACACTACCGATAGAGCAAGCGAGGCGTTTACTAAAGTGGTGGAGATCAAACGGTTGATTTATCAATGAAATGATGCGCTCTGACAGCATTTCTGCCATACGATTGTTTTCTGGCTCAGGAAGAATCAAACCAAACTCGTCGCCTCCTAAATGCCCTAAAACCGCTTGCTGGGGTAAAAGGCGCTTAAGACGAGAAGAGACCTCTTTGATCACTTTGTCACCAATATGATGGCCCAAAGAGTCGTTAATATTCTTAAAGTTATCAATGTCCAAGTAGAGCATGATTAACGGGGTATCGTTTTGAATCAATTGCTCCAGTCGCTTGGTAAAGCCAAAACGGTTGTATAGCCCTGTTAAAGAGTCAATGTGTGCATCTTCTTGCCCCGCGTTTGATAACAGCTTGGGCGCAGCCTCGGCATCTTGAATTAATACCAGTTGCGAATTGCTACCTAGAAGTGTGGTGGAGTCTGCATTGAGCTGGACTCGACGCTCGAAACCACATCGTGGCCCCGTCAAGCACATTAATGGAGCTTCACCCAGAGTCGAACTAAGGTTGTCAGAAAAAACGGTTTTGGTTTTTTCGTCAACAAATAGCCTTGAAAACGTCTCTCCAAGTAAATTACTTGTAGATTCAAAGCCTAACAGGCGAATGGCTGCTGGGTTGGCGGAAATAATGCAGTCGTCTTCAACAAGCAACAAACCATCAGGAAGTAGGGCAGTCAGCGTCGAAAACTTGCCTTCAGACTCTTCAAGTGAACGAATCAGAATGTGTTTTTCTGATGTATCGATGGCGTGAAAAATAACATGTTCAACACCGTTTTCAGCTTTAATTGGGGAGAGACTAAAGTGCAGGCTGGTTTCTAAATCATTCCCGCCAAGGGTAATTTCAGCTTCCAGCGCTTCGCCACTGAATGTTCTTTCGTAGTACGGTTTGAGGAGTTCGTAAAACTGCTCGCCTAAGATTTGCGAGTCGTTCATTCCTACCAGTTCTTGAGGGCTGAGGCCTGCGATATCACAATAGCGTCCGTTAACCAATGCATAGTTATGCTGGTTATCTAGAATGGCGAAAAAAAACGGACTGTTATCCGTAATTTTCGTGAACCAATGCTGAAGTTGTTGCGATAGCATCAAGCTGTTACCGATATTCCCTAAGAGCGGTGGATCCATTAGGTTAGTGGATGGGTCGACTCTATTAATATAACTGGCATTGAAGTGATATTAAAGAGTTAGCTGTTAACGCTGATTCTTTGACAAATAACAGGAATCTAGATTTGCACATCCACTATGATGGGCTATTCAAGTAAACAAGTTAACGGATAACTCGCGTGATTAACAAGATTCGCACCCAACTAGTTCAAAACGCCGCATCAATTTTGCGATCTCCAGTCCACTTATTGCCGCAATCTGTACAAAAAAAAGCCTTACTAGAAGGGCTTAAAACTGTTTTCAAAGAAGCATTGGAAGATGGCGACTTCGAGTTTCTCGAAGATAAGTGGTTGAAAGTCGAAGTGAAGGATATGCAGTTAAGTTGGTATATCAGCTATGAGGATGAACGCCTTGTTGTGGCTGACAAGCCAGTCCAAGAGGACGTTGCGTTTTGCGGTAATCTGAATGACTTGGTGTTAATCGCTGGTCGCAAAGAAGATCCTGATACTCTGTTTTTCCAGCGTCGTTTGTCAATTGAAGGCGATACTGAGTTGGGTTTAGAAGTAAAGAACCTGATGGACAGTGTCGATTTAGAATCTTTACCAAAACCGTTACAAAGTTTACTAAATCAACTAGCCGACTTTGTGCAGAAAGGCTTACAATCGCCGTCGACACAAAGTGAGGTAGTAAATGCTTATTCGAACTGAAGCACCGGCTGACATCTTAGCCGTAGACCGATTATTAAAATCTGCATTCGATACCGAAGCAGAAGCAAACCTAGTGATGAAACTCCGTGAGAACGGTCGCCGTTCGTTATCTCTTGTAGCATCAACAGATGAAGGGGAAGTGGTCGGTTACCTATTGTTTAGCCCTGTCACTTTAAATGGTGAGGATTTTAACTGGCAAGGTTTGGCACCTTTAGCGGTAAAAGAAGAGTTCCGACGCCAAGGCATTGCGGCACAGCTTATTGAAGAAGGTTTCACCTCTCTATTTGAACTCGGCTACCCTGCTTGCGTCGTACTTGGTGATCCCGCTTATTACTCGCGTTTTGGCTTTGTCTCGGCAGAGCAGCATAATATGCATTGTAAGTGGGAAGTGCCTGCTGGTGCATTTCAGGTAAAAACGCTTGCCGAGGATGAGTTTTCTGGACGAAGCGGTCTAGTTGAGTACAGCTCAGAGTTCGATACTCTCTAGTCTTCCAGCAAGCCTCTGTAGATTAAGAGTGTGTTACCCAAGCAATAGAGAGGCTAAAGTACCGCCTAGATTGACAAAAAAGTCGCAGTTTGCCCTTTTTTTGACCGCTTGAAGCGTCTAGTGTGTTTTTTTGTAAATTATCTCTTGTCAGCGCCATAGCGTTTCGCTAGTATTGCTCGGCCTTCGGAAAGGAGGTCGCTAGCCTTGTTCTAAAACCGTATTGTAAAGTAAAGTTTTCGAGCGGCGCTGGCTCAACAATTTGGAACATAGGTGGAAATAATGTTTACAGTTCTACTTGTGATTTACCTGTTGGCAGCGGTTGGTGTAATCGGCCTAGTGTTGATTCAACAAGGTAAAGGCGCAGATATGGGAGCCTCATTCGGTGCTGGCGCATCAAACACAGTGTTTGGCGCAAGCGGCTCAGGTAATTTCCTAACCCGAATGACTGCAATTTTTGCAACAGTATTTTTCATCCTTAGCTTGGTACTTGGTAATATGTCTACACATAAGACTGAGTCACAATGGGTTGACCCGACACAAGGTCAAATCATTCAACAAGCTGACGATGCGAGTGAAATTCCCGCTCCACAGGGCGATGAAATTCCTCAATAAGCTACTTTCTAGCTTTTAGATAGATTTAGCTGCCGAGATGGTGAAATTGGTAGACACGCTAGCATGAGGTGCTAGTGCCTTAGGTGTGAGGGTTCGAGTCCCTCTCTCGGCACCATTGATTTACAAACTTGTAAAACACCTTGGAGAGCGTATAATGCTCGACAAGTCGGACGCGGGGTGGAGCAGCTTGGTAGCTCGTCGGGCTCATAACCCGAAGGTCGTCGGTTCAAATCCGGCCCCCGCAACCAAATTCTTAAGTGGAATTTAGGCAAGTTTGCGCAGTAGTAATACTGCGAGTTAGACGGCATAGATATCGTTTAACTATCAGGGTCCAGCAACAAAAAACCCCGACTTTTCGGGGTTTTTTGTTATCTAAATTTTCCCAATGGGAAAATTTGGTGTTTTGCTTGGAATTTAAATTGGGCTCTGAGCCCTTTTTTTGTTTCTGGAGTGGTTTAAATGACTGGTTTAGAAAGACAACTTACTGAAATGCTTGAAGCTCCAGTAGCGGCATCAGGTTATGAGTTAGTTGGATTAGAATTTATTCGCGCAGGCGAGCATTCAACGTTGCGAATCTTCATCGATCACGAGAACGGCATTAACGTCGAAGATTGTGCTGAAGTGAGTCGTCAAGTTAGTGCAGTTATGGACGTTGAAGATCCAATCACGGTGGCTTACAACCTTGAAGTGTCTTCTCCCGGTTTAGAAAGACCACTTTTCAAAGCAGCTCACTATGAACAATTTATTGGTCACGAGGTCAGCATCGTTTTGAAAATGGCTGTTGGCAACCGTCGTAAGTGGAAGGGTGTAATCCATTCTGTCGATGGTGAGACAATCTCCGTTACTGTTGATGGTAACGAAGAAGAGTTTGCGCTTAGCAACATCTCAAAAGCTAACCTCATCCCTAAATTTTAATTAAAGTCTTAGAGGCTATTTAAAATGAGTAAAGAAATTTTAGCGGTAGTAGAAGCGGTATCGAACGAAAAAGCCGTACCTCGTGAACGTATCTTTGAAGCCCTAGAAATTGCTCTTGCGACATCTACAAAAAAGAAGCACGAAATCGAGATCGATGTACGTGTTGAAATCGACCGTAAAACGGGAGAGTTCGAAACGTTCCGCCGTTGGTTGGTAGTAGAAGAAGTTGAGAACCCAACAAAGGAAATCTCACTGGAAGCTGCTCAATACGAAGATGCAGAAATCCAATTGGGTGACTTTGTTGAAGATGATATCGAGTCAGTGACATTTGACCGCATCACAACTCAAACTGCTAAGCAAGTAATCGTACAAAAAGTACGTGAAGCAGAGCGCGCACAAATCGTAGAGCAGTTCATCGACAATGAAGGTGAGCTAGTGACAGGCGTGGTTAAGAAAGTAAACCGTGAGACGGTTGTTCTTGACCTAGGTAACAACGCTGAAGCGGTTATCCTACGTGACGACCAACTTCCTCGCGAAAACTTCCGTCCAGGCGACCGTGTTCGCGGTCTTCTTTACAAAGTTGCGCCAGAAGCACGTGGTTTCCAGCTGTTCATCACTCGCTCTAAGCCAGAGATGCTTGCAGAACTATTCCGTGTTGAAGTTCCAGAAATTGCTGAAGAAATCATCGAACTTAAGGGCGCGGCACGTGATCCTGGTTCTCGTGCGAAAATCGCAGTTAAAACGAATGATAAGCGTATCGACCCTGTGGGTGCGTGTGTTGGTATGCGTGGTGCACGTGTACAAGCGGTTTCTGGTGAACTCGGCGGTGAGCGTATTGATATCGTGCTTTGGGATGATAACCCAGCGCAATTTGTTATCAATGCAATGGCGCCTGCGGATGTGGCTTCTATCATCGTTGATGAAGACGCGCACTCAATGGACATCGCAGTTGAAGCAGACAACCTAGCGCAAGCTATCGGTCGTAACGGCCAAAACGTACGTTTGGCCTCTCAACTAACTGGTTGGGAACTAAACGTAATGACAGTTGCGGATCTTCAGAAGAAACACGCTGAAGAATCTCAAGCTGCAATTGATGCTTTCATGAAGCACCTAGATATCGAAGAAGACTTTGCTCAACTGCTTGTTGAAGAAGGCTTCTCTACTCTAGAAGAAGTAGCTTACGTTCCTGTAAATGAGCTACTAGAAGTTGACGGTCTTGATGAAGACCTAGTCGAAGAACTACGTAATCGTGCGAAGAATGCTCTAACGACTCTAGCTCTTGCTCAAGAAGAATCTTTCGAAGGTGTTGAGCCTGCAGAAGATCTACTTAGTCTAGAAGGCCTAGAGCGTGAAATGGCATTTAAACTGGCTGCTAAAGGTGTTGCAACACTAGAAGATCTAGCAGACCAAGGTATCGATGACCTAGAAGGTATCGAAGGCCTAACTGAAGAACGTGCGGGTGAGCTAATCATGGCTGCTCGTAACATCTGTTGGTTCGGCGAAGACGCATAATATTCAGCAAGGAGGAAGCGGCATGACACAAATTACTGTTAAGGCACTGAGTGAAGAAATTGGAACTCCAGTGGACCGCTTAATTGAACAACTTGCTGACGCTGGTATGAAGAAAGCGAGTAGTGATCAAGTTTCTGACGAAGAAAAGCAGAAACTTTTGACTCACCTTAAGAAAGAGCACGGTGACACATCTGGTGAAACTGAGCCTACTCGCTTAACACTACAGCGTAAGACTCGCAGCACATTGAGCGTTAATGCCGGTGGCGGTAAGAGTAAGGATGTTCAAGTAGAAGTGCGTAAAAAGCGCACTTACGTGAAGCGCAGCACTATCGAAGACGAAGCAAAACGTGAGGCTGAGGAAGCAGCCAAACGTGAAGCCGAAGAGCTTGCGACGCGTGAAGCTGAAGAGCAAGCGAAACGTGAAGCTGCAGAGAAAGCACAACGCGAGGCCGAAGAGAAAGCGAAGCGAGAAGCGGACGCAAAACGTGAAGCTGAAGAGAAGGCCAAACGCGCCCAAGCTGATAAGGCTAAGAAAGACATGAATGCAAAGAACGCGGAAGCGAACACGCAAGCGAAGCAAGAAGCTGATGAACTAAAACGTCGTCAGGAAGAAGAAGCGAAGCGCAAAGCTGAACAAGAAGCTGCGAAGCTTGTTGAAGAAGCTCGTAAACTAGCTGAAGAGAACGAAGCTCGCTGGACTGAAGAAGAGAAGAAGAAGAAAGAGTTGGAAAACTCTGACTACCATGTGACAACTTCTTCTTACGCTCGTGAAGCTGAAGATGCAGCTGACCAGAAAGAAGAGAAGGCGCCTCGTCGTCGTAAGAAGAAGCCAGCTGACAAGCAAGCTACTAACAACCGTGGTGGTCGTAACCAACGTGGTCGTGGCGGTAAAGGTAAACTGGCTAAACCAACTTCAATGCAGCAAGGCTTCGATAAGACAGCATCTGTAGCGAAAGCTGACGTTGTTATCGGTGAAACTATCGTTGTTTCTGAGCTTGCGAGCAAAATGGCTGTTAAAGCAACAGAAGTTATCAAAGTAATGATGAAGATGGGCGCTATGGCGACTATCAACCAAGTGATCGACCAAGAAACAGCACAACTTGTTGCTGAAGAGATGGGTCACAAGGTAATCCTACGTAAAGAGAACGAGCTAGAAGAAGCGGTACTAAATGACCGTGACAACAACGCTGAAGCGGTTCCTCGTGCTCCTGTTGTAACTATCATGGGTCACGTTGACCACGGTAAAACGTCTACCCTTGACTACATCCGTAAAGCTCACGTTGCTTCAGGCGAAGCGGGTGGTATCACGCAGCACATCGGTGCATACCACGTTGAAACTGAAAACGGCATGATTACCTTCCTTGATACTCCTGGACACGCGGCGTTTACTGCTATGCGTGCTCGTGGTGCTCAAGCGACAGATATCGTAGTTCTAGTGGTAGCGGCAGACGATGGCGTAATGCCACAAACAATCGAAGCGATCCAGCACGCGAAAGCGGCAGGCGTTCCTTTGATTGTTGCTGTGAACAAGATCGATAAAGAAGACGCGAACCCAGATAACGTTAAGAACGAGCTAGCTCAGTACGACGTTATTCCTGAAGAGTGGGGCGGTGAGAACATGTTCGTTCACATCTCTGCGAAACAGGGCACAAACATCGACGGTCTTCTAGAGACTATCCTTCTACAATCTGAAGTTCTAGAACTGACTGCGGTTGAAGAAGGCATGGCATCTGGTGTTGTTGTTGAATCTCGTCTAGATAAAGGTCGTGGTCCAGTTGCAACAGTACTTGTTCAGTCAGGTACTCTAAACAAAGGCGACATCGTTCTTTGTGGTCAAGAGTACGGCCGTGTTCGTGCGATGCGCGATGAGAACGGTCAAGAAGTGACATCTGCTGGCCCATCAATTCCTGTAGAGATCCTAGGTCTTTCTGGTGTACCAGCATCTGGTGATGAAGCGACAGTGGTACGTGATGAGCGTAAAGCTCGTGAAGTAGCGAACTACCGTCAAGGTAAATTCCGTGAAGTGAAACTGGCTCGTCAGCAGAAAGCGAAACTAGAGAACATGTTCTCTAACATGGCTGCGGGTGAAGTTGCAGAGCTGAACGTTGTTCTTAAAGCTGACGTACAAGGTTCTGTAGAAGCAATCTCTGATTCTCTACTGAAACTTTCTACTGATGAAGTGAAAGTGAACATCGTTGGTTCTGGTGTTGGTGGTATTACTGAAACTGATGCAGTACTTGCAGCAGCGTCTAACGCTATCATCCTTGGCTTTAACGTTCGCGCTGATGCAACTGCACGTCGTACAGTTGAGAACGAAAACCTAGACCTACGTTACTACTCAATCATTTACCAATTGATTGACGAAGTTAAACAAGCAATGGGCGGTATGCTAGCTCCAGAATTCAAGCAAGAGATCATTGGTCTTGCTGAAGTACGTGACGTATTTAAGTCACCGAAGCTAGGTGCAATCGCTGGTTGTATGGTTACAGAAGGCACCATCAAGCGTAACAACCCAATCCGCGTACTACGCGATAACGTTGTTATCTACGAAGGTGAACTAGAGTCACTTCGTCGCTTTAAAGATGATGTTCAAGAAGTTAAGAACGGCTACGAATGTGGTATCGGCGTTAAGAACTATAATGATGTTCGCGTTGGTGACCAGATCGAAGTATTCGAAATCGTAGAAGTTAAACGTACTCTTGATTAATTGACTAGCATTACTGACTTACTCATTGATGAGTAAGTAGTAATTGGTTGTTGAATACGCCATGGGGGGCTGGAATTAATCCATCCCCCCATTCTTTCTAATAAGAGAAAAGATATGTCAAAAGAATTTAGCCGTACGCAGCGCGTTTCTCAGCAGCTGCAAAAAGAACTCGCGATGATCCTGCAGCGTGAAGTTCGTGATTCTCGCCTAGGCATGGTGACAATTTCTGATGTAGAAGTGTCACGTGACCTTGCATACGCAAAAGTGTTTGTTACTTTCCTATGTGTGGGTGAGCAAACGCCTGAGTCTTGCCTTGAAGCGCTTCGTGAGCATGAAGCTCACATCCGTATGATGCTAGGTAAGCGCATTCGTCTACGTCTAACACCTGAAGTTCGCTTCCATTACGACAATACCTTGGTTGAAGGTATGCGTATGTCGAACCTAGTTTCAGAAGTCGTGAGCGAAGATAAGCGTAAGCAGCAAGAATCTGGTCGCGAAGACGATCAAGCAGGGGAAGAGTAATGGCTCGTCGTCGTAAAGGTCGTCCAATTAATGGTGTTGTCCTTCTGGATAAACCAACAGGCATTTCATCTAATGATGCGCTGCAAAAAGTAAAACGCATTTACTTTGCAGAGAAAGCAGGTCATACCGGTGCTCTGGATCCCCTAGCGACGGGTATGCTGCCAATCTGTCTTGGTGAAGCAACCAAGTTCTCTCAGTTCCTATTGGATTCTGATAAGCGTTACCGAGTGATCGCTAAGCTGGGTGAGCGGACCGACACCTCTGATTCTGATGGTGAAGTAGTTGAAACGCGCCCGGTGGATGTGAACCTTAAAAAGCTGGAAGCGTGTATTGATAAGTTCCGTGGTGAGTCTGATCAAGTACCTTCAATGTTTTCAGCGTTGAAGTATCAGGGGAAGCCGCTGTATGAGTACGCACGTAAAGGCATCGAAGTACCGCGTGAGTCACGTAAAATCACGGTGTACGAAATTGTACTGCATCGCTTCGAAGGTGATGAAGTCGAGATGGAAGTTCACTGCTCGAAAGGCACTTACATCCGCACTATCGTTGATGATCTTGGCGAGATGCTTGGCTGTGGTGCTCACGTGACGATGCTTCGTCGTACTGGTGTTGCAAAATATCCTTACGAGAAAATGGTAACGCTTGAGCAACTCAATGAATTACTTGAGCAAGCACACCGTGATGAAGTGGCACCAAAAGAGTTGCTTGATCCGCTGCTATTACCAATGGACACTGCGGTAGAAGACCTACCAGAAGTGAACCTGAATGCTGAGCTAACTAATCTTGTTCAGCATGGTATGCCAGTGCAAGTGTTTGGCGCACCAGAGGGGACACCCCTTCGTATGACTTCCGGTGAAGAGAAACTGTTCATTGGCGTTGCTGAAGTGAATGACGATGGCAAGGTGGCTCCTAAGCGTCTTGTTGTTTTTCGCGAAGAAGCTGAGCAGTAATCTGCTTTCCAACTAAGAAAAAACCGAAGCCCAGTGTTTCGGTTTTTTGTTTTTTGAACCCTATGGCTATTGGATCAGATTATCCGCTTTTAGGAGTTCTCTTAGCTGCTCAGCACGTTTACGGTTGACGCCAAAGTCTGAATATCCAACGCGAGATTCAGATCGAACGAGCAGTCTATCGCCTTCGATTCTTAACTCTAAATCATCGACAAAGCGCATGATCTTAGAAGTGCACTCGATTCGTAGATAGTTGTCTTGTTTGACGGCAGTTTTTGCGCCCGAGAGTCGGAGTGCAGCAGCTTCAATTGAGTCTACGCTAGCGTTGCTTGTAATAACAAATAGCGACAGCTGATACTTTTCGCGATTGTCTTGCGTTGACACGCAGTTAGGTTTATCACCACAAGGTGAGGCAGTGCGATCCGTCATGGTTTGAACTCCTTGGCTACAGGCGGTTAAACCCAACATAGCAATGGAAAGGAGAGCGGCTTTCTTCATGTTGAATTCCTACTTTTTTATTTTGAGCTAATTATATGTAGAGAAAGAAAAAAGGATCCAGCAATTGGACCCTTTTGTGATATTGATAGAGCTTTGTGAGTTTCTTAAACCTCTAAGAAGTCCAAGATTCCCTCTGCGGCTTTACGGCCCTCATCGATAGCTGTCACGACGAGATCAGAGCCGCGAACGGCATCGCCACCGGCAAAGATCTTTTTGTTGCTCGTTTGGAACATAAACTCTTGATCGGATGGTGCTTTGATTCGCCCCCATTGATCAAGATCTACGCCGTAAGGTTCTAACCAACTCATTTGATGAGGTTGGAAGCCAAATGCCATGATGACTGCATCTGCTTCAAGAACGTGTTCGCTCCCTTCTACTGGCTGCGGACGACGACGTCCCGCTTCATCAGGCTCACCTAATGCCGTTTTCACCACTTTCACGCCTGACACGTTACCTGAACTATCCAGTTCAAGACCAAGAGGCTGAAGGTTGAACATGAAGTTAACCCCTTCCTCTTTGGCATTTTTTACTTCACGGCGTGAGCCCGGCATATTGGCTTCGTCACGGCGATAAGCACAGATGACATGGTCAGCATTTTGACGAATAGAAGTGCGAACACAGTCCATAGCGGTATCACCACCACCAAGCACTACGACTTTCTTACCTTTCATATCAATGAATGGCTTGTCGTCCTCTAAATCCATCACTTTATAGGTATTGGAAATGAGGAAAGGAAGCGCGTCGTAGACACCCGGTGCATCTTCGTTTTCGAGGCCGGCGCGCATATTCTTATAGGTTCCCACGCCAAGGAAGACCGCATCGTAGTCATCGATGAGTTGCTGCATTTGGATATCTTGACCGACTTCAGTATTAAGGCGGAACTCGACACCCATTTCGGAAAAGACTTTACGGCGGTTTTCCATCACCCCTTTTTCGAGCTTGAATGATGGAATACCGAAGGTGAGTAGGCCACCGATCTCTGGATAGCGATCAAATACCACGGGCTTAACGCCATTGCGGACAAGGATATCAGCAGCCGCTAACCCAGCAGGACCCGATCCAATGATCGCGACCTTTTTTTCCGTCCATTCAACCTTCGACATGTCTGGTTTCCAGCCCATTTCGAACGCTTTGTCGGTGATGTATTTTTCAATATTCCCAATCGTGACAGCGCCAAAGTCGTCGTTAAGCGTACAAGAGCCCTCACACAGTCGGTCTTGCGGACATACTCGTCCACAGACTTCAGGTAGGCTGTTGGTTTGGTGAGAAAGCTCTGCCGCTTCGATGATTCGACCTTCATTGGCTAGCTTTAACCACTGAGGGATATAGTTGTGAACTGGGCACTTCCATTCACAGTAAGGGTTACCACAATCTAAACAGCGATCCGCTTGGGCCGTTGCTTGTTGTTTGGTAAAAGGCTCGTAGATTTCAACAAACTCTATTTTACGAATCTTAATTGGCTTTTTCGCAGGGTCGACGCGTTGAACATCAATAAATTGGTATACGTTCTGGCTCATGATCTATACATCCTCCATGATTATTGGGCTTGAACGCGCAATTCTGCAGCGCTGCGACTTTGGTGGCCAAGGAGCGTGTTTAAATCCGCTGACTTTGGTTTCACCAAGTAGAACTTTGGAATCCATTCATCAAAGTTCGCCAAAATATCTTCAGCATGCGCTGAGCTGGTTTCTTCTAGGTGTTCGGCAATTAGACCACGTAGATGCTCTTGGTGAATATTGAGATCTGACAATGCGACAGCTTCGACAGACTCTTCGTTGACACGGCCTTGGAAGTCATCATTCTTATCGAGGACATAGGCGAAACCACCAGTCATGCCCGCACCAAAGTTAACGCCAGTAGCTCCAAGTATCGCAACAATACCACCGGTCATGTACTCACACGCGTTATCGCCAGCGCCTTCAATTACGGCAATCGTGCCTGAGTTACGTACACCGAAACGCTCACCAGCGGTACCTGAGGCAAATAACTTACCTCCGGTTGCACCGTATAGACAGGTGTTACCAATGATGGTCGCTTCATTACATTTAAACGTCGTGCCTTGGTGTGGCTTGATGACGATCTTGCCACCAGCCATACCTTTACCGACGTAGTCGTTTGCATCCCCAGTCAAGTAGAGCTCAACGCCTCCGGCGTTCCATACACCGAAAGATTGGCCTGCTGTGCCATCAAGGTGGAGCTTAATTGGTTTGGCAGCCATGCCTTGGTTGCCATAACGCTTGGCGATTTCACCAGATAGGCGAGCGCCAATTGAACGGTCGGTATTGATGACGTTATAGAAGAAGTCTGCGGATTGCTTCGCTTCCACAGCGGCTAGCGCGTCTTCAATAATCTGTTGGTTGAGCTCTGCTTTATCAAACGGTGCATTCGGCTCTGTCCAGTAAACGGGGTGGCCTTGCGGAGACACTGGTGCTTCCAAGATATTTGAAAGGTCGAGTTTACTTTGTTTAGCAGTCATCCCTTCTACCGCTTCTAGTAGATCGGTACGGCCAATCAGATCAGTGAGCTTTTCTACGCCCAGTTCAGCAAGGAGTTCACGCACTTCATCAGCAAGGCCGATAAAGTAGTTCATCACCATTTCAGGTAGGCCTTTGAAGTATTCTCTACGTAGAGTGTCATCTTGGGTTGCAACACCTGTCGCACAGTTATTTAGGTGACAGATACGTAAGAACTTACAGCCCATTGCCACCATGGGTGCCGTACCAAAGCCGAAGCTTTCCGCACCTAAAATAGCGGCTTTTACCACATCTAGACCGGTCTTTAAGCCGCCATCGACTTGCAGGCGAATCTTATGACGAAGCCCATTCGCGACTAGTGCTTGTTGAGTTTCCGCTAGGCCGAGCTCCCAAGGACTACCGGCATACTTGACTGAAGTGAGCGGGCTTGCCGCAGTACCGCCGTCATAACCTGAGATAGTAATCAAGTCGGCGTAGGCTTTGGCAACGCCAGTGGCTATGGTACCAACGCCCGGCTCAGAGACCAGTTTTACTGAGACGAGTGCTTTTGGATTGACTTGTTTAAGATCGAAGATTAGCTGGGCCAAATCCTCAATCGAATAGATATCATGGTGAGGAGGAGGGGAGATTAGTGTTACTCCTTGCACCGAATAACGCAGCTTAGCAATCTCAGCAGTCACTTTATGCCCCGGTAGCTGACCACCTTCACCAGGTTTAGCCCCTTGCGCCACTTTAATTTGCAGCACATCGGCATTGGTTAGGTAATGCGGTGTAACACCAAAGCGACCCGAAGCAATCTGCTTAATGCGTGAGTTGCGCTCGGTACCGAAGCGACGTGGGTCTTCGCCCCCTTCACCTGAGTTTGAGTAGCCACCTAAACGGTTCATCGCAGTAGCCAATGCTTCATGTGCCTCTGGGCTGAGGGCACCAATCGACATGGCTGCCGAGTCAAAACGCTTAAACAATTCTGTGCTCGGCTCAATCTTCTCAAGTGGAAGAGCTGTGTCAGCCTTTTTCAGTTGCATTAAGTCCCGCAGCATCGCAGTAGGACGTTCATTGACCTGCTTAGCAAAGCTCTTATAGTCTGATGACTCGCCCGACTTGACTGCTTGTTGCAGTGTACCGACGACGTCTGGGTTGTAGGCATGGTACTCGCCACCGTGCACATACTTAAGTAAACCGCCATGCTCGATAGGTTTGCGTTTTGCCCATGCTTTGCGTGACAGGTTGTAGATATCTTGCTCAAAGTCTTCGAAGTTGGCGCCTTGAATGCGTGTTGTGACACCTTTGAAGCATAGGTCAACAACGTCTTGGCTTAGACCGACCGCTTCGAATAGTTGCGAGCATCGGTAAGAGGCTACCGTCGAAATGCCCATTTTCGACATGATTTTGAACAGGCCTTTATTGATACCGTACTGGTAGTTTTGCATCACCTCACGGTAGCTTTTATCAATTGCGCCATCGTCGATTACTTTGCCAAGTGCTTCATAAGCGAGGTATGGGTAGACTGCCGTAGCACCAAACCCAAGCAGAACCGCAAATTGGTGAGGGTCACGTACAGTGCCTGTTTCGGCGATGATGTTTGCATCACAGCGCAAGTTCGCATCAATTAGGCGACTTTGTACCGCGCCCACTGCCATCGCTGCCGGAATGGGGAGCAAGCCTTTGGTCAAGTTTCTGTCCGAAAGTATGACAAGTACGGTTCCATCTTTGACGGCGTCAACGGCTTGCTCACACAGATCTTGGATCGCTTTTTCTAACCCTTTTTCTTCCGGATCGTAATTGATATCAATTGTGGTACTGCGGTAGTACTCGTCATTGAGCTCAAGCAGTTGCTGCATATCAGAGTAGAGTAGAACGGGTGACCCAAAGGTAACTCGGTGGGCGTGACCATCGGTCTCACAGAAGACATTCATCTCTTGGCCGATGCTGGTTGCAAGCGACATTACATGCTTCTCACGCAGTGGGTCGATTGGCGGGTTAGTGACCTGAGCAAACTTTTGGCGGAAATAATCAGTGATCAAACGCTCTTTTGAAGAGAGCACGGCCATTGGCGTATCATCCCCCATTGAACCTACCGCTTCTTGGCCCATATCACCTAGAACACGTAGCACTTGATCAACTTCTTCATTGCTCATTGCAAACTGTTTTTGATACGTTTTCAGTTGGTCGTCATCGAAGCTACGCTCGCCAACTTGATCATCCGGCAAATCGGAAAATGGGGTGAGTTTATGGACATTGTTTTCCATCCATTCTCGATATGGGTGGCGACCTTTTAGATCGTTATCAATTTCGCTCGATTGCCACAGTTTACCGCGGCGAGTATCGACAACGAGTAGTTCCCCAGGACCTACGCGGCCTTTTTCAGCCACTTCATCTGGCGCGTAATCCCAAATGCCCACTTCAGAGGCAAGCGTAATTAGCTTATCTTTAGTAATGACGTATCGAGCCGGACGTAAACCGTTTCGGTCTAGGTTACACGCTGCGTAGCGACCATCAGATAGAACAATGCCCGCAGGGCCGTCCCACGGTTCCATATGTTTGGAGTTAAAGTCGTAGAAGGCACGAAGATCTGGGTCCATATCTGGGTGATTCTGCCATGCTGGCGGAACCAACATACGCATTGCGCGGAAGATATCCATGCCTCCAGCCAAGAACAGATCCAGCATATTATCTAAGCTGGAAGAGTCCGAACCTGTTTCATTCACAAATGGCGCAGCTGTCTGTAAGTCTGGTAGTAGCGGTGAAGAAAACTTGTATGCGCGCGCACGAGCCCATTGGCGGTTGCCCTCGATGGTGTTGATCTCTCCGTTGTGAGCCAGATAACGGAATGGCTGAGCGAGAGGCCAACGTGGCTGAGTGTTTGTTGAAAAACGCTGGTGGAACAAACAGATTGCTGACTCCATACGAAGATCGGCTAGATCTAAGTAGAAGCGCGGAAGGTCGGCGGGCATACATAAGCCTTTGTAGACCATGACTTGGGTCGACAAACTACAAATATAGAAGTCACTATCATCAGTGATCTGTTTTTCAATACGTCGACGGGCAATATAAAGGCGGCGCTCGATATCTCGCTCGCGCCAGCCCGCAGGAGCTGAGATAAAGACTTGCTGAATGCTTGGCAGTGAATCTGCGGCAATTGGGCCTAATACTGCTGAGTTGGTTGGGACTTCTCGCCAACCTGAAACAGTAAGGGTTTCACGGGCAAGTTCTTGGTTTATAACATCTTTGGCTAATTGAGCTTTAGCCGGGTCTTGGTTGAAGAAAATCATACCTACGGCATATTGTTTGCCAAGGTTAAAGCCACTTTCTTTCGCGATTAAACGTAGGTAAGAGTCCGGCTTTTGTAGCAATAGGCCACAGCCATCACCGGTTTTACCATCTGCGGCAATACCGCCGCGGTGAGTCATTCGGTCTAGTGCTGAAATCGCGGTACGCACCAATTTATGGCTTGGTTCACCTTCCATGTGTGCAATCAAGCCAAATCCGCAGTTGTCTTTCTCAAGACTTGGATCATATAGAGCCATTGCAATTCTCCCTTTGCTTCACCTGTCTTCCCGACAGAACTACCAACATTTAAAGGGTTGGTATATATGACTAACTATGCGTTCTAATTGTTATATATCGAATAGATATGCGTTAAATGCCTATGGAGTATTTAACAAAAATTGAGGAATTCATTTTCATCGACTTCACAACGTATAGGTTATTATGAAAAAGGTCAAGTTCCTGGTGGAAAATCATGTCAATGTGCGATTTACCACGTAATACGCTGTGATTGTCTATATAATTCAGGAGGTTAAGGTTTTAGTTGTTACAATTTTGCAACAAGGCCCGTTTGGGGAAAATAAAAAAGACCAGCACAATGTACTGGTCAAATCATAAAGTTTGGAAGGAATGATTGTTTAATTAAGGCCACCTAGCATCTACTAAAACGCGTCACTAGGTGGTTTTACTTATGCTGATAGCATCAGCGAGTTGGCTTTTGCCTCTAAATTAGAGTTGCCCATGAGGTAGTTGTCGATCGCAATCGCACACTCACGGCCTTCGTTGATACAGCGTACGACCAAGGATTGACCCGTTCGCATATCACCTGCTGCAAAGACACCTTTTTGGTTAGTTGCGAAACCATCAGTCGCCACGTTACCACGCTCATCAAGTTTAATATCTAGCTGAGCAAGGACACCAGTTGGCTCAGGGTGTAAGAAGCCCATTGCTAGAAATGCCATATCACAAGGAATGACACGTTCGCTGCCTTCAACTTCTTTGAAGCTCGGTCGCTCACCTGGTTTCGCATCTTCCCATACGATATCAGCCAAACGTAGACCTGTGACTTCACCTTTATCGTTGCCGATGAACTCTTTAGTCAAGATATTCCAATGGCGATCAACCCCTTCTTCGTGAGATGTTGAGGTGCGCAGAATCATCGGGTACTGAGGCCAAGGCATATTAGCAGGGCGTTTTTCTGGTGGAATCGGCATGATTTCCACTTGAGTTACGCTTGCTGCCTTGTGGCGGTTTGATGTACCCACACAGTCAGAACCTGTATCACCACCACCGATAACCACAACATGTTTACCTTTAGCGTGAATCTCTTCAGTTTTAAGGTCCATGTTGTTTGCGCGGCGGTTGTTTTGACCTAGGAATTCCATTGCAAAGTGAACGCCTTTTAGCTCACGTCCTGGAACGGGTAGGTCACGAGGAACCGTTGAGCCGCCAGTCAGAAGTACCACATCAAACTCTTGACGAAGCTGCTGAGCATTTACATCCACACCGATGTGTTGATTCACTTTGAACTCAACACCCGCTTCAGCCATTAGGTTGATCTTACGATCAATCACATCCATACCCAGTTTGAAATCAGGAATACCGAAACGCAGTAGGCCACCGACCTTTTCATCACGTTCAAACACAGTCACAGAGTGACCAGCGCTGTTTAGCTGCTCAGCAGCTGCCAGACCTGCCGGGCCGCTGCCGATGATTGCAACCGTTTTACCTGTGCGAGAGCGAGGTGTTTTCGGTTTTGCGTACCCTTCACGGTACGCAGTTTCGACAATCGTTTTCTCGATGTTACAGATAGTGATTGGATCTTGGTTGATACCTAGCACACATGCGCTTTCACAAGGAGCAGGACAAACGCGACCTGTGAACTCTGGGAAGTTATTGGTTGAACTTAGGATGTTCCACGCTTCTTCCCAACTGTCGCGGTAAACCGCGTCGTTGAACTCAGGAATGATGTTACCAATCGGACAACCGTTGTGACAGAAAGGTACGCCACAGTCCATACAACGAGAAGCCTGAGTATTGATCTTCTCACCAAACTCTTCGTTCAGAACGAATTCTTTGTTGTTTTCAATACGAACGGATGGATCGATCTTCTGAGGAAGCTCGCGACCATGTTCTAAAAATCCAGTAGGCTTACCCATTATACTGCCTCCACTTGTTCCGTTTGTGCTTGCTCTGCTTCTGCCTTACGCTTTTGAAGTACCGCTTTGTAGTCACGCGGCATAACCTTAACCATCGAGGCTAAGCTTGCTTCAAAGTTGTCTAGGAAAGACTTAGCGACTTCACTTCCTGTGAATTCAACTTGCTTGGTTAGCATCTCTTTCAGTAGTTCGCGGTCTTCTGCTTCGATTGGATCGAGGTCGACCAGTTCAGGGTTGAGCTTGGTTTCAAAGTCACCAGACTTATCCCAAACATACGCCACACCGCCACTCATACCTGCCGCAAAGTTACGACCTGTTGAGCCAAGGATTACGGCGACACCACCTGTCATGTATTCACAACCGTGGTCACCTACACCCTCTACAACGACTTTCGCGCCCGAGTTACGTACACAGAAACGCTCACCAGCCATACCGCGAATGTAAGACTCACCCGAAGTCGCACCGTAGAAACATACGTTACCAACAACGATGTTATCTTCAGCTACGATGGTTGATTTCGCATCTGGGTAAAGCACAAGCGTACCGCCAGACAGACCTTTACCCCAGTAGTCGTTAGCGTCACCTTCGACTTCGAACTTCATGCCCTTAGCAAGGAAAGCACCGAATGATTGGCCAGCAGAACCGTTGAACTTGACGTTCATTGGCTGAGGCAGACCTTGGTCTTTGTAAACCTTAGAAATTTCGTTCGATAGCATGGTACCCGCAGAGCGGTCGGTGTTGATGATCGGGAACTCAGCGTTGACTGCTTCACCTCTCTCAAGTGCTGGGATAGCCGCTTGAATCAACTTACGGTCGAGAACGTCTTCTAGGTTATGGTTTTGCTCTGTCTGGTTGTAAACGCCATCGTCTTCACGAGCCTGTTCAATATGAAGGACAGGAGACAGATCGAGGTTTTTGTATTTCCAGTGTTTGATGTCTTCACGAACTTTCAGTTTGTGAGATTGACCAACCATCTCATCGATAGTGCGGTAGCCAAGCTCAGCCATCACTTCACGTAGACCTTCAGCCATGTACTGGAAGAAAGTAACAACGTCTTCTACGCGGCCATCGAAGCGCTCACGTAGCGTCTTGTTCTGAGTAGCGATACCAACAGGACAGGTGTTCTTATGACACTTACGCATCATGATACAGCCTTCAACAACGAGAGCGGCTGTAGCCACACCCCATTCCTCTGCACCTAGTAGTGTAGCTACTGCAAGGTCGCGCGGTGTTTTCATCTGACCATCAGACTGAACCACGATACGGTTACGTAGGCCGTTCTTTAGTAGAGTTTGGTGCGTTTCTGCTAGACCAAGCTCCCAAGGCAAACCTGTGTGACGAATAGATGACATTGGTGATGCACCTGTACCACCATCGAAACCTGCGATAAGTACAACGTCAGCTTTAGCCTTTGCTACACCAGAGGCGATGGTACCAACACCCGCTTCTGATACGAGCTTGACGTTGACACGGCCAGCTCGGTTAGCGTTTTTCAAGTCGTAGATTAGCTGAGCCAAATCTTCGATTGAGTAGATATCGTGGTGCGGCGGTGGCGAGATTAGACCCACGCCCGGAGTCGAGTGACGCGTTGCACCGATCCAGTCATCAACCTTATCACCTGGTAGCTGACCACCTTCACCTGGTTTCGCACCTTGAGCCATCTTGATCTGTAGCTCATCTGCGTTAGTTAGGTAGTAAGACGTCACACCAAAGCGGCCTGAAGCCACCTGTTTGATTGCAGAGCGTTCCCAATCACCGTTTTCTTTACGTTCGAAACGAGTTGGGTCTTCACCACCTTCACCAGAGTTCGATTTCGCGCCGATGCGGTTCATCGCAACGGCTAGTGTTGAGTGCGCTTCGTAAGAGATAGAACCGAATGACATTGCACCTGTTGCGAAACGCTTAAGGATGTTTTCGATTGGTTCTACTTCTTCTAGCGGGATGGAACCTGCTGGGTTCTTAACAAAGTCTAGCTGGCTACGTAGTGTTGCAGCGTTATCGCCTTGGTCATCCACCGCTTTCGCATATTTCTTGAACTGAGCGTAGTCTTTGTTACGAGTTGACTCTTGTAGCAGTGAGATAGTTTCAGGGTTAAACAGGTGCTTCTCACCACGCTGTTTCCACTGGTAAACACCACCAACATCAAGAACTTGTACTGGAATTTCACGAGTTGGGAAACCAACACGGTGACGGACAAGTACTTCCTTCGCGATGTCATCAATCGTTAGACCTTGGATACGTGAAACGGTACCTGTGAAGTATTTATCAACGACAGACTTGCTGATACCCAGTGCTTCAAAGATCTGTGCACCGTGGTAAGACTGCAGCGTTGAGATACCCATCTTCGAGAAAATCTTCAGAAGGCCGCCGTTGATCGACTTACGGTAGTTCTCAAATAGGTCACGGATATTGGTTTCAGGGTCAAGCTTCTTAGTGCGTTGCAGTTCTACCATAGTTTCGATCACTAGGTATGGGTTCACTGCGTTTGCGCCGTAACCAACTAGGGTTGCAAAGTGGTGCGTCTCACGCGCGTCACCGGTCTCTACCACGATGTCACACTTCGCACGTAAACCTTTACGGATTAGGTGGTGGTGAACTGCGCCAACCGCCAACATTGCTGGGATAGCGGCGTGGTTAGAGTTAACAGCACGGTCAGTTAGAAGGATGATTGAGTAACCATCGATCACTGCGTCTTCTGCATACTGACAGATACGCTTCAGTGCTCGCTCTAGTTTGCCTTCGTCTTCGCTTGCTTGGAATACGATGTCTAGCGTCTTCGCTTGAAGGTGCTCGTTATCGATAGCACGCAGTTTCTCAAGCTCAGAGTTAGAAAGAACTGGCGACTCAAGCTCTACTTTTTGACAGTGTTCTGGAGATTCAGCAAGAAGGTTCTGGTCCTTACCTAGGTAAGTGTTCAGAGACATAACCATACGCTCACGAATCGGGTCGATTGGCGGGTTGGTTACCTGAGCAAACAGCTGCTTAAAGTAGTTGGATAGATGTTGTGACTGGTGCGAAAGAATCGCTAGTGGCCAGTCGGCACCCATTGCAGAAAGCGGCTCTTTACCATCTTTCGCCATAGGTACGATGATTTCGTTCACTTCTTCAGAGCTGACACCGAACGCTTGCTGCTTATGCAGTAGCTTCTCAGGTGAAGGCTGGCTGAATTCGTTGCTAGCATCTGGCAGTTTCTTCAGGCTTAGTAGGTTTTCTTCAACCCACTTCTCGTATGGCTGCGCTGATGCAATGCCATCTTTCACTTCTTCATCAGAAATGATGCGGCCTTGCTCTAGGTCAGCTACGAAGATACGACCTGGTTGCAGACGACCACGGTACTCAACGTTCTCAGGTTCAATCTCAACAACACCAGATTCTGAAGCCATGACTAGGAAGTCATCTTTGGTCACTGTGTAGCGAGAAGGGCGCAGACCGTTACGGTCTAGAGTGGCGCCTACTTGAACACCATCAGTGAAACATACGGAAGCAGGACCATCCCACGGTTCCATTACGTTCGCATGGTATTGGTAGAACGCACGACGAGTTGGGTCCATGTTTTTGTTTTCTTGCCATGCTTCAGGGATCATCATCATCAACGCATGTGGCAGGCTACGACCAGATAGAACTAGGAGCTCTAACGCCATGTCGAAGTTAGATGAATCAGATGCGCCTTCCTGACAGATAGGCAGTAGCATGTCGATCTCTGCTTGAGTAAACAAGTCAGATTCGATGATTGCTTCACGGGCTTTCATCCAGTTCAGGTTACCGCGAACTGTGTTGATTTCACCGTTGTGCGCAATGTAACGGAAAGGCTGAGCTAGACGCCAGCGTGGGAATGTATTGGTAGAGAAACGAGAGTGAACTAGCGCAAGCGCACTCACCATCGTTGGATTCTGTAGATCTAAGAAGTATTGAGGTACTTGCTCTGTTGTTAGCTGACCTTTGTACACCACTGTCTTGTAAGACATTGAGTTGATGTAGAAGTCATCGCCAATGTTAGAGACGCTTTCTAGACATACGCGAACGGTGTAGTTACGTAAGACATACAGTTTACGCTCTAATTCTTCCGGTGTAATACCAGGACCACCAGAAACAAACACGTGCTCAAACTGAGGCTCAGTGCTCAGTGGATCGGCACCAATCATCGAGTTGTCGGTTGGTAGAACACGATAGCCAATAACGTCTAGTTCAAGACGCTGGGCATTGCGTTCTAAAATATCGCGACACTGTGCACGCTTGTGTTCATCTTTAGGGAAAAGTACAACACCAACACCGTACTTCTCAAAAGAAGGCAGCTTAATACCAAGCTTGACCGCTTCTTCTAAGAGAAATTCGTGAGGCTTTTGTAGCAAAATACCAGCACCGTCACCCGAGCATGGGTCACAACCTTGGCCGCCACGGTGTTCCATTCGTGCAAGCATATCAAGTGCTTGAGTAACTACTGCGTGTGATTTGCGGTTTTTTAGGTGAGCAACAAAACCGATACCACAAGCGTCATGCTCCAGTTCTGGAGTATAAAGACCTTGTGATCTTTGCTCTCTATCTACCATGGATACATCCTTCCAGTTCAAACAGGCGCAATTTGGCTAGTCGAAACTAGTTCTACGTCCTGTCCTTTATTTTTATGATTCGAAGTCAACTTAGGTTGGTGACTTTGATTCCATTCCGTATCTCGCAGGAAAAATATTGCGAGAAAAACAATCCTTGGTGATTTCCCTGTTTTTTGTATCACTATTTAGTGATTTATATAGGTGGGAGTGGGGAAATACCGACGTTTTAGTAATTAATTGTGTAATTAAATACACAAAAAAAACTAAAATCTGAAAGTATCCTACAATTTTGTCAGCTCGAAATGCAATCAAAAATCGTCTTTGTTGCTCAATTTTTTCGTAGTTTAAATGAATAATATGTTTAACTTTTACGTAACATTCGGCTTGAGGCACGTGTTTTGTGCATGTTTATTGACTTTGCTTAACTTGCAGCCTGTTTGAAAGCGATACATTTCACACTTCAATATTTTCAAAACTGTAATTTAATTACATTAAATCGCAATGATATTTATTATCATTATTTTCAGGGGCAAACATGCAGTTACATGAGTTAGTTAATACCATTGGTCAGGATCTCCAACGTCGGTACGGAGAAAAGGTCCATAAGCTGACTTTGCATGGTGGATTTAGCTGCCCCAATCGCGATGGTACGATTGGTCGAGGAGGCTGTACCTTTTGTAATGTTGCGTCGTTTGCAGACGAAGACGCTCAAATAAAAAGTATCCATGAGCAGTTAACCGATCGCGCTGGAGAAATCAGCCGCGCCAAGAAGTATCTGGCGTACTTTCAAGCGTACACAAGCACTTATGCAGAAGTGCAAGTTCTAAAGAACATGTATGAGGAAGCCCTTAAAGCCGCCGATATCGTCGGTTTGTGTGTCGGCACTCGTCCAGATTGCGTACCCGAAGCGGTATTAGAACTGCTATCAAATTACGTTCAGCAGGGGTATGAGATTTGGTTGGAGCTTGGACTTCAGACGGCAAACAACGACACGTTGAAGCGCATTAATCGAGGCCATGATTTTGAGTGTTACGCCGAGATCACTCAGCGAGCTCGAGCGCTTGGCATTAAGGTATGTACTCACTTGATTGTTGGTCTACCTAAGGAATCGCGCGAGGATAATATCAGCACCTTAGATAAGGTGCTTCAGGTCGGCACCGATGGGATTAAGCTTCACGGATTGCATATCGTTGAAGGAAGCACTATGGCAAAGGCATGGAAAGCGGGCCGTTTGCAAGCGCCAGAATTGGATGAGTATGTAGCCATTACGAGTGAAATGATTCGCTTAACCCCTCCAAACGTGATTTACCATCGCGTATCCTCTGCGGCACGACGGCCAACATTACTCGCTCCTTTGTGGTGTGAGAATCGATGGTTAGCAATGACGGAAATTGGTCGTCAATTGAATCGTGAAGGTGCGCAAGGTTCATTATTAAATCAACCATTTATATATACAAAACCATTATTAAAGGCAGATTAACTGCCACGAAGCTGATATCTTAGTATCCTTATATAACAAGTGTTAAATGGAAATGAGAGATCAGATGGATCAGTTGTTGGTATGGTTGTGGGAAACCTCTCAAGGTCATGGCGTTGATTTCATAGTTATTATCGTCTCGATCTCTATTCTTTGGTCCGTTTACACTCGTTTTCAGCGTCAGCTGGAGCAATTGATTTTGCAAACGCCCACCGCCGCGATTTTGATTGACGCAGAAAATGCACAACTTGTCATGGCCAACTCGCTAGCCAAGCAACTGCTTGGGATTCGCAAAATCGGCAAGTCTTACTTTCTCCCACAGAATGAAACCCAGCAGGAACTGCGATCGTTAATTGATGGGCTTGGCAGCGATAGTAACAACCAAGCGTATATGATCGAGTGGAGCATCTCACAACACACGAAAGTTAAACTGGATGTCTGCGGAAAACAAACCACTTTCCGAGGTCGCTCGGTTTGGTTTGTCAGCTTAATTACCCACCAGTCGACTTCTCATGAAAAGTTAGAAGAACTGCAGTCTCTTCGTATGTACAAAAGTGCTTTTGATCACTTATCTGAATTGGTTTTTATCAAAAATATAGACGGAGAGTTAGTGGCTGCTAATCGAGCGTTCGAGCGATTTTGGCAAGGGCGAGTCGAAGAGGGAGCTGCGGATATCCACGGTATTATTGAAGGGCGAGCGAGCAAACGAAGATGGACCACTACACCGGATGGTCGTAGTTGTTTGTTAGAGACGAACCAAACGGTGTTGCTTTCGCCTGAAGGCGATAAAGTTGGGTCGTTGGGCATCAGCCATGATGTTACTGACTGGCACAATATGCAGCGTAATCTACGTGATGAAATGGAAAAGCGTAAAGATACGGAAATTGCCTTGGCCCAAAGAGACACCATTTTACAAAATATTCTTGAATCTTCCCCAGACTCAATCGGCATATTTAATGAAAATATGGTTTATCAGGCATGCAACAAACCATTTGTGAAAGCCTTGGGGATTTCGGACGTTGACGACTTGCTCGGCAAGCGTCTGCAAGATGTGATTCCGGATGAAAGTTACAGTCGCTTGTCTGAGACTGACAATAAAGTTCTCTATGAAGGGAAATCGCTGCGCTATATCGACCGCGTTGTGAGCAGTAATGGTGAATGCACGTGGTACGACGTAGTGAAGTCGCCATTTAGAGATCCAGCTTCCGGAACCAACGGCGTTCTAATCATGGCGCGTGACGTCTCAGAACGTTACCTTGCTGAGCAGAGGTTAGAAGAGGCGAACCTAGAACTTGAGCGTTTGAGCTTCATTGATGGCTTAACACAAATATCCAACCGTCGCCGTTTTGATGAACAGTTAAAAACGTTGTGGAGTATTCATATCCGCGAAAAGCAACCTTTGACTGTCATGCTATGTGATATCGACTACTTCAAAGGGTTTAACGACTATTATGGCCACTTACGTGGTGATGAAGTGTTGATCAAGGTTGCGGAGGTCTTTGAGCGAGCCTTACCTCGTTCGAGTGATTGTGTTGCAAGATATGGTGGTGAAGAGTTTGGTTTTATTCTTCCTAATACGACGGTGGAAGGAGCCATTAAAGTGGCAGAACGGATCCACCAAGGCGTCATTGAGTTAGCCATTGAGCACAAGGCCTCGCAAGTCTCCTCGGTTGTTACCGCGAGCATTGGTTTGGTTTCCATTGTCCCTCAACCACATGATCGCAGTGACACCATTGTCGCCTTGGCAGACAGTGCGTTGTATCAAGCGAAAGCAAATGGTCGCAATCAAACTTGTGTGCATCACACATCCAATAATTAACTACAATCCGTTTTGGAATCTTTTCGCGGAACGCTAGGAAAACGGGTACTATTATTGTTCATCTATTCAATCTATTGATTAGATTATAGTTTGCCTTGTGTCCGTTCGGAGCGTTTGATGAAGCCGATAAAAAACCTCGCCCAGTATTACGTTGATCTACTTGTAAAGCTGGGCATCCTTCGTTTCTCCATTCTACTCGCTTTAGCTTTAGTGGCTTTAGCGGTCGTTGTTCAAGTGGGTATTACGCTCGTGTTGAGCGGACATGTTGATGATATAGATATCGTTCGCTCGGTATTTTTTGGTCTGCTGATTACCCCGTGGGCGGTTTACTTTCTTTCTGTGGTGGTTGATCAGCTAGAAGAGTCACGTCAACGGTTATCCAAACTTGTCTCGAAGCTCAAAGACATGCGCTCACGAGACCAAGAACTCAACATCAAATTGCAGCAAAACATTGCTAAGTTGAATCAAGAGATCGAGGAACGGATTAAAGCGGAAGAAGCGCGTGAAGAGGCAATGAAAGACCTTGAGAATGAGGTGTATCAGCGTGAACGCACTCAGCTTGAACTGGCAGAACGCACGGCATTGTTGCGCTCGTTTATCGATGCGTCGCCGGACTTAATTTACTACCGAAATGCAGACGGGGTGTTCTCTGGATGTAACCGCGCAATGGAAGAGCTGACAGGCAAAAAAGAGAGCCAACTTGTTGGATTGACACCTTGGGACGTGTACAGCAAAGAAGTCGCTCAGCAAATTGTGGATACAGACCAAAAAGTCTTTTCTGATAATCAGGCGTTGACCTATGAGCAGTGGCTTGAATATCCCGATGGTCACAAAAACTACTTTGAGCTGCGTAAAGTGCCTTTCTACAGTAAAGATGGGCGCCACCTTGGTCTGGTTGGGTTTGGACGAGACATCACCGAGCGCAAACGTCACGAAGAATCCCTCGAAAAAGCCAGTCGAGATAAAACAACCTTCATCTCAACCATCAGCCATGAATTGCGAACGCCGCTCAACGGCATTGTCGGCTTGAGTCGTATGCTGCTTGATACCCAATTAACCGAAGAGCAGCGCCATCACATGCAAACTATTAATGTGAGTGCGATTACGCTCGGCAATATCTTTAATGACATCATTGACATGGACAAGTTTGACAGACGCAAACTTGAGCTATACCCATCCGAATTGAACTTTGAAAACTTCGTCGCTGAAATCGAAAGTATTTCAGCGTTGATGGCGACACAAAAAGGGCTGCGTTTCGATCTCGAGCGATTGAGCAGTTTGCCCTCTGAGATTGAAGTCGATGCGACTCGCTTACGCCAAGTGCTTTGGAATCTGATTAGCAACGCCATGAAATTTACCAAAGAAGGTGGGGTTGTGATGACAGTAAGCGCTGAGATGGAGGACGCGTTTGCCACCATAACCATGGAAGTGGAAGACAGTGGTATCGGCATTCCAGAAGCAGAGCTGGAAAAAATCTTTGCCATGTATTATCAGGTTAAATCGGGTAAAGATAACCTTCATGCCGTTGGGACGGGGATTGGTCTCGCGGTGTCGAAGCAGCTCATTAATATGATGGATGGCGATATTACCGTCACCAGTGAAGAAGGGTTTGGCAGTACTTTCACGGTAACGATTCGTGTCCCATTGGCGGCAGAACAAGAGTCAGTTCTTGAAGCGCCTGCAACGCAACCTGAGCTGAATATTTTCATGGTTGAAGACATCGAGCTTAACATCACGGTCGCTCGCTCCTTACTGGAGAGTATGGGACATGAAGTGTCGGTCGCCATGACAGGTCAAGATGCAATTGAAATGTTCGATCCGGAGATCTACGACCTTGCGTTTTTAGATATTCAGTTGCCTGATATGACAGGGTTCGATGTTGCCGACTTCTTCCGCAAAACATACAAAGACCTTCCACCTCTCGTCGCTCTGACGGCAAACGTGTTGAAGAATAAAACGGAATATCTCGAAAAAGGTATGGATGATGCGATCAGCAAACCATTGTCGGTGACTGACGTGCACAATGTGATCGCCAAATTTACCCAACAGCCAGGGCACGTCTTCGAAGCCACCTCTAAGAGCGTAGAGGAAGAGTCTTCAGAAACCAGTGAGATCTACTCTCGTCTGCTGGATCTCGATATGTTGGAGTCTTATGTTGGCATTGTTGGAGCCGATCCGGTGCTAGATAGTATTGCCATGTTTGAAGAGATGATGCCAGGTTACTTGGAACTGTTGGACTCCAATATGACGGCGAAACACCAAGAGGGGATTGTCTCTGAAGCGCACAAAATAAAAGGTGCAGCGGGTTCAATAGGCTTGAAGCATATCCAGCAAATCGCGCAAAAAGCGCAATCGCCCGATTTACCTGCTTGGTGGGAAAACATCGACGATTGGGTTGAAGAGATGAAAAATGAATACCTCAACGACATAGAGGTACTCAAAGAGTGGTTAGGTAATCAAACTCAGCAACAAGGAAAATAAGATGAAAAAATTCGCTTTGCTGTCGCTAAGTGCAGCGCTATTGGCAGGATGTGCAAATGAACCTGTTGTTTGGGAACAAACAAACACGATCGAAGTGGCTCAAACGAGCATCGCGCTTAAAAGTAATCTTTGGGTAAACAAAATGCCAACGATAGGTTCGGTTCAAGACAGTACACTGCATGGTGCGCTCTATTTAGAGTCAGATAAAGTGCTGCCTGCCCAGCTGGTGGTTGAATCACTATCAATCAAACAGGGTGATGAGAGTTGGCAAATTGATGGCGACTTACTGGATTTACGTACTCACAACCAGAATCAATGGGAGTTGGCGTTTGTATGGCAGTTTGAGCTAGATGCTGAGAAACCGGTTGATGTTGCGCTGCAAGTTCGAGTTGATGATAAAACAGAGTGGCTTGTAGAAACGGGCGTAGTGATTGATACCGTTTACTAGAAGCAGAAGGCTTCGTTCAAACAAAAAAGAGCAGGCACATCAGGTGCCTGCTCTTTTACTATGGTTTGAGATTATTTCTTCGCGGTACGTAGACCTGCGTTGATATCCATAATGTCTTGTTCGCTGAGTGTGCCAATCGCTTGGCGAAGCTGCAATTCGCTGAGGATGTAATCGTAGCGAGCGTTCGACAGGTTTTTATTGGCATCATACAAGCGACGAGTTGAATCTAATACGTCTACGATAGTACGTGTGCCTACATCGAAACCGGCTTCTGTTGCTTCAAGCGCTGATTCTGCTGATACAACAGTTTGCTCGTATGCACGCAGAGCACCGATTGACGCACTGATGTTATTGTTAAACGCGCGAACATCTTTGACGACGCTGCGGTATTGTGCTTCTAGATCTTGGCTCGCCGCAACATAGCTGTACTCAGCTTGCTTAGTTTGAGAGCTAATATTACCACCCGTGTAGAGCGGGACTTCTAGGTTGATGCCTACGTTGAAGTTGTCGGCGTCGTAATCGTTACTGCTATTTGACACATCGGATAGTGAATAGCCACCATCAAGCGTCAGAGATGGTAAGTGGCCAGAGCTAGCAAGAGAAATCTTGTCTTTGGCAACATCTTGAGCGATACGAGAAGATAGCAAACTTAGGTTTTTCTCTTGTGCTTCTTCAATCAACTGAGTAATTGGCGTTGAGTTGCGGCTTGCAGAAAAACGCTTCGTGTCTAACACGTCGAGTTGTGCGTGCTCTTGACCTGTAATTTCTCGTAGCCCTTCGTAGCTATTAATCAAGCTGTTTTCTGCCAGTACTTCATCAGCAAGTACTGCATCGTACTGAGCTTGCGCATCGTGTACGTCGGTAATTGCAGAAAGACCAACTTCAAAACGCTGTTTGGTCTGTTCAAGCTGGCGACCAACGGCTGCTTTTTCCGCTTGAACAAACTCTAGATTGTCTTGCGCACGTAAAACGTCAAAATAGGCTTGTGCGACACGAAGAATTAATGCTTGTTGAACTGCAGCATAAGAGGCATCCGCTTGGCGTGCTGTTTTCTCTGCGATGTCGAGTGTTACCCAGCTTGAACGCTTGTAAAGCTCTTGACTAAAGCCAATAGACGCGCCGAATTGATTGCTATCGGTGTCTACCTTACCGCCCGAATTCAAATCTTGTTCACCACGATTAATGTCGTAGCTCGCTTTTAATGAAATTTGAGGGAGTAGCGTCGAGCGACTAGAAGTTACTGCTTCGAAAGCTGCATCGCGTTGAGCAGCCGCACTGAGGAGTGTTGGATCGTTTTCTTTCGCTTGGTTGTAGATTTCAGCGAGCGTATCAGCAAAAGCACTGGTGCTCATACTTCCTAGAGCTGCACTGATAAATAGTGGAAGCAGTTTCTTCATAGGTCCTATTCCTGCCAAAAGATGAAAAGGGTTACTCGTCAAGAGTTTAACCCATACTGATGTAAATTCATGCAAAACTTTGCAACTTTTTACACTTAACTATCCACTTGTGCAATATATTTTATTATTCAATTTAACTCAGAATATAAAAATTATATAAAAAGTTGAGCCATGTCCTTGGAAGTTAAGCTTTTGTCTGAGTAAACTATAAGATTCACTCAGCGAGGTGCCAAATGCAACCATCTGAAAAGCGACACGGGGAGTTTACACCCCAAGATGTGGAAATAATCTCAAAAGAGACACTGTTCAAGGGTTTCTTTAGCATGGTCAAATACCGCTTTCGACATAAGCTGTTCGAAGGGGGGTGGAGTCAGCCACTTGAGCGCGAGATGTTTGAGCGCGGCCATGCAGCGGCCATGCTGCCTTACGACCCGATTACAGACCAGGTCGTTATCATTGAGCAAATCCGTGTTGGAGCATTAGAGCATCCATCACCATGGCAGATGGAGATAGTCGCAGGGATCATTGACCATGGAGAAACGGCAGAAGATGTCGTTCGTCGTGAGGCGGTTGAAGAGGCAGGGATTGACGTCACCTTGTTAGAGAAAGTGACGTCTTACTACCCATCTTCAGGTGGTTGCTCTGAAATGCTCGATGTTTACGTTGGAAAGGTTGACGCAACAACCGCACATGGCGTTCATGGTTTAGACTATGAGGGTGAAGATATACGCGTCCATGTCATTAGTCGTGAAGAGGCTTATGATTGGGTAACAAATGGTAAGTTTGAAAATGGTGCTTCGATCATTGCGCTGCAATGGTTACAACTGAACCACCAACGTTTAAGAAGCGAATGGCACAAGTAGCAGTAAAAAAGCCGTATCATGTTGATTTATCAGAGCTGATGCGCACCTATGAAACCAATTATGCCAAACTCAACGCACTCATTCCGAGTAACGCGAGTGTTGGCGACATTCGCTGTTATCAAGCTGCTAATATGACGTATCAAATTCTAGTGGGCGAAGTCACAAAGTACACAACTTTGGTCGATATTTGTCAAAGCGATGACGTTCCAGTATTTCCATTGCCGAGAATGTCTGTCAGGCTCTACCACGATGCTCGCGTAGCAGAAGTCTCGGAATGTGAGCACTTACGGCGTGTCAATGCACGTTACGAATACCCAAATGACAAGATGGTTCAACAAGATGAAAAAGCACAATTGAACCGTTTTTTAGGCGATTGGTTAACATTTTGTCTGCGGCATGGTATCAGTCGGACACCGATCAATATTTAGGTTTGAAATTTTGAAAGTTACGTCAAACTCATCAGATAGCAGCATTAAGCTGCTCCAAATTACAGACACTCATCTGTTCGAAGCAACAGATGGCAGCTTATTAAGTGTCAACACTGGTGAGAGTTTTAAAGCTGTCGTCAATGCAATTGTCGAGCAAGAATGTCGTTTTGATGCTCTTTTAGCGACGGGCGATATCTCTCAGGATCATAGTGAAGCGTCTTATCAATGCTTTGAGCGTGGCATTGAGCCATTGCTGAAACCCTGTTTTTGGTTGCCTGGCAATCATGACTATAAACCGAATATGACGTCGGTGATCCCATCGCCACAAATTCAGCAGGTCGACCATGTTTTGCTGGGCGAACACTGGCAGATGATCCTGCTGGATTCTCAAGTTGTTGGTGTGCCACATGGCCGCTTGAGCGATCAGCAGTTGGCTTTACTGGATGAAAAACTCGCGCAGTATGCCGATCGTCACACTCTCGTTTTGCTTCACCATCACCCAATTTTGGTGGGTAGTGCTTGGCTAGATCAGCACACACTTAAAGATGCGGATGATTTTTGGCAAGTGGTACAAAAGCACGATAACGTCAATGCTGTGTTATGTGGTCATGTACACCAAGATATGAATGTCATGCATCACGGCGTTCGCGTCATGGCAACGCCCTCGACTTGCGTTCAGTTTAAACCTAACTCGGATGACTTTGCGTTGGACACCACCTCACCAGGTTGGCGAGAGCTTGTGCTTAAAGCCGATGGGCAATTAGAGACTTACGTAAAGCGTCTTCCTGCAGGATGCTTTCAACCTGATTTCAGCTCTGCCGGATATTAAGAGGATCGCATGAAGCCATCACTACTTCTATATATTCATGGTTTTAACAGCTCACCACTTTCACACAAAGCGAATGTAATGAAAGCGTACTGTGAGCAGTATCGGCCTGATATTAAAGTTTTGGTTCCTCAATTGCCTTGTTTTCCAGAGCTTGCTGCGAACTTGTTGCTCGACATTGTTGAACAGCATAAAGAGGATTACCGTATTGGTTTGGTCGGCAGTTCGCTGGGTGGGTACATGTCTATGTGGCTGAACAACCAGTTTGGCTTTCGAGCCGTGGTGGTTAACCCTGCGGTGAAACCTTATGAGCTGTTGGCTGATTACTTGGGTGAACAAGTTAACCCTTACACCAATGAAACGTATATGCTTGAAGAGCAGCATATCGATGAACTGATTGCTCTTGATACGCCGACGATTCGTGACCCGTCTGATTTTTGGTTGCTTCAGCAAGAAGAAGATGAAGTACTCGATTATCGGCAAGCGGTGAGCAAGTTTGTTGGAGCAAAACAGACCGTAGAATCCGGTGGTGATCATAGTTTTGTCGACTTCGAACGCTATCCAGAAAAAATCATCAAATTCTTACAACTCTAAAACCTTGTTGCTCAGCTCCTTATCATCTTGAACACAATTTGATAGGTTGATGAGGGAAGAGTCATAAATTTACCTGTTACTTACTTATCTCGCTTGACATCAATACGTCTCTTCCAGACTATGTTTCACTTATGCTTGGCAGGATGCAAAGCGATTAGAGTTTGCTCGCTTTTTCGATTCTCAATCAATTGCTAGAGCTTAATGTCCCGCCTGCTTGGCTACCCTTTTATTCTTTATATAGATATTCCGTATTATGACTGAACAATATAATGCGAAAGACCTTTCGGTTCTTGAAGGTCTCGACCCAGTACGACACCGTCCTGGTATGTATACCGAAACGGAGCGACCAAACCATCTCGCCCAAGAAGTTATCGACAACTCGGTGGATGAAGCGCTTGCGGGTCATGCGAAAAAAATCAAAGTCATTCTTCATGCAGACCAATCGCTCGAAGTAATCGATGATGGTCGTGGCATGCCCGTTGATATTCACCCGGAGAAAGGTATTTCGGGTGTTGAACTTATCATGACCAAGCTGCACGCTGGCGGTAAGTTCTCCAATGACAACTACAAGTTCTCTGGTGGTTTGCATGGGGTTGGTATTTCGGTGGTTAACGCGTTATCCAAACGTGTGGAAGTCACCGTAAAACGCCAAGGTCAAGTGCATGAAATCGCTTTTGAACACGGTAACGCCGTGACAGAACTGACCGTGACCGGAACTTGTGGTCATCGCAATACCGGAACGTCAGTCCACTTCTGGCCAGATGCTAAATACTTCGACAGCTACAAGTTCTCAGCGCTACGTTTGGTGAACAACCTGCGTGCCAAAGCCGTGCTCTGCCCAGGATTAGAAATCACGTTTAGCGATAAAGTTAACGATGAAGAGCACAAGTGGTACTACGAAGATGGCTTAAAAGACTATCTTGCTGAGGGCGTGAAAGGCTATGAAGTACTGCCAGCCGAGCCTTACATCGGAGAGTTCACTGCAGAAACGGAAATGGCAACGTGGGCGGTGATCTGGCAGCCTGAAGGTGGCGAGATGATCACCGAAAGCTACGTTAACTTAGTTCCAACTAAGCAAGGTGGTACGCACGTTAACGGTCTTCGCCAAGGTCTACTTGATGCGATGCGCGAGTTCTGTGAGTTCCGTAACTTGCTTCCTCGTGGGGTTAAGTTAACGGGTGACGACATCTTCGATCGCTGTTCTTACGTGTTGTCGGTCAAGATGCAAGACCCTCAGTTTGCCGGTCAAACTAAAGAGCGTCTTTCATCTCGTCAAACAGCAGCATTTGTTTCAGGCGTAGTAAAAGATGCCTTCAGCTTGTGGTTAAACGAAAAACCGCAACTTGCTGAACAGCTGGCAGAAGTGTGTATTGCCAATGCGCACCGCCGCATGCGCGCAAGTAAGAAAGTTGTGCGTAAGAAGGTGGCATCAGGTCCGGCACTACCGGGTAAGTTAACCGATTGTTCTGTACAAGATTTAAATCGTACTGAAATCTTCTTTGTCGAGGGTGATTCGGCAGGCGGCTCAGCGAAACAAGCCCGCGATCGTGAGTTTCAAGCTGTGATGCCGCTGCGCGGTAAGATCTTGAACACGTGGGAAGTCTCTGCTGATCAAGTCCTTGCTTCTCAAGAAGTGCATGATATTTCAGTTGCGCTGGGTATTGACCCTGACAACGACAACCTCGACGGCCTACGTTACGGCAAAATCTGTATCCTTGCCGACGCGGACTCGGATGGTCTTCATATTGCAACGCTACTGTGTGCTCTGTTTACTCGTCACTTCCGTGCTCTAGTTGAAGCAGGCCATATCTATGTCGCAATGCCTCCTCTCTATCGTATCGACTGTGGTAAAGAAGTGTTCTATGCCCTTGATGATGATGAGAAAGAGGGCGTATTAGAGCGCCTATCGAAGAAAAAAGCCAAAATCAACGTACAGCGATTCAAAGGTCTGGGTGAGATGAACCCACTCCAACTTCGCGAAACAACCATGGATCCTAATACCCGTCGCTTGGTTCAGCTAACCATCGATGATAACGAGCAGACCATGGAAATGATGGATATGTTGTTAGGTAAGAAACGTGCGGATGACCGCCGTAGCTGGCTACAAACCAACGGCGATATGGCAGAGGTTTAACGAATGTCTACAGAGATTACATACGATGGCGTTGAACAGTTGCCGATGCGCAAGTTCACTGAAGACGCTTATCTGAATTACTCAATGTACGTAATTATGGACCGCGCGTTGCCATACATTGGCGATGGTTTGAAGCCGGTTCAACGACGTATTATTTACGCAATGTCGGAGCTTGGTCTCTCGGCTGCAGCAAAATATAAGAAATCAGCACGTACTGTTGGTGACGTGTTAGGTAAATACCATCCACACGGCGACTCGGCGTGTTATGAAGCGATGGTATTAATGGCACAGCCATTCTCTTACCGTTACCCATTGGTGGACGGTCAAGGTAACTGGGGGGCGCCAGATGATCCTAAATCGTTCGCTGCAATGCGTTATACCGAAGCGAAGCTGTCTAAGTTTGCGGAAGTCCTGTTAGGTGAACTTGGTCAAGGCACGGTCGAATGGCAGCCTAACTTTGACGGCACAATGAAAGAGCCGCAAATGCTACCTGCGCGGCTGCCACATATTCTATTGAATGGCGTTACTGGTATCGCGGTGGGTATGGCAACGGATATTCCGCCTCACAACGTCCGTGAAGTGGCAAATGCAGCGATTCACTTGATCGATCATCCAAAAGCAGAACTGCCGGATGTGATGAACTTTGTTCAAGGTCCTGATTACCCGACCGAAGCAGAAATCATTTCGCCAAAAGCGGATCTTGAGAAGATCTATCGCACTGGTCGCGGCAGTATTAAGATGCGTGCGGTTTGGCACAAAGAAGGCTCTGATATCGTGATTACAGCGTTGCCACACCAAGTGTCTGGCGCGAAATTGCTAGAGCAAATTGCTAACCAAATGCGTGCGAAAAAGCTGCCTATGGTTGACGATCTGCGCGATGAATCCGATCACGAGAACCCTACGCGAATCGTTGTCGTTCCGCGTTCAAATCGCGTTGATTGCGACCAGTTGATGAATCATCTGTTTGCCTCAACCGATCTAGAAAAGAATTTCCGCGTTAACCTCAATATGATTGGTCTAGACAATCGCCCGCAGGTTAAAGGTTTAGTTCAAATTCTGTCTGAATGGATCGAATTCCGCCGCACCACGGTTCGTCGTCGCCTACAGCACCGTCTTGATAAAGTGATGGCTCGTTTGCACATCCTTGAAGGTTTGTTGGTTGCCTACTTAAACCTTGATGAAGTTATTGAAATCATCCGTACCGAAGACGATCCTAAAGCGGTATTAATGGCGCGCTTTGGTATTACCGAAATTCAAGCAGATGCGATCTTAGATACCAAACTTCGTCATCTAGCCAAGCTAGAAGAGATGAAGATCCGCGGTGAGCAAGATGAGCTAGAGAAAGAGCGCGAGAAGTTAGAGTTGCTGCTAGGTTCTGAGCGTCGCATGAATACCTTGCTTAAGAAAGAGATCCAAGCGGACGCCGATAAATACGGTGATGAGCGCCGTTCACCGCTGGTGGAGCGTGCAGAAGCGAAAGCACTGACTGAACGTGACCTAGTACCAAGTGAGCCGATTACCGTTGTTCTGTCTGAGAAAGGTTGGATTCGTCACGCTAAAGGTCATGATGTCGACGCTGAGGGGCTAAACTACAAGTCTGGTGATAAGTATCTCGCTCATGCTCGAGGGAAGAGTAATCAACAGGCAGTCTTCCTAGGTAGCGATGGTCGCAGTTATTCACTCGAGTCTCACTCGCTGCCATCTGCAAGGAGTCAAGGCGAGCCGATTACTGGACGCTTGAACATCACAGCGGGCAGTGCGATTCGCCAAGTGATTATGGGTGAAGAAGAGCAATTATGGTTAGTGGGCTCTGATGCTGGCTACGGCTTTGTTTGTAAAGGCAGCGATCTGCTTTCTAAGAACAAAAGTGGTAAAGCATTGGTGACGTTGCCAGTGAACTCGGAAGTGATGACTCCTGATGCGATAGCGGATCTCGATTCAGACGAGATTGTTGCGATTACGAACCAAGGTCGAATGTTGCTGTTCCCGATTAAAGATCTGCCTCAGCTTGCAAAAGGTAAGGGCAACAAGATCATTAATATTCCTGCGGCAAAAGCCAAAGAGCGTGAAGAGATACTCTCTCACTTAATTGCGGTGCCTAAAGGCGCAACATTGACGCTTTATGCGGGCAAACGCAAGTTAGGCTTGAAGCCGAGTGATTTAGATAATTTCCGCGGTGAGCGTGGGCGACGAGGTAGTTTGCTGCCGCGTGGTTTGCAACGTGTCACTCGAATAGAGATTGAATCTGGCTCAGCCTCGGTTGAAGAGAACGCTGAATAACAAAAAATCCCATGCCAAGGCATGGGATTTTTTATTTCAGTGCAGAGATAATTAGCGTGTGTCTTCTGCTATGGTTACTTGAAGCGTTTTCTCTTCGCCTTTTCTAAGAATAAGTACATCAACCACAGTGCCGGGTCTTAGCTCGGTCACGATATCAAGTACGCTTTGACGGCCATTTATTTTCTTGTCGTCGATCTTCAAAATAATGTCTTGCGCTTCAAATCCTGCCGCTGCCCCTGGACCATTTGGATCAACCCCTAAGACAACAATACCACCTAGATGCTCATTGCCGAGCAATCTTGATGTGACGGAATTGATGTCTTGACCATCAATACCAATGTAGCCACGAATGACCCGTCCATCTGCGATGATCTTCTGCATGATTTTGTCGGCAAGGGTAAATGGAATTGCGAATGAAATCCCGTAGGTCTCTAGCTCTGTCGCTTGTTGGAACGAAGCTGTGTTGATTCCAACGAGTTCTCCGCGGGTGTTAACAAGAGCACCGCCTGAGTTGCCTTCGTTGATGGCGGCGTCGGTTTGAATAAACGCTTGTCGCCCGTCAGCACTGATTGACGAGCGCCCCGTTGCAGAAATAATGCCGAACGTCGTTGTTTGACCAAGGTTATATGGGTTACCGATCGCTAAGACAACATCGCCCACTTTAGGTGTGTAGTTTGGATTTAATGGAATCACCGGAAGGTTGGAGCCTTCTACACGGAGTATTGCGATATCAGTACGGCGATCTTTACCTACTAGTTGTGCAGCAGCGACTCGACCGTCTTGTAAGGCGACAATGATTTGATCAGCTTGGGCTACGACGTGGTAATTGGTGATGATGTAGCCTTTTTCGCTGACAATCACTCCAGAACCAAGGCCTTGTGTGAGTAGCTTTGAACGGTCAGCCTCGGTGTATTTACGGCTATAGATGTTCACCACGGCGGGTGCTGCGTTACGGACCGCTTGGTTGAACGAGATTTGTAACTGGCCGCTACCTTTTTCCTGATCTAATGGAGTATGTGGAAGGATATTGCTTCGTAGTGAAGGCAACGCGAGCAGCAATAGCGCTGCAGTGGCAAGCCCTAAGCCTACGGAACGCAATATAAATTGCAGCATACTGTCCTCGTCTAGCGTTTGGTAGAGATAAGTTGCTGAAGAATAGCACTAGATGAGTCAATAATAAAAGGACAGCGGAATTTCCCACTGTCCTTTCAGGCTGAGTTCGCGTTTTTATGATGAACTTATCATCAGTGAAGTGACGCTATCGAATGACTAAGTAGAGCGTACGGTCGCCACGCTGGATGTTAAGCGCTAGTACGCCAGGTTGCTTCTCTACGATTTTACGGAACTGAGCTAAGTTTTTCACACGCTTACGGTTAACGCCGATGATGATGTCACCTTCTTCGAGTTTGTAGGCGTCTGCGCTTGAGCCTTTCTCCACTGCAGTCACTTTCACCCCTTGTACCGCATCACTCGCATTGGTGTTGGATAGTTGGGCGCCCGATAAGCCTTCATGAAGTTTCTCAGCTGGCGCTTTTGCGTTTTGCATTTCACCAAGGGTTACTTCAAACGTCTTCTCTTTGCCGTCTCGAATAACTCCAAGTTCGATGGTTTTGCCTGCACCCAATGTCGCTACCTTCGCGCGCAGCTCACTGAACGAAGTGATGGATTTACCATTAATGGAGACGATAACATCACCTGCTTCAAGGCCTGCTTTGTCAGCGGCACTATCCGCAACCACTTGGCTGACAAACGCGCCCTTACTTGACTCATACCCAAGCGCTTCTGCGAGTTCAGAGGTGATTTCTCCACCTTGCACTCCTAGCATGCCGCGTTTGACTTCCCCAAACTCGAGGATTTGGTCTGTCAAATTGGTCATCATATTGGATGGGATGGCAAAGCCGATGCCCACATTCCCGCCATTGGGCCCTAAGATAGCGGTATTAATACCAATCAATTCACCGTTTAAGTTAACCAGTGCGCCACCCGAGTTGCCGCTGTTGATCGCGGCATCGGTTTGAATGAAGTTCTCGAAGTTTTCAAGATTGAGGCCACTGCGTCCCAACGCAGAAACAATCCCTGAAGTGACGGTCTGACCTAAGCCAAACGGGTTACCAATCGCAACAGTAAAGTCGCCGACTCGTAGCTTGTCTGAATCTGCAATCTTAACTTCCGTTAAATTTTTAGCTTTCTCTAACTTGAGTAGTGCAACGTCAGACATTTGGTCGCCGCCAACAAGCTCTGCATCGTACTCTCGGCCATCATGCAGTTTGACACGGATTTTTTCGGCGCCATTAATGACGTGGTAGTTGGTCACAATGTAACCTTTGTCTGCATTGATTATGACGCCAGAACCTAAGCCGCGGAATGGGCGCTCTTGCAATTGTTCGGTTGGAAAGTCAGGACCGAAGAAGAAGCGGAATTGCTCAGGGATATGTTGTCTTGATACTTGCGTGCCTTCGACTGAAATACTAACGACGGCTGGGGTCACTTTTTCGAGCATGGGAGCCAGACTAGGGAGCTGCTCACCGTTAACAGATAGAGGCAATGCCGCCGTTGCGGGCATTGGGGTGATGATTGAACTTAAGCTTAATGATAGGACGGTTAATGCAAGCAAAGGTTTTTTCATCTGATAACTCCTATTTAGTTAAGGCCTTAACTCTTATATTTGATTGAAAAATATAAGATCAAGTGGCGCTTGTGAGAGTTATGACTCAAAAACCTATGCAAAGTTCAGCAAATTTTCTGCCTTAAGACGCTTTAGCTGTCACGACTTGTTCAGAGTCGAGGATTTCTTTCTTCTCTTCTTTCAATAGACCTGTCGCACCTGAGGCGTAATCTTTCGGGGCTTCATTCGGGCTTTCGTCAGTCTCTTCGTTGACGACTAACTCAGGCTTAGATTGTTCGGCAACCTTTTTATTAAAAGGGTTGTCTTGAACTGGAATATTAGGAAGTAGCTCTGATGAAGTCTTCGTCATGTGTTGGTAGAGTTTTGTGTACTCTTTACCTAGTGAATCCAACATATCGGCCGTTTGTGCAAAGTGGTCAGCCAGATCTTGCTTTTGTTGTTCCAACTCAAACTTTGCGGTTTCTAATTCTTTTTGGGTGCTTTTTTGTTTCTTGTATCCTGGTGTCGTTAAACGAGAAACGATGACACCAAACAGAGTTCCAACAAGCAAACCAACTAGGGCGTAAATCCAAGGCATATTAGCTCCTTATTGTTGTTATTTAACATGTTTATTACCACTTAGTTACACATGTTCAGTCGACATGGTACTATGAGAACTTCAGCCAATAAAGAAAAATGCATGTGCTCTACATAGCAGTTTCCACTCTTCTTCTGTAGGTCCTTGAAGTCATGACGCCCTTAGATAGCTATAAAAAAGACATAAAAGAGCATGGTTTTCAGCAAGATGACGCTCAGCTGCAAGCCGTAACCGCCTTAGATACGCTTTACCATCAATTCGTTCAATATGTGAATAGGCCTGTTGAGAAGGTTACTGGGTGGAAAAGTTGGTTTGCAAAGAAACCTGAGCCGCCGACCGCACCAAAAGGACTCTATTTTTGGGGTGGTGTCGGTCGCGGGAAAACCTATTTAATGGATACCTTCTTCGATGCTTTGCCATCAGAGAAAAAAATGCGAGTGCACTTTCATCGCTTTATGTATCGGGTTCATGATGAGCTCAATGCATTGGGCGATGTCAACGATCCCCTCGAGTTAGTGGCAGATACTTTTAAAGCCGAAGCGGAAATTATCTGCTTCGATGAGTTCTTTGTTTCTGATATTACCGATGCGATGATCTTGGGCACTTTATTTCAAGCCTTGTTTGCTCGCGGAGTTGTATTGGTGGCGACATCGAACATTCCGCCGCATGACTTATATCGCAATGGGTTGCAAAGGGCTCGATTCCTCCCCGCAATAAAGCTAATAGAAGAAAATTGCATTGTGCTGAATGTCGATAGTGGTATTGACTATCGCTTACGCACATTAGAGCAAGCGGAAATCTATCATTATCCGTTGGATGAACAAGCGAACAAAAATCTGCACCACTATTTTGAGCAGCTTGTCGGAGAAGCGCGAAAAGGAGATCGAGTGATTGACATTAATCATCGCCAGATTGATGTGGTTGAGACTTCTGAGGGCGTGTTGCATGCAACGTTTGGGCAATTATGCCAGACAGCGCGTAGCCAAAATGACTATATTGAGCTCTCACGGATTTATCACACCGTGCTGCTAGCGGATGTAAAACAGATGGACAGAACCATTGATGATGCAGCTCGCCGCTTTATTGCCTTGGTGGATGAGTTTTACGAGCGCAACGTAAAGCTGATTATTTCTGCTGAGGTCGCGTTAGAGGATCTATATACCAGTGGACAACTGGAGTTTGAATTCAAGCGCTGCCAGTCTCGTTTGATCGAAATGCAGAGCCATGACTACTTGGCGAGAGAGCATTTGGCATAACGTTTTGATTAAATAGTAGCGGTTTGAAAAAAAATCGATTTTTTCCTCAAAAAAAGGTGATTTTTTCTACTGACTTCTCTATAATCCTGCGACCCACCGTTACTGCAGACCTTGATTATCGAAGGTATTTCGACATAACGGGTCGAGAGTGCCAACCACTCGAAGGGGTGTTGACTGGACTCTTAGTCAGTGGGAGCTTTTGGCTCCTTTAAGTGTAAATTTAAATAATTAACGGGTTATTATTAGCATGAAAACTTTCGTTGCTAAACCAGAAACTGTAAAACGCGACTGGTACGTTGTAGACGCTGAAGGTAAAACTCTTGGTCGTCTAGCAAGTGAAATTGCATCTCGCCTACGTGGCAAACACAAAGCTGAATACACTCCACACTGTGACACTGGTGATTACATCATCGTTGTTAACGCGGAGAAAGTTACTGTAACTGGTAACAAAGCTAAAGGTAAGATTTACTACCGTCACTCTGAATTCCCAGGTGGTCTTAAGTCAATCAGCTTCGAGAAGCTAATTGATCGTAAGCCTGAGATGGCTCTTGAGCTAGCAGTTAAAGGTATGCTACCACGTGGTCCTCTAGGCCGTGCTATGTACCGTAAGCTGAAAGTTTACGCTGGCGCTGAGCACAACCATGTTGCTCAACAACCACAAGTACTAGACATCTAATCGGGGATTTCGAAAATGGCAGAGAATCAATACTACGGCACTGGCCGTCGCAAAAGCTCAGCTGCACGTGTTTTCATTAAACCAGGCAGCGGCAACATCGTAATCAACAAGCGTAGCCTTGATGAATACTTCGGTCGTCCAACTTCTCGCATGGTTGTTAAACAACCTCTAGAGCTAGTTGAACTAACTGAGAAACTAGACCTATACGTTACTGTTAAAGGTGGCGGTATTTCAGGTCAAGCAGGTGCTATCCGTCACGGTATCACTCGCGCTCTAATGGAATACGATGAGTCTCTACGTCCTACTCTACGTGCAGCTGGTTACGTTACTCGTGACGCTCGTTGCGTTGAACGTAAGAAAGTTGGTCTACGTAAAGCACGTCGTCGTCCACAGTTCTCTAAGCGTTAATTTCCTCTACAGGAAATTTACCGCTCCAGTTTTATTACTGGAATTGTGGTTCAAAGCTCGGCTCTATGCCGAGCTTTTTGTTTTTCTTCGCAAAAAAAATCCCTTCTAACCTCACGCTTTTCCTAAGTTTTGTTTTAGTTATGTCCCTTTTGTGACCTCACTGGCGATTCGCCTCACAAATGTTACAAAAAGGTAGCTTTATCTTGTCAAAAAGTAGGGTTTTATTTATCATTTGCCATCAAATAAATACAACTAAATTCGTATTTTGTTAGCCATGCTCTTTAAGCGGAATAACAATAGTCCACAAGGAGCAAATGGGAGAATGTTTGGATGAGCAATGCGCCTTTAAATAACGGTCGCAGACGTTTTCTAACTGCTACAACAGCTGTTGTTGGTGGGTTAGGAGCCGCTGCTGTCGCCGTTCCTTTTATTAAATCTTGGAACCCAAGTGAAAAAGCAAAAGCTGCGGGTGCCCCTGTCGAAGTTGATATTGGTAAACTCGAGGAAGGGCAGATGGTACGTGTTGAATGGCGTGGTAAACCTGTTTGGGTTGTCCGTCGTGCACAATCTGTCGTAGACACGCTTAAAGAACTGGATGGTCAACTCCGTGACCCTTCATCTGGTGAAGAACAACAACCGACTTATGCTCAAAACGCTTACCGCTCAATTAAGCCTGAGTATTTCGTTGCTGTTGGTATCTGTACACACCTTGGTTGTTCACCGACTTATTTGCCTGACAGTTTTAGCGAACAAGTTCAGGGTGTGAAATCAGGTTTCTTCTGTCCATGTCATGGCTCTAAGTTTGATATGGCGGGTCGTGTATTCCAAGGCGTTCCTGCGCCGTTGAACCTAGTTGTACCTAAACACATGTACCTGAGCGATACCAAGATTCTAATTGGTGTTGACGAAGGAGGGGAGGCATAATGCAAGCTCTACTTGATTGGGTAGAAAAACGCATACCCGCAATGAATGCGTACAAAAAGCACCTTTCTGAGTACCCAATGCCAAAGAACTTCAACTTTTGGTATTTATTCGGCTCACTGGCAATGCTTGTTTTGGTTAACCAAATCCTAACGGGTATTTGGCTAACCATGAACTACGTTCCATCTGGTGATGGCGCTTTTGCGTCAATTGAATATATCATGCGTGATGTTGAGTATGGTTGGCTACTGCGTTACATGCACTCAACGGGCGCGTCTGCCTTCTTTGTTGTTGTATACCTTCACATGTTCCGCGGGCTGATCTATGGCTCTTACCAGAAGCCGCGTGAGCTGCTTTGGATCTTCGGTATGCTTATCTTCCTAGTGCTGATGGCAGAAGCATTCATGGGCTACCTACTACCTTGGGGACAGATGTCTTACTGGGGTGCTCAGGTAATCATTTCACTATTCGGTGCAATTCCTGTTATTGGTGATGATCTAACACTATGGATTCGTGGTGACTACGTAATCTCTGGTGCGACACTAAACCGTTTCTTCGCTCTACACGTTATCGCACTACCAATCGTGCTTCTGCTGCTTATCGTTCTACACGTACTAGCACTACACGAAGTGGGTTCAAATAACCCAGACGGTATTGAAACCAAACTGCCAAAAGGCACGATGGGCGATGACTACAAGACGCAGTTCAAGTTCCACGATTACTACTCTAAGAAGTATGACATCATTGATTCAGTACCTTTCCATCCTTACGGTACGGTGAAAGACCTGATTGGTGTGGCTGGTTTCTTGTTCTTGTTCTGTTACGTGTTGTTCTTCAACCCTGAAATGGGTGGATACTTCCTTGAGCCACCTAACTTTGAAGCAGCAAACCCACTGAAAACACCAGAGCATATTGCTCCAGTATGGTACTTCACACCGTTCTACGCGATTCTACGTGCCGTTCCAGATAAGCTACTCGGTGTTATCGCTATGGGCGCGTCGATTGCGGTTCTGTTTGTTCTACCTTGGTTAGATCGTTGTCGCGTTCGTTCTTACCGCTACCGCAGTAAGTTCCATTTATTCAATATCATCCAGTTCACGATCAGCTTTATCGCGTTGGGTATTCTTGGTGCGCTTCCAGCAACGCCAACATACACGCTATTAGCTCAGATCTTCAGCTTAGCTTACTTCATGTTCTTCGTATTGCTGTTCTTCTACAGTAAGAACGAAGCGACTAAGCCTCTACCAGAAAGGGTGACATTCAAATGAAAAAATGGATTGTAATTTTATTTGCAATGCTGCCGTCTCTGGCGATGGCAGCGGGTGCGAACGTACCACTGGACAAAGCAAACAATGACTTGAGTGACCAAGCTTCGCTTCAAAACGGTGCCAAACTGTTTATGAACTATTGTTTTGGTTGTCACTCTGCCCAGTATCAGCGCTATGAGCGTGTTGCTCGTGATATCGGTATCCCTGTTGAGCTTCTAAAAGATAACCTAATCTTCGATCCTGAAGCGAAAGTGGGTGATTTGATGGTTAACTCAATTCCACAGGATTCAGCGGCGAAATGGTTTGGTGCTCCACCACCAGATCTAACGCTGGTAGCCCGTGTTCGTGGTACTGACTGGCTATACACGTACCTTCGTTCATTTTATGCGGACCCAAGCCGTCCGTTTGGTGTGAACAACGTTGTTTTCCCTAGCGTTGGTATGCCACACGTATTGGAAGAGCTACAAGGTATTCCGACACCAGTGTATGAAACACACGTGGTTGATGGCGAAGAAGTGACAAAAGTTGTTGGCATTGAAAGCGATGGCACAGGTGAACTAAACGATGAAGAATACGACAATGCAGTTCGCGACCTCGTTAACTTCCTTGAGTATTCTGGTGATCCTGTAAAACTAGAGCGTCACGCTTTAGGCTGGTGGGTAATGGGCTTCTTGGTCATCTTCACCATCGTTGTGGTTCTACTTAAGAAAGAGTATTGGCGTGATGTGCACTAATTGTGCTACGATACCGTGCTAATTCCCTTTACAATGGAGGCTTGGCCTCCATTGTTTTTATCGTTGTAAGTGTGCTGGAGGGCTCCATGGCTGTAGCTGCCAATAAACGTTCTGTGATGACTCTATTTTCAAGTGCATCTGATATGTATAGCCATCAGGTACGTATTGTTCTGGCTGAGAAAGGTGTAAGTGTTGAAGTAGAGCTTGTTGATGAGACAAATCTACCTGCCGAGCTTATCGAACTTAACCCATATAAAACAGTACCAACTCTAGTTGATCGTGAGCTAGCGCTTTACGACTCAAAGATCATCATGGAATACCTAGATGAGCGTTTTCCTCATCCTCCGTTGATGCCTGTATACCCAGTTGCTCGTGGTAACAGCCGTCTGATGATTTATCGTATTGAGAGAAACTGGTACACATTGGCTGAAAAAGTAGTGAAAGGTTCTGCTGAAGAAGCGGAAGCTGCACGTAACAAGTTACGTAATGATCTACTGACGCTTGCTCCAGTATTCGCTGAGTACGAGTACTTCATGAGCGAAGAGTTCAGCCTTATCGATTGTTACCTAGCACCATTATTGTGGCGTCTTCCTCAACTTGGTATTGAGCTGACAGGCCCTGGTTCAAAAGAGCTAAAAGTGTACATGAACCGAGTGTTTGAACGTGATTCATTCCTAGCTTCTCTTACTGAAGCTGAGCGTGAAATGCGTCTAGCTCGTTAATCAGTTACTGATGGATATTTCAAACATGACTCCACGTCGACCGTACATGCTTCGCGCATTTTACGATTGGCTCGTGGATAATGATTTAACGCCGCATTTGGTTGTAGCGGCGACATTACCGGGTGTTCGTGTCCCTGATGAGTTTGTTCAAGATGGTCAAATCATTTTGAACATCGCTCCTCGCGCGGTGGGCAATCTTGAGCTCGGTAATGAAGCGATTACGTTTAATGCGCGTTTTGGTGGGCGACCACATTCAGTTATTGTTCCGTTGTATGCTGTTCAAGCGATCTATGCTCGTGAAAATGGTGCCGGAACGATGTTTGAACCTGAAGACGCTTACATTGGCGAGTTTGAAGAAGACGACGAGATGATTGTGGAAGAAGACCTTTCTCCATTATCTGTCGCGTCTGAATCGGAAGATAACGACACTGGCGAAGAGGAACCACCTCGACCTAAAGGCCGTCCGAGTTTACGTGTTGTAAAATGAGCGTAAGAATATTAAAAAGCAGCGAGTTTTCGCTGCTTTTTTTGTGCCTGTTATTCATTGTCTACTTGAAAGGCTTTTATCACTTGCTTCACGCCAGAGGTATTACGCGCAATTTCTGTGGCGATATTTGCGTGCTGCTCTGACACATAACCCAAAAGATACACCTCTTTGTCTTCTGTAATGACTTTTATCTTTACGCCGTTTAGCTCAGCATTGGCTAAAAGTGCAGACTTCACCTTAGTGGTAATCCAGCTGTCGTTACTAATTTCACTGATAGACAATGGTTCTTTGATTTTGAGTTGATTGTGAATGGTTTTGACTCCTTTCACTTTACGAGCTTGCTGCGCAAATTGCTCGCTTAATTGAGGAGTATTGGCTTGACCAAGTAATATAACCGTCCCATTGTACGAACTTGCTGTGACACGAGCGTTACCACGAAATGGCGCTTTATTGCCTAATCCGGTGATTTCGAACTCGATGTTATTGTCGTTCCAAATTTCTTGAGTAGTACGCGGGTCAATAACGATACTGGCTGTTGTCGCCGCGCCTGCTACAAGTAGACCTGCACACCCTGTGATATTGAGTGCGAGTACAGCCACTAATAAACCTTTTAATAGCTTCATAAATTTACTCTTCGTGAGCTGGAAACAATACTTGGTCGATAAGATCGCATAAGCAATGCAGTGTCACCATATGCACTTCGTGAATTCTCGCCGTTCTGTGAGAAGGAATACGAATTTCGACGTCATTTTCGCCGAGTAAGCCAGCCATTTCGCCACCGTCTTTACCTGTAAAGGCGATAATGGTCATGTCGCGTGTCACTGCGGCTTCCATAGCTTTAATGATGTTTTTGCTGTTACCGCTAGTGGAAATCGCTAGCAGGATATCGCCAGCTTGACCGAATGCACGAACTTGCTTGGAGAAAATCTCCTCATAGTGATAATCGTTGGCGACGGCTGTAAGCGTTGTGATATCCGCAGTTAACGCCATGGCAGGTAAACTAGGGCGTTCTGTCTCGAAGCGATTGAGTAGGCAAGAGACAAACTGCTGGGCATTTGACGAAGAGCCGCCATTTCCGCAGCATAGGATCTTGTTTCCGTTCAGTAAGCTTGCAACCATGGCTTGTGCGGCATGAGTAATGGCGTCAGGCAGTGCTTCAGCCGCTGCGATTTGAATTTGAATGCTCTCTGTAAAGCTGTCTTTAATGCTATCTAGCATTGATTATCCTTGAGTAATTGCGTTTTTAATCCACTCGACCTGTTTTCCATGCTGATGGATGGCAACGAGATCAAAGCGAAAGTCAGTTGAATAGACGGACAGGCCATTTTTCATCAACCACACGTTAGCCGCTTTCAAAATTCTTTGTATTTTACTTCGTGTGACGGTCTCAGCAGCGTGGCCAAAAGTTTGTTGGGCTCGATAGCGAACTTCGACAAACACGATGGTGTTGCCATCGCGCATAATAAGGTCGAGCTCTCCGCCCTTAGCGTGAAAGTTTCTCTCAATTAATGAGAAGCCGCAACTGATTAGATGCTTTTCAGCAACGGCTTCGTAGTGTTGCCCTTTACTACGCTTACTTAGCAGCACCGTGCTCAGCCCAGCTGATTTCACGTTGGACTACACAGTTTTCATCGATGGTGAGTATGCCTGTGTTGCCGTCGATGGCGTAGCCAGGAACAACTTTCATCTGAGGTAATTGTTCCATTAGGCGATACGCGTCCATACCAAGCGCTTGTAGGCGTTTCTTGGCGTTTGAATTGCGAGGCCAAAGTTGATCCATTTGTGCTTTGAGTTCAGCGTTCGGGTGCACAAGTAGGGGAATATCACCATAGCTTACACCGGTCAGGTCTTCATATTGCTGACGACCGCTGTTGCTGCGAGAGTTTGAGTACAGTTTTGGCGGTTGAGTATCAGGGTTAATAGCCACTTCGATAAATGGTTTGATCAGCGTGAGCTCTGAACTGCTTGCGACGATGTATACCGCATCAATATCACGGCGGCTGCGTGGCTGGCTTTCTAGAGGAACACTGAGCAGAGAGTCCATTTGAGCGATATGTTGTTGGCTGTCTTGTAGACCAAACACTTGGTTGATATTACGCTGTAGCTGACGCTTATCGCCAAATAGATTGACGGCGACTTTGTTACTACTGTGTTTCTTCCACTCTGCTTCAAACGCTTCGATGACGCGATCACCGAATCGACCTTGAGGAGCAAGAATTAACGGGAACTGATAGCCTTGTTTCGCAAGATGTTTTGCTGCTTGAGCGACTTCTTGTTCGGGAGAAAGCGCGAGATAACAGGTGCTTGTACTCGCTTCAATTTCCTCAGGAATGTTTAACGCCAGCATTGGCATCGGCTTGGCAAAATTTTCCTCAGCGCGCTGCAGTTTTTCGATGTTGTCTTTGACCAGAGGGCCGACGACAAAATCGATGTTCTTCTCGATGAGTTCCTTTTCAAGCTCTTCGATGGATACGGCATTGGTATCAATGACGGTTAAGGTTGCATTTTCATCACGATCGTCATCATTCATCATTTCCAGAATGAAGCCGTCACGGATTAACTGAGACTGAGTAGCAAACTTGCCAGTTAAAGGCAGTAGAAGCGCGGTATTAACGGGTTTAGTGATCTCTAAAGAGAGAATGTCTTTAATCGATTGTGGCGTGTAAGTTGCCGCTGGGTGGCTAGGGTTATCGGCTAGCCATTGTTCGATAGAAGATTGAAGCTCAGCCAATGAACCCGAGAGAGTTTGGCTGTAGTTGGCCAACGCTAACCAGCCGGAAAATACAGCATCGTTGCTTTGTGGTGACAGCGAAACTTGGGGAGTGGTTGAAACACGCGCTAGATTTGCCCAAATGCTGTCAGCAATAAACTGTTGTTCTGCAATGGCTGCGTAACGACTTTCAAGGCTGAGCTCACGAGCTGCAGCGTAGTACTCTCCCTGTTTCACAAACAATGAGGCGCGAACCTGATGGTATTCCTTCCATTGCTCATCTGCTAGTTGCCAGTTTGTACGGAAGTTGAGCAGTGCAAGCGCTTCATCATTCTGCCCTTGTTTAACCAACAGCTCAGCACGGGCTAATTGCCATTCGGCTTGTTGCATGTTCGTCAAGTTCTGGCGGGAGAGCCGCTTAATTAGCAATTCCGACTGAGTTGTGTCGCCTGCCGCAATAGAAGCTTTCAGAGCCATGATTAACCAATCATTTTGTAAACTGCCAGTGCTGCTGTCTGCACGCATTAGGTAAGTTTGCAGCGGTTGATTTGGATCTAAGGTGATATCAACGGATTGAGGCGTTGATGGACCTGAGCTACAAGCTGTTAATGCAACAGCAAGGGCTACAGGAGTGAGTAAGCGTGTTACACTGAGTCGCTTATGGTTTTTCATGGCCATGAGTTCTTAGTTAATTCCGTATAAAATTGTGTCTATATTAATCGTTGAAGTGATGGTAAACAAATGACAGATAACAAAACCTTACCAACCGAGGTCCCAACTCTCTATATTGTCCCGACTCCCATAGGCAATCTAGGTGATATCACTCAACGCGCAATAGACGTTTTATCTAGTGTGGACCTGATTGCAGCAGAAGATACACGCCATACTGGCAAGCTGTTGTCTCATTTTGCAATCTCGACCAAAACTTTTGCTCTCCATGATCATAATGAACAGCAAAAAGCGCAAGTACTGGTTGAGAAACTTTTAGCGGGCCACTCAATTGCATTGGTTTCTGATGCAGGTACACCATTAATCAGTGACCCAGGGTATCACTTGGTGACAAAGTGTCGTCAAGCGGGCGTTAAAGTTGTTCCTCTACCTGGAGCATGTGCGGTGATTACGGCACTAAGTGCATCTGGTCTGCCGTCTGACCGTTTTAGTTTCGAAGGGTTCTTGCCAGCCAAAAGCAAAGGGCGCAAGGATAAGTTTCTCGAGATTGCGAAAGCAGAGCGCACTTGTGTCTTCTACGAGTCGCCACATCGAATCCTCGATTCTTTAGATGATATGCTAGAGATTCTTGGACCTGATCGCGAAGTGGTTTTGGCGCGTGAGTTGACCAAAACCTTTGAAACTATTCAAGGTATGCCATTGGCTGAGTTGGTTGAATGGGTAAGAGCGGATGAAAACCAACAGCGTGGAGAAATGGCGTTGTTGATTCACGGATACCGTGCGGCGATTGATGATTCGTTACCGGAAGAAGCGACCCGTGCGCTTGGTATTTTAGTGAAAGAGCTCCCGCTTAAGAAAGCGGCTGCAATGGCAGCGGAAATCTACAATCTAAAGAAAAATGCGCTCTACAAATGGGGTCTAGAGAATCTCGACTAATTGAGCGAGATAATGTGAGTCGAGCTCAAAGGTCTCGGCTCATTTTCCTTTAACGACTGCGCTCGTTTTCTGTTCACTTAGCTCTCAGATTTCATCTAATCTGTGATCTCGCTAGACACTTCACTCTGAACTCTATACAATCCGCCCTCGGAGCTGACTGGGTAGCCGCTGCTTTGTTGATGTCCTTCGGGAGACTGACGTTGAGGTCCTTTGGGAGACTGACGTTGACGTCCTTCGGGAGACTGACAAGGGGGAGGAAAGTCCGGGCTTCATAGAGCAAGGTGCCAGGTAACGCCTGGGGGGCGCAAGCCTACGACAAGTGCAGCAGAGAGAAGACCGCCGATGGCCCCTATTTTCGAATAGCGGTGCACAGGTAAGGGTGAAAGGGTGCGGTAAGAGCGCACCGGACGACTAGTAATAGTTCGTAGCAGGGTAAACTCCACCTGAAGCAAGACCAAATAGGCCTCCACATTGCGTTGCTCGCGTAAGGAGGCGGGTAGGTTGCTCGAGCCAGTGAGTGATTGCTGGCCTAGACGAATGGCTACCGCCGCGCAAGCGGAGACAGAACCCGGCTTATGTGTCGGCTCCACCTATTCGAGACCCATCGTAACTTTGTTGTTATGATGGGTTTTTTGCTTTTAATTGACCGATTTTATTTTCGAACCATTAAACTTAGCGCAAAATCACGTGTTCTCGCTTGCTAGTGGTGGCGATACGCCATTAAATCAGTACACTGGAAAGTCCGAATTCGTCAATGCGTCAGCCACATGAGATAACTATGACCGAAGCATTTAAACACATATCTGTACTCCTCCATGAATCCATCGATGGTTTAGCGATTAAACCAGACGGTATTTACATTGATGGTACATTCGGTCGAGGTGGTCACAGCCGTACAATTCTGTCTCAACTGGGTGACAATGGCCGCCTTTACAGTATTGATAGAGATCCTCAGGCCATCGCTGAAGCAGCAAAAATTGATGATCCTCGTTTTACCATCATTCATGGTCCATTTTCTGGAATGGCAGAGTATGCCGCTGAGTACGGACTTGTGGGTCAAGTTGATGGCGTATTGCTTGATCTCGGTGTCTCGTCTCCTCAGCTTGATGATGCAGAGCGTGGCTTTAGCTTTATGAAAGATGGCCCGCTTGATATGCGAATGGACCCGACGTCGGGGATTCCGGTTTCACAGTGGCTGATGGAAGCGGATCTTGATGATATCACTTGGGTAATCCGTGAGTTTGGTGAAGACAAGCATGCTCGACGTATTGCTAAAGCGGTCGTGGCGTACCGTGAAAACGAAGAAAATGAGCCGCTCACGCGTACAGGTCAATTAGCGAAATTAATCTCTGACGCTGCACCAAAGAGTTTTAAAGAGAAAAAGCATCCAGCGACTCGCGCATTCCAAGCGTTTCGTATTTACATCAACAGTGAGCTAGAAGAAATTGATACCGCGCTAAAAGGGGCGGCAAGCATTTTGGCTCCTGAAGGTCGTTTATCGGTGATCAGTTTCCATTCTCTGGAAGACCGTATGGTGAAGCGTTTTATTCGAAAAGAGAGCAAAGGTCCTGAAGTGCCACACGGCATTCCAATGACCGAAGAACAAATCAAAGCACTCGGCAGCGCCAACATGAAGCCGATCGGCAAAGCCATCAAACCATCCAAGAATGAAGTGGAAGTGAATGCACGCTCACGAAGCTCTGTGTTACGTATTGCTGAAAAACTGTAATTTCCAATGAGCAAGCCTGCGCCTAATCTCGCTAAAATTATCGCACTCGATCTGATTACGGTAGGTCGGGTGCCGTTGGTTTTGTTGGTGCTTATTTTTGCCAGTGCAATGGGGGTTGTTTTTACCACTCACCACACCCGTCAGGCGATCACAGAAAAAGACCAAGCGTTAATGGAGCGGGAACGTTTAGACAATGAGTGGCGCAACCTGTTGTTAGAGGAAACCGCTCTAGCTGAACATAGCCGAGTTCAAGCGGTTGCTAAGCAGGAGCTCGAAATGATGCGTCCTGAATCAGACAAAGAAGTCATTATTCAACTCCCATGAGCAAAAAGAAAGTCACCCCCGCTAAAACTTCAGAAGTGAGTCAACCTCCAACGCTTATACGTTGGCGATTTAACCTTGTGCTTTGCTGTGTTTTTATCGCGTTTTCGGCTTTGGTGGGGCGCATTGCTTATATCCAAATTATCGAACCAGACAATTTGATCAAGCAGGGTGACTTACGCTCTGTTCGTGCAAAAACGTTGCACTCAGCCCGTGGTATTATTTCCGATCGCAATGATGAACCACTTGCTGTCAGTGTGCCCGTTGAAGCGGTTTGGGCCGATCCTGTGACCATCTTTAAAGAAGGTGGATTGAGTGACATCGACCGTTGGCATGCACTTGCCGACGTTCTTGGCATTAAACGCGGTGAATTGATCGAGAAAATCAATCGCAACAAGAAGCGTCGCTTTATTTATCTTCAGCGTCAGGTGAGTCCCGCGATGGCGCACTATATTCGAGAACTGAGACTCGCAGGGGTTGGCTTAAAAGCAGAATCTCGTCGCTATTATCCTGCCGGTGAAGTTAGTGCCCACCTTGTCGGAGTGACGGGTATTGATGGTCATGGTCTTGAAGGGGTAGAGAGAAGTTACGACAAGTGGCTCACCGGAGAGGCGGGCAAGCGCATTATCCGTAAAGATCGCTATGGACGCGTTGTTGAAAACATCTCACTGGAAGAACGTGAAGAGGGTAAACCTCTAAAATTGACCATCGATCAACGTATCCAAGCCATCGCTTATCGAGCGATTAAGCAGGCGGTTGCGGATTATCGCGCGACTTCTGGCTCTGTGGTTATCCTCGATGTGAAAACTGGCGCTGTATTAGCCATGGTTAACGCACCTTCCTATAACCCTAACAATCGTTCTGATTTGCAATCGGCAAAAATGCGCAACCGTGTTATCACCGATGCCTTCGAGCCGGGCTCCACGATTAAGCCTTTTGTTGTGTTGGCGGCGCTTGAAAATGGTGTTGCAGACGATGATACCGTGATTGATACCGGGAATGGCATCATGCAAATTGGTGGCAGCCGCGTACGTGATACTTCTAAGGTGGGCAAAGCCGATCTGACCACTATCCTTAAAAAGTCGAGTAACATTGGTGTCGCGAAACTGGCGCTTGATATGCCGTTAGAGGCTTTATTAGGAATGTACAGCTCGGTGGGTTTTGGTGAAGTATCGGGTCTTAACTTGGTTGGTGAGACTCAGGGTATTTTCCCTAATCGCCGCCGCTGGTCTAAATTTGAAATCGCGACGCTCTCGTTCGGTTATGGTCTCACCATCACTCCACTTCAGCTTGCCCACGCTTATGCGACATTAGGCAACTTTGGTAAATACCAGCCTATTCACATTATTGAAAATAACGACCAAGACTTCTCAAGACAGGTGATTGACAGTGACAATGCCCACAAGGTTCTTGCTATGCTTGAGACGGTCACTCAACCTGGCGGTACCGCAACCAAAGCGGCAGTACCAGGGTATCGAGTCGCAGCTAAAACTGGTACCTCAAGAAAAGCGATAGCGGGCGGCTATGGTGATGAATACTTTGCCTATACCGCAGGAGTCGCTCCTGCAAGTGACCCGAGAGTGGCACTGGTTGTCGTGGTTAATGAACCACAAGGTGACAACTATTACGGTGGCTCGGTGGCTGGCCCCGTTTTTTCAGAGATTTTAAAAGGCACGCTGCAAATATTGAATGTGGCGCCTGACGAAAACAGATTTAAAGAAAATTAATAGAGACGCTTTATGTCAAAACCGATCGCATTATCGACATTACTTGCGCCTTGGGTGGATATCTCAGCCCATGAGTTCCATGACATGGTTATTTCAAACCTAGAGTTGGATAGCCGTAAAATCACCGAGGGCACAACGTTTGTTGCCATCAAAGGTCACGCTGTAGATGGTCGACGTTTTATTGAGTCAGCCATCAATCGCGGTGCTAACGCTGTGATTGCACAATCGTGTGAACGTCATCCTCAAGGTGTTTGCTCTACAGAAAGCCGCGTGCCTGTCATTTATATTGATCAGCTCGATCGCAATCTTTCTGCGCTAGCGTCACGCTTGTATACGCTTGGTGACATGAAACTCGTCGGTGTGACGGGGACAAACGGTAAAACAACGATTACGCAAATTATTGCGCAGTGGCTAAATCTAGTCGGTAAGCGAGCAGCCGTATTAGGTACTGCGGGTAATGGTTTTTTAGATGCACTTCAACCTGCGGTTAATACGACAGGGAGCGCAATTGAAATTCAACACACATTGGTGTCGATAGAGTCTCAAGGTGCAGACTATACGGCGATGGAAATCTCTTCGCATGGTTTGGTTCAAGGTCGCGTAAAAACACTGCCTTTTGCCGCTGGTGTGTTTACCAATTTAAGCCGAGATCATCTTGATTACCACGGCACGATGGAAGAGTACGAGCTAGCTAAACGCTCTCTATTTACCGAGCATCAGTGTGGTAAAGCGATCATTAACGTTGATGATCAAGTGGGTGCTAAGTGGGCAGAGCAATTACTGGATGCGATTCAAGTCTCTCTTCAACCATTGTCGAGCACTAATGCCGTCTTTGCTTCCCAAGTTGATTACTCAGAGTCGGGTATCTCACTCGCATTTTCTGGCTGTTTTGGTGATGGTCAGTTTAGCGTGCCGCTAATCGGTGAATTCAATGCGAATAATGTACTAGTCGCCTTTACCACGTTGCTGGCGTTGGGAATCGATAAACAGCAACTCATCGAGACGGCAAAACAACTCACTCCCGTCATCGGACGTATGGAGTTATTCCACAACGAAGGTAAAGCTAAGGTCGTCGTAGATTATGCGCATACGCCTGATGCTCTAGAAAAAGCACTGAAGGCGCTGAGAGTACATTGTCACGGCAAACTATGGGCGATCTTTGGTTGTGGTGGCGACCGCGATACCGGAAAGCGTCCAATGATGGCTGAGATTGGTGAGCGACTTGCTGATCATGTTGTATTAGCTGACGACAATCCACGTAGTGAATCGCCGAGTGCGATTGTGGATGACATGCTCGCAGGCATGCGCAATCCGGAGCGAGCAATCGTTGAACACGATAGATTTAAAGCGCTGCAATATGCGCTAGCCAATAGCGAGGTTCACGATATTATCTTGCTTGCGGGGAAAGGTCATGAAGACTACCAAGTGCTCGCCAATGAAACCGTTCACTATTCTGATCGCGAATCAGCTCAGCAACTTTTGGAGCTTAACCAATGATTAGTTTGATGTTATCTCAGTTGGCAGATGAATTAGATGCGCAGTTGGTTGGCAATGATGCAGCCATCAATGCGGTCTCAACAGATACGCGTACGATTGAACCTGGAGCACTATTTGTGGCCTTGGTCGGAGAGCGTTTTGATGCTCACGATTTTGCGTTGAATGCGGTAGAAGCGGGAGCGACCGCTTTATTAGTGAGCCGAGCGCTAGACACGCAAACACCGCAGCTGCTTGTCAAAGACACGAAGGCCGCTCTTGGTCAGTTGGGCAAATTTGTTCACCACGTCTGTCAAACTCCGACCGTTGCCATCACCGGCAGTTGCGGCAAAACCACGGTCAAAGAGATGGTTGCCAGCATTATGATGAACAAGGGCCAAGTCTTGTTTACGGCTGGCAATTTCAATAATGACATCGGGGTTCCACTCACACTCCTGCGCTCCACTCCAGAAGACGATTTTGCTGTCATCGAGTTGGGTGCGAACCATATTGGTGAAATTGCCTACACTACTCAGCTAGTTAAACCTGATGTGGCTTTAGTGAATAACGTTGCTGCGGCGCACCTAGAAGGCTTTGGCTCAATGGATGGGGTGAAGCAAGCCAAGGGTGAGATCTATCAAGGGCTAGCCCCAGGTTCCGTCGCCATTGTCAATTTAGACAGTAACGGTGGAGAGTACTGGCAAGCGGTTCTCGCGGATAAGCAGGTCAAAACATTTTCTGTGTTAGATTCTTCTGCTGATTATTTTGCTCATAAGATTACGATGAACAACGCTGGTGAGGCGTCATTTGAGCTCGTCAGTCCGATGGGGGGCTTTGAGGTTGAGCTAGGCATTATCGGTCAACACAATGTGGCGAATGCGCTGGCAGCAACGGCACTGGCGTTTGAGTTGGGAGCGTCAATTGAGATGGTTCAGTCTGGGTTACGCCATCTGGCAAAAGTGAAAGGCCGTGTCGAATCTATCGCTTTAACGGAAAAAATAACGCTGATTGATGACAGTTACAATGCCAGCGTACCCGCTATGAAAGCCGCTGCAGACTTGTTAGGCAGCTTTACAGGTGTTCGTTGGTTAATTTTAGGCAATATGGCTGAGTTGGGGGACGAAAGTCTTGCACTTCATCGCCAAGTCGGGGAACATGCTGCCCCATTCAAATTTGAACATGTGCTGACTTATGGCGCTGATGCGAGAGCAATCAGTCAACAATGCCAAGGGACGCACTTCGATACTCATGACGCTATGATTGAGTTTATTAAGCAGCAGCTACCGTTGCACGATTGCGCGCAAACCTTGTTGGTTAAAGGTGCGAACAGTGCCGGAATGAGTAAGATTGCCGCTGCTTTAAAGGAGATGTATTCATGATCATTTGGCTTGCAGAGCTGCTCCAGCCATATTTTTCGTTTTTCCGCTTGTTCGAATACCTGTCGTTTCGAGCCATTGTCAGTGTCTTGACGGCTCTGGGTATCTCTTTATGGATGGGACCGAAAATGATTCGCCGCTTGCAGATGCTGCAAATTGGTCAGGTTGTTCGCAATGAAGGACCAGAGTCGCACTTTAGTAAGCGCGGTACACCGACAATGGGCGGTATCATGATTCTGGCAGCGATTGTGACCACTGTTCTACTTTGGACCGATTTATCTAACCCTTACGTATGGGCAGTGTTGGCGGTATTAATTGGCTATGGTGCTGTCGGCTTTGTTGATGATTACCGCAAGGTCGTGCGAAAGAACACTGATGGCTTAATTGCTCGTTGGAAATACTTCTGGCAGTCGGCAATTGCGTTAGTTGTTGCGTTTGCTCTGTACGCACATGGGAAAGATACCGCTGCAACTCAACTTGTGGTTCCCTTTTTCAAAGAGATCATGCCGCAACTCGGTTTGATGTATATCGTACTGACTTACTTTGTCATCGTGGGTACCAGTAATGCGGTTAACTTGACGGATGGCTTAGATGGTTTAGCGATTATGCCTACAGTCCTAGTATCAGCAGGCTTTGCCGCTATTGCTTGGGCGACGGGCAATGTCCAGTTCGCCAATTATCTTCATATTCCCTACATCCCTCAAGCGTCAGAGTTAGTTGTGGTGTGTACTGCCATTGTGGGTGCTGGTCTTGGTTTCTTATGGTTCAACACCTACCCAGCGCAAGTGTTCATGGGCGATGTCGGCTCACTAGCATTGGGCGGAGCGTTGGGCACGATTGCGGTGTTAGTACGTCAAGAGTTTGTTCTTGTTATCATGGGCGGTGTTTTTGTGATGGAGACATTGTCGGTGATTCTGCAAGTGGGCTCTTATAAACTGCGTGGTCAACGCATTTTCCGCATGGCACCGATTCATCATCACTACGAGTTAAAAGGTTGGCCGGAGCCGCGTGTTATCGTGCGTTTTTGGATCATCTCCATTGTGCTTGTTTTGGTTGGTTTGGCGACGCTAAAAGTACGTTAAGGATAGAAACACGATATGACCATGGACCGCTGGCAAAATATTGAAAGTGTCGTCGTAGTAGGGCTCGGTATTACCGGGCTCTCTGTCGTTAAATACCTCGACAAATTGCCTCACTCTTTAACGATCAAAGTCATCGATACTCGCGATAACCCACCCGGTCAGGAATCACTTCCTAGTGGCGTGGAGTTACATTCAGGCAGTTGGAACACTGACTGGCTCGTTGATGCCGATTTGGTTGTTGCTAACCCAGGGATTGCGTTAGCAACACCTGAAATTCAGTTGGCGCTAGCTGCTGGTGTACCAGTTGTCGGTGATATCGAGCTTTTTGCATGGCAGGTGGATAAACCTGTGATTGCGATTACTGGCTCAAATGGTAAGAGCACGGTCACAGACTTAACCGGCGTCGTTGCGAAAGCGGCGGGGTTAAAAGTCGGTGTAGGAGGCAATATTGGCGTTCCTGCATTGGATTTATTAGCGCAAGAGGCGGATTTATACGTCCTTGAACTGTCGAGCTTCCAACTTGAAACGACGTCTAGTTTATCGCTGAAGGCCGCTGCGTTTTTGAATCTCTCCGAAGACCATATGGATCGCTATGATGGTATGGAGGGTTATCGCCAAGCGAAGTTGAGAATCTTCGATCATGCTGACGCGTGCATTGTAAACGCGGATGATAAAGCGACATACCCGGATGTGGGCGATAAAAAACTTATTGAGTTCAGTCTCAACGGTTCGGCTGACTATCATTTGGCTGAGCATCAGGGGCAAGAGTTCTTGTTTCAAGGTTCGGCACCGATTATGCCATCCAGTGATTTGACGTTAGTTGGCCGACACAACATAGCGAACGCGTTAGTGGTGTTAGCTTTGCTCTCTCAAGTCAACGTTGACCTCTCCTCAGGTTTAGATGCGCTAAAGTCTTACAACGGTCTGACACATCGCTGCCAAGTTGTTGCTGATAATCAAGGCATTAAATGGGTCAATGATTCGAAAGCGACGAATGTAGCCAGCACACTGGCTGCGCTTTCTGGTCTTTCGCTGCAAGGTAAACTCTATTTGTTGGTTGGCGGTGTCGGTAAAGGAGCAGACTTTTCTGAACTGGCACTGGTACTAGAATCACTTAATGTTCAACTATGTTGCTTTGGCGAAGATGGTTCCCAGTTTATGCCGTTGCACCCTAGCGCAAAAGATTTTGACAACATGGAAGCGATCGTGGCGTGGATTAAGCCTCAACTGCAAGCTGGTGATATGGTATTGCTGTCTCCGGCATGTGCGAGTTTTGATCAGTTTAGTAATTTTATGGCTAGAGGTGATGCATTCACTGAGCTAGCGCTTCGTTACTCGTAAGCATTACCCTGAGCGATTAAGTCGACACATTAAATGATATGCAGATAAACAACCCTTTTGCCAGCATCAAACGCTGGATTACCACAGCATCACCGGAAGTCTTGTACGACAGGCAGTTGGTCTGGATCTCGTTGGGCCTGATGCTGACTGGGTTGGTGATGGTGACATCTGCGTCATTTCCGATCAGTTCTCGCTTAACTGATCAGCCGTTTCATTTCATGTTCCGACATGCGATCTTTTTGTCTTTGGCTTTGTGTGTCGCGACCGTTGTCATACAGGTCCCTCTAGAGCGATGGCTGAAGTTCAGTATGGCATTGCTGCTTATCTCCGTGGGTTTGCTGTTTGTGGTGCTTGTCGCGGGTAAATCAGTCAACGGCGCTTCACGTTGGATTCCTTTAGGGTTATTTAACCTCCAGCCTGCCGAGGTCGCTAAGCTCTCATTGTTCATCTTTATGTCCGGCTATCTGGTACGTAAGAATGACGAGGTGCGTTCGAGCTTTTTTGGTGGCTTTATAAAACCGATCATTGTCTTTGGCACGTTAGCGGTTCTATTACTGCTCCAGCCTGACTTGGGCACAGTGGTCGTCATGCTTGTCACCTTATTCGGCATGCTCTTTATCGCTGGCGCGAAAATGACTCAGTTCCTCGCGTTAATGGTCGTTGGTCTAGCCTCGGTTGCTGCACTGATCTATTTCGAACCTTATCGTTGGCGGCGGGTAACGTCCTTTGCCGATCCATGGGAAGACCCGTTCGGTAGCGGCTACCAGTTGACGCAATCACTGATGGCATTTGGACGAGGAGAATGGTTCGGTCAAGGCCTCGGTAATTCAATCCAAAAGCTGGAATATCTACCGGAAGCGCATACCGACTTCGTGTTTGCCGTACTCGCGGAAGAGATGGGTTTTGTTGGTGTCGTCCTTGCTTTAGTACTGATCTTTAGCTTGGTCACCAAAGCGATTTTGATTGGCCGCAAAGCATTCGAATGCCAGCAATTGTTCGGTGGTTATTTAGCATTTGGTATTGGAATTTGGTTTGCTTTTCAAACCTTAGTCAATGTTGGCGCCGCTGCGGGCATGGTTCCTACCAAGGGATTAACACTACCTTTAATTAGTTATGGTGGTTCGAGTTTGATCGTCATGTCCGTTGCCGTATCGATATTGTTGCGCATTGACCATGAATGTCGATTGATTAGCCAAGGCAATGATGAAAAACAGTTAGAGAATGATGAAAAAGAATAAACGTTTAATGGTGATGGCGGGTGGAACCGGGGGGCATGTCTTCCCTGGACTGGCTGTTGCCAAACAGCTGCAGTTGCAAGGATGGGAAATTCGCTGGCTTGGCACTGCGGACCGGATGGAGGCTGATCTGGTCCCCAAACATGGCATTGAGATCGATTTTATCCAAGTAAAAGGTCTACGAGGTCAAGGTATTGGTCGGCTGATTAAAGCACCATTTCAAATCATAAACGCGATTATGCAAGCCAAGGCGCATATGAAACGATGGAAGCCTGACGCTGTGCTCGGTATGGGTGGATATGTCAGCGGTCCTGGTGGCGTCGCTGCTTGGTTACTTGGTATTCCAGTTGTTTTGCATGAGCAAAATGCGGTCGCAGGATTGACAAACCAATGGTTGTCTAAGATCGCAAAGCGCGTCTTTCAGGCTTTCCCTGGGGCTTTTCCTAAGGCTCCGGTTGTTGGCAATCCCGTACGCGAAGATGTTGTCGCGATAGATCCACCAACGAAGCGCATGGTTGAGCGTGATGACGACATTCGGATATTGGTCATGGGGGGAAGCCAAGGTGCTCAGATCCTCAATCGCACCATGCCTGAAGTGATGGCCAAGCTTGGAGATGGTTATCAAATTCGTCATCAGGCGGGGAAAAACAATCATCAAGAGGTATCTCAAGCTTATCAGCAGCAGAGCGTTACACATGCGCAAGTGGTTGAGTTCATCGATGATGTCGCCGAGGCTTATGAGTGGGCAGACCTTCTCGTTTGTCGTTCAGGCGCGCTGACCGTTTCAGAAGTTTCTGCGGCGGGAGTGGGTGCCATTTTTATCCCGTTTATGCACAAAGACAGACAACAAGCTTTAAATGCTGACCACTTAGTAGAATGTGGCGCAGCAAAAATGATTGAGCAGCCAGAGCTCACCGTCGAAAAGCTAGCTATGCAGATCCGCTCTTTGGATCGAGATGCGTTAGTGACGATGGCGACAAAAGCTCGTGAGGCCGCTAAGTTAGATGCAGACAAAGTGGTTGCTGAGGCCATTGTCGCACTAACAAAATAACGAGAAATATTCATGACAGTTCAACATACACAAGATTTGGCTCAGATTAGAGCAATGGTGCCAGAGATGCGCCGCGTTAAATGCATCCACTTTATCGGCATTGGTGGCGCGGGGATGAGTGGAATTGCTGAAGTTTTGCTAAACGAAGGCTATCAAATCTCAGGTTCAGACATCGCAGAGAATCCGGTCACTGACCGACTTACTCAGAAAGGCGCAACGGTATACATTGGTCACGCAGAAAAAAACGTGGCACAAGCCAGTGTTGTCGTCGTATCGACCGCGATTAACGAAGAAAATCCTGAAGTCATTGCGGCACGCGCTGCACGTATCCCTATTGTCCGCCGAGCTGAAATGCTTGCCGAGTTGATGCGCTTTCGTCACGGCATCGCTGTTGCTGGTACACACGGAAAAACCACAACAACGGCACTCGTGACACAAATCTACTCAGAAGCAGGCTTAGATCCTACGTTTGTGAATGGCGGGCTTGTAAAGAGTGCGGGAACGAATGCGCGTCTGGGCTCTAGTCGTATTCTGATTGCTGAAGCGGATGAGAGTGACGCTTCGTTTCTCCACTTGCAGCCGATGGTCAGTATCGTAACCAATATTGAAGCTGATCATATGGACACTTACGGCGGCGATTTCGAAACGCTCAAGCAAACCTTTATCGACTTCCTACATAACTTGCCATTTTATGGCCAAGCCATTGTGTGTATCGACGATCCCGTTGTGAGAGAATTAGTACCTCGCATTAGCCGACAAGTGATTACCTATGGTTTCTCAGAAGATGCGGACGTGCGTATCGACAATTATCGCCAAGAAGGTCAGCAAGGGAAATTTACCGTCATTCGTGAAGGAAAGGCGGACCTTGAGATTACTCTCAATATTCCAGGTCGTCATAATGCATTAAATGCTTCAGCAGCAATTGCTGTGGCAACGGAAGATGATATTTCTGATGAAGCAATCTTAAATGCGATGGCTGGAACACAAGGTACGGGGCGTCGCTTCGATCACTTAGGCGAATTCGAAACGGGTAACGGTAATGCGATGCTGGTGGACGATTACGGGCATCACCCAACAGAAGTCGACGTTACGATCCAAGCTGCACGTAATGGGTGGGAAGACAAGCGCCTAGTGATGATTTTTCAGCCTCATAGATACAGTCGTACTCGTGACCTCTATGATGACTTTGCCAACGTGTTGGAGCAGGTTGATGTGTTGATCATGTTGGATGTCTACTCTGCCGGCGAGAAACCCATTGCGGGCGCGGATGGCCGTGCGTTATGTCGAACGATTCGTGGACGTGGAAAACTCGACCCAATATTTGTTCCCGATAGTCAGTCATTACCCTCCGTGCTTGCTAATGTGCTACAAGATGGTGACCTAGTACTGACGCAAGGTGCGGGAGATGTCGGTAAGGTGGCGAAACAGCTCGCGGCTTTTGAGTTAAATATCGATAAGATGCTTAACGCCTAGTAGGAAAGTCAGGTTTTTGGGTATTTGACACACTTATTGCATTTTAAGTGGTGATTTCTCAATATCAGTGTTTGATACTTTTAATCTCACCAGTATAATCCGAAGGTTAAAGTAAGTGCTTTTGCCCCTTTATACGAAATGAGATAGGGAATCGATCAGCGAGCTAACGGCAAGGACTATGGACTTTGATTAAAAGTGCTTTTAATGAAGGCCCTCGTTTAACTTCGAGTCCTCTAGTCAAAGAGCATGCCTTTGGGGCGAGCTTTTTACTGGTGGTCTTATTGTTAATAGGCTCTCTCCTTTACTCGACCGTTTCTTGGATGTGGGATGATCAACGTCTGCCATTGTCCAAAATCGTACTTCAAGGCGATTTGCATTACGTCTCTGCCAATGATGTCCAATTCGCTTTTTCGCGCTTGGAACATGTAGGCACATTCATGTCGCAGGATGTGAATGTGCTGCAAGACGTAGCCGAATCTATTCCTTGGGTATCTCATGCTTCAATCCGTAAACAGTGGCCAGACACCGTAAAAGTGTTTCTGACTGAGCACAAAGCCGAAGCGATTTGGAATGGAAATAGTCTGCTCAATAGCGAAGGTCTGCTGTTTAACGGTGACTTAGGTCAAGTTGAAGGGGAACGCGTCAAGCTTTACGGACCAGAAGGGACAAACGAAGAAGTATTGTCAGTATGGCGAGAGCTTGAACCGAAGTTTGAGGCACTGAGTTTATCGATTACCTCACTGGTTCTTAATGATCGAAGAGCGTGGCAAGTTATCTTGGATAATGGCATCCGCTTAGAGCTCGGTAAAGAATCACTTGAAGAGCGAATCGAACGCTTTTTTGCGTTGTACAAGAATTTAGGTAGTGCAGCTGAAAGAGTGAGCTACATAGACCTCAGGTATGATACGGGAGCTTCCGTTGGATGGTTCCCTGAACAAGAGTTAGAACAAGAGAATACAGATGACTAAGACCGCTGATGACAACATTATTGTTGGTCTTGATATAGGCACTGCAACCGTATCGGCTCTGGTAGGTGAAGTATTGCCTGATGGTCAAATTAATATAATTGGTGCCGGAAGTAGCCCATCTCGAGGGATGGACAAAGGTGGAGTGAACGATCTTGAATCGGTGGTTAAATCGGTGCAAAGAGCGGTGGATCAAGCAGAGCTTATGGCGGAATGCCAGATAAGCAATGTGTTCATCTCTATCTCTGGTCGTCACATTGCGAGCCGTATAGAAAAAGGCATGGGAACCATCTCTGATGAGGAGGTCTCTCAAGAAGATATGGATCGAGCTATCCATACCGCAAAGTCGATCAAAATTGGTGACGAACAGCGCATTTTGCATGTTATTCCACAGGAATTCACCATCGATTACCAAGAAGGAATCAAAAATCCACTAGGTTTATCAGGAGTACGTATGGAAGTTAGCGTGCACCTGATCTCTTGCCACAATGATATGGCGAGAAACATTATTAAAGCGGTTGAGCGTTGCGGACTCAAGGTTGAACACCTTGTATACTCAGGCTTGGCGTCAAGTAATGCAGTGATCACTGAAGATGAGCGCGAACTGGGCGTATGTGTTGTTGATATCGGTGCTGGTACTATGGATGTCTCCATATGGACAGGCGGAGCGCTGAGACACACTGAAGTTTTCTCGTATGCTGGTAATGCAGTAACGAGTGACATTGCATTTGCATTCGGCACTCCAGTAAGTGATGCTGAAGAGATAAAAGTAAAATACGGCTGCGCGTTAAGCGAGCTAGTTAGCAAGGACGATACGGTTAACGTTCCAAGTGTTGGAGGACGACCTTCCCGCAGTTTGCAAAGACAGACTTTGTCGGAAGTGATTGAGCCTCGCTACACCGAGCTTATGGGATTGGTTAACCAAACTATTGATTCTGTTCAAGAAAAGCTACGTGATGATGGTATTAAGCATCACTTGGCTGCTGGCGTTGTACTGACAGGCGGCGCAGCGCAAATTGAAGGGTTGGTAGAGTGTGCGGAGCGAGTGTTCCGCAACCAAGTTAGAGTCGGTAAGCCTTTAGAGGTCAGCGGCCTGACAGATTACGTTAAAGAGCCGTATCATTCTACGGCGGTTGGTTTACTTCATTACGCGCGTGACAGTCAAATTAATGAAGATACTGAATACAACGAGCCCGCTCGTGCTTCAGTAACTGGATTATTTGGTCGTTTGCGTAATTGGATACAAAAAGAGTTTTAACCTGAGCAGCAGGAAAAACGGAGATAACACATGTTTGAACCGATGATGGAAATGTCTGACGACGCAGTAATCAAAGTCGTTGGGGTTGGTGGCGGTGGCGGTAATGCCGTTGAACACATGGTACGTGAGTCCATCGAAGGTGTTGAGTTCATTAGTATTAATACTGATGCTCAGGCGCTTCGTAAAACCAGTGTGAATAGCGTTATTCAGATTGGTGGCGATATGACCAAAGGACTTGGTGCAGGTGCAAACCCTCAAGTAGGTCGTGACGCAGCTCTCGAAGATCGCGATAGAATTAAAGATGAGCTCGATGGTGCCGATATGGTATTTATCGCAGCTGGTATGGGTGGTGGTACTGGTACAGGTGCTGCTCCAGTGATTGCGGAAGTCGCAAAAGAGCTGGGCATCTTGACTGTAGCAGTGGTTACTAAACCATTTAGCTTCGAAGGTAAGAAGCGTCTTGCATTTGCTGAGCAGGGTATTGAAGAACTTTCTAAGCATGTGGACTCATTAATCACGATTCCTAATGAGAAACTTCTGAAAGTACTGGGTCGCGGTATTACCCTTCTTGAAGCTTTTGCCAGCGCGAATGATGTACTGAAAAATGCGGTTCAAGGTATTGCAGAGCTAATTACTCGTCCTGGTATGATCAACGTCGACTTTGCAGACGTTCGTACCGTGATGTCGGAAATGGGTCACGCGATGATGGGCAGCGGCGTTGCTAAAGGTGAAGACCGAGCAGAAGAAGCTGCAGAAATGGCAATTTCTAGCCCGCTTCTAGAAGATATCGATCTGGCTGGTGCACGTGGCGTACTTGTGAACATCACTGCAGGCTTGGATATGCGTCTAGATGAGTTTGAAACTGTGGGTAACACAGTTAAAGCGTTCGCTTCTGACAATGCAACTGTGGTTATTGGTACATCACTTGATCCTGATATGGCGGATGAAATTCGCGTAACAGTGGTTGCGACTGGTATTGGTAACGAGAAGAAACCAGATATCACGCTAGTTGCTGGCGGTAAGGCGAAAGTTGCTCCAGTAGCACAGCCTCAAACTCAACCACAAGCGGCACCGGCACCACAAGCAAGTGTCAATAAAGTGGAAGAAAAACCGGCACCAACTTTGCATGAGAAACCTCAGGTGAATCCGCAACCGACGACAACACCAACAAGTTCTGGTGCAGGTCAAAGTGCAGCACCTAAGGCAGACAAAGAAAGCGGTTATCTCGATATTCCAGCATTCTTACGTCGTCAGGCAGATTAATCAGTTACACTATAATTTGACAGTGTTCAAAATTATGGTAGCATACGCGGTCAATATCGATTATTGACCGTCATTTGTGGCATTTTACTGAGGCAAAGTAGATGATCAGACAACGTACTCTGAAAGAAATAGTGAAAACAACTGGTGTGGGACTCCACTCTGGTCGTAAAGTCACGCTTACTCTTCGCCCTGCCGCTGCAAACACTGGTGTAATCTACCGCCGCACAGACGTCAATCCTCCTGTTGATTTCCCTGCTGATGCGATGTCAGTACGTGACACCATGTTATGTACTGCTTTAGTTAACGATGAAGGCATTCGAATCTCAACCGTTGAGCACCTAAATGCGGCGCTTGCGGGAATGGGAATTGACAACATCATTGTAGAAGTCGATGCTCCTGAAATCCCGATTATGGATGGCAGTGCGAGTCCGTTCGTCTTCCTACTACAGCAAGCGGGTATTGAAGAGCAAAACGCACTTAAACGTTTTATTCGAATTAAAAAGCCAGTTCGCTTTGAAGATGACGATAAATGGGCAGAATTCCTTCCATTCGATGGTTTTAGAATGGACTTTGAGATTGAATTCAACCACCCAGCTATTGACTCAGAAGAGCAGCGCTTGTTGTTTGACTTCTCTTCTAAAGGGTTTGTGAAAGAAATCTCACGTGCACGCACATTTGGTTTCATGCGAGATATTGAGTACCTTCAATCACAAAACCTTGTGTTGGGTGGTAGCTTTGATAACGCGATCGTGCTCGATGAATACCGTATTCTGAATGAAGAAGGTTTGCGCTTCGAGAATGAATTTGTAACGCACAAAGTTCTTGATGCGATTGGTGATCTTTACATGTGTGGTCATCCAATCATCGGTGAGTTCCGAGCGTTCAAATCCGGTCATGGTCTTAACAACCAATTGCTTCGTGCAGTACTGGCTGACCAAGAAGCGTGGGAGTGGGTCACATTCGAAGAAGATGCGACATCGCCGGTTGCGTTTGCAGAACCAAATATGGTTTTAGCATAACCCCTTATTACAGTGAAAAAGCCAGACGTTTGTCTGGCTTTTTTGTGCCCGCTATTCAGGCTTTTTGTTTGCTAATTTTGCAAGGCTCTCGAGTCTTGCTTTTACTTTTGGCGATGCGCCATCGGCAATCATTGCTAAGTATTGGGCTGCGGTTTCAGAGATAGGATCGCGTTTTTTTGAGGCCTGCTCGTCGTTAGATAACTGACGAGAACGGTAGAGCTCAGGGTTAATTTGCACACTAACTGCCATTAATCTGGCGAATCCTCTAGAGCGGAGTTGGTTTAGGATGGATAAACGCTCGTAGTCGATCTTCATTTTGATCGCAGCACTGGCGACTTCTATCACCAATTGACCATCACGAATATTTGCCACACGGCAATGATCTTCCGTTCCTCGCGGTAAGATCGTTTTTAGTTCTTTGTTGATCATCATGATCTCTTTTGCGTGCTGTTGCAGCTGAGAGAGACGAGATTCTGCTAATATTTCGTCGCCAAGGGTTGGACGGTGATCTCTCATGGTGAACCTCTTATCATGCTATTAGAGACATTTTAGTGAATGAGTTTCTAGGAAGATAGCGAAATCTCTTTTATCTTGATGCTATATGCCGGGCAAACTTCCATCATATAACTCGAAAAAATAAAGAGTGCTTCAAACAAATCACCTTGTTATTGGTTGTTGCTAGCAAAATTTCATACACTAAGCGCCACTTATCGATACACAAGCCTTGAAATCTATAGTTCTCATCACAATATCTGAGGAAAGTGATTTATCTCAGTATTCTTAGTTCAAAACTGTTAGAGACTGAAGGCATTAAAAGTAGATCGGGCCCGATCTGAATAAAGAGAGATTCATAGCAAATGATAACTAAGCTACTGACAAAGGTAATTGGCAGTCGCAATGACCGAACACTGCGCCGCCTGAGAAAAATTGTAAAAGAGATCAATAATTACGAGCCAACGTTTGAAGCGTTGAGTGATGAAGAATTAAAAGCCAAAACTGTTGAATTCCGTCAGCGCTTAGAACAGGGTGAGACCCTAGATAAACTACTACCAGAAGCATTTGCTACTGTTCGTGAAGCATCAAAACGTGTTTACGGCATGCGTCACTTTGATGTTCAGCTTATAGGCGGTATGGTTCTTAACTCTGGTCAAATTGCAGAGATGCGTACCGGTGAAGGTAAAACGCTAACCGCTACACTACCAGCCTACTTAAATGCGCTACCAGGTAAAGGTGTTCATGTCGTAACCGTGAACGACTACCTTGCAAAGCGTGATGCCGAGACAAACCGTCCACTATTTGAATTCTTAGGTATGACCGTTGGCGTAAACGTGCCAAATATGCCACCTCAAGAGAAAAAAGAAGCGTACCAAGCAGATATCCTATACGGCACAAACAACGAGTTTGGCTTTGATTACTTACGCGATAACATGGCCTTCCGTGCTGAAGATCGCGTTCAACGTGAGCGTTTCTTTGCTGTCGTGGATGAGGTGGACTCGATTCTAATTGATGAAGCTCGTACGCCACTGATCATCTCAGGCCCTGCTGAAGATAGCTCAGATCTTTATACGCGTATTAACACCCTTATCCCTAATCTTCAGCAACAAGACAAAGAAGATTCAGAGGAATATCGTGGTGATGGTCACTACACGGTGGATGAGAAATCTAAACAAGTTCACCTTACTGAAACAGGCCAAGAGTTTGTTGAAGAGCTAATGGTTAAAAATGGTCTGATGGAAGAAGGGGACACTCTTTACTCTCCTGCGAACATCAGCCTATTGCACCATGTAAACGCTGCATTACGTGCGCATGTGTTGTTTGAAAAGAACGTTGACTACATCGTCAATGAAGAGGGTGAAGTAGTCATCGTTGATGAGCACACCGGTCGTACAATGCCTGGACGTCGCTGGTCTGAAGGTTTACATCAGGCGGTAGAGGCGAAAGAAGGCGTTAAGATTCAAAATGAAAACCAGACGCTAGCATCGATTACTTTCCAGAACTACTTCCGCCTCTACGAAAAACTGTCTGGTATGACGGGTACCGCGGATACAGAAGCGTTTGAGTTCCAATCGATTTACGGCCTTGAAACGGTAGTTATTCCTACCAACAAGCCGATGATTCGTGACGATATGCCAGATGTGGTTTATCGTACTGAAGCTGAGAAGTTCGACGCTATCATCGAAGATATTAAAGAGCGCGTTGCTAAAGGTCAGCCTTCGCTAGTGGGTACGGTTTCTATTGAGAAGTCAGAGTTACTATCAAACGCGCTTAAGAAAGCGAAGATCAAGCACAACGTCCTAAACGCTAAGTTCCACGAGCGCGAAGCGGAGATTGTTGCTGAAGCGGGCACACCAGGTGCTGTAACAATCGCAACGAACATGGCTGGTCGTGGTACGGATATCGTACTAGGTGGTAGCTGGCAAGCGAAAGTTGAAGCGCTACAAGACCCTTCACAAGAGCAAATTGATGCGATCAAAGCTGAATGGAAAGTCGTCCATGATCAAGTCCTAGATGCTGGTGGTTTACATATTATTGGTACAGAGCGTCACGAATCACGTCGTATCGACAACCAGCTACGTGGTCGTTCTGGTCGTCAAGGGGATGCTGGCTCATCTCGTTTCTACCTCTCAATGGAGGACTCTTTGTTACGTATCTTCACCTCAGATCGTATGGCGAGCTTAATCCAAAGTGGTATGGAGCAAGGTGAAGCGATTGAGTCTAAGATGCTATCTCGTTCGATCGAAAAAGCTCAGCGTAAAGTGGAAGGTCGTAACTTCGATATTCGTAAACAGTTACTTGAGTACGATGATGTTGCGAACGACCAACGTAAAGTGGTTTACGAGCTTCGCGATGAGCTGATGAGTGTTGAAGACATCAGTGAAATGATCGATCACAATCGCCAAGACGTGCTTACTGCGGTAATTGATGAGTATATTCCACCGCAGTCATTAGAAGATATGTGGGATATCGAAGGGCTGCAAGAGCGCTTGAAAAACGACTTCGATCTTGATGCGCCAATCAAGCAATGGCTTGAAGAAGATGACAAGCTTTACGAAGAAGCGCTTCGTGAAAAAATCATCACTACTGCAGTTGAGGTATACAAGCAGAAAGAAGAAGTGGTTGGCGAGCAAGTGCTACGTAACTTCGAGAAGTCTGTGATGTTGCAAACCCTCGACACGCTTTGGAAAGAGCACTTGGCGGCAATGGATCATCTTCGCCAAGGTATTCACTTACGTGGCTACGCGCAGAAGAACCCGAAACAAGAGTACAAACGTGAGTCGTTTGAACTATTTGAAGGTTTACTTGATGCATTGAAGTCTGATGTGATTACAATTCTTTCTAAAGTGCGTGTTCAGCAGCAAGAAGAAGTTGAGCGCATGGAAGCTCAACGTCGTGCGCAAGCAGAAGAAGCTGCTCGCCGTGCTCAAGCGCAGCATGCTGCCGCTGAAAACCAGTTGGCAGATAGCGATGAATCTTCTGAAGGGGCTCATCAGCCAATGGTTCGTGAAGAGCGTAAAGTTGGCCGTAACGAGCCTTGCCCATGTGGTAGCGGTAAGAAGTATAAGCAGTGCCACGGCAAAATCGCATAAGGTTTGATGAATCGTTGCTGTAATGCATAGCTTCATGCAAACTTATAAAACTAATTAAGAGTCGCTTAGGCGGCTCTTTTTGTATCTAATGGTTATCTCAGAAAAATAGTCAGCCACAGTACAGGGCATGACAATGGTTAGTAAATAGGAAGTCTGATGAAACGAATTCATATCGTGGCAGGTATTATCTTTAACCAAGATAAGTCACAGGTGTTTATTACAAAACGACCAGATGACAAGCATAAAGGCGGCTTTTGGGAGTTTCCAGGTGGTAAAGTTGAACCCGAAGAAAGTGTCGAGCAGGCCATGGTACGTGAGCTTGAGGAAGAAATTGGGATTGTGACTACTCAGCAACAGCCATTTGAACATTTAGAGTTCGATTATCCAGAAAAATCTCTTAAGTTCGATTTCATTGCCGTGACTCAGTTTGATGGTCAACCCTATGGACGTGAAGGACAGGAAGGGTTATGGGTGAAAATCTCTGATTTGGCTCAATATGCATTCCCTGAAGCGAATGTGCCAATTCTTGAGCGAGTGATTCGCGAGTATTCTGAGCTGGAAAAAGATACCCTCTAGCCAGTCTCTCATATTACTGTTAGTTTTAACCAATACGAACAAGAACACAAATTCGAAAATGGAGAAGATGCAATGGTACGTATTGCAATTGCAGGAGCAGCGGGTCGAATGGGTCGCAATTTAGTGAAAGCGACTTATTTAAATCCTCAGTCTGAAGTTGGAGCAGGATCAGAGCGTCCTGAGTCATCATTGGTTGGCGTCGACATTGGTGAACTTTGCGGAGAAGGAAAATTTGATGTCTTCCTGACCGATGATTTAGCAAAAGATATTGAACGTTTTGATGTCATCATCGACTTCACAGCGCCAGTAAGCACGTTGGCAAACCTAGAGCTTTGCAAGCAGCATGGGAAGAGCATTGTCATTGGTACAACCGGATTTACGGAACAAGAACGCGAAATTATTGACCAAATTGCTCAAGATGTCCCGGTCGTGATGGCGCCGAATTATTCTGTTGGTGTGAATCTAGTCTTCAAGCTGTTGGAGAAAGCTGCAAAAGTGATGGGCGACTATTGTGATGTGGAAATCGTTGAAGCGCATCATCGCCATAAAGTCGATGCACCCTCTGGTACTGCTATTGGCATGGGCGAAGCGATTGCCGGAGCGATGGGTAATAAATTGAGCGACGTCGCAGTATATGCCCGTGAGGGGATTACTGGTGAGCGTACGAAAGACGAAATCGGTTTTGCTACCATTCGAGCTGGTGACATTATTGGTGAGCATACCGCTATGTTTGCTGATATTGGCGAGCGAGTTGAAATTACTCATAAAGCAACAGACCGAATGACATTTGCCAATGGTGCGGTGAAGGCGGCGGTGTGGCTAAACGGCAAGCAGCCAGGTTTCTACACCATGACCGATGTACTTGGACTCAATGACCTCTAAGTTCCGACTCTTTACCACTTCTTATCAAGAGTTGTTGTCAAAATAAATAATTATGCGTCGGGCTTGCCCGGCGCTTTTTGTATCTATTGATAACACTGGTCAATATTAACAGTGTTATGTAGGATAAAAAACCTTGCCTTTTCTTGTTATTGTTGGTCTTTGGTGTTCTTTTCGTGGTTAGTTGCTCAAAAAAAACTGTTTTCTTTAGAGGTGGATCGTTTGCTTAAAATGTTCAAGGAAAAGTGTGAGCTCAGATATGCTCAAAAATCATCATTTCATAAAATTGTTACCTCTTCGTCTATAAATAATGAATAAACTTGATTTTTTGGCGCTCTAGAATCATTTTTCGCTTTAACTGCTCTAAATGTTAGATTTCTTTTTAAGATTATATTGACACATATCAATCACCTCATTAGAATACCGCCAATTTGTCTAAATAACCTAAAAACGCTTTTTTATTGCGTGAAGGAAGGCAGATTTGCAGTTTAATTTATTATTTTTGCATTTTTATTCTGGAGGTTGTCTTGAGTAAATCAGCACTGTTAGTCCTAGAAGATGGGACAGTGTTCCACGGTGTTTCCATTGGAGCAGATGGTTCATCCGTTGGTGAAGTCGTTTTTAATACCTCGATGACGGGGTACCAAGAAATCCTCACTGATCCTTCCTATTCCCAACAGATCGTCACCCTTACTTATCCTCACATTGGCAATACCGGTACCAATACCGAAGACGAAGAATCTTCTTCAATCCACGCACAAGGCCTTGTGATTCGCGACCTTCCTCTTGTCGCTTCTAACTTCCGCAGTGAACAAACTCTTTCTGATTACCTTAAGTCGCAAAATATCGTCGGCATTGCTGACATCGATACGCGTAAACTTACGCGCATTCTGCGTGAGAAAGGTGCACAGAACGGTTGTATCGTTGCAGGTAACAACTTAGACGAGGCTCTAGCTCTGGCTAAAGCGAGAGAATTCCCTGGCCTAAAAGGTATGGACCTTGCGAAAGAAGTTACAACAAAAGAAGCGTATCAATGGAAACAAGGTTCGTGGACGCTTGAGGGTGGACTTCCTGAAGCGCAAGACGACAGCGAGTTGCCATATCACGTTGTTGCCTACGACTTCGGTGCGAAACGTAACATCCTGCGCATGCTTGTTGACCGAGGCTGCCGCCTAACGGTTGTACCTGCAGAAACAAGTGCAGAAGAAGTATTGGCTCTAAACCCAGATGGCGTTTTCCTATCAAACGGCCCTGGTGATCCAGAACCATGTACTTACGCCATTGAAGCAACAAAAGTATTCCTAGAAAAAGGCCTACCAATTTTTGGTATCTGTCTAGGCCACCAAATCCTAGCTTTGGCATCTGGTGCTAAGACAGTGAAGATGAAGTTTGGTCACCACGGTGCAAACCACCCGGTTAAAGACCTAGACCGCAACGTTGTTATGATTACTTCTCAAAACCATGGTTTCGCAGCGGATGAAGCGACACTGCCTGAGAACCTACGAGCAACTCACGTGTCACTATTTGATGGCTCTCTACAAGGTATTCACCGTACAGATAAGCCAGCATTTAGCTTCCAAGGTCACCCGGAAGCAAGCCCAGGTCCACACGATGCGGCTCCGCTATTTGACCACTTTATCGAACTAATCAAACAACACAGCGCTTAATTCGGAGTAGTAGAGAATGCCAAAACGTACTGACTTAAAAAGTATTCTAATTCTAGGTGCAGGCCCGATTGTTATCGGTCAGGCATGTGAGTTTGACTACTCTGGTGCACAAGCATGTAAAGCACTGCGTGAAGAGGGTTACCGAGTTATCCTTGTAAACTCAAACCCAGCAACCATCATGACTGACCCAGACATGGCGGATGCAACTTACATCGAACCAATCCAGTGGGAAGTGGTTCGTAAGATCATCGAGAAAGAGCGCCCTGATGCAGTACTGCCAACAATGGGTGGTCAGACAGCTCTTAACTGTGCACTAGACCTAGAGAAACACGGCGTACTTGCAGAGTTCGGCGTAGAAATGATTGGTGCAACAGCTGACGCAATCGACAAAGCAGAAGACCGTTCTCGCTTCGATAAAGCGATGAAGTCAATCGGCCTTGAGTGTCCTCGCGCTGATACTGCGAAAACGATGGAAGAAGCATACGCCGTTCTTGATATGGTTGGCTTCCCTTGTATCATCCGTCCGTCGTTCACTATGGGTGGTACTGGTGGTGGTATCGCTTATAACAAAGAAGAGTTCGAAGAGATTTGTCGTCGTGGTCTGGACTTGTCGCCAACTAACGAACTTCTTATCGATGAATCACTGATCGGTTGGAAAGAGTACGAGATGGAAGTGGTTCGTGACAAAGCGGACAACTGTATCATCGTATGTTCTATCGAAAACTTCGACCCAATGGGTATCCACACGGGTGACTCAATCACAGTAGCTCCAGCACAGACGCTAACAGACAAAGAGTACCAATTGATGCGTAACGCATCTCTAGCGGTACTGCGCGAAATCGGTGTTGAGACAGGTGGTTCAAACGTACAGTTTGGTATTAACCCGAAAGATGGCCGTATGGTTATCATCGAGATGAACCCACGTGTATCTCGCTCTTCTGCGCTTGCCTCTAAAGCAACAGGTTTCCCAATTGCTAAGATTGCGGCAAAACTGGCAGTGGGCTTCACGCTTGATGAGCTACAAAACGACATCACGGGTGGTGCGACTCCGGCATCATTCGAACCAACCATCGACTACGTAGTGACTAAGATTCCTCGCTTTAACTTCGAGAAATTTGCAGGTGCCAACGACCGTCTGACGACTCAGATGAAGTCAGTGGGTGAGGTTATGGCTATCGGTCGTAACCAACAAGAATCTCTACAAAAAGCACTGCGTGGCCTTGAAGTTGGTGTGAATGGCTTTGATGAAATGGTTGATCTGGATGCGCCAGACGCACTAACAACAATTCGTCACGAGTTAAAAGAAGCGGGTGCTGAGCGCATTTGGTACATCGCAGACGCATTCCGTGCTGGCATGTCTGTGGAAGGTGTATTTAACCTAACAGCAATTGACCGTTGGTTCCTAGTTCAAATCGAAGAGTTAGTTAACCTAGAAAACGAAGTAAAAGCGGGTGGTTTCGCAGGTCTAACTCAAGACGTTTTGCGCAAGATGAAGCGCAAAGGGTTCTCTGATGCTCGCCTATCTACAATCTTAGGTGTGTCTGAAAGTGAAATTCGCCGTCTACGCGACCAGTACGACATCCATCCAGTTTACAAACGCGTTGATACGTGTGCGGCTGAGTTCTCTTCTGATACGGCTTACATGTACTCATCTTACGATGAAGAGTGTGAAGCGCAGCCGACAGATAAAGACAAAATCATGGTTCTGGGCGGTGGTCCTAACCGTATCGGTCAAGGTATCGAGTTTGACTACTGTTGTGTACACGCTTCACTCGCACTGCGTGAAGATGGTTACGAAACCATCATGGTTAACTGTAACCCTGAGACAGTTTCTACTGATTACGACACTTCAGACCGTCTGTACTTTGAACCAGTAACTCTGGAAGATGTGCTTTCAATCGTCCGTGTTGAGAAGCCAAAAGGCGTTATCGTTCAATACGGTGGTCAAACGCCACTTAAACTGGCTCGTGCACTTGAAGCAGCAGGTGTGCCAATCATTGGTACTAGCCCGGATGCGATTGACCGTGCAGAAGACCGTGAGCGTTTCCAAGTTGCTGTTGACCGTTTAGGTCTTCTACAGCCAGAGAACGCAACGGTTACGACGCTAGAGCAAGCGGTTGAGAAATCAAAAGAAATTGGCTTCCCGTTGGTTGTTCGTCCTTCTTACGTTCTAGGTGGGCGTGCGATGGAAATCGTCTACGATGAGCAAGACCTACGTCGCTACTTCAACGAAGCAGTCAGTGTATCGAATGAGTCTCCAGTTCTTCTAGATAGCTTCCTTGATGATGCTGTAGAAGTCGACATCGATGCGATTTGTGACGGTGAGCGCGTAGTAATTGGCGGTATAATGGAGCACATCGAGCAAGCGGGTGTTCACTCAGGTGACTCTGCATGTTCTCTACCTGCTTACACGCTAAGCCAAGAGATCCAAGATGTGATGCGTGAGCAAGTTGAAAAGCTCGCTTTCGAATTGGGTGTACGTGGCCTAATGAACACTCAGTTTGCGGTTAAGAACAACAAGGTTTACCTAATCGAGGTTAACCCACGTGCTGCGCGTACAGTACCATTCGTATCTAAAGCAACGGGTGCACCACTAGCGAAAATCGCTGCACGTGTTATGGCGGGTCAATCTCTAGAGTCTCAGGGCTTTACGAAAGAAATCATCCCACCTTATTACTCAGTGAAAGAAGTGGTTCTGCCATTCAACAAGTTCCCTGGTGTTGACCCACTGTTGGGCCCAGAGATGCGTTCTACTGGTGAGGTTATGGGCGTTGGTGCAACGTTCGCAGAAGCTTACGCGAAAGCTGAATTAGGTTGTGGCGCAGTTTACCCAGAAGGTGGTCGTGCACTACTGTCTGTTCGTGAAGGCGATAAGCAGCGTGTAGTTGACCTAGCATCTAAGCTCACTAAGCTTGGTTACCAGCTGGATGCAACGCACGGTACGGCAGTGATCCTAGGCGAAGCAGGCATTAACCCACGTCTAGTGAACAAGGTACATGAAGGTCGTCCACACATTCTTGACCGTATCAAGAACAACGAGTACACCTACATCGTCAACACGGCTGCTGGTCGTCAAGCGATTGAGGATTCAAAAGTACTACGTCGTGGTGCGCTGGCTGAGAAAGTGAACTACACAACAACCTTGAACGCTGCATTTGCTGTATGTATGGCTCACACTGCAGACGCGAAAACGTCGGTAACGTCAGTACAAGAATTGCATGCAAAAGTTGCAGAGAACGAAGCAAAATAAAAATCAGTAGGCTCGCAAAAGAGCTTATATGACAACCTCATTGCCCACTCATTTGAGTGGGCTTTTTTTTGTGTTTAATGGTGAAAATTTGGAATAAATTTAAGTCGAATGTTTCTCTAAGGGAATTGTTAACTTGGTGGTATTTTGATGGGTAGCGATTGATAACTAATTGATTGAAAATGGAACTTACACTCGAAATACTGACGATTCTTTTCTTTGTTGCGACGGCCGCAGGCTTCATCGATGCGATGGCAGGTGGCGGTGGACTACTCACTTTGCCCGCACTTTTGGCGGCGGGCGTTCCACCGACTCAAGCTCTGGCAACGAACAAACTTCAAAGCTCATTCGGTAGTTTCTCTGCAAGCTGGTATTTTATCCGCAATGGTATTGTCAGCGTTAAAGAGATGCGCCTTGCTATTGCCTGCACGTTTATTGGCTCAGCGGTGGGGGCTGAAGCTGTACAGTATATAGACGCGGGTGTACTGACGAGTCTGATCCCGATTCTACTGGTCGCTATTTCGCTTTACTTTCTGCTGATGCCAAAAACCAAGCAACACTCTGGTGAAGCGAAGGTTTCGGAAGCTATGTTTGCGTTCAGCGTTGGTGGTGGGGTGGGCTTTTATGATGGTTTCTTTGGCCCTGGAACAGGCTCCATTTTTACGGTCTGTTTTGTCGCTTTTGGTCTCTTCTCTCTGGTGGACGCAACGGCTCGAACTAAGGTGCTTAACTTTACGTCAAATATCGCCGCGCTACTCTTTTTTATACTTGCAGGTTTACCTGTGTGGGAGTTAGGTTTGGTGATGGCGATCGGCGGATTTATGGGGGCTCAGTTGGGCGCTAAGGTTGTCGTCACTAAAGGCCAAAAATGGATTCGCCCTTTGGTGATTACCATGTCTATGCTAATGGCGCTGAAGCTACTTTGGGAACAACATCAGCAATGGCTTCTGTCAGTGATTTAATGCGCGGATTTCGGTATGAGGACGGCCGCATACAGATATGAATCGGTCGATATAAAGGCGTGAGCTGTTCAAAATGAAAGCAGTATTCTGGTTCGATCTTCATCGCCTTGATTACTGACAGTGGAATGAGGGCAGGGGCGATGCCTGAGATCGCCAACTGAGTGGATGCAGTATAAGAGTCCATTTGCATCACAGGCTCTACATTGAGTTTACTCAGTATCTCGATTTGATAAGTGTTAGCTGGATTGCTGAGATCATTGGTGATGATGGTGTGAGGCATATGATGAATCTGTTGCTTTGAAACGACATAAAACGGCTCGTCAATTAAATGAAATTGAAGCAGGTTTGGGTGTTTAGGTAGATAGCCAGCGCAAATGCCGATATGCGCTTTCCCTGATTGAACATGCTCAATGATTCTTGGCGTATGGTTTGTCGTCAGCGTGATATGCGGATCTAGCTCGACGTAATTGCCTAGAATCGAGTGAAGGTAGCCTGCGACTAAGGTTTCAGAACAGTCTAAACGTAGCGGCGTTGAATCTGGAAGTGCTTGTTGCTCGTTGATAAGCCCTTGGAGCTCTTTAAATGTCGGGCTAATACTTTCGATAAGGTTGATGGCATCTTGAGTGAGTTGAATATTTCGACCCGCAGGCACAATCAGCTTTTTGCCCATTTTTTTCTCTAAATTGGCAATGCGCTTACTCACGGCTGATTGACTAATGTAAAGCAGACTGCCGGCTCGACTCATTGTTTTGGCTTTGCTTAATACAAGTAGGGTTTCGATGCCTTCCAGAAGCATAGTTGGTTATCCGTCCATTGAGATGCGGTTGATCAATGTAACTGATTTGCTGATGCTATGCACCATTGAAGAGAGTGGCATGCTTAAATAAAAAAACGGCGCCGAATGGCGCCGTCTTTGTATTCTAGACTCTAAAACTTATAGAGATTCAGTGAACGTACGTGCGATAACGTCACGTTGCTGCTCTTGAGTTAGAGAGTTGAAACGAACCGCGTAGCCAGAAACGCGAATCGTTAGCTGTGGGTATTTCTCTGGGTTTGCAACTGCATCTTCTAGCGTTTCGCGCTTAAGAACGTTTACGTTTAGGTGTTGACCACCTTCAATACGTGGAGCCGTTTCGATAGCAACTTCGCGGCTTTCGTAGTCACCGAGATCGTTGATCGCTACAACTTGGTCAGCTTCGAAGCCTGCGTTTGCTGCGACACAACGTGCTTCGTTCTTTTCGCTATCAAGTAGCCAGATCGAGTTTAGTAGGTCATCGTTAGCTGCTTTAGTGATTTGAATACCTTGGATCATTACCGTCTCCTAGTCCACTTACGTGGTGTTATTGGTGTTAACTTTCGAATTTTGTTGAGTTACGTATTATATAGCGAATATCCCTTATGATAATATTGATTTAAGTCAAAAAACAACTAAAAACACTATTTTTATGAAGGTTATTTTATTGTTTTAAATCAATAAACTCTTTAAAAACAATATGGTTACAATAAATTTGATAATATAAAAAATAGTTAATAACTCAATTTGTAGTAAATTTACTACAGATTGAGTTTAAATGTTGACCTGTCGCCGAAAAAAAGCGGTAAATGGTTCGTATATTGAAAGTGTAAAGTGATTAAATGACAATGTTAAAAAGAGAGCTTGGAAGTAAGTTTATTGGAGCGCACGTTTCCGCTGCGGGCGGCGTTGATCAGGCTCCGCTCAGAGCAAGTGAGATCGGTGCAAATGCGTTTGCACTGTTTACCAAAAATCAGCGCCAATGGGCAGCGAAGCCATTGGAGCCCAAAATCATTCAAGCATTTAAGGCGAACTGTAAACGCTTAGGGTTCGACGCAGGGCAGATTTTGCCTCACGACTCCTATTTGATTAATTTAGGTGCCCCTGAAGATGATAAGCTCGAGAAATCGCGAGCAGCGTTTATCGATGAAATGAAACGCTGTCATTTGTTAGGGCTTACTTTGCTTAATTTCCACCCTGGGAGTCATTTAAAGAAAATTTCGGAACAAGATTGCCTCTCGAGAATTGCCGAGTCCATCAACCTTGCCCACAAAGCGGTACCTGAAGTGATTGCGGTGATCGAAAATACGGCAGGGCAGGGAACCAACCTAGGTTGGCGGTTTGAGCATTTGGCACAAATCATTGATCAAGTAGAAGATAAATCTCGTGTCGGTGTCTGTATTGATACGTGCCACACCTTCGCAGCTGGCTATGATTTAAGGGATTTTGACGCTTGTGACGCCACCTTTGCTGAGTTTGATCGCATTGTTGGTATGGACTATTTACGCGCAATGCACATCAATGACTCAAAAGTTGCCTTGGGCGGCAAAGTTGACAGGCATCACTCACTCGGTAAAGGCGAGATTGGTTGGGATTGTTTTGAGTATATCTCCAAAGACCCCAGATTTGATGATATCCCTTTGATTTTAGAAACGATCGAACCTGATCTTTGGCCGCAGGAGATTCAATCAATGCGGCAATTTCACCTTCAATCGATAGCTGATTCCACTTCATAGTGAGAAGGTGGCACCATTCTTTCATAGCGTAGTCTGTGTTTTACCAATGAGGGTGCCACTATGCCTTTTACCTCTTATCATATTCCTGTTCGTGTTGTTCGACTACCAGCGCCTAATCGTCATATTACTGGACAGGGGCATTATCGTACGCCACAGAAAAAGTAGTTATCACAGTCATTAACTCCTTTGTTCCTTCTTCTATATTTGCGACAATTTGTGCGACTTAAATAGAAGAAGGAACGGGATATGACTCAGTCATTAACTTGGCATGATGTTATCGGCAAAGAAAAGCAGCAAGCCTACTTTCAAGACACATTGAGTTTTGTTGAGGCAGAGCGTCAATCAGGTAAGGTCGTCTTTCCTCCGGCGCAAGATGTCTTTAATGCCTTCTGCGCCACTGAGTTTGGTGATGTGAAAGTGGTGATACTTGGTCAAGACCCTTACCACGGACCAAACCAAGCGCATGGTCTCTGTTTCTCCGTGTTACCTGGTGTCAAAACGCCGCCTTCTCTTGTCAATATGTATAAAGAGCTCGCACAAGATATTGAAGGCTTCCAAATTCCCCAGCATGGCTATTTACAAAGTTGGTCTGAGCAGGGCGTGCTTTTATTGAATACCGTATTAACGGTTGAGCAAGGTAAGGCGCATTCGCATTCTAAATCGGGCTGGGAAACATTCACAGACCGAGTGATTGAAGCGATCAATCAGCATCAATCCGGCGTTGTCTTTTTATTGTGGGGGGCTCATGCTCAGAAAAAAGGCCGCTTTATCGATCGAGATAAGCATCATGTGCTAGCTGGGCCGCATCCTTCTCCATTGTCTGCACATCGAGGTTTTTTCGGATGCCGACATTTTTCACAAACCAATGCGCTATTAGCTCAACAGGGTAAATCTGCTATTGATTGGCACCTGCCACTAGAGGTCGAATTGTCATAACTATTTGCTCTGCTTAAAATTCGAACAGCGTCAAAGTGTCATCAAACCATCTGCTATACACTTATAATAAGTAAGTGTAAGGAGAGCGCTATGATGATTGAAAGGATAAGAAGAGAGCACGGCTACATGGTTCGTTTGTTGGCCGTTCTCAAGCACAAGATGGCTCAACTTGAAAACGAGCAAGCGATAAATTATTCCTTGCTGTACGAGATAGTTGCCTATCTTGCGGAGCATTCAGAGCGGGTTCATCACCCTAAAGAAGACATTATTTATCAATATTATCTCGATAAATTTGGTCATCTTGAATCCATTGAAAATTTGGAAGCCGAACATAAACAGCTCTCTGAGAAGACTCACGAGTTTTTGGCGACTGTTGAGATGATTTTGCAAGACGCGGTAGTACCACAAGATATATTCTTGGAGCAACTGAAAGACTTCATCGGCTCTCAGTATCAACACCTAGATATGGAAGAGCGGTCAGTTTTGCCGATAATCCTGAGAAACTTTACGGTCAAAGATTGGCAAGCGGTTGAGGCGATGTGGAGTGTCAATGAAGACGATCCAGTGTTTGGAGAGACGATTGCAGAGCAATACCAGCAACTGGCAAGTCGTGTAAGGCAGAACGAAACAGAAGCTTTGTAATAGCGTAGAAACAAAAAAGAGGCATTGCGCCTCTTTTTTTTAGAATTCTAAATCCGCAGAGTCTTCAAAGCCGATATCCATTTCTTTGAGTTCTCTTTGTAGGCGTTGCCTATCTTTAATTGCCTCTATTTCTCGCCATTTGCGTTTTACCGGTTTCGAACGCGTCGCACGCGCTTTTGGTAAACCCATTTCCATCATTTCTTCAAAGTTTAAGCCATCCATAAGCTACCTCTTTTTTAAATTATTACTCTTTGAAGGGGTACTATCTAAATACCATTCTCACTGAAGCGTATCTTTGATTCGTTTCTCATTTGTTACGATTCAATGAAGATTTCCTAAAAAAACTGACATCGGCTCACACTATTTTCCGTATGGTGTGGTTTTTTTTGTGCAAACGAGTTAACGAAAACGATTAAATTCTCAAAATATGATTGTTAATCTCGTGTTTAAAAAAAGAGCATTTTTCACCAATGTGCAAAGAGTTGCTTTACGTACAAAAAGTGACGTCTAAGCGACGAAATAACACATGAGCGAGATTTTATGCGAGACCTTGGCGGGTAAGGGGTGCGACCTGCATGTAAGAAAGAGGTTCTTTGTTGGGGCGGAATATCTGTTATGTTGTTAATAAATTATGTTGATGTTCTGGTTTTGTGTTTTTGATGTTCTCTCTTGTGTTAATTATTGGTGATTTTATAGTGAAAAATAACATAAAAATGAACTCGATTGCATATTGATTTTTGCGAGTCTTCGCTGCATTATCCGCCCGTCAAAAAATACGCTGATACGTAAAATGGAAGCATGAGGCGAGTTTTACAGGTCTAAACTGCATAATTAAACAACAATGCACTAAGCTATCTTGACACTTAGTCAGGCAGTTAGATGGATGGCAGGGACGCGATGATCAGCGAAATCTCACTATGAGGAACTTATGACAGATTTAATCAATTTGATGAATGACCTACTTTGGGGTTCCATTCTCGTTTACCTTCTTGTCGGAGTTGGAATTTACTTCACTGTCCGTTTGGGATTCATCCAGTTCCGCCACTTTGGCCACATGTTTTCTGTTCTAAAGAACAGTCGTAAAGCAGACAAAGCTGGTATCTCATCTTTCCAAGCGCTTTGTACCAGTCTTGCTGCTCGTGTTGGTACCGGTAACATGGCTGGTGTTGCGGTTGCCCTAACCGCTGGTGGTCCTGGCGCGATTTTCTGGATGTGGCTAATTGCGATGCTCGGTATGGCAACATCGTTTGCTGAGAGTACCTTAGCACAGCTATATAAAACCAAGGATGACGACGGAAACTACCGTGGCGGTCCAGCATATTACATGGAAAAAGGCCTAGGTATGCGTTGGATGGGCGTACTGTTCTCAGTATTCCTAATTATCGCTTTTGGTCTTGTATTTAATGCGGTGCAGGCGAACTCAATTGCCAACGCGATGCACAATGCGTTCGGCTGGGAAGATACATATGTTGGTATCTTCGTTGTTCTGCTTTCGTCGGTGGTTATTTTTGGTGGCATTAAGCGTATCGCGCGCGTGGCTGAGTTAGTTGTTCCAATCATGGCGCTTGCTTACTTACTGCTTGCTCTATTCGTAATGATGATGAACATCGAAAAGTTACCGGACATCTTAGTGCTTATCTTTAAGAGCGCATTCGGCCTGCAAGAAGCGGCTGCAGGTGGTCTGGGTTACGCAATTGCGCAAGCGATGATCAACGGCATTAAGCGTGGTCTATTCTCGAACGAAGCAGGTATGGGTTCTGCGCCAAACGCAGCTGCATCAGCAACGCCTTATCCTCCGCACCCAGCGTCTCAAGGTTACGTGCAAATGCTTGGTGTGTTTATGGACACCATCGTGATTTGTTCGGCGACGGTTGCGATTATCTTGATGTCAGGTGAGTATGTACCACACGGTGAAGTGACAGGTATCGAGCTAACTCAAACAGCCTTAAGCTCTCAGGTTGGCGAGTGGGGTGGTATCTTTGTTGCGGTTGCGATTTTCTTCTTCGCATTTACCTCAATCATTGCTAACTACTCTTACGCAGAAACGAACCTTATCTTCCTTGAGCATAACCACAAAGCGGGTCTTGGAATCTTCCGTGTGATTGTTCTTGGTATGGTTATGTTTGGTGCGGTTGCCTCGCTGCCAGTTGTTTGGGCGTTAGCAGACGTATCAATGGGCTTAATGGCGATTGTTAACTTAGTGGCGATCATCCTACTGTCTGGTATCGTGATTAAGCTAGCAAAAGACTACAACCGTCAGCTTGATGAAGGTAAAGTGCCGACATTTGATTCGAACGATTTCCCTGAACTGAAGTCTCAGCTTGAAGATGGGATCTGGGATCAGAGCAAGAAAGATTAATCGTTCACTATAGCGTTTACCTATTAATACGATTCAAAAAGCCATGCAGACAATGTGTGGCTTTTTTTGTACCCTAAACGTTATAAATAATAGAGAAGGGTTAAGTAAAGTCATGTTAATTGTCGTATCACCTGCGAAAACGTTAGATTATGAATCTCCTCTTGCGACAGAGACGTTCACTCAGCCTGAGTTGATTGATTACTCAAAAGAGTTGATAGAGGTTTGTCGTAAACTGACGCCGGCAGATGTGGCGAGCTTGATGAAAGTCAGCGACAAGATTGCCGATTTGAATGTTGGTCGCTTTCAAGAGTGGAGTGAAGAATTCACCACGGACAACGCTCGACAAGCTATCTTGGCGTTCAAAGGGGATGTGTACACAGGGTTAGATGCAGAATCTTTGACAGAGGCGGATTTTGAGTATGCCCAGAAACATCTTCGTATGTTGTCCGGTCTATACGGATTGCTAAAGCCGCTAGATTTGATGCAGCCATATCGCCTCGAGATGGGGACTAAGCTAGCAAATGATAAAGGGACTAACTTGTATCAGTTTTGGGGTAACGTTATTACCGACAAACTGAATGAGGCGATTGCTGCACAAGGTGATAATGTCCTCATTAACTTAGCGTCCAACGAATACTTCAAAGCGGTAAAACCAAAAGTGTTGGATGCGCAGGTGATTACGCCTATCTTCAAAGATTGTAAGAATGGTCAGTACAAAGTGATCAGTTTTTATGCGAAGAAGGCTCGCGGCATGATGGCGCGCTACATTATTGAAAATCAGATCTCGAGTGTCGAACAGCTCACCAAGTTTGATGTAGCCGGCTATTACTTCGTTGAAGAAGAGTCAACGCCAACAGAATTGGTCTTCAAGCGCGAAGAGCAATAATCAAGGAGTCAGCCATGCTGGGATGGATTAAGCGTTTGGTAGAAAAATATGATGCTTGGTGTTTGTCGATGGGTTTAACACCTGAAAACAAGCGTAGCTGCGTTCCATATCGACGCGATCCAAACAGCCAAGACAAGACTTGTGATAAGGCGCAGTAACCATGCGCCTTTTTGATACTCATTGCCACTTCGACTTTGAACCATTCGCCGACAACTTTTCTGACAATCTCGCCCAGGCAAACCAGTGCGGCGTAGAACGCTTTGTTATTCCCTCAGTGGGTCCACAAAATTGGCAAGAAGTAGAAGCCTTATCTTCTCAGTTTCACGGTGTTTATCATGCGCTAGGCTTACACCCTTATTTTCTGACTGATGAAAGCAGTGATTACCTTATTGAGCTAGAAAATCGGCTTCGGGCCCGAACGAAGTTCTGTGTTGCCGTTGGCGAATGTGGCTTAGATGGCCTTGTTAATATCAGTGCCGCTGAGCAGGAACACATTTTTATCGCTCAGGTGAAATTGGCAACATTATTTCAACTTCCTCTGATTCTCCACAGCAGAAAAACGCACAACCGAACTCTACAAATATTGAAGCAGTGTCGTTTCCAATTTGGTGGTGTTTTACACGGCTTTTCGGGCAGTTATCAGCAAGCGATGCAGTTTATAGAGCTGGGATTTTATATCGGTGTTGGTGGTGTAATTACTTACCCGAGAGCGAACAAAACGAGGCAAACTGTGGCTCAGTTGCCCCTTGAGAAATTGGTCCTGGAAACCGATGCTCCCGACATGCCACTAAATGGACACCAAGGCAAGGCCAATCATCCGAAGATGATAGGTGAAATAGTGTCCTGTCTCGCATCGTTAAAAGGAATGTCAGAGCAAACGATTGCTGAAAACGTTTGGAAAAATAGCAATTCGGCGTTCGGTATTTGTGAATAAATTCTAAATAAAATGTGTTTTTAGTGATTACCCAGAGAGTGAATGGTGATCTTGTTCACGTAAATGAGTGAACGTATGATGAATCTTCGCAGAAACTGTGAGGATGGCATTACTTTATCAATGGACGGATGAGTATAATTGCCTCCGCTTTTGAGCTCCATTTTGTAACACGCCAACAAATAACATATAAGGAAGTCATAAACTATGAGCCTGTTTATGAGCCTAGTCGGCATGGCAGTATTGCTAGGAATTGCATTACTACTGTCAGATAACCGCAAAGCTATCAATCTAAGAACTGTGGGTGGCGCTTTTGCTATCCAATTCATCATCGGTGGTTTCGTTCTGTACGTACCATGGGGTCGTGATCTTCTAGCTGGTTTCTCAGCTGGTGTACAAAACGTGATCGATTACGGTAAAGACGGTACTGGTTTCCTATTCGGCAGCCTAGTTAACTTCTCAGTTGACGGTATCGGTTTCATCTTTGCTTTCCAAGTACTACCAACGCTAATCTTCTTCTCTGCGCTAATTTCTGTACTTTACTACATCGGTGTGATGCAGTGGGTTATCAAGATTCTTGGTGGCGGTCTACAAAAAGCACTAGGTACTTCTCGTGCCGAGTCAATGTCTGCAGCAGCTAACATCTTCGTAGGTCAAACAGAAGCACCTCTAGTGGTTCGTCCGTTTGTTCCTAAAATGACTCAATCTGAGCTATTTGCAGTAATGTGTGGTGGTCTTGCGTCAGTTGCTGGTGGTGTACTAGCGGGTTACGCATCTATGGGTGTACCTCTAGAGTACCTTGTAGCAGCATCATTCATGGCAGCACCAGGTGGTCTACTATTCGCTAAGATCATTAAACCAGAAGTTGACACTCCAGACGAAGATTTGGACAGCAACATTGATGGTGGTGACGACAAGCCAGCTAACGTTATCGACGCAGCAGCAGGCGGTGCATCAGTTGGTCTACAACTAGCACTTAACGTTGGTGCAATGCTACTAGCATTCGTTGGTCTAATCGCATTAGTTAACGGCATCCTAGGTGGCGTTGGCGGTTGGTTCGGTATGGAGAACCTAACTCTAGAACTACTACTAGGTTGGTTGTTCGCACCTCTAGCATTCCTAATCGGTGTTCCATGGGCTGAAGCAACATTCGCTGGTTCTTTCATCGGTCAAAAACTGGTTGTAAACGAATTCGTAGCTTACCTAAACTTCGTACCTTACGTTGGTGATGCAGCACAAGTTGTTCCAGCAACTGGTGAAGTAATGTCTGAGAAGACTCAAGCAATCATCGCATTCGCACTATGTGGTTTCGCAAACCTTTCTTCTATTGCGATTCTACTAGGTGGTCTAGGTAGCCTTGCTCCTGCACGTCGTCACGACATCGCTCGTATGGGTGTTAAAGCAGTGTGTGCTGGTACACTATCTAACCTAATGGCGGCGACAATCGCTGGCTTCTTCCTATCTTTCTAATTAAGTAGATAGATTATATAGACGCCGTTTTATAAAGCCCCGTAGCAAGTTTCTTGCTGCGGGGCTTTTTGTTTTTCTGTACCTAGCTGCAGTAAAAACAATCTCAAGGTTATAAAACGCCTTGAGTGCGACACTCTTAGTCAGCTGAGTGTCCAGTTGGATAAGGTTTGCCGATGCACTGAATCGAGCAAACGTTAACCAACGACTTTTTTGAGATACAAACCGTTTGCGCTCTATGAGCCACTACAGTTTTGCGACAAATATCTATAATGTATATATCTATAGAAAGTAGGACTTAACTTATGAATGAAGTTATCCTCGCAACCCTTGCTGGGTTTGTTGTCGGAATCCTGTTTTCCGCCATCAAGTTGCCAATACCCGCTCCACCTGTGTTATCAGGAATCATGGGCATTGTCGGTGTTTACTTAGGTGGCATAACTTATCAATGGATTATTGAGAAGTTTTTTAGCTAGCGCTACTGAGTACAAGGAGTATGATGAGCGTTGGTTGCAGCATGTCTGCATACACGTTAGACACTTCAATCGCAGATTGTTGTGCCATAGACCAAACTGGTACTGTGCGGTGACAAGGATAGCAATTAGGGGGCAATTCGCTGTTTACCCCTGAGTCTTCAAGGAACCAAGTCCGTTCATTAATGACTGCAAGGCTAGCTTGATTTGAGTCGAAATCATCAAGCTGGGCAGTAAAATTTTTGAATATTGATCGGAGATAGAAATGAGCGATTTAAAAGCAGCAGCACTACGTGCACTTAAACTAATGGACCTAACTACGCTGAATGATGACGATACTGACGCGAAAGTTATTTCACTATGTCATGACGCAAAATCAGCAGTAGGTAACACAGCTGCAATCTGTATTTACCCTCGCTTTATTCCTATTGCTAAGAAGACACTTCGTGAGCAAGGTACACCAGAAGTTCGCATCGCGACTGTAACTAACTTCCCACACGGTAACGACGACATCGAAATCGCCGTTGCTGAGACAAAAGCGGCAGTGGCTTACGGTGCAGATGAAGTAGACGTCGTATTCCCTTACCGTGCCCTAATGGCAGGTAACGAAGAAGTTGGCTTCGAGCTAGTGAAGCAATGTAAAGAAGCGTGTGGTGACATTCTTCTTAAAGTGATCATCGAAACCGGTGAGCTAAAAGAAGAAGCGCTAATCAAGAAAGCTTCTGAAATCTGTATCAAAGCAGGTGCAGACTTCATTAAAACTTCAACGGGTAAAGTGCCAGTAAACGCTACACCAGAATACGCTCGCATGATGCTTGAAGTGATTCGCGATATGGGCGTTGCAGAAACGGTTGGTTTCAAACCAGCGGGTGGCGTGCGCACAGCTGAAGATGCACAAGCGTACTTGGCAATGGCTGATGAAATCCTAGGTGATAACTGGGTTGATGCACGTCACTACCGTTTCGGTGCGTCAAGCCTGCTAACTAACCTTCTTAATACATTAGAAGTAACAGACGAGACTGCTGATCCAGCAGCTTACTAATTCTCTCGTCCTATTTGACGCCGCAACGTTGTTGACTGCGTAAGTTCATCCTAATCACATAGAGCCTCTATGCTCATAGGAATGAACTTACTTGTCGCCTAGCTGCAACGCCAAATAGTTTGAGAGTAAATAATGACAAAGTCTGTTTGGTGGAGTAGTGATTCGCTGCTCCACATTACCTCTTTACCTTACAACCTTGCTATTCAAAGCATGGGAGGATCTAATGTACTTACCTCAAGAAATTATTCGTAAAAAACGTGACGGCGAAGTTCTAACTGCCGAAGAAATCAACTTCTTCATTCAAGGTGTTGCAAACAATTCTGTATCTGAAGGTCAGATCGCGGCGTTTGCAATGGCAATCTTTTTCAACGAAATGACAATGCCTGAGCGTATCGCACTGACGTGTGCAATGCGTGACTCTGGCATGGTGATTGATTGGAGCCACAAAGAGTTTGGCGGACCTATCGTTGATAAACACTCTACCGGCGGTGTAGGTGACGTAACTTCACTAATGCTTGGCCCTATGGTGGCGGCATGTGGTGGCTTTGTTCCTATGATCTCTGGTCGTGGTCTTGGCCATACTGGTGGCACCCTAGACAAACTTGAGTCTATTCCAGGCTACAACATCACACCTACCAACGAAGTATTCGGTGATGTGACCAAAGACGCAGGCGTGGCAATTATCGGTCAAACTGGCGACTTAGCACCTGCAGATAAGCGCGTATACGCAACTCGTGATATTACTGCGACAGTCGATAACATCTCGCTAATCACAGCGTCAATCTTGTCCAAGAAGCTGGCAGCGGGCCTTGAGTCTCTAGTCATGGATGTAAAAGTAGGTTCAGGCGCGTTTATGCCAACTTACGAAGCCTCTGAAGAGCTAGCAAAATCGATCGTTGCAGTAGCAAACGGCGCAGGCACCAAGACAACCGCTATTCTTACTGACATGAACCAAGTACTGGCTTCTTCGGCGGGTAACGCAGTAGAAGTTCGTGAAGCGGTTCAGTTCCTAACCGGTGAATACCGTAACCCTCGTCTTCTAGAAGTTACCATGGCGTCATGTGCGGAAATGCTGGTTCTTGGCAAGCTGGCTGAGAATACGGAAGACGCGCGTAACAAACTGATGGCAGCTCTGGATAACGGTAAAGCGGCAGAATGCTTCGGTAAGATGGTTGCAGGTCTTGGTGGTCCAGTAGATTTCGTTGAAAACTACGATAACTACCTAGAAAAAGCAGAGATCATCAAGCCAGTATTTGCTGATGAATCTGGTGTCGTTTCAGCAATGGATACTCGTGCGATCGGTATGGCTGTTGTGGCTATGGGTGGTGGTCGCCGCGTAGCAACCGACGAAATTGACTACGCTGTTGGTTTTGATGGCTTTATTCGCTTGGGTGAACAAGCGTCTAGTGACAAGCCTTTAGCGGTCATCCACGCTCGTAATGAAGAGCAGTGGCAAGAAGCGGCTAACGCACTGAAAGCGGCGATTACAATCGGTGGTGAATATACGCCAACGCCAGAAGTGTATCGTCAGATTCGCGCAGAAGATTTGTAATCTTGTCATACGTGAAGCTGCAGCAGCTTTCTTGTGTCTGCTGCAACTTCTACTAGGCTGGGTTAAATAATTACAATTAGATTGGTCGATTGAGCACTTGTTCTCGGCCAGTTATAGGAAGAGAGCAATGAAAAGAGCATTTATTTTAGTCTTAGACTCATTTGGTATTGGCGCAACGGCTGATGCGAAAGATTTTGGTGATGTGGGTTCAGACACGCTAGGTCATATCGCTGAGCAGTGTGACAAAGGCTTGGCTGACAATGCGGATCGTAGCGGCGCACTCAAGCTACCTAACCTATCTAAACTGGGTCTTGCGATGGCGCACAAAGAGTCAACAGGTAGCTTTGCACCTGGCCTTGACGCTGACGCGGAAATTATCGGTGCTTACGGCCACGCGGCTGAGCTTTCTTCTGGTAAAGATACTCCATCAGGCCACTGGGAAATTGCAGGCGTGCCTGTCTTGTTCGACTGGGGCTACTTCACTGATAAAGAAAACAGCTTCCCGAAAGAGCTGACAGACCGCATTCTAGAGCGTGCAGGTCTTGATGGCTTCCTAGGCAACTGCCATGCGTCGGGTACACAAGTTCTTGATGACTTGGGTGAAGAACACATGAAGACGGGGCAGCCAATTTTCTATACTTCTGCTGACTCTGTTTTCCAAATTGCGTGTCATGAAGAAACGTTTGGTTTAGACCGCCTATTAGAGCTGTGTCAAATCGCACGTGAAGAGCTTGAAGACTACAACATTGGTCGTGTTATCGCGCGTCCATTCATCGGCCCAGGTAAAGGCCAGTTTGAACGTACCGGTAACCGTCGTGACCTATCAGTTGAGCCGCCATCAGCAACGATTCTTCAAAAACTAGTTGATGAGAAGGGTGGTGAAGTTCACTCAATCGGTAAGATCTCTGATATTTATGCTGGCTGTGGTATCACTAAGAAGACCAAAGCAACAGGCATTCCTGCACTATTTGATGCAACAAAAGATGCCATCAAAGAAGCGGGTGACAATACTATCGTATTCACAAACTTCGTTGATTTCGACTCAGCTTACGGTCACCGCCGCGATGTTGCGGGCTACGCTGCAGCGTTAGAGTACTTTGATGGGCGTATCCATGAAGTCATGGAGCTGATGGAAGAAGATGATCTGCTAATTCTTACTGCTGACCACGGTTGCGACCCTACATGGCCAGGTACAGACCACACTCGTGAACATATTCCAGTGATTGTTTACGGCGCTAAAGTACCAGCGGGCTCTTTAGGTCTTCGTGATACGTTTGCTGATATTGGTCAGACGCTAGCAAGCCACTTTGGTACTTCACCAATGGATTACGGTAAAAACTTCCTGTAATTCTAATTCGTTACTATCAATAGAGGGCATGTCCCTCTATTGTTTTGTTTATCGCTTACTTATATCCGATTAAGAAAAGGAAATGAAATCATGGCAACTCCACATATCAACGCAGAAATGGGTGCATTCGCTGATGTCGTTTTAATGCCGGGTGATCCACTACGTGCGAAATACATTGCAGAAACGTTCCTGGAAGATGTTGTACAGGTATGTGACGTACGTAACATGTACGGTTTCACGGGTACTTACAAAGGCCGTAAGGTATCAGTAATGGGCCACGGTATGGGTATTCCATCGTGTTCAATTTACGCAACTGAGCTTATTAAAGATTTTGGCGTGAAGAAGATTATCCGTGTCGGTAGCTGTGGTGCGGTGAGTGAAGATATTAAAGTGCGCGACGTTGTGATTGGCATGGGCGCGTGTACGGATTCTAAAGTAAACCGTATTCGTTTCAAAGGTCATGACTTTGCGGCTATCGCAGACTACAAAATGGTTCGCGCGGCAGAAGATGCAGCGAAAGCTCGTGGCATTGAAGTGAAAGTGGGTAACCTGTTCTCGGCAGAATTGTTCTACACGCCAGATCCAGAAATGTTCGACGTAATGGACAAGTACGGCATCGTAGGCGTAGAGATGGAAGCGGCGGGTATCTACGGCGTATGTGCTGAGTATGGCGCTAAAGCTTTGACTATCTGTACGGTTTCAGACCACATCAAAACAGGCGAGCAAACCACGTCAGATGAGCGTCAAACAACGTTCAACGATATGATGATCATCGCGCTAGATTCTGTGTTGTTAGGTGATGCAGAATAATCAAGCTGAGTGAAGGAGAGAGCTCCTTACCTTGATTCTCGACGATTTAATCAAACAGGGTTGGTATTATGCCAACCCTGTTTTGTTTCTACTGCATATCTTTGAGCAGTAAGTTTTCGCTTTTCGATTTGGGTTTACGACGAATCACAATAGCTAGCAGCAAGCCTGCGATAAAGCTCATTCCCACCATGGTGTACATATAGCGATCACTTTTTCTATAGTAGTGATCAGAAAAGGCAGTTACACGGCCGGTCTCAAAGGTGATGCGAACAAAGCCTAAGACGACGTTATCGCGAATAATGGGTTCGACTAACTGCTGTTTACCAATGCGTGCCGTTTCAAGTGGAGTATCTAAGCCTAGGATCTGACGTACAGACTTGGCACTCTCACTCGAGGCGAGACGAATGCCTTCAGCGTCATAGATTGCGGCGTCATACACAAGTGCATCTTTAGCTAACTGATTAGTTAACTTAAGCAAGCGCTCTTGGTCTTGAGCGACGATCATATCGCCAGCAGATAGAGAGGCTTGGGAAATCAAAATTTGGGTGAGAGTCTCCAACTGATTCTGTTGGATCTGCTCGTTCCCTTTGGTGATCTTGACGCTATTTACGCCAATAATCGCAACCATTGCTACCAAGGAGAGGATGGCAAGTGCTCGTATTGCGTTTCGAAATGAAAACAGAGATGAGTCCATTTGGCACCAAAATATCCATTAAATAAGCGGATCAACATATTGAGACTTGCGCTTTCAAATTGCAATAGGTTAACGTGTTGCAAGGTTTAATAAGGATTCTAAACATGGACAGGTTTAATACATTACCCATTCGTCGTCACATTCCTCTTCTCAATCGCTTACCAGAAACTCGCCTTTCTACACGGTTTGATAAAGCCAATGCAGGTTGGGTTGTCTACAGTACACATCTTTCTGCTGCAAGCTTTGAAGATATAGACTTCTTCACTGGATTCTACAATTCTGTGGTCGATGTATGGAAAGTCGGTCAGTATGAAGTTGCCTTGATGGAAGGTCAGTTGACGCCGGAGCATGAAGAGATTCTCCAAGCATTAGAGCTAGATTATGCTCGACTGCAAGACATTCCGGATCTATCCAAGCCAGGTTTGGTTGTATTCGACATGGATTCAACCGCCATTCAAATTGAGTGTATTGATGAAATTGCCAAGCTTGCCGGTGTTGGGGAAGAAGTGGCCGAAGTAACCGAACGCGCGATGCAGGGGGAGCTTGATTTTGAACAAAGTCTTCGCCAGCGTGTGGGCAAACTGGCTGGCGCAGATGAAGCCATTTTGGAGCAAGTTCGTTCTGTTTTACCACTGATGCCTGACTTGCCGGAGCTGATTCAAACGCTTAAACGCTTCGGTTGGAAAACTGCGATTGCTTCCGGTGGATTTACTTACTTTTCAGATCATCTGCAAGAGATGCTTTCACTGGATCATGCTCAGTCAAATCAGTTGGAGATTGTCGATGGCAAATTGACGGGCAACGTGATTGGTGAGGTGGTGAGTGCGCAAACCAAAGCCGACATTCTTGTTCAACTGGCAGAGCAATACGACATCGAGCTACATAATACGATTGCCGTCGGTGATGGTGCCAACGATTTAACCATGATGGCGGCAGCGGGTTTAGGCGTTGCTTACCACGCGAAACCGAAGGTTGAACAGCAGGCTCAAACAGCGATCCGTTATCATGGTTTAGGAGGGCTGATCTGCGTATTGTCCGCGATCTTGGTCAAGCAAAAGCGAGTCAGCTTTTCTCCACTCAAATAAACAAAAAGGCGAGGAAATCCTCGCCTTTTTCTATTGAGTCAGTTCAAGTCTTATTAAGATCTCTTCCGTAATGTCGGTGAGTTCACCGTAACCAATAATGCCGTTAATTTCTTTTTCTAAGCTGCGTGCTTTGTGCAGGCTAATTTGGGAGAGTTCTTGCAAATCTTTGCGTACTAATGCGGTCATTGGATCAAATACAGGGGCGCCACAAATTCTGATCGCATAAAACTCACCGATATTCTGCGCATTTTTAATGAACTCAATCCGTTCTTTGATGCCACTGAAATCACTTAACAGTTTTGATTCAACAGATTGAATGCGAGTCCCAAACTTTACGGCGCTTAAGTAGAGCTCGTGATATTGGGGCTCGGCACCTTCAATGTGCTTCATAGGTTCTGCCAGTAGCGTAGCAGAACGCCCCTTGTATATAGGCTCTAGTGAATAAGTTTGCCCGTTGCCCAATTTTGCAAACAGCGTCAAATAGGCAGGGATTGGGTAGTGTACCCCTATCACTTTTGGCCTCATGTTGCTGCCTTTCTTCTCGACAAAGACCGGAGCGCTTACCGCTTTGTCGAGCAAAATATCATGCAGTCCTTCCAACAAATTATTGCTTGGCAATAGCTCTTTTTTCGCTATCAATTTTTCTTGGTTGTGAGATATCAATTTGCCAAAGAACGCAATGACACGCATGGTGTGGCTTTCTTCAATTATCGCAAGTTGAAGCTGCTTGCCACCAGGACTAATGCGGATAACCTTATAAGGCACAGCATCAAGCGGCAGTTTTTTATCATAGAGCTGAAGTTCTTTGAAGTTGATATTACACAGCTCGCCCGCTTTCATTCGACTAGGCTCTGCAAGTTGAATGCTCGCCCCATGCTTTGATAGATCTAATGTTGCGCCTTGAAGTTTCTCGCCATTTTCGCTGGTGAGCTCCACTGGCGACTTAAATTGGTACCTTGGCTCTTTTCGACGAGACTTAGCATCAAAGTACAAACAAATCGGGTTGTAGCTAGGATTACGAGCGTGGCGAAATGGATTTAATTCACTGCTTGGAAGTCGAGGCTTGTCGGTCAACAAATAATCTTGGCGACTACGATGATCGGATATCTCTTGCAGCATGCCACAATGGGTTAGGCAGTTAGGTTCTAACCCCAACTCAGTGGAATGAGCCGATAGCTCTTGACGTTCCTCTTCCGATAGCTCAAAAACGGATAAACGGAACGCTTTCCAACTCTCTTTTTTGGCTCCAATGTGCCAAAACAACTGGCGAACTTCGCGAGAGGCTTCAGGCATCATCATAGAGAAAAACAGTTGCTGACCTTTGTGGTCGTGCGTAAACGAGTAAAGAACGTTATTGCTGCCCTTCATCCCAGGGGTAGTGAGATTAGCCATTCGCTGACTATTGAACAGACTGCTTAACGTTTGCTGGTTTCGTTCGTCCTGCCAATATTGCCATATCGAGTGGTTATTCTCTGTCATCAAGACCAGTTTGAGTTCGTCCCCACTAAAGAACACGGGCAGATTACAAGTGTGCTTAAGGTAGGTGTGCTCAAAGCCACGCGAGCGTGCGCGGATGATTTTGTCTTGATTATCATGACGTGCTTTTTGAGCGTCACTCTTGAGGTACTGCTCAATGACGATGCTAAGTGTGTTGGTCTCATCGAGCTTGAGCAGTCGTAAAAATTTGACCGCATCGTTCTCGTACGATTCGTCTACACCCACAATTCGGTAAGGAATGGCATCGTGAATGCCTTCGATATCACTGTTTTTCTCTAGTTCGACAAAGCGAACATTGACGATTTCCCCAAGTTTGTAGCCAAACGCTGAGGGCACTTTGAATTTTGCGCCTGAGGGGGAGAGATCGACGGTCACCGCGTGAACAATTTGCTTGTTGGCTAGCTTTATTTCGATTTGGGAGCAAATTCTTAAGCGGTTTTCACGACGTTTTAAGTCATATCCTAGGTTGATGGGTTCGACTTCAAACGGCGAGCTTTCTGCCGTGTTGCCGCCTTTCAGTGATTGACCGCGTTGTTTCATCACGCGGAAGTTGTTGTGCGTGTTGCACAGTGCTTCCCAAACCCCTTCGGTGTAGCCACCGAATTTTCGGGTATTCTTGTGGTAGGCGTTGAACGCTACGTCATCGAGCCAGTGTTTTAGGCCATCTAATTCGTATTCTCGGCATTCGCCATTGACGCGTCCACGTAGGTCAATACTCTTAGTGCATGGAGCCATAACGCGGTTCAGTTCCATTTTGACCAAGATTTTAACCGACGGCGGTTCGCCCTCTGTCATCTGACCAAGAAGAAACTCGAAATCGTCCGCGTGATAAGCAGGAATAAGTCTTTCTGCTATAGAAAGGATTTCAGGCTGCTGCATATTTATTGTTTGAAGTACTCCATACCTAAACTATCGACCTTGATATAAAGATCTTTAGTGATATGTTGTCGCGAATCAAGCAAAATTAAGCACAAACCAATATCTCAGTTCACAAATACAAATATGAGGCGACATGGCTAAGGCGAAAAGAGCATATGTATGCAACGACTGTGGAGCAGATTTCCCTCGTTGGCAAGGTCAATGCAATGCATGTGGGGCATGGAATACGATCAGTGAAGTGCGACTAGCGGCATCTCCAGCGGCGGCGCGCAACGAACGATTGTCGGGCTATGCGGGCAATAGCGGCGAAACTCAAGTTCAGACATTGTCAGAAATTGATCTGCAGGAAGTCCCTCGTTTTACCAGTGGGTTCAAAGAGTTTGACCGAGTATTAGGTGGCGGTGTTGTACCTGGGGCGGCGATACTGATTGGTGGTAACCCTGGCGCGGGTAAATCCACATTGCTGTTGCAAACCATGTGTTATTTGGCAGCGCATATGCCGACGCTCTATGTCACCGGTGAAGAGTCATTGCAGCAAGTTGCGATGCGGGCTTCTCGACTGGGGTTACCAAAAGACAATTTAAAGATGTTATCGGAAACCAACGTCGATAGAATTTGCCAGATTGCGGAGAAAGAGCAGCCGAAAATTATGGTGATCGACTCTATCCAAGTGATGCATGTATCTGACGTTCAATCATCACCGGGCAGTGTCGCTCAAGTAAGAGAGTCGGCCACCGCGCTGACGCGCTACGCTAAGCAGAACAATGTCTCTGTATTTATTGTTGGACACGTCACTAAAGATGGCACTTTGGCAGGACCAAAGGTTCTCGAACACATTATTGACTGCTCGGTGCTTTTAGATGGCGGAACAGATAATCGCTTCAGAACCATGCGCAGCCATAAAAACCGTTTTGGTGCCGTCAATGAGTTAGGGGTTTTTGCCATGACGGGGCAAGGTCTCAAAGAAGTGAGTAATCCATCGGCTATCTTTTTGTCTCGAGGTGAGGAGGAGACTTCCGGCAGCTCTGTGATGGTCGTTTGGGAGGGTACTCGTCCACTCTTGGTTGAGATTCAAGCTTTGGTCGATTATTCCCAATTGGCAAACCCTCGTCGTGTTGCTGTGGGGTTAGAGCAAAACCGGCTTTCCCTGTTACTTGCTGTGCTGCATAAACACGGCGGTTTGCAGATGGCGGATCAAGATGTCTTTGTGAATGTGGTAGGTGGGGTCAAAGTGACCGAGACCAGTGCAGACTTAGCATTGGTGATGGCGTTACTCTCTAGCTTCAGAGACCGCCCTCTACCGAAGGATGTCGTGGTGTTTGGTGAAGTTGGATTAGCGGGGGAAATTCGCCCAGTGCCAAGTGGTCAAGAGCGCTTAAATGAAGCGTTTAAGCATGGATTTAAGAAAGCCATTGTACCTGCGGCCAACATGCCTAAAGGGGGAATCCCGGGCATGCAAATTCATGGAGTGAAGAAGCTTTCTGAAGCGATAGAAGCGTTTGATGAGCTATAGACGAGACATGGCGAAGTGAGGGCAAGGGTTGATGCGTCATATACATCAACCCTTATCTTGAGTTAAAGCATATCAACGGCTTTCTCAACGGCGGCGACCAAACGCTTTACATCGTCCATTGTATTGTAGATGGCGAATGATGCTCGGATAGTCCCTTTCACGCCAAGTGCATCCATCAACGGGTGAGCGCAATGGTTACCCGCTCGAACGGCAATGCCTTGTTGATCGAGTAGGGTCGCTACATCTTGATGATGAACCCCTTCAATGACGAAAGACAGCACTGATGCGTCCGGTTGATATCCCAGAATCGTCACATCGTCGATGCTATTCAACGCTTGGTATGTCTTACTGACCAAATCATGGACATGGTGTTCGACCGTGGAATGATCGAACTGTGTATACCAATCAATTGCGGTTGCGAGGGCAATGGCACCGGCGACATTCGGCGTACCTGCTTCGAACTTCCCTGGTACTTGGGTGAAGGTGGTGCCAGAAAAAGAGACCTTTTCAACCATCTTGCCTCCACCATGCCACGGCGGCATTGCTTCTAATAGCGACATCTTTCCATATAAAACGCCGATTCCTGCAGGGGCATACAATTTATGGCCTGAGAAGACATAAAAATCCGCATTCAGAGCAGTCATATCTAGCTGCTCATGAACTATCCCTTGAGCGCCGTCTACCACGACCACGGCACCTACTTTATGTGCCCGCTGGATAATAGCTTCAATGGGCTGACGGGTACCCGTGACATTGGTGATATGCGCTACAGCGACAATTTTCGTCTTGCTGCTTAACTGCTTTTCGAACTCAGCCATGCCCAACTGACAGTCATTGGTCATTGGAATCTTGACGACCGTTGCGCCAGTTTGCTGTGCGACAATTTGCCAAGGAACAATGTTGGCATGATGCTCCATTTCCCCGACCAGTATTTCGTCACCGGGTTTAAGCGTATTTCTTGCGTAAGTTTGGGCGATCAAGTTGAGCGCTTCTGTCGCACCGCGAGTCCATATTACTTCGTTTGGCGAGGCTGCGCCGATAAAGCGAGCAACTCTTTCGCGTGCGGCCTCAAACTGTGAGGTGGCTTCAGCCGTTAGACGATGACTTCCGCGATGCACGTTCGCATTTTGTCGCTCATAGTATTGGCTGATGGCCTCAATCACGCATTTCGGTTTTTGAGTCGTGGCGGCACTGTCTAAATAGACTAAACGTTGATCGTTAATGGTTTGTGTTAAAGCCGGAAACTGCTTTGCGACAAGCTGTGCATCAAACATCTTCATCACCCAGTTTGTGATATTGCAAGGTTGGAATGGTTACCATTGGCTCTGCAACGGTCCAAGCGTGCCCTTTGCCTGAGAGGTTAATGATGATTTCCATCGCGAACTCAAGGGCAGTTCCAGGGCCTTGGCTTGTGAGTAGGTTGTGATTGATGTCGTAAGTCACGCGTTTAACACGGCGGTACTTCTCGGCAATCTGCTCTTGAAAGCTTGGGTGGCACGTCATCAAAGCTTCTGTGTAGAGGTTGTGGTGCAGCAGAACTATAGCTGGCGCTGCACAGATGGCCGCGACCAGTTTGCCTTCATACATTTGTTGACGAACAATTTCGACCAATACCGTGCTGTCGCGAAAGGTTTCTGAGCCTTCAACGCCACCGGGAAGGATCACGGCGTCAAACTCGTCATCGGCAACATCGACTAACTTACACTCTGCGGTTAGGGTTACACCGCGAGAAGCTTTCATGGTTAATTGGCCATCAAAATCGGCACTCGCCAAAACTACGTCATAGCCCGCTCGGACCATCATATCTATGATGGTTACCGCTTCCATCTCTTCGGTGCCGGGTGCGATAGGGATCAGTACTTTCTTGTTCATGATGTCCAACTTTTTTCGATTCGTTTGATTTGTTGATAAAGCGCCTCGTTGCTAGGTACATCCAGCTGGTGGTCGCGCGCTCTTTGTATTAAATAACCAGTAATAAAGTCGATCTCGCTTGGTCGATGATGGTAAATATCTTGATGCATCGATGATCGATTTTCCGCGGTCGCCTGAATCACATTATATACATGCGTATCGAGCTCGTTGCGGGAAAGCGTTAGCCCTTCACAAGTCATCACTCGATGTACTTCATCCAACAACTGGTGCAAAGTGGGCTGGAATGCCTCGTCTGCAAGCTGGCCATTTTTGACTTGATGAATCGCGGTCAACGGGTTGATTGCGCAGTTGATCGCCAGTTTTAACCATAATGCGTCAAGAATATTTTCGTTCCAGTAGACATCGGGTAAGGCGTGAGCAAAGACCTGTTGAAGAAAATCGCATTGATTGCCTTTCGAATTATAGCCTCCTAACTGAGTGCTGCCTTGCCCCGTATGCAACACCTGATGGCGTGATTGGCGCAGAGCTCCATGTGTCGTGGTTGCCAGTACAAGAGGGTTATTCGGTAGACGTGATGCAACTATCTCGGCGGTTCCCATCCCGTTATGCATCAGTACCACAATACAATCTGGATGAAGGTCGCTTCGCAGTACCTCAAGTGCGGGGATGACTTGTGGAGCTTTAACGGTCACAAGCAGTACATCGGCGTTTTGAAGGGTGACTGGTTGGTTATTTGCCAGAGTAATCGGAGTGTTGTTATCAAGCTGAAGGGGTAGCTTGTCATGCTCTTGCTTGGAGTAAAGGGCGACGGTATGCCCAGCCTGATGTAAAGAATACGCCCATAGCGAACCAATGGCACCTGGGCCTAATACTACGATATTCATCTTAATTCTCTGGCAATAGAGGGGATGGCCAAGAGGATAAAGTGATCAAAAGAGAAAGCCAATAAAAATGGCACCCGAAGGTGCCATTTAACATTCGTAGACTTCTAGAATTAGAAGTTGTACTGAACGCGGTAGATTACTAGATCTTCGTAACCTTCGCGAGCTAGCTTGTTCACTGTGTAGCGGTAAAGAACGCCAGCAGACCAATCTTTGTGGAAGTTCCACATTGCGTTTACGCTACCGTTAAGACCGTAATCGCCACCTTGTACGTCAGAATACTCATCGTTACGAGCGAATTCATATTCACCCCATGTAGAGAAAGTAAAGTTCTGACCCGCGATGTCAGTGTTGTAGTAACCAACCCAACCTAGCATACCGCCATTGTTGCCGCTGATGTCACCACTGTTGATCTGGTGAGCTCCCAAGAATGGAGTGAAGCCCCAGTTGTCACCTTTAAGGCCTGTGTAACCAAGACCTAGAACACGGTTTTGTTCATGGAAACCAGAACCGTCAGCGTCAGTGTTGTAAACCTGAGCGTAAAGCGATACGCCTGATTCGGTTAGGTTGTAGTGGATAGTACCTTTGGTTGATGCACCACGGTCATCACCAGCACGATCAACACCTTCGTAATCGTAGAAGCCGTAGATTTGGCCCCAATCGAATACTGCACCGCCTTCGATACCGATTACCGCTTGGTTGCGATCTGAGATTTCACCGCCGAAGTTATCATCATCGTTACCAATACCATGATCCCATACTTGATAGTCGGCATACATGCTACCAAAACCGAAAAGATACTCTGCTTGAGCTGGTACTGCTGATACTGCTGCCACAACACCAAGAGCTAGAAGTGATTTACGCATAGTGGAACTCTCTATGTTTGTTAATTCAATTATTCATTGGATATTTGTTTAAGTGCACACTCTTTGTTGTGCTTTATAGGGCTGCATAATATCGATAAAAATCTCAAAAGCCATGTGCAACACATGTAAAAAAATCTAAAACTAGCGATCTAGATCTCATTAACAAGTTAAAAATTACAATGTAACGGAACTAAATTTTAGTTGCATAAAAAATGTTAGGGGTAACGATTACGCAAACGCTTCACTTTTATTTGATGGTTATCACATGTTCAATTGATTGTTTCTCTGATCTTTCCTAAATTCGTTGCGTACCTGTAATTAAAATGTTTACAGGAATTAAGTTGATGCAAGAAGTAATGCTGTTCCCGCTAAGTTCTATAGTTTTACCCGAAGGTAAAATGCGCTTAAGGGTGTTTGAAGCAAGGTACAAACGGTTGGTCGTTGAGGCGTTGAAAGGCGATGGCACGTTTGGTATCTGCTTGTTCCAAAAGCAGGCGAGCGCAGAGAACAGTGAGTTGTCAGTAGGCGGTACCTTGGTCAAAATCGTCGACTTTGAGCAGTTGGACGATGGTTTATTGGGTATTACTGTCACTGGTCTTCATCGTTTCATGATACGAAAAGTGAGAACAGAGCACGACGGGTTGCGCTTTGCAAAGATAGAACCGTTGGCAAACTGGCCTTTAACGCCGCTTTCAAAGCAGGGTGCCTCGCTCAGTCAGCAACTGCAGCAAGTTTATGCTCAGTTTGAACAGTTAGATGAGCTGTACGACCAGAAATTTTTTGATGATGAATGTTGGGTTAGCCAGCGTTGGTTAGAAATTCTCCCCTTGTCAAATAAGCAATTTGATCTCCTTGCATTAGAGTTAGATTGTACGGTAACAATAGAGTACTTGAGCCGAGCGTTAATAAATGACGAGCAAAGTGATCTCGACACTCGGCTTTAACGTACAAAGTGAATCTTAAGGGTGCAAAGGACAGTCGAATGAGCAACGTGGATACGCAAAACTTTTCGAAATCCGATTGGGCTTCGTGTATGGAGCGCGTTAAACAACAAGACAAGAAGGCGTTCGCATTAGTTTTTACACACTTTTCTCCTCGCTTGAAGCAGTTCACTTATCGCCATGTCGGTAATGAGCAAGTCGCTATGGAGATGGTGCAGGAAACGCTCGCCACGGTCTGGCAGAAAAGTGCTCTGTTTAACAGCGATAAAAGCTCTTTATCTACATGGATTTTTACTATAGCGAGGAATCTCTGTTTTGATATGTTACGCCGACAAAAAGGACGTGATCAGCATATTCACTCAGAAGATATTTGGCCAAATGATTATTGCCCGCCTGATATGGTAGAGCATTACTCTCCCGAAGCTGACAGGATGAAAGAGCAGGTGGTTAAGTTCCTCGATACTTTGCCTGAAGCACAAAGAAAGGTGGTACAAGCGGTCTACCTGGAAGACTTGCCCCATCAGCAGGTTGCGGACATGCTTGATATACCTTTGGGGACAGTAAAGTCACGACTTAGACTTGCTGTCGAAAAACTACGAATTTCAATAGAGGCGGATAAGTTATGAGTTATCACCCACAAAGCGATATTTTACAAGCCTACGTTGAAGGTTCGTTGGACGACGTGACGGCGTTTACCGTTGCTATACACCTAGAGTCTTGCCCGCAGTGCAAACGCAAAGTTGCGCTTGCAGAGCAGCAGTGTGGTGAAGCACTGAGTCACGCTCCGATTGAGCAAACCCCAGACAACTTTGATGACATGTTCGCTCAAATTGTGACGTTAGAGCAAAACAGCGAACCATTCCGTGCGCCACAGCAAGCAAAACCGATCACTGTAAATAACAAGACGTTTATGCTGCCAAGAGCTCTAGGACGTTTTAGTGACCAAATTGGTGATTGGAAAAGCTACGGCGGTAAAGTGTTTAGTGCGCCGATAGAGATCGCAGATTCATGTCGAGTCAATTTGATGTACATTGCTGAAGACGTTCAAATCCCTCAACATACGCACAAAGGCATTGAGTCCACCCTAGTCTTACATGGGGGCTTTAGTGATGAAGATGGTCACTACGAAGTGGGGGACTATCTAGTTAAGGATGCTTCCATCAAACACAGCCCATTTACTAAACCAGGGGAAGATTGTTTATGCTTGGCTGTGCTTACCGAGCCAATGATATTCACTCAAGGCGTCGCGCGTCTGTTTAACATGTTCGGCAAGGGGATGTACCCGTAATCATTCGTTACGAATAAGAAAAAGGCTTGGAGATCCAAGCCTTTTTTACGTTTATGATTCGGTTGTTTCCCTTTGCGCCGACTCTTCGGCGTCACGCTTGCGTGCTTTATCCAACATGTCCGAGAAATAGTGTCGCAGCGAGTAGAGCATTAACAAACTTGGAATGACCATTACCGCGGTCAAGATAAAGAACATTGACCAATCATTGAGGTAATCGACCAATTCACCAGAGAAAGAGGCGAGAGTTGTTCGGCCAAAGTTACCGAGTGAAGCAAGCAAGGCATACTGTGTTGCCGAGAAGGCTTGTCCTGTTACCACGGTCAGGAAGGAGACAAACGCCACGGTCGAAAATGCAGAGGTAAAGTTATCCACGACTAAGGTCGCTAAGAAGAGCTGTTCATTCGGTCCAACTTTCGCCATCCAAGCAAACATGAGATTGCTTGATGCCATTGCGATACCACCAATCATCAAACCACGGACAATTCCGAACTTCACGTTGACCATACTGCCGATCAATGTGAATAGAATGGTGAGTCCCCAGCCGATCAGTTTCGAATAGTAGCCGATTTGCTCGTTGGAGAAACCGATCTCTTTATAGAAGGTGATCGACATACGACCAAGGAATGCTTCGCCAATTTTAAATAGGAAAACAAACAACAACAGAGTGAGAGCCACACGAAAACCATTTCTCTTAAAGAAATCAAGGAAAGGTTCGACAACCGTTACGGTGATCCATGCAAGCACTTTATTCCCAACAACTTGGCTATGACGTTTCTCTGCTTCTGCTTGCAGCGACGCGCGATGGGTCTTCGGTTCGCCAACTAGAAGCGTAAAGATCATCAGTAAACCAACAATGGCCGCCATGCCGTAGTAAACACCATTCCAACCGATCGCATCTGCATTAATAAAGGCGATGTAACCTGGCAGCGAATAGCCTGTCCACCACCCAACTACCGCCATGGCAGAGGCTTGAGGCAATTTTGAAGGCTCAGATTTTGGGAAACTATCGATACGAAAAGCGTCAATGGCAATATCTTGGGTCGCAGAAGAGATCGCAATGCCAAGTGCAAGCATCGACGTTAGCATTAAGTTCTGAGAAGGATCGACACCAGCAATAAAGAGTGTGCAAACCAGAACGATAGATTGACACAAGAAAATCCAGCTACGACGTTGACCTAAAAAGGAGTGTAAAAGAGGTAAGCGGACACGGTCGACAAGTGGAGCCCAAAGAAAGTTAATGGCATAAACGGCAAACACACTGCCAAAGTAGCCAATTGCTGCGCGAGTTAATCCGGCATCTTTCAGCCAGCCTGACATGTTTGAACCAATAAGTACCCAGGGGAAGCCACTCGAACAGCCGAGCATAAACACCCAAAGTAGCCGCTTGTCCATATAGCTTTGAATGGTTTCTCGCCAAGTCATGGAAGGGGAGCCAGAAGACATACGCAATTCCTTTTAAGAATGTAGAGTGGATAGGCTCAGGATTATCGAGAGCCTATCTTTTGTGAGAGCTTAACGAATGAGAGTTGCGCTGGTGATGATGATAGGTTCAACAGGTACATCACGATAACGTCCAACCGAATGAGTGCGTTTTTGGCTCATGTCTTGAATAATATTGAACCCGTCAGTGACTTTGCCAAATACGGCGTAACCCGGTGGGCGTTGATCATAGTCGAGGAAGTTGTTGTCGACGAAATTAATGAAGAATTGGCGAGTGGCCGAATTTGGATCGTTGGTACGAGCCATTGCAACGGTAGCCGCTCGGTTCTTCAAACCGTTTGACGCTTCGTTTTTAATTGGTGCGTACGTTGGCACCATGTTCATCTCTTTATCAAAACCACCACCTTGAGCCATAAAGCCTGGGATAACGCGGTGGAATTGAGTACCGACATAGCTGCCATCTTCAACGTAACGAATAAAGTTCTTTACTGTAATTGGTGCTCGTTCTTCGTTCAGTTCAATGGTAAACGACCCCATTGTGGTACCAAATTCGACTTTAGGGCCAGCAAACGCCAAGCTGGTAAAAAGCGCTAAAGAGGCTATTGCAAATTTACCCATTAGAAACGCTCCTGCATGTAGTTTTGCAGCTCACGATCATTCGCCACTTCTTGTAACACTAGGTTGACGACATCAGAAAGAACGACTTCGATATCTTCGTTAGACGCACTCAACGCGCCAGTACGCTTCGCAGTCCCCGTGTATGTCTTAACTAATTTGCCTTGTGGGTTTTCAGCGGTAATTTCGATCACCACTTTACCATCCATTTCGTTTTCCATGATGGTGTGTTTTACCGATACCAACGCTTCTTGCACTTCAATTTGAATGCTGTTTTCGCTGGTTACTGTGTTTCTAAACCCTTGTGACTGGAACTGTTCGAGTAGGGCATTTTCGATCGAAATACGTACGTTCTGCTTTGAATGAATCGGTTCAATGTTAGAACGGCCACTGTCAACGAGTGCGACGTATTGTGCTGAGCGAACATCCTTGCTGGTCAAGCTAAATGTCGCATCTTGAACGAGATCACCATTACTCAATACCGCTTTTGGCATAAAGTTGATCTGTTCTTGTTGAGGAGCTGCGCACGCAGTGAGAAGTGCCATTGATGCGGCTAAAACCAGTTTTCTCATTGTAATTTCCTTTATTCGAAACTCTATAATCCTAGAGTTAGGATAGTGAACTATTTAGTTGCTTGTAAAATAACAAATTTCTTGTTTGCCGCAACTTGCTTAACGTTCGACTTACCAAACAGCCTTGCTAATTTTCCATCGTAGCCGAGGTGACGGTTACCGATAACTAATAATTGCCCACCAGTACTGAGAACATGCTTTGCATCACAGAACATTTGCCAAGCGATATGATCGGTAATGGCTTGTTGTTGATGAAAAGGTGGATTGCAAACGACAAGATCGGCGCTGTGGGCTTCAAATCCATCTAAACAGTTGTTGGTTAGACATTTGGCATTTGTGCCGTTTGGAACATTCCTATCTAGATTACGCTGCGCTGAGTGTATTGCCATAAAGCTTTCGTCAACACAGGTCAGCGTGATGTCAGGATTGAGCTGCGCAAGCTTCACGGACAACACCCCATTGCCACAGCCGAGATCAATCACTCGCTTGTTGCCAAGTCCTGTCGGTAGATTAGGCAACATAAAACGGGCGCCGAGATCGAGACTCTCTCCGGAATAAACGTTTGGTAAGTTATCAAGCTGAATATCGTGTTCCTCGATTTGCCACGAGGTAAATGGCTCAACATCCAAAGCCTTTGGTGAATTGGCGTTGGCGAAGACTAAGCGATGTTTTTTCCAAGCTAGGGACGTTGTCGTCGCCCCCAAATATTTCTCGAACAGTTTTAACGTCGAGGTATGGATCTCTTTGGCTTTGTTAACCGCAATAACGGGCACATCGGCGGGTAGAGCGAGCCTTAATTGCGTTAACAGCCAGATGAGATGACGATTACTTTTTGGCAATTGCATCAAAACAAGATCAACATCTTTAGGAATCGGATCAAACGTTGAGGCCATTGTGATTGGGTCGCATTGATTTTGTTCTAGATTGACCAAAGTTGCTTGATGAGAAATGAATGAGTCACTCATCATCGTCACCTGGTGTCTTTGTGAGAACCAACAACTTAATGCGCCAAAATGATCATTAAGAATCAATACATTCTGGCCATGAGCAAGAGCTAATTCTTCAACATGATTGATGAGATATTCGTCGCCAGCATCCCATGCTTGAAGGGTTTCGTTGTTTCGTTTAGGGAATCGATGGAGAGAAAGGGTGCGCTGATGTAACGTAAGCTCAGTTTTCATAATTGAGTAATTAGCTAATAAACAGTGGTTAAATTGTCGCAGATGCTAGGCAAACAGGAAACTAAAACCTTTTGCTTTACGGTGAGTACGATTATTATCTGTTCTTTAACACTGTTCATAATTAGATGGTGACACACAATGCTGGAAGAAGTGATTGAAACCAAACTGCATACAGAATTTGAGCCTGAGTACCTTAAAGTTATTAATGAAAGCTACATGCACAATGTTGCTCCAGGTTCAGAAAGTCACTTCAAAGTGATCATCGTGAGTGAGAAATTTGAAGGCGTTCGATTGATCGGCCGTCATCGACTTGTCAACCAAGTGCTCGCAGATGAGTTAGCCAATCATATCCATGCTCTTTCGATTCACACTTACACAAGCTCTGAATGGAAAGAGCAGAACGGTTTAGCACCTGATAGCCCAATGTGCTTAGGTGGTTCAAAGTAGAGAGATAGAAGGGCAGCGAGAGCTGCCTTTTTAGTGGCAGTTCAGCGTACATGTGTTAACAATGTATAAACAAATAAACTGCCCGATTAGTTTTAATTCAGAATGTTTCACGATATGAATGGATAGAAACATTGCTCAGTTTGTGTATATTGGGGTTTGTGCGATGGCTCAAAGTTATGACTATTCCTTAGCCTTTTAAACTCAAATCCTTCGAAATATCTACCTTATTACCTGCATTGGTCATGGCATCAACTTCCCAAAAGATGCTAGACTATCGCACCTGATAAATCTCGCCGTTTTCTTGTAGCGAGGTTTTTAATAGGATGTTGCGATTTTGGTGTTTGAAACGATACCAAAACCGGACACTAGTGTCGTGTCTAAAAGTTACGCAATCAAAGAATCTTTTTCCCGATAAAAGTAGTGCAAGTGCGTATGATTACAATAAAGAAGGGTTTGGACCTGCCTATCGCAGGAACTCCTACCCAGGTGATTAATGATGGTAAGACCATCAAAAAAGTCGCCTTGCTTGGCGAAGAGTACGTCGGCATGCGTCCTACTATGCATGTCCGCGTAGGCGATGAAGTAAAGAAAGCTCAAGTTCTTTTTGAAGACAAGAAGAATCCTGGGGTGAAATTTACTTCACCAGCAGCTGGTAAAGTGATCGAAATTAACCGTGGCGCTAAGCGTGTCCTTCAATCTGTTGTGATTGAAGTGGCAGGCGAAGAGCAGGTAACGTTCGATAAGTTTGAAGCTGGCCAACTAGCAAGTCTTGACCGTGAAGCGGTGAAAACTCAGTTAGTTGATTCAGGTCTTTGGACTGCTTTACGTACTCGTCCGTTCAGCAAGGTTCCAGCAATTGAGTCTTCTACACAGGCTATCTTCGTAACTGCTATGGATACTAATCCACTAGCGGCACAGCCTGAGTTGATCATCAATGAACAACAAGAAGCGTTCGTTGCCGGTTTAGATGTGCTTTCAACTCTGACTGATGGCAAGGTTTACGTATGTAAATCAGGCGAAAGTCTTCCTCGTTCTTCTCAATCTAACGTTGAAGAGCATGTATTTGATGGCCCTCACCCAGCAGGTCTTGCTGGCACCCACATGCATTTCCTATACCCAGTAAATGCAGAGAATGTGGCGTGGAGCATCAACTACCAAGACGTTATTGCGTTTGGTCAGTTGTTCCTAACTGGTGAACTTTACACTGATCGCGTTGTTTCTCTGGCTGGTCCAGTAGTGAACAACCCTCGTCTTGTTCGTACGACTCTAGGTGCTAGCCTAGAAGACATCACGGACAACGAGTTGATGCCTGGTGAAGTTCGTGTGATTTCCGGTTCAGTACTAACTGGTACTCATGCAACTGGTCCTCACGCTTACCTTGGTCGTTACCACGTACAGGTTTCTGTATTACGTGAAGGCCGTGAGAAGGAACTGTTTGGCTGGGCAATGCCTGGTAAGAACAAGTTCTCGGTAACTCGCTCATTCCTTGGTCACATCTTTAAAGGTCAGTTGTTCAACATGACAACAACGACTAATGGTAGTGATCGTTCTATGGTTCCAATCGGCAATTACGAGCGCGTAATGCCGCTAGATATGGAACCTACTTTGCTCCTTCGCGATCTATGTGCTGGTGATACTGACAGTGCAGCGGCACTAGGTGTACTAGAGCTAGATGAAGAAGACGTAGCATTGTGTACCTTTGTTTGTCCTGGTAAGTACGAGTACGGTGAACTACTTCGTGAATGCCTAGATAAAATCGAGAAGGAAGGGTAATTTTCATGGCTCTTAAAAAGTTTCTTGAAGACATCGAGCATCACTTTGAGCCAGGCGGCAAACATGAAAAATGGTTTGCTCTGTACGAAGCTGTCGCGACAGTTTTCTACACACCTGGTCTAATTACAAAGAAGAGCTCACACGTTCGTGATAGCGTTGACCTAAAACGTATCATGATCATGGTTTGGTTCGCGGTGTTCCCAGCGATGTTCTGGGGTATGTACAACGCGGGTGGCCAAGCTATCGCAGCGCTTAACCACATGTATGCTGGTGAGCAACTTGCAGCTGTAGTTGCAGGTAACTGGCATTACTGGTTAACCGAAATGTTGGGCGGCACGTTAGGTGCAGAAGCCGGCATTGGCAGTAAAATGCTATTAGGTGCGACTTACTTCCTACCTATCTACGCAACGGTATTTATCGTCGGTGGTTTTTGGGAAGTGTTGTTCTGTATGGTGCGTAAGCACGAAGTTAACGAAGGTTTCTTTGTTACTTCTATCCTGTTTGCACTTATCGTTCCACCAACGCTACCTCTATGGCAAGCAGCGCTAGGTATTACCTTCGGTGTTGTTGTTGCTAAAGAGATCTTCGGTGGTACAGGTCGTAACTTCCTAAACCCAGCACTTGCTGGCCGTGCTTTCCTATTCTTTGCTTACCCAGCGCAAATCTCGGGTGACGTAGTTTGGACTGCAGCTGACGGCTTCTCTGGTGCAACGGCGCTTAGCCAATGGGCACAAGGTGGTAACGGTGCACTAGTGAATACAGTAACTGGCGCTCCAATCACTTGGATGGACGCATTCATCGGTAACATTCCTGGCTCTATTGGTGAAGTATCAACACTTGCACTTATGATTGGCGCAGCGATGATCGTTTACATGCGAATCGCTTCTTGGCGCATCATTGCTGGTGTGATGATCGGTATGATTGCAACAGCAACGCTGTTTAACGTAATCGGCTCTGATACTAACCCAATGTTCAACATGCCATGGCACTGGCACCTAGTTCTTGGTGGCTTTGCATTCGGTATGTTCTTTATGGCAACAGACCCTGTATCCGCTTCATTTACCAACAAAGGTAAGTGGTGGTATGGCGCGCTAATTGGCGTGATGTGTGTACTGATTCGTGTAGTTAACCCAGCGTACCCAGAAGGTATGATGCTGGCGATTCTATTCGCGAACCTGTTTGCACCTCTGTTCGACCATGTAGTTATCGAGAAGAACATCAAGCGGAGACAAGCACGCTATGGCAAGTAATAACGACAGCATTAAAAAGACGCTGGGTGTTGTTATCGGGTTGAGCCTTGTTTGTTCAATCATCGTTTCAACAGCAGCCGTGGGTCTACGCGATAAGCAAAAAGCTAACGCTGTACTAGATAAGCAAACTAAGATCGTTGAAGTTGCTGGCATTGACGCTGAAGGTAAGAAAGTACCTGAGTTGTTTGCCCAGTACATTGAACCGCGTCTAGTTGACTTCAACACAGGTGATTTCCTTGATGGTGACGCAGCAACTTACGACCAACGTAAAGCGGCTAAAGATCCTGCTGAATCTATCAAGCTAACGGCTGAAGAAGATAAAGCGAAGATCCTACGTCGTGCAAACACTGGTGTTGTATACCTAGTGAAGCAAGGCGATGAAGTATCTAAGATCATCCTTCCAGTACACGGTACTGGTCTATGGTCAATGATGTACGCTTTCGTTGCAGTTGAAACTGACGGTAACACTGTGTCAGGTATCACTTACTACGAGCAGGGTGAAACTCCTGGACTTGGTGGTGAAGTTGAGAACCCAACATGGCGTGCTCAGTGGGTTGGCAAGAAACTGTTCGATGAAAACCACAAGCCTGCAATCAAGATTGTTAAAGGTGGCGCTCCGCAAGGTTCTGAGCATGGTATCGACGGTCTTTCTGGTGCAACACTAACTGGTAACGGTGTTCAAGGCACATTTGATTTCTGGTTAGGCGATATGGGCTTTGGTCCATTCCTAGCAAAAGTTCGTGACGGAGGTCTGAACTAATGTCTAGCGCACAAAACATTAAAAAGAGCATCTTAGCGCCAGTATTGGATAACAACCCAATCGCGCTACAGGTTCTTGGTGTATGTTCTGCTCTTGCAGTAACAACTAAACTAGAGACTGCATTCGTTATGACTCTAGCGGTTATCTTCGTAACTGCGCTGTCTAACTTCTGTGTATCTCTAATCCGTAACCACATTCCTAACAGTGTGCGTATCATCGTTCAGATGGCGATCATCGCATCTCTAGTAATCGTGGTAGACCAAGTGCTGAAAGCTTACCTATACGATATCTCTAAACAGCTATCTGTATTCGTAGGTCTGATCATCACGAACTGTATCGTAATGGGTCGTGCTGAAGCATTCGCAATGAAGTCTGCGCCACTACCATCTCTAATCGACGGTATTGGTAACGGTCTTGGTTACGGTTTCGTTCTTATCACTGTTGGTTTCTTCCGTGAACTGTTTGGCTCAGGCAAACTGTTCGGCATGGAAGTACTTCCTCTAGTGAGCAACGGTGGTTGGTACCAGCCAAACGGTCTGATGCTACTCGCACCGTCTGCATTCTTCCTAATCGGCTTCCTAATCTGGGCAATCCGTATTCTGAAACCAGAACAAGTAGAAGCGAAGGAGTAAGGACGTCATGGAACATTACATTAGTCTGTTAGTTAAATCGATTTTCATCGAAAACATGGCTCTGTCTTTCTTCTTAGGTATGTGTACATTCCTTGCCGTATCTAAGAAAGTTAAGACTTCATTTGGTCTGGGTGTAGCGGTAGTAGTAGTACTAACCATCGCTGTTCCAGTAAACAACCTAGTTTACAACCTAGTACTAAAAGAGAACGCTTTAGTTGAAGGTGTTGATCTTAGCTTCCTAAACTTCATCACCTTTATCGGTGTAATCGCGGCACTTGTACAGATTCTAGAAATGGTTCTAGACCGCTTCTTCCCACCTCTGTACAACGCACTAGGCATCTTCCTACCGCTGATCACAGTAAACTGTGCAATCTTCGGTGGTGTATCTTTCATGGTACAGCGTGACTACAACTTTGCTGAATCTGTTGTTTACGGTTTCGGTTCTGGTGTGGGCTGGATGCTAGCTATCGTCGCTCTTGCAGGTATCCGTGAGAAGATGAAGTACTCTGACGTACCTCCTGGTCTACGTGGTCTTGGTATCACGTTCATCACTGTAGGTCTTATGGCGTTAGGCTTTATGTCTTTCTCTGGTGTTCAACTGTAAGTCGGGTAAACCGCAACAATTAAGGAATAGTCAATGGACATTATTCTTGGTGTAGTGATGTTTACTCTGATCGTACTTGCGCTAGTACTAGTGATTCTTTTCGCTAAGTCTAAGCTTGTGCCAACAGGTGACATTACAATTTCTGTGAACGGTGACGACTCGCTTGCTATCGTTACACAACCAGGCGGTAAGCTTCTGAGTGCTCTAGCTGGTGCTGGCGTATTCGTATCTTCTGCTTGTGGTGGCGGTGGCTCTTGTGGTCAGTGTCGCGTAAAAGTTAAATCAGGTGGTGGTGACATCCTACCAACCGAGCTTGACCATATTACTAAAGGTGAAGCACGTGAAGGTGAGCGTCTAGCGTGTCAGGTTGCAATGAAAACTGACATGGACATCGAACTTCCTGAAGAGATCTTCGGCGTTAAGAAGTGGGAATGTTCTGTTATCTCTAACGATAACAAAGCGACATTCATCAAAGAGCTTAAGCTACAAATTCCAGATGGCGAATCAGTACCTTTCCGTGCTGGTGGTTACATCCAGATTGAAGCGCCTGCTCACCACGTGAAATACGCTGACTTCGACGTACCAGAAGAGTACCGTGAAGATTGGGACAAGTTTAACCTGTTCCGCTACGAGTCTAAGGTAAGTGAAGAAACAATCCGTGCTTACTCAATGGCTAACTACCCTGAAGAAGAAGGCATTATTATGCTAAACGTGCGTATCGCTACGCCGCCGCCTAATAATCCTGATGTACCACCTGGTATCATGTCTTCGTTTATCTGGTCTCTTAAAGAAGGCGACAAGTGTACTATTTCTGGTCCATTTGGTGAGTTCTTCGCGAAAGACACAGACAACGAGATGGTCTTCGTTGGTGGTGGTGCGGGTATGGCGCCAATGCGTTCGCATATCTTCGACCAACTTAAGCGTCTGAAGTCTAAGCGTAAGATGTCTTTCTGGTACGGTGCCCGTTCGAAGCGCGAAATGTTCTACGTAGAAGATTTCGATGGCCTAGCAGCTGAAAACGACAACTTCGTATGGCACTGTGCACTGTCTGATCCTATGCCAGAAGATAACTGGGATGGTTACACAGGCTTCATCCACAACGTACTGTACGAAAACTACCTGAAGGACCATGAAGCGCCTGAAGATTGTGAGTACTACATGTGTGGTCCACCGATGATGAACGCTGCTGTTATCGGCATGCTGAAAGATCTAGGTGTAGAGGATGAAAACATCCTACTGGATGACTTCGGTGGTTAATCTACCTAAGTGATTGAATCTATGGCTGGCTCGATTGAGTCAGCCATTTCTTTTTCGGTTTTCCGAATTGATAGAGGCAAGGTTGATTGGCTTTAGTCTCATTCCCTCTATCCATTTAATACACGACAATAGGAGTTAACAAGTGAAAAAGTGGCTTGTTGCATTTGCTTCTCTATTGGTTTTAGCGGGTTGTGAAAAGCCGGCTGAACAGGTACACCTAACTGGCCCAACAATGGGCACGACTTACAATATCAAGTATATTTCTGCTGATGGCGTTCCTTCACCTGAGGTATTGCAAAAAGAAGTCGATCGTTTACTGGAAGAAGTGAACGATCAAATGTCGACGTATCGTAAAGACTCAGAGCTGAGTCGCTTCAACCAGAGTCAATCTGCGGATGCCTTCGAAGTTTCGCCGCAAACCGCGACGGTAGTGAAAGAAGCAATCCGTTTAAACGGTCTTACTCAAGGTGCATTAGATGTGACAGTTGGACCATTGGTGAACTTGTGGGGATTTGGCCCTGAAGCTCGTCCAGAGGTTGTACCGACAGATGAAGAGCTGGCTGCGCGTAAAGCGATGACGGGCATTGAGCACCTATCTGTCGTAGGCAACACTCTTCAAAAATCGATTCCAAATCTGTATGTGGACTTGTCTACGATAGCAAAAGGGTGGGGCGTGGATGTGGTCGCAGATTACATTCAATCTCAAGGTATCCAAAACTACATGGTTGAAGTCGGTGGTGAGATGCGTCTCAAAGGACTAAACCGTGAAGGTGTCGCTTGGCGAATTGCAATAGAGAAACCTTCGGTGGAAGAGCGCGCTATTCAAGAGATCATTGAACCGGGTGCCATGGCCATCGCGACATCAGGCGATTACCGCAACTATTTTGAGCGAGATGGAGTTCGTTATTCGCACATTATTAACCCAGCAACAGGCAAGCCTATCAACCACAAAGTGGTATCGGTTACGGTGCTCGATAAATCATCGATGACAGCCGATGGCCTAGCAACAGGGCTGATGGTGCTTGGTGAAGAGCAGGGCATGAAAGTTGCCGAAGAAAACAATATCGCCGTATTTATGATTGTGAAAACTGATGACGGATTTAAAGAGTTAGCTTCATCCGCTTATAAACCGTACATGAACAAATAAGACCTAAGTGAGCATGTCAGTATGAATACATTTCTAATTACCTTTGGTGTGTTTATGGCCGTGATTGGCGCAATGTCAATTGGCTATATTATCCAAAAGAAAGTTGTAAAAGGGAGCTGTGGTGGCTTAGGTGCAGTTGGTATCGAAAAAGTCTGCAACTGCCCAGAGCCGTGTGATGCGCGTAAAAAGCGCGAAGCTCGTGAAGCAGCCCGTCAAGAAAAGCTGGCGGCGTGGGAAAAAGACCGCATTGCTTAACGAAAAACGCCCAAGTTTAACTTGGGCGTTTTTGTCTCTATGTCATAGTGGGCTAAACGCATAGTCAACCGGTCGCGACAATCTGATTACGCCCTCTTTCCTTCGCGACGTAGAGGCGGTCATCGGCGATTTTAATCTGCTCGTTCAGCGAGGCTTCAAGTGAGCAGACCCCGATACTGATGGTCACCTTTATTTCTTGCTGGTTGTGCTTGATTGGCGTCTTTTGGAGTCGTTTACGCATCTGCTCTAGCCGAGCAATGAACTCTTTATTATCCGAGCATGATTGAATGCAAAACTCTTCACCACCAAAGCGAGCAACGACATCGTCAGGGAAGTAGATTTTTAAGATATTGGCGACAGTAACGAGCGCGGCATCCCCACCATCGTGACCATAGGTGTCATTGACCTTTTTGAAATGATCGATATCTAACATTGCGATACTGCGCTTCTCACATCCAGAACAAACCTGATTGAATAAGAAACGACGATTCCAAAGCCCAGTCAAAGCATCTTGGTTGGCCATGCGGTAGAGATTATCTGTGGCTTCTTTCATATCCAGCAACTGGTGAACGCGGCAGTAAAACTCTTCATGATTAAACGGTTTATTCAGGTAGTCATTGGCACCCGCTTTAAGAAATCGAGCCGTCATCGTACTATCATCGCTACCAGAAACCCCCAGTATCGCAAGGCTGTTTTTATCATACTGCTGGCGAATCTCACGAGTCATGGTAATACCATCTTTGCTAGGCATGTCATGGTCAGTAATGATGAAAGTGATGTCACTGTTTTCTGCTAGCTTGTGCAGAGCGTCGCTGCCATTGACGGCTTGGGTCGTTCGTATGTACTGATGCTCGAGAAGTTGGCTGACGTGACGACGCACAGTTTGAGAGTCATCCACGACCAAAGCGTGATGGTTGACGTTGTTGATCAGACGCTTAGCCAACGGAAGTAAGTAAGACACCGAAGCCATACTGTCTTTAAGGATGTAGTCAACAACGCCCTTTGCTAGGAAATAATCGCGGGTTTGCTCGTTAAAAGTCCCGGTAAGAACAATCACTTTTTGCTGATGCTCTAGAACAAGATCGATGACTTCCCCATCTTGAGCATCGGGCAAGCAATAATCGAGCACCGCAAAATGGAACTCACCATGAGTTTCCAACGCTTGTTGCGTCTCTTGATAAGTCTCACACCCTATGACATGACAACCTAATGACTCCAGCTGTTGAACAAGATAATTTCGGTAAGTTCGACTATCCTCGACCACCAATACTTTGTTGCCCAAGCGGCGACTCCCCACCTCTAGATTCTGTTTTCTAATAATAACTGGATATTTTGATACTTCTATAAGCACAGTACAAAAATTGGCTTTTCACCACGCTATTGGCGACAAGGGGAGAAAGGTTTATACTGTTTTTATATACAGCTCTTGGTGTGAGTGTATGAGCGAAGAAACGATCAGAAAAATCATCCATGTGGACATGGATTGCTTTTATGCCGCAGTTGAAATGCGCGACAACCCCAGTTATCGAGGACGCCCTCTTGCCGTCGGTGGTCATGAAAAGCAGAGGGGGGTATTGAGTACGTGCAATTACGAGGCGAGAAAATTCGGTATTCGCAGCGCTATGCCCACAGCTAGAGCGCTGCAACTATGCCCCCACTTGCTGGTTGTTCCGGGGCGCATGCAAGTCTATAAACAAGTATCTCAGCACATTCGAGAGATATTTTCTCGTTACACTTCTCTTATCGAACCTTTGTCTTTGGATGAAGCATTTCTGGATGTCACTCACTCAAAGCAATGTCGCGGCAGTGCTACCCTGATCGCAGAGGCTATTCGGCGAGACATTTTTGAAGAACTTCAATTGACGGCGTCGGCAGGCATCGCGCCCGTGAAATTTCTGGCCAAAGTCGCATCGGATATGAATAAGCCCAATGGGCAATATGTCATTACCCCTGATCGAGTCCAAGAAGAAGTCGATAAGTTGCCACTTGAGAAAATTCCGGGTGTGGGCAAGGTGAGTTTGGAGAAACTGCATCAAGCGGGCTACTTTGTGGGTAAGGACATCAAGGAGAGTGATTATAGGGAGTTATTGCTTCGCTTTGGGCGTTTGGGTGCGTCGTTGTGGAAAAAAAGCCATGGCATTGATAATCGTGAGGTCATTGTTGAGCGTGAGCGAAAATCGGTTGGCGTAGAGAGAACATTTTCTGAAAACATTTCGAGTTACGATCAATGTTGGCGTGTGATTGAGGAGCGATTGTTCCCCGAACTCGAAAAGCGCCTGATAAAAGCTTCACCAAATAAAGCCATCATTAAGCAAGGCATCAAGCTGAAGTTTGCCGATTTCCAATTTTTTCCCAATGCGCCCATTATTGCCGATTTCTTGTCAATTGATAGGAGCAACTTGCCAAAGCTGATTGAGTGTAGCGCGTCGCTTCAGACGCATAGCGGAACGAAGAGTATACACCGTAAAGAAATTGCGCCATGTTTTTTAGCTACAACTTAATAAATGAATAATATATGCATAAAAATGCAATAAATTTATTCATTTAAATGTAGTCTAAAAACTGGTACGGATTGGTCCTGCATAGTTCTGATTGGTTTAAACGGATACCTTGGTGATCACACTGTCAGCCGATACTAAGCTGGCACGACGTTGGACAAAACTGTTTCTGCGGCTTTGCTAATTTAGTAAATTATGAATTGCTTCAGATGTGGAAAGCCTCCTAAAGGCGTGTCTAGCATAGGTGGTACAGTTCTGTACTTACCCGAATTAGCTGTAGGCTCTTAATATAGTTTTTTTGCAAGACCACTACAGTCTGATCGAGTTAGTGGGGAGCACTTCGGCATCGGTTACGTTAGATATGCTCAGCTCTGCTGCCACTATTTCGTAGGTACTTGTATCTACGAAATAGTGCAACTTTCTCCAGGCTCTGCTCTTCCCGCTAGTACCATGCTTCTTGACCTACCCATTCACTTTCGTCTTCGCCATAAATATTGAGACCAGTCGCATCAGTGGTGAGATGACTATTGTGCCTTTGGTGATACAAACCTCAACTACCTTAGCTCGGGGGCTCATACGGGCAAACAAGCAGGATGCTAGCTAGTCTAAATACAGAGCTTAGAAACCTTACAGCGCTCTCAATGTCATAGAGAAAATACGTTTCACCATTAGAGCGGTGGTAATGGCTAAGCTACTGAATACGCTAGGTTTGCCACGCTTGCTTTGTTTGGTCAGTTTCCACTCGAGTATGGCGTCTTCATTGTTTCAGAAAGCGAGTTAACTACGATTTAATACAGTTTACTTGTACCGCTTTCTGTTAGTTGTGTTGTAACGAGGCTAGGTCGAACAATTAGTGTAGCCAAATCAGCTTGTAACTTCTCTATCTGGCTCAATCGATTTAAGAAATAAAGCCGAGTTAAGGGTAAAATGACTAATCCGCAGTACTAACAGTTTTCTTCGTTAATTGGTTCTTCTAAAATTATTTCTGCTGCTTTTGACGCAATTTCTGCGCAACTAATGATTTGTTGTAACGACAAGTTCATACTCTTAGACGTTTTATTTAATTGATCCCAGTCTTCATTTTCGAGGGCTTCAGAAGACTGCAAACAGAGGCCAAGAAAACCAGTTTTCATTAGTAATGCGACCTTTACCGAGCATTCGATACTCAACTCCGAAGTAATAGTTTCAATATCGGTGTCCAACATCGCATCTAGAGTGGAGAGTAAGCCGCATAAATAGGCAGAACCTTGTCTCTCTTCTGAATGAGAGAGAGCGGTAAGCGATTGTAAAAAGTTGGCACGGAATAGGGCCAAATAAGACAGTGCGTGCGGTTTGTTACTAGAGGTATTTTGTAAGAGAAGATTGGAACAGAGATTTTGTAACCGTTTAACGCCCAAGTAAACAATAGCTTGCTCTACATTTTTGATTTCCCGTTGTAGTCCAGTGTTATTGACGTGTTTAAGTAATTGATATGTTAGCTCTGGGCTATTTGATACAATTCCGGTGGCTTTCGCGAAATTGAAGTCCTTGCTCATTACGAGTGACGAGAGCTCGAGCACAGTTTGTAAAATAGTAGATAGTTTCTTTTTCTGAATAACTTCAGGTTTTTTAAAAAAATATCCTTGAAACAATGAGAAACCACACTTAATGGCTAATTGGTACTCTTCATAGGTTTCGACTTTTTCGGCGATAAAAGTTATGTTCGAGTGGCTCATAGCTTCTATGAAGAAGCTCGCGTTGAGTAAGGAGTATGCTTGAATATCTATTTTGATTATATCAACAAAAGGGTAAAACCTCTCCCATTCTGGTGAAGGGACAAAATCGTCCAATGCGATTCTGTAGTCTGCTTGGTTAAGCTCAACGATTATGTCAAAGAGTTCGTCATCAGGTGGACAAGTCTCTAGGATTTCTACGACAATTTTTTCTGCAGGAAAATTAAAGACTAATCGCTCACGTAATGCTTCTATATCGAAATTTATGAAACCGTCCTTACCCTCTAAGAAGGAGCCTGTAGATGAAAGAAATTGCTCTGCAAGGATGAGTTTAGTAGCGTCAATGTGTCTAATGCTGGCGGGGTATCTGTTGTCTGAGCTATTCCGATACAAAATCTCGAAGGCAACAGTGTTTCGAATCGTGTCAAGAATAGGTTGCTTTGCAACATAAATATTATCACTCTCGTTTATATTCAAATTAATTATACCAACCACTAGGCATCCTCCGTAACCTATTATGTTAATAATATATTAACACATTTTGTTTGCTGTAGTTTTTTGTGCATTTTTAAGTGCTGCATTATTTGTTGGCTTTGTTGCGTAAATCGATGGAACTAAATCCAAAGCTTACGATCTGATCTGCTACATTCAAGTATGTAGTCTCATGTCGAAACCTGGTTGCAAAACAAACAACTGGAAGCAATACGATCAAGCTATCACCAACCGTGGCTCTCTGACGTTTTGGATTGATGAGCAAGCGATAAGAGAGTGGAAACAAGGTAAGCAAAACAAGCGCGAAAGACCTCGTATTTACAGTGATTCAGCCATCACAACCGTTTTGATGGTAAAGCGTATGATTTCAATGCCACTTCGTACTACATAAGGGGTTATAGATTCTGTATTTCGACTCGCTCAGCTTCCATTGCGCTGCCCACACTACAGTTGTATCAGTCGTCGAGCCAAAGATGTTAATGTGAGTTTCAAAACGAAAACCAAAGGACAGATTCAGCACCTCGCTATCGATGCGACAGGCCTTAAGGTTTAGGGGGAAGGCGAATGGAAAGTCAAAAAACATGGCGCGGATGGTAAACGCCGAGTGTGACGGAAATTACACCTCGCAGTAGATACGAGTGCACATGAGATTATTGGCGCAGAGTTGAGCTTATCAACGGTGACTGATGCAGAAGAGCTGCCTTATTTGCCTAAGCAAACACGTCGGAAAATCCTTGAGATATCAGGCGATGCTGCTTATGACACAAAGGGTTGCCATAAGGCTATTCAAATTAAACGAGCGGTTGCGTTCATGCAGCCACGAGAGGGAGCTGCATTCTGGGAACGAGGTCATCCAAGAAACTTAGCGGTTGGTTGCCAAAAGCTATACGGTTCGAACAAGCACTGGAAAGAACGCTATCGTTATCACAAACGCTCGCTATCTGAAACATCTATGTATCGAGTGAAGCAGTTACTTGGAGGATGGTTAAGTCTAAGAAATTACAACGCACAAGTTGCTGAAACATACGTGGTGATCAAAGCGTTGAACAAGCTAACAGGGCTTGGTAAGCCTAAAACTGGCCGTGTTGCCTAACAATTAACCAAAATAGGTCTGGCCTATTTCGAAAATGAATTACGCAACAAAGCCCGAACTAAGCATCAAGGCATGTACCGTAACATTCATAGATTTATCCCATATACGATGAAAGTTTAATCACCAAATTGATTAAAGCTAAACTAGCTGCTAACTTTTGAATAGCTGTCAAATCGAGGAGGCAGTAATGAAAAAATTAAAGGTAGTATTTTTAGCCCAAGTTATTGTTTCTTTAACACTAGTATTGCTCGTGTCAGCTTTCATTAAGTATCACGCGTTTAAAAATAACCTCCTTGAAGAACTACAACTCTCGGTTGAAAACACGACTCAGCGAATGGCTATTAGTCTTCCCAAAGCAGTATGGGATTTTGATTTGGAATCGGCTCGAGTCTCAATATCTGCGGAACTCAAATCGCCTGAGATTTCCGCGGTCCAGCTTATTGATAGTGATGGCAATGATTTGCTGTTTCTGACTACGCAAGTAATAGATGACAAGATTGAGACCCTAGAAGTCAGCGATTCTTCTCTTTTATTGGAAGAGAACAGCATAAGTGCTGATCTCACTTTTGTGGAATATGGTGAAGAGAATGCTGTCGGCAGCGTGAGAGTCTTTTCCGATTCTAATATTCTTGATGCCAAGCTCATGGACTTTCTTTACACCAATATAATCGATTTGATAGTACTCGATACCATCATATCAATCGTGATCGTGTTGGTGCTTTCGGTGACGGTGATTAGACCTATTTCTCAACTGACAGATGTGATCAAAGATCTCGCTTCTGGAGAAGGAGACTTGACTAACAAGCTCGAACCAGCGAAATACCAAGAGTTCGTTGACATCACCGAGGGAATCAATAATTTCACTGAATCGCTGCGAGCGATTGTACAAAATGTCAACCAATCTTCTGATGTTTTGAAAGATAAAGCTCAAGCCAACCGCGTTACGGCTAAGACCAATGCACAGAAACTTGAGATACAAAAGCATCAATTGGCAACTATCGCAGATGCAGCGACAAAGCTCAATCAATCGGTTTCCACCGTGGCTGAAACAGCTTCTGAGACGGCAGAACAAGCACATACAGCCAGTTTCCTAGCTTCAAGCGTAAATAACACAATTGAAAGTAGTGCCAACGCCATCATCAATCTGTGTGGAGATATGATCCATGTGAAAAAAGAAATGTACATCTTAATAGAAGAAGGAGAGAAGATCACCACAGTGCTAAATGTCATTCAAGATATCTCAGATCAAACCAATCTATTGGCACTAAATGCCGCGATTGAAGCAGCAAGAGCTGGAGAACAAGGTAGGGGCTTTGCCGTTGTCGCTGACGAAGTGCGTAATCTTGCCGTTAAAACCAGCGAGTCTACAGAGCAAATTCAGAAAAATATAGTAGCACTCGGCAGCGCCACTAAATCGGTTGAAGAAGAGTTAACACGTATCGCGACTCTACTTGAAAAAACTGCTTCGCAAGTTGGTGAATCTCAGGGCTCGGTAAGTGAAGTACAGAGCCTAATCACCATCCTTTCTGAACGAAGTGGACAGATCTCTCAAGCAACTGATGATCAGCGGATGGCCGTTGAAGAAATCAGTCAAGCGATCGTGGAAGCATCAGAAGCCTCGAACGAGGTGTCATCAGGTGCAACGAAGAACGCTCAAAGGACAGACCAAGTCTTGGAACTTAGCCAAAGCATAGCTCAGCACATGTCTAAGTTCCGTGTTTAAAAGTAAACAAAGGATATGTTATGAAAAATATTACATTATTTATATTCAGTACATTACTTTATTTTAATGCCTCAGCTGCCACCATTACAGCTGCGCAAGACCCATGGGCTCCGTTTGTTCAGAAAGACAGCGTTAACCCAGGCATATCAGTAGAGATAATAACCGAAGCTTTTAAGAGTCAAGGTCACACTGTTGACTTTAAAATCATGCCTTGGACCCGCGCCCTCAATGAAGTCAAAAGCGGTAAGGTAGATCTATTAGTTGCAACTTGGTTCACTAGTGAACGCACTTCCTATTTGAAATACAGTGAGCCATATCTTGAAAACTCTCTCAAGTTTATTATGCGCAAAGGATACGGATTTGAGTACAGCGGTATGGCCAGTTTGTCGGGAAAAAACGTGGGGATCGTTCGTAATTATGGCTACGGTGATGAATTCTTAGCAGCAACCAACTTCAAAAAACCTGAAGCAAGTGATTTGGTCAGCAATGCTAAGAAGTTGCTGGCTAAACGCATCGACCTCACTTTAGAAGATGAACTGGTAGCAAAGTCGACTTTATCCGGAGCTGGAATGGATTTGGCCGATTTTGATTTCTCGAGCACTGCGTTGTCTGTGAACCCACTACATGTCACTGTAGGGTTATCGAATCCAAATCATGATGCTTATATTGCTGCTTTTAACAAGGGATTAGCAGAGATAAAAGCTAATGGGACCTTTGATAATATTTTGGCAAAGTATGGTATCAAGTAGCTATCGTTCACATTGAAAAAGGTGTAAACCGCGCACGTAAGATGGGCGGTTTTATTCTAGGACTGCATTTGCAATTAACCTCATCTTGCCTTTATTACAAGTATCCCGACTAACCGATAGCAAGCTTTAAGGCCTTTCAACAAATTAACATATGACTTGTTCGTAAAGGGACTCATCTATACTTATACTCGCAGCAAAGTTTAACTAACCAATAATTAGCCTGTAGTAGTAACTGCCAATCGTTGGTGATTTAAAAGTTAAAAAACAATTTCTGTGTGGCCCTAGTAAGGTTGGATTTGTCCTCAATATCTGTATTTTCGATATTTGTTAAGTGGTTGGCGGCAAAATCCAGTTTTTTGTCTATGATTAAAATAAGTGAAGGAGTGTACGGCGAAGCTGTAGTTAGCAAAAATAGTTATCAAAAAGAATAATAAGCGAGAGAGTATGGCAAAGAGCAGTTTTCAGGTGCTTTATATAGATGATGATGAGTTCATGCTTAAAGCTGCCAGTCGGTTGCTTAAGCGTTTGAAGCCCGAATGGTCAATCACTTTGATTCAAGACCCTACCACGTGGCGGGCTCTGACCGATGCACAGGCCATATCCCCTGATTTGGTTTTGAGCGATCTGGTCATGCCTGAGCTAAAGGGCGATGAGCTATTGGCGCAAGTCAGCCAACGTTTTCCTAATAGCATCCGAGCCTTAATTACTGGTGACACGACGGTGGATATTATAGCGCTAGTTAACAACTGGACTCATTTTATATTACCTAAACCGTTCTCAGAAAAAGACTTTGCGCAAATTCTCATCTGCGCTGAGAGGCTAAGAGGCTTGCCTTTTTCAGCCCGTTGTCGCCAAAAATTAGCTGGTATCGAAAACTTGCCTGTGTTGCCTAGTATAGTTCGGCAACTGGAGCTGTGTATGGCCAACGAGCAATGTGGCAGTTCAGAGCTTGCAAATATCGTTGCTGATGAACCTCCCTTAGCGGGCCAAGTGCTTAAAGCTGCTAACTCCGTATATCTGGGCTTTGAAAGTCCTACCAATTCATTGAGCACCGCTGTATCTCGGTTGGGCGTTAAAGTGGTGTGCGGCATTGCGATGACCATGATGAATCGAAAGGCTTTTCGCCAACTAAGCGATGAAGAGCACGAGGCAGTCGTGACACGCCATCAAACGCTCGCTAACCTTGCCGGGGCACTTGCCCAGCAATTACATTGGTCTCCGGAAGATAAAGACAGCGTCTATCTAGTGTGTTTGTTGTCCGCGATTGGGGAATTGATCCTAAAGGAGATGGGTCACACACAAGCGCTGGACAGCGACAATCCGCTCGATTTGCAAGTGGGCTATCGAGACACCGACGTGATCAGTGCCTACGTGCTGATCTTATGGGGCTACCACTTGCCCTTGGCGGAGGCGATTCTCACGCTCGGCCAGACTTCCGACGTCGCTGATCCTCATCAGTGGGAAGTGGGGCAACTGGTGCTCTTCTGTTACGACTACACTAGAGCGCATGACGCTGGGACGTTGGACGAATGGCAGCATTCCCTTCCTGAGCCATTGGGCGTATTGGCGGACTTGTTGTCATTTTTGGAAAAGTAGGGGGAGTCTATGTCAACTATTTCTGTCACTATTGTAGATGATTCTAAAATGTCGAGAAAAGCCGTGATGAGAGCCTTGCCGCCGGAACTGCATGATAACGTCTATGAAGCCACAAATGGGGTAGAAGCCCTTGAAAAATTCCATGAGGGTAAAGCCGACGTTATGTTTCTGGATCTGACCATGCCCATCATGGACGGCTTTGAAGTTTTGTCTGAGCTAAAAAAACGGGCCGCGCGGAATTTCGTGTTTGTGATAAGCGCAGACATTCAGCCTACGTCTCAGCAAAAAGTCATGGAACTGGGTGCAGTGTCGTTTCTCAAAAAGCCGCTGGATGCATCAATGTTGAAAGAGCTACTGCACGAGGTGGGTATTATATGAATCCGACCTTAAGTGCCGATCACGAAGACTCGCTCAAAGAGTTGCTCAACATTTCCATGGGACAGGCGGCTTGTAAACTGGCAATTTTGCTCAATCATCCAGTGACCTTGACTATTCCCAGTATTGACATCGCCTCGCCGAGTCAGTTAATGGGAATGTTCGGTGATGTCAAAGCCAATTACTACACCCGGCAACCATTTTTCGGCCAAATGTCTGGTGAGGTAATTACCCAATTAACTAAGCAAGGCGGCCGGACAATAGCCTGTGGTTTGTTGGCGCTGGACGATGATCAAGCTATCGATAGCCAAATGCTCCATGATAGTTTGCTCGAGGTGTCGAACATCCTGTCTGGCGCAAGCTTGAGAGGGCTATGTGAGCAAATTGAGTTGGATACACGGACTCAACCACCGTTTATGTATTCTCCGGCGCGCCAACCTATTCCTGGTAATAAATGGCAGCAAGCGATTATTTTGCATGTTTCCTTCTTGATCGAATCTGCAAGTTTTGAGACCAAGACGATCATTTGTTTCGCCGAAGATGGTTTTAATGCCATCGTAAACCGATTGGACGAGTGGTTGTAGCAGGGGGACGTATGAAAGCAAAACTTGCGCTCTCAGATTTACTTAACCAGTTGTCAGTAGCGATGTGTATCGTTCGTAAAGACTACACCATCGTGATGGCCAACTCGTACTTCCAGTCACGGGCGGGCCTCACCAAAGATGCGTTACTGGGGCAAAACGTCTTGTCGGTTTTCTCTGGCGCCGCCGCTGTACTGAAACGTAAAATCGATACGGCATTTGTCATTGAATCGCCTAGCTTCTCGTCTTGGGAGCAAGCCCCCCATGTTCTGCCTTTCCAGTCTTCTCGTCAAGTATCTGGACAAGAAGAGGAAATGTTCCAGGATCTTGAGTTTATCCCTATCCATGGTCAAGACGGAGCACTGGATCATGTGTGCATCTGTGTTTACGATCTTACTGCTCAAGCCTGTCAACAAACAGAACTCAAGAGTCTGTCTCGCCGCCTGCACCGTGAACAAAAAGAACTCAAAGACGCGTTAGCCCACCTTAAAAATGCCCAAAGCCAACTGCTGCAGTCGGAGAAAATGGCATCGATTGGTCAACTCTCGGCGGGCATTGCCCATGAAATCAATAACCCTCTCGGCTTTATTACCTCCAACATTCAGACGTTGGACGACTACTTTCGCAAGATCTCTGACGTCGTGAGTACACTGGAGGAAGCGATCGATGGGTCGGGTGACGCGACGCTGGTCGAGCAAAAACGGCAGTTGATAGAACAGTCTCAACTGACTTACATGCTGGAAGACGTCACCGATCTGATCGTGGAGTCATTGGAGGGCTCTTCTCGAGTGATGGCGATTGTTAAGAACCTGAAAGAATTCTCGCATGTCGACGATTCTGAGTGGCTCTATAGTGATCTCAGACAGGGATTAGACTCTACTCTGCGCATCATCAACAACGAAATCAAATACACCACTACCGTCGAGCGCGAATACGCCGACGACACGCCGAGTATCTATTGCCAACCCATGCAACTTAACCAGGTGTTTCTTAATCTGTTGGTTAACGCCACTCATGCCATTCAAGAAAACGGCGTCATCCGAGTGCGGGTGCAACCACTAGCGAACGATCTGGTGCAAATTCAGATCGAAGACAACGGTGCTGGTATCCCTAAAGAAAACTTGTCGGTGATCTTTGAGCCGTTTTTTACGACCAAACCCGTCGGCGATGGTACAGGGCTGGGTTTGTCCGTGTCGTATGGGATAGTCAATGCACACGGGGGAACTATCGAAGTGGATAGCGAAGTGGGTAAGGGGACCACCTTTACGCTGACTCTACCTGTGCACAAAACCACGGCGGACGCAGCCGACTCGATCAGTTAAAGCTATCGGCGGGATGGAGTGTTATGGACTTTGCTGAGATTCTTATAGTGGATGATGAAATGAACATCCGCAATGCGCTGCGACGAGAGCTGCGTTTTAAAGTGGCTACCGTACACACGGCGGAAAACGCAGCTCAAGCGCTCGAGGTCCTCGACGCACACCACATTGATTTAATCATCACCGATTATCGCATGCCGAGGATGAGTGGCACCGAACTGCTGCTAGAAGTTAAGCAACGCTACCCAGAAGTACCCGCGATAATGTTGTCGGGACAGGCCGATCTCAGCAGTGTGACGGCGGCCATCAACGCTGGCGTGCTCAATCAGTACGTGGATAAACCTTGGGATGCCAACAAACTGGCTTCGGTGATCGCCACCACGTTGCATGACCATGAGCCAGTTATAGACCGCCGCACTCAAATGGCGACTCGCCGAGAGCTTGACCGACGTTTGGCGTTATTGCCTGATCTCACGGGAAATGGCCTCCTCTGGCTGCTGGTCATTGTCGACATTGCTGAGTTGGACGCCTATAACAACAAGTATGGTAAAGCCTCTGGTAACAACCTGATCCAGCAAATGGCCATCGCTCTCCAGCGAAGTACGGACCAGATATGGTATCGAGCTGATGACAAGTTTGTCACATTCACCGAATACTCGGTCGAAGGCCATAAAACGATTGACACCCTAAGTCAGCGAATTAAGGCGATCTGTTCAGCGCACCCTCAAGCGGTCGACATGCGCTGTTACATTAGCGAGGCCAAACATTGGGGTCAGTGGAATGAGCAGCAGGTGTTGTCGAGTAAAGCCAACGCTCTACCTATCAATGCTCACGTGTACTGGTTGGTGCAAGAGGGCAATCGGGCGATCGCAGAGGAGTACTCCGAATTAGGCACCCTAATCCAAGATCTGGAGCAGGGCAAAGTCGAGGCGTTTTTCCAACCACAATTGGCACTCGACACTGGTGATATTACTCACTGCGAAGCCTTGGCTCGGCGCCGGTTGCCCGACAATTCCTATCAAAGCCCGGTGGACTTTTTGCATTTGATTCGTAAATATGACCTCTACGACTTATTGACCATTGTAATGTTGCAGCATGCGGCGGACATGTTAAAGCGCAAGGGGGCACCGGGGACATTGACGGTGAGTGTTAATGTCACTGCCAAGCAGTTAATTACAGGCTTTGCCCAACGCTCGTTGAGAGAGCTTGAACCAAACCCTGCCGTTGCTTTCAGCGATATCGAACTCGAAGTAGTGGAGACCCATCAGATCTTTGACTATCCACGGGCCCTAACTCAGTTTCATCAGTTGCATGCTCTTGGAGTTACAATTGCTATGGATGATTTTGGCACAGGTTATTCTGGTTTTGAGTCTCTTTGTGAACTGCCGTTCGATGTGGTTAAAATTGATGGACGTTTCGTTCGTGCTTTGGGTGAAAATTTATCCGATGAGGTGATTTTGTCCTCGATCACCAACAGTGCTAAGTCGCTCAATATGGAAGTGGTTGCAGAGTGGGTGGAGAAGCGCCGTCAGGCCGAGTACCTTAGGAACAAAGGCTGCACACGTATCCAAGGATACTTGGTCAGTCCACCGTTGCCCCTAGACGAATTTTTGTATTTTTTAGACAACCGTGTGGCAGGAGCCGAATTATGAATGATGCTGACGTCAGTGCCCTCACAGACAAGTTGCACCTTCTACTCTTAGACGACGAACCTGACATCCTCAAGTCTTTGACGCGTGTGTTGCGTTTTGATTATCAAGTGGTGTCGTTTAACAACGGTTATGACGCCTTGGCTCATTTGGAAGAGCATGACGTGTCGATCATCATCTCTGACATGCGTATGCCTGAGATGGACGGCGCGGAATTTCTCACTAAAGCTCGCGCGCTCCGTCCTAACTCCATTCGGTTTCTTTTAACGGGCTACAGCGATATGGCGTCGACGATTCGAGCAGTTAATGAAGGGGGGATCCATACATACATTGCCAAACCTTGGGACAATGAAGGCTTAAAACTAACGCTGTCTAAAGCCTCTGAGCTATTCGAGTTGCGCCGTCAAAAGCAGGCTCTGACTGATGAACTGCAACAAAAGAACGCTCAACTGAGAGACTGGAATAACGCGCTTGAGAGCAAAGTCAAACAACGCACAGCCGCATTGCAAGACTCTAATAAAAAGATGAGCGTACTGCTGACCAGTCGTACCCGAACGTTTAAAGACATCCTTGCCGCTCTGTCTGCCATTATTCAACATGCTACGGGCCAGCCACACCAACATAGTGATCGGGTCGCCGAATATACTAAGTTGGTTGCATTACGCATGGCACTGCCCGAAGCCCAAGTGAGCCATTGTTACTTGAGTGCATTGCTGCATGAAATTGGCTTGATAGGAGTCAGGCCTGGGTCCGAGGGACTGACGAGCCAAGGAGACGGTTCGCAGATCCAATTGGCTCCTCCAGCGAACGCGGAAGTAGGCGCCACCATCGTTGGACAAATTAAGCGTTTTGGCCCGCTGGTAGACATTATTCGTCATCAGGATGAAAACTTTGACGGGACTGGCCATCCTGATCATCTTGCTGGGGATACTATCCCCGTTGGTGCCCGGATTTTACGGGTGATCAAAAATTACGATTTTTTCGTCTCGAGTCTGTATAACTCCGCTCGTCTCAAGCCGAGCAGTGCGAGAGCCTTTTTAGAGCAACAAGCGGGCACTCTTTACGATCCTGAAGTGGTTCGCCATTTCTTGGAAGTGCTCAAGAGCGAAGTGGAAAACGCTGACGTTGACTTATGTGTTGGTCTTGATGAACTTAAAATTGGCGCGGTGCTTAAGCAGGACGTGTATCACCCGAACGGCCAGATGATGCTGTCTGCGGGCCAAGAGATCAACGAGGCGTTGCTCAACAAACTGAAACAAATTGAAGCGACCGTGGAAGTGCCTATTGCCGTGTACATTTGAGCCGATAGAAAGAGAAGTAATTATGACAAAACCTACCTACGTCTTTTCCCCAGACACCATTGCCGGGCTAGTGGGAGAGGAGGGCGTTGAAGAATTGCTCACCGAATATCAGGGGTTGGCCAATCAATATTTAACAATGCCCGCTCCAGCTCTAGGCACAGTGGTCAACGCCACGTTCTATCGCACGGTGCATTCACTGAAGGCGGCCAGCCAGTTTATCGGTGCTGAACGAGTGGCCGAAGAGGCTCTCGCCCTGGAAATGGAATGTAAGAATGGCGCGGTGTGCAGCGTTGCCATCACCACCATGGCGGCCGATCTTCAACTGCAATTAAAAGACATCAATACGCAAATCACGCACTATCTTCAGTCTCGTTGATTGCCTGATCTGAGAGTGAAAGGGGAAAGGCCAGCGTGACAACCACACCGTCGATATCTCGGTTTTGAACGTGAATCACCCCATCATGATGACGCACGATATTGTACGCAAAGGTCAATCCCAGCCCAGTTCCTTGGCCGACGGGTAAGGTGGTAAAGAAAGGATCGTACACACGTTTGAGGTCAGTCGCCTCAATACCCACCCCGTTATCTACCACGTGGATCACCCAACGTTGGCCGTCTTGTTGGACGGCGATGGATATCTGTCCTTCCTCCGGGTTAGGCTTGCGCTCACACGCTTGAATGGCGTTCCTCAGAAGTTCAGTGAATAACTGTCGAAAGTCGTCTGGGTTCACGCGCCATTGGGGTAAGTCAGTGAGCGACGTGCTCACAGTGATACTCAACGTTTCCGGCGGCGCCAGCGTCTCCAGGCAGTGAGTCACTAACTGTTTGAGCAAAATGGGCTCTCGATTGCCTTTTGGTTGATGAAGCTGAGTGGCGTAACGTTGCAACGCCGTGACGATCGCTCGGACCCGGTCCACGCTCACCAGTGCGTCGTTCAGGCTGTCACGAAAGTCTTCCTCTAGACACTCTACGTGATGGGCTTGTTTCCATTGCTCTAGGTCTTGATTCGCTTGAGCATCGCAGCTTTCGCGCAACGCTTCACTGCGCTCAATCCACTTTTGGTAAGTACCTAGGTAGGTCTGGCACATTTGAAGGTTACTGCTCACAGCCCCCATGGGGTTGTTGATTTCATGCGCCACTCCAGCAGCCATGGTACCAATCGAAGCCAGTTTCTCCGACTCGACCAGCTTCTCTTGGGTATTTTTGAGTTGTACGTTCGTGGCCGTCAACTGATGATTGGCCTCGGTCAGCGCTTGCGTGCGCCTTTGTACTCGGGTTTCTAATGTCGCGTTGGCTTCCGCCAACTCGTTATGATAGCGTTCAGCTTTGTCTTCGGACACTTTGATCTGGGCGACCATGTTACTGAAGGCGCGCGATACCGTGGCCAGCTCGTCTCGGCCGTCAGTGCGAACGTCGACATCCCGAGCACCCGCCGCGATGTCGTCTGCGGCCCGTCGCAGTTCGCTCAATCGTTGAGTCAGATACGCTCCGAGTATATAGGAGAATAGCGCCACTAAGGTCATTTCGCCGACCACGATAAGCGTGCTCCATTTCTTGGCCGAATCGATGGCAGCATTAAGGGCCGACATGTCAAAGCCAAGCCACACCGCGCCAAATTCGATTCCAGCTTCGGCGATCGGGCTTGAGACATCAAAAATACCATCTGTCACTTGATGCGAGCCCTTCTCCAAGCGTGAAGGATCGTGATCACTGGGTACCGAACCGACACTTGACAGTACTTGCCCACCCTCTCCGAACACCGCCACATAGACAATGTCTTCGTTGCGTAGCAACTCTTGGGTAAAGGACTCGACGGTCGCCAAATCGTAAGAGAGCACCGCATTTTTGACCGTGGAGGCGAACAAGTCAGAGGTGGAAAAAGCGCGTTGATCCAAACCGTCAAAGTTGGTCGTGCGTAAGTAATTGAGCGTCAACGTCAATAGAATAGCCAACAGCACAGCTTCAATCAGGGCCACTCCGAGGATGGTTTTCAGTCTCAGTGACATGGTTCACACCTAAGGCGTTAGATACTTGTCGAGCAAGGTGATATTTAGGGCACGGACATCGTCCCAGTCGCTGTCCCGCGCCAGCTCGATCCCCTTGAATTTGAGCCGCCCTAACAGCGCTTGTCCTTCGCTGTCGTCATTCAGTGCCAACATCGCCTCGGCGATCTTCGCGCTTACGTCTGGCGGCAAAGCGGGATGGGTCGCAAATGCATGCGGTGTGTAGCCGGGGGTGCGCCACAACACTTTGAGCTGACTGCGTACCGCCGGATCGGTGTTGTTAAGGGTACGCTCTATTCCACCCCCTGCAGGGAAGAAATCTTTGGCGACGTTGATGTATACCGAATCGTGCGAAGAGACATATTGCGGCGTGAATGTGATCCCCATAGCTTGCAACGACGACCGGGGGACGACACTCGCGGCAAAGGCTGCGGGCGAAGGAAAGGCTAACGTTTCACCGTCCAAATCCTTCAAGTCTTGGATGGGACCGTCACTCTTGGTGATGATGATGCCATGGATCAGCTTGTCTTTTTGTTTGGCAAATGCTTCGTACCCCGGTTTTTGATGGAACACCGTATAGTGATAAGGGTTCATGTAGGCGATGTCGTACTCGCCTTTGAGCACACGTTGCTCAAACTCTGGTATGTCCTTGGCGGTGCGAAAGACGATTTTGTAGCCAGTCTCTTCAGACAGGTGCTGCAAGATCGGTCCCCAGTTTTTGGCGAGGGTGATTGCCGACTGTTGTGGAACTATGCCGAACGTTAGGACGTTTTCCTGAGCCTGCAGTGGCAGCCCGAAGATTAACGCAACCAATACCAACTTTTCCATCTTGTTGTCCTTTCTATAGCCAACTTACCTAAAGCGTAGACAAAAGGTGGAAAAATTCGAACTTATTATGACTTTTCATAGCGTTGACGAAACGAAATGTGGCACAGTCGAGTAGTTTTTAGCTTCCTTGCTTGGTCAGATGGTGGTATTAACGTTAGATATGCCCTCTCCACTTTCGGAAACTTTCAAGTCTTCATGGGCTTTGTTGCTTAGGTCGGTAAGAATACATGATAGTCCAATGCGGATTACTTCTCATACAACATATTGAGTTTCAGGCATACCAACCCCTGTAAGTTTGCTCAGCGATGTGATCATAGCGTAGGTCTTGACAACCTGAACGTTGTAACTTCTTAGGCTTAATTTCCCACCTAACAACAATACATTGCTGCCTCTGACAGCGAGCGCTTATGATAACCATACCGCTTTTTCCACTTCTTGTTAGAACCATGGAGCTTCTGACAACCTACTGCTAAATTACGAGGGCGTCCTTGCTCCCAGAGGACAGCTCCTTCTCGTGGCGGGATTAGTGGAACCGCTCGCTTGATTCGTATAGCATTATGGCAATTCCTTGTGTCATAAGCACACACCCTTATAGATAAAAGGGGAAATTAGCAGAGTCCAACCTACCTTTAACATCCATTCAAGAGTTCTAATTAAGTTACGTTACTGGTGAGAACAAAGAGGGAGCGTGTCGCTTTCTCTTTGCTTGAATACCTGACTGACTATTGCCTCTGAGCACAAATACTATTGTGTAGATTAGTTTGAATAGGCGCCAACCGATGTTAACGTTCTTTCTGGGTGATCCAGACTTCGAAAAACTTATTATCGGGCTTACAGAGCAAAGGCGTATGAATCTAACGGCTTGTTGTAAAAGTACTAACTTTGGATCAATTCAAGCCAAGCTATCCAATAAAAACAATAGGTTATCTGAAAATTTACCTTGATGACGAACGAGCAACTCCGAACGGATAGCATAGGGTTTACTGGCCTGAAGAAGCTATTGCATTACTCAAGCGAGGCAAGGTAACTGAGATCAGTCTTGATCATGATCTTGGTGACGATGAACACGGCACTGTCTATGATGTGGTTTTGTGGATTGAAGAGGCTGTTGCAACGCAAAGTTTTTAACCTATAACACGGGTTCACAGTGCTACCTGATATAGGAAGAGAGGTTTCAAGAATAGAATCGCAATCTTGATCTGCAACGACGAAAATTGAAACCATCTCTATGAATCACACAGTTAAAATTCAAAATAATCGGTACGGAGATACGTTCAGCTCACTGTTTTTAAGGTAATAATCGTCCCAGCCACGAGTATCAAATGGAACTTGTTTACCTTGTATATCTATATGCAAATAACCTAGCTTTGCACCAACAACAGTTTTCGAACGAGCAATTGGCATCACAATCGCGTTTATCATCTTTTGAGCATCAGATTTTGAAGCGGGTTTATGTACCGAAGCTACTTTATTACCTATCTTCATACACTTACGGATAAAGGTTATATTTTTATCACCAACTTTACCATAAGCCTGACTTCTAAGTTTGCCTAATTCACATGTTGGTTTCTCTAAATTGACAACCCCAAATCGAACACCATAGTCGGTGTATTGATTTTCTCGGTTCGCATATAAAATAGCGATCAAATCGTCATTAGCACTGAATGCCGGATAAAATGAATGTGACTCTTTCATCCAAAAACTATCCAGTTGTGTCGGTCGGTTGAACTCTAAGTTGTATCCATACTTCGCACTTGCTACGAATCCTTCACCGTTGAATTTTAACTGGCGACCAGTTGGCTTTTGATTCAATGAACCACGTTCAGGATCAACGAATCTTGCATTTCGCATTTGAAGTGAACCATCGCGGTTGAAATACTCTCTGAGGCGGTACAATCCTTGTTCTAAAGTATGTGAACTCACAGAACCATCATCAAAGTGAGTGAACCTCTCTTCTTTGTCATTCACGTAGAATGTTGGCTTTGGTGCCGTTTTTTTTGCTTGAATACAAGGCTCACCCAAGCACATTGCTACCTTTTCTTCACTCGTTGCTGAGCATCCACTAAGAGCCAATACTGACACCCCAATTACAAACAACCCCTGTTTTTTCATAAGTGACATTCGCCTTTTTTGTTTTAAACTCTATAAACAACCAATCTTTGTTTTTTTAATGTTATCTTGCGATAACACCGTACTCCGCTGTAAATCAGCGCACTTTTACTCGCTAAGATTAAAGACTCTATAGAGCGAGTGACTGTCTTTTTGCTTCGCAGTAATTTTAGGATTGAAGTAAAACACCGTATCGTCGCTTAATCGCTTGATATACGGGTTAATGGAAATGCGTTGCTGATTATCCCAATCAGTAAAATAGGAAAGATTTTCCTTTTTCCATAGATCTTCGTGCCCATTCATTTTTACAGCTGGTACATAAAGGAATTGCTCAACCCCAGCAACGTTAGCAAATTTTATTTGCTCTATAGGAAAGCCAATCGGCAAGTAAGTCTTAGCAACCATATAGTCACCACCTTGCGGCGCTAGCGGGATATAACCATTATTGTCGCGGATAAGCATAGGAATTCTGGCTGTGAGGGAGTAGCAAGGCGAATAGACAGCAGTACAAGTCTCATCTGAAGTGCTGGTCACTTTAATTCTGTCCAAGAAGTAAAAATCTTCTGCCCCCACTTTTTGATATTCTTCCTTCGCATCACTTTCCATGGCTGCTTTTATGGTATCTACTGCAATACGGTTAACGTATTGTGCCTGAGCATCCAAGTCTTTACTGTTATCCACCTGAATAATGGTGTAGAGATACTGGTCTCCTAAAAGTGAATCATAGCCAGATCGCGAGCCTTGTTGAGCTAGTAATCCCATCACCGCGTCAAATGAGGTGATACTTCCTAATCCAGCGGCGGCAAGAGTCGCCACAGAAGAAGTATTAGCCAATTCCTTGTGTGAATCCGTATCGTAATAAAACTTGTCTAAGTTGTTGGAATTATGTTCAGGTTCTATCCATCTTAGTGGATAATAGAACCGTGTGGCTTCTGAAAACTCTTCAGCATTGAGAGCATAGTCATCCGCATATTTACCCTGAGATTCAATGGCCTCATTGGGAGTGCTTGCGCAACCAGATATCGCTAAAGTTAGAGTTGAAATAACGACGAATTGTTTCATAAAACTATTTCTTGATAAGTCTTCTAACATTATATTTCATTTATTTATCAATAACTAAAGTTGTGTTGTTTATAGGCTTGAACACGGATAAATGAAGTCAAATCAATCTCGCAACCTTCATTTCTAAATGAGCTAAATTGCAACTCCCATGACTATAAAACTTGCAGACAGTTTTATCGCAAAGACTATAGGTACCCTCTTATAGGTTTGATAAATTACCTCTTAAAGTTCGTCCTGATCTCTCTGCATGCTCTTTTCTTGAGACAATAAGACGCCATCACGTACCTTTTGAGCAATTCCTGGTTTCCACAGTTCGTACAGTTTTAGTCTTTCTGGAGAAGGAAATTCATCAACGTAATTTCTGCCCCTGATAGAAGCGAGAATCTGCTCTACGGTTCCGATCTTTCTTTGAAACACCCTCATTTGTCCCGTAAAATGTTATCGGTCAAACTTGGCGTATTGGTCGCTTTTAACCTTAGAATCTGGGCGAGTAATTCACTCGTTACTCCTTTTCCAAATTCTGAACGTAAGTGACGTTCCGGATAGTGTTGTAATAGTTCTTCAGATCCAATTTCGCCGCAGGCGTACCATTGGGTATTCAATCCATGTGCGTGGGCTATCATCCGACGCACAGGGTCGTTGTCGTCCATTTGCATCCTGAAGGGTAATTCTGTATTAGGCGCTAATTCATCAGTGGAAAACACACCATGTTCAATAAGGTATGAACGATTATAAAAAGTCCCTAATGGGTAAAGTAGTAGCCCCGCTTCTGACGCTGCATTTTTTAGCTTTTCGATAGCTTGAAAATCCGGTTCCACCATTTCTAACAGTGTCTTTGTACGAGTATGGAACCATTCTTTATACTTGGTGTGCACACTTGCATTACGTTGAAAATACTCATTCGAATAAAGTAAACTAAGCGTATCAAAATATAAAATCTTCACTGAAACCACCTAGTCCGTATTAGGCATAGTTAAAATGGTGCTTCATGAAAAAATCCAGATGACATCCTCTTTCTAACGCTCTTTCCTCAATTTGCTTCCATAAGAGTGGTAAATAGGTTTTCAGATCTTCCGCTTCCGATTGATGATATTCATCCTCACAGTCCCCTGCAGCAGCTTTTAGCCACTCTGAAGGGGTTAAAATAGTGAGCCCAAGATGAAAATACTCTGGAATGGCTGCCCGTATTGATTCTTCGCTACCGCTAGCAACATACATTGTGAGGCCTTCACCTGTTGCGTAATAATGGCTAACACCGATGTAGAACATACCAACTCCTTAGAAGTGTATTGCTTGATGGAATATCATCGCCGTCTATAAAAATGCTGAAACTACACGTTCACGAAATCGTCCTAACCAGATTTCATCGAAAATATCGTCAGAACCCCGACCAGATGAGGAATGTTTAGATTGAATTCCCCAATCTAACTGGCTATATCCTTTGATGGCTTTTTTTGACGCAGATTCGGCTTCACCGTTTTGATTAGTTGCTTGCAGATCTGGGACGAACTCTTCTTTACCGATTTTGGCAAAGAGACAGGTTTCAGGAATGTCATGTTCTATACGTTCCGCGTAGTCAATTAAATTTTGCTCGGCAAACGTATAAAGCCAGGCTTGTTGATTTGAGCTGTCGTTGACTCGTAATATCCGGCCAAGTACTTGTCTAAAGTAAAGCTCTGTTTTTACGGAGCTGATATGACAACACACCTGTAAACGGGGAATATCGGTACCTTCGCTTATCATGCCGACACTCACAATCCATTGCGTCGTTCCTGTTTGATAAGCCTTAATTTCAGATTGAGGATCGTCATGATGGTAGGTCACTAATGTTGTCGACTGAGCAAATTTTTCAACCAATATTTTTTGTACTTGTTTGGCATGCTTCACTGACGAGGCAACAACGAGACCGCCGGCATTAAAAGATTCTTTGCGGATTTCACTGAGTTTCTGACATCCCAAGCCGAGGATATACTCCATCGCTTGAGTATTATGAATCACATCCTGATAAGATGTTTTCGATTGCTTAAGGAGCTCAAGAATAGAAGCAAATGATCTCTTCTCGGAACCTTCTGAAATCGTTAAGTGTTCATTATCAACCAAAACTATTTTAGGCTTACGGCAGACATTGTCCGCTATAGCTTGGGCTAAACCATACTGATAATCACAAAATAGCTTGCCTTCCGGATCACTATATTCAGCCAAGACGATCGGAAATTTATCTGAGCGCCAAGGAGTACCCGACAAAGCTAAAGTATAGGTGGCAACACCTTGTATACGGGCTAATATCTGCTGTCCCCAAATGTTCGCTCTTTCTGGTTCATCACCAGAACAGTGATGTATTTCATCAAATACAATAAGCAGCCGATATTTTTCAATGGTTCGCCAAAAGTCGTCTCCTAAGTACTGAATGGACTGATAAGTAAGTGACTGACCAATTGAGCCTAGACTTCCGTTGAATGGACAATTGATGGTTATCGAAAACGTAGTTCTCATGCTATCTGCTACAGAAACAGAAGGTGAAAAACAAAGAATGAGGTCAATCATACCTTTATTAAGTAGTGTGTTAGCCAGTGTAGCTGCCATGATGCTTTTTCCGGCTCCAGGTGTCGCCTGACAGAAAAAATGATTAAAACCGGATTTGTACTTTTCCATTGCGTGAGTGACGCATTCTGCTTGCCATTTTCTTAACATACTACGCTCTCTCGTGTGACAACGAATTCAGCATATTCGTAATAGCGTTAATATTGCCCATAAATAAAGCTGCCCTTTCGTTAGCGGCGACATGCAGACGTTCAAGGAGCTGAAATTGCTCGGGATATTGTTCTTTTAACGTTTTGTACTTGTCTATCTCACCAAAAGTAACTTCCAGCTCTCCCTTTAACCGATTGCGCTCAATCAATAGTTCTGAGTAATCGCTATTGCCTTTATTCGCAACTGATACTTTAGGGATGATCTTTTTTACACGTGATTTAGGTTTACGAGGTTCAAAAGAGAGCGATTTAAACTCGTCCGTTTTGAAGTAACGTTTTTCTCTACCAGAACCTTCACAGCGCAACCATCCACATTCTATGCACTTTAATAGTTGTCGATAAACAATCTTGCGGAGTTCATTGATATCTTTAGGGCTTTCGGGGAACATACGGGCGACATCTCTAGCCTCAACAACTGAGAATCCATCCATCTTCTTTTCTATCAACAACTTATAAATATATACGTTTATCTTTTGAGAACGTTTCATTTACTACTCGAACAACATAAACACTAAGTATTGCTTAGTATACATAAATAAGTAAAACTAAGACAATCTTAGTCTTAATGAGTACCACAAGTATGAAGCATAAGTGTCAACAGACAACCCCATCCCAAAGCGCCTCAAAGAAGCCCGTAAGAAAATGAAAATCTCTCAAAAATCACTGGGGATTTGCATTGGTATGGATGAAGGGGTAGCAAGTGCACGCATGAATCAGTATGAGAGAGGAGTGCATACTCCCGATGTTCGGACGCTAAAGCTGTTGGCTAAAGAGCTAGGGGTACCTTTGAACTATTTCTTCTGCGAAGATGCTGAATCAGCAGAGTTAGCAACTGAGATTTCAAAACTATCTATAGAGCAAAGAAACCAAGTGCTTAATTTTATTCATAGTCTTCAAAAAGGAGATGAGTTCGAAGGTTAACATTATGAAATATAAGTAAATGTGAAAATGAGTTCTCGCTAGAACAAAGTCATTTGGTCACTGTCCTTCTCTGTGTTCAGACTAACAGAGATACCGATCAACCTGATGCCTCGATTTTGTTGCCTTCCTAACCCTTCTTTTAATAATTCTAAGAAGAAATCTTTATTTAACTGCAATTTTTTGTGTTCGACAGTGGTTTGCTTGAAGTCCTGAAACTTTAGCTTTAACCCTTGCTTGATGATGTCGTTATCATGTGAGGCTTTTTGTAGCCTTTCAACGAGCTTTGGATAAAGCATATCAATCACTTCGATGCATTCTTTTTCCGAATAAATGTCAGTTTGAAAAGTTCTTTCTACACCGACGGACTTCCGAATCCTGCTTGTTTCAACTTTACGGTTATCGATGCCATGGCACCTTTCCCACAAGACTTGGCCGAATTTACCAAAATTATTTAAAAGAACATGATGGTCACATTCTTTGATGTCTTTACCTCTATAAAGATCAAGCTTATGTAATTTATCTAAAGTTACCTTGCCGACACCTGATATTTTTCCTAATTCAAGTTGTTCAATAAAGCTGTCTACTTGATGCGGCGGAATAACGCAGATACCGTTGGGTTTATTAACATCCGATGCCACTTTAGCAACAAACTTCAACGGAGCGACTCCTGCGCTTGCGGTCAGATTTAACTCACTCCAGATTGCTTTTCTGATATCTTCAGCAATCAAAGTAGCGGACCCATGAAAAAGCGGGCAGTCTGTGACATCAAGGTAGGCTTCATCTAATGAAAGTGGCTCGATAAGATCAGTGTATCTCGAAAAAATCTCATGGATCTGTTTTGAAACTGCTTTGTATTTATCCATGTTGCCGGGTACAACAGTTAACTGGGGGCATAGTTTTAGAGCTTTGGCTGTAGGCATGGCAGAATGCAGACCAAATTGCCGAGCTTCATAGTTGCATGTTGAAAGAACCCCACGTCCATACTGAGAACCACCAATTGCGATAGGGATTCCTCGTAGTTCGGGGTTGTCTCTTGCTTCAACGGCTGCATAGTAACAGTCAAGATCTATGTGGATGATTTTCTGCACCAAAACGGTTAACCTAATAGATTAAAAACATAATCACCAAAACTGCTTTACAGACGTTGAAAAATCAATTGGGTGTTTTGGTGAGGTATGGTTAAACCTAAATTATATGCTATACCTGTTTTAATATACAGTGCTTTGAGGTTTACTCATTTTTCATCTGCATGGGGATGTAAAATCAAAGTTATATATTCACGCATCTATCAATATCATGCTCAAAGCTATTAAGCATTTCATCTAAACGCAAATCGTACTCAACGCGTGTTAGCTCTTTGCTTTGGTACATGCTTCTAATATCGGAAAGTTGACGTTTCATAAGCGCCACACTGTTTTTTAATGAAACGGCATTATACGTTTCTGTGTAACCGTTAATCTCTTCAAATACTAAGTCGATATAGGTATCCAATGAACTTAGCATTTTGTGACCAGTCCATTGCTGTAGCTGTTGTTTGAATGCTTTTGTATTCAGTAAGTGCTTACGAAAATCATCTTTGTTGTTTATCTCATTGTGAGTAAGGATCATGTCTTTCAACTTGTTGGTAATAAATGCATGTCTCCAAAGATGGGCATGTAATTCACCGTCTATTCCTATCACTCTTTTCCATTCATTTAAGTAAGTCCCCCAACTATCTGCAGAAAGTGATAGACCATTGTTTAAGTTAATGAAAAGCATGTCATGCTTTACTTTTTTCTTTTTCATCACTCTTTTTCTAACCTTGACATACTGAGAAATGTAATCCAAGACGATTTTTGGTACGGGAATATAGCGAGTCGTTTGATCATCCCCGCGTTTTAATGTATGTACCTTAATGTTGCCAGTTCTCTTGGCTTCTTCATAATCAGAGAGAGTGATCATATGAAACTCTGTAATTCTGGCACCGAGCTGTTCCATGGTTATGTACATCGCTTTATCCCGAGTACGTTTGTCCCTTCCTACTGGTTGAGACATAAGGTATTCCCATAGTTTTAAAGCATCATCAGAGGACACTGGATGCCTTGACTTGATCGGATCCTTGTTTGGTATGCAAGGATGAGAAGTCTTGATACCTTCTTTATATCCCTTTTGTCCTTCGATTTTTATTTTGTATGGTTTTTCTATCGTTTGTATAGCGTTGGCTTTATCACTTCCGATGAAGTTAGTTAGATCATGGAACGCCTGTACAAACTTGAGAAAGTCCAGACATCGTTCAGCAATTTCAACGACTCTATTGTTCTCTCTTTTTAACTCGCCTGTTGGTAACATTTCGGTTTGTAAATTCTGAACAAAGAGCCTGAACAAAGCATCGGTAAGTTGGTGAAAGGAGTTAATCGATGGTTGATTTTCAACAAAGCGGATAAGATGGATGATTAACCCTGCTTCTTGTTTTAATGTCGAACTTGCAACTTTGTCTAACAACCGCTTGTGAACATACATATTTACTTCATAGCATGGGACGTGGTTACTCCATGTAAAGTATTGTATATCTATGGGTTTATTGATGACCAATGTATCATCGAGAGGACTAACATGACTCCATAATTCAAAGTCTTTTAACTTACGATAGGGCATGTTAAAGCTCCCCATTAAGCGTGTAATTTAGTTTCGTCTGTACTTCTTTGTTAAACCTGCGATAAAGTTCCTTTCTTTCTTCTACAGAGCCATCATTTTCTGCGAGTTGTTTAAGCTTAGAGCGAAGATCACTTATCATTGTTGTGAGTAAGAAGTTACTACGTTTGGTAATATCTAACTCATCCTTTAACTCATTTACTGTGTTTCTTAACCCCATTTTTGTTTGCTTACTGGGCTTTTTGCCTTCAATAGCACTTTCAATTGCAGTCTTGGCATTTAAACGTAGCTGATCTAATCCCAAGAGAAAGCCTCGCTCCAAAAGCTTGTCGGAGGTGGTTTTGAGCGTATTTAAAGAGCAGGAGCAAATTTCTCGTGCCTCATTTTCGTATTTAGCAATGCCACCTTGAGAATTTAGTGTTTTAATAAGATTTTCATCGTCTTTAAAATTATCTGGTTTATCAATTATTTCTTTTAGAAACTTGACGGTGTTTAACACTTTTAATTGATTGATTTCTTTAGCTTCCATTGTGGTCCGCCTTAATTTTTCTCATTGAATGTCAGTACTAAATTGAATGTTTTTTCTGTACTTCCCTCTGAATTTGTCACACTAAAAAATTCAGGCTCAAGGGAGATAGTTTCATCATCTAGTAATTGGAGAATTTCATTTTCTATTACTTGCTGTTTTTCAATTTGACTAATGTGAGGAACGGTCTCGTAATCATCTTCGTAAAAGTCATCAGCTGTATTGCTGAGAGAGTTGATCATCACTTCAGCGTTTTCATTACCAGTTAAACGGGTAGCGAGGAGTTTACGAAGTGTTCTGAGTTGTTCGGTATCGAGCTCATTAGCTGTTTTGTCGATAACGCTACTAGCGAGAACACTGGCTTTTGCACCATTTAGTACCGCGCCGGTTTCTGACTCTGAAATATAGTGGTAGAGGTGTTCCATATCGGTGTGACCCAGCATCCAACGAAGGGCATCCAGGCTTTCTTTTTTCTTTGACCAGAAGAAAACCAGTGCGAAGAAGCGTCTGAGTTGGTGCTGATGGATGTAATTCCGGCGGTATTCGCCATTGTCCATTAACACTAAATCCGTTTCCAGGTAATCACAAAGGGCATTATAGTGTCCATCGAAGCTTATTGGGATTACTTTGGAGAGAGAACAAGATTTGGACTGTAGGTAGTTAAAAAGTGATAGCTTACCTTTGTTTAGTCCAGAATCTTCAGCCTTTCTATTAAATTCTTCCAGTTTCCAAATAAATTTTGCAATAGAGGTAGGAATAGGGCGAGTAATGGTTTGATTTTCCCCTTTATTACCTGACTTTTTTAATTTGAATTGTAAGCTGTACTTGGGGGCGATTAATCCATCTTCCCCTTTTTCAACAATGCATTCCTTTTCACCACTAGTAAAAGGATTTTTGTTGGGTACCAAGTTTCCATATGGTTTGAGATCAATCAATTCATCTTGTCGTCTAGCCATAATTGCACCAACCAAAAATTGAATAGAGCCTTGTAATACGCAGAACAAATCAAAAAGGCTCTCATTGTTTCTAATACGTTGATGGCGGTTAGGAGTATTGAGTTCAAAAGCATTAACTTGTTTGATCCCTTTTTTTAACCACTCACTGCTGACGCAATTAATTGCATCCGTATCGAACCAATGGTTACGCTCAGATGAAGACATTTCTCCATGGATCTTTTCATTGTATGATTTCTGATGACGTTGAGGCTTGAGTTTATTGCTATCTGAATCTGAAGATTTACCTTTACCTTGAATCAAGGCTGTTAAGCATTGTTCCAATATTTCATCTTGGTTTTCTTTCGTAAATGTATAGCTCTGGTCAATTAGATTAAAAACAAATGAAGGAGATAAAGTTCGAGTACGTTTTGTTTTTTTTAGTCTCACGCCTTTAATATCATTAATGGTTTCAACCGTGAGCGTGTCTGGAATAATATTCGGGGTGCAGGCATCTTGACGGTCTAGGTTAGTATGTATCAGTTTAAGAACTGAAATATACTGTCTTAAACTAGAAGAATTCATACCACGACTATTGTCTTTATTGTTAATGGGTTTATATTCGGTTGTTATACTTTGTGGTTTTAGATGGAATTCAACAAAGTTAGATATTCTGATGTCATCAGATAAACATTTTTCACCTAAAACAAGGCTACCTAATACTGCTCCATTGCCATTATATTTGGGTATGTTTTGATAAGTGCGGTAATACCCTTGCTTAAATAACCATGCACTTGCTTTTTGCCTATTATTGGGGTTGATATAAATATCTTCGGATGCCAGCGTGGAAGTTAGGTAAGGGTATTGTGCAACGAATTTTTCGCATTCTTCGTCGCTGATTGTTTTTGTGCCATTGTCGACTAGTTTTTTGATTCTTTCTTCAAATCTATAAACTCCTTCTGTTGCACCATAAGTAGCCATTTGAGTGAAAATAGTCAGCCAAAAATTTGTATCCACAAACGATAGTTGATATTTTGCTAATAGAAGTTCTTTCGCATTCAGCAAAATAGCATTGATTAATCTGATAACATAGTAAACTTTTGTTAATATTGTTTTGGAAGCCAACTCGACTTTACCGCTGTTTTCCAATGGGTTAGCTGTGGCAGTTATCCAATACTTAAAGGCGTTGAGAAGCTTGGCGTGTTTGGGAGCTGTGAGTTTTTCTCCATCATCAAGAATAACAGTATTCCATCGAATGAATTTTGGAGTGTCTAAGAGGGTTAATTTCCAAATCGGCGCTTCGAATTCTGAATCTAGCCATGAAGGTACGCGGTCATCGTAGTCATAGATGCCGGTATTGTGGTTTGTGATCATTCTAAACACTGTGAAATCATTACTAGCTAGAGATGCTTCGTAAACGCTTTCAAATTCTTTTTTTGAAAGGGAGCTTAATGAACGTTCTTCTGATTTGATATCTTCAATCAGTTTTAGATGAGACTTTAGCATGTTAACGCCCTCATGATTATACTGCTATCAATTGGATTAGCTTTAGCGTCTTCTAACATCTGTTTGTAGTCTTCTTCTTCCTTGTACATGTCGGTTTCAAGAGATAAGAGGATGAATAATGCACATTGATACCAATGCTCGACAACTTCTTTTAATTGGGTTTTTGTGTCTACAGTCTCCACTATCGCTTTTATAGTAATCAGAAGTTGCAGTAATGCTGTACTGATGGTGAAAACCATCCCATCAAATGCACTAATAACATCTTTTACTTGTGATTGATTTTTCACTTCGTGACCTAAGTGAAATGGAATGTCACTAATACCGTGATTCTCAAGGAATTCAGTTATATTTTTTTCTGAGATATCAATGGCATCCAAAAGATATTGAGAGTCCTTCATTGCCTCGGATAAAATAGCATTCTGAAATTGACGTATAACTCGATCAACAAAAAAGTCCATAAGGGGCTTGGGAAGATAGCTGCCTTCTAACAACTTTAAATTAATTTCTTTATGCCCTAAGGCTCTGGCGACAGCACTCATGGATTTCGTTTCCAGATAGATTTGTAACCCTCTGTGCCGACGTAGTGAACGAAGTGAGAATATATCAGAGATAACATTGATATCATCCTGATTAATAAGTGCACTGTTTTTTGGTAAATAGTCGTTGTTCTTTAATTCTTGGTAAAATTCCGAGTCTATACTTAACGAGTTGTTTAAATTTGAGTACACGATTGCTTTATTATGTGTGGCAATAATGATCATCTTTCGCCAGTTTTTATCGCCAAGTGACTTCAGGCGTGCTCTGGCTATAGTTGTGTGCTCAATTAAAAAGTCTACTATAGCCTTCGTTTCTTCATTGAGAATCAACTCTTGTTGAGCAAGTGTTACACCTCTTCGCTTTTTGAGTGATACCGCTATCCACTGATTGCCAACTTGCTTAAAACCAACTTGACGGCCTTTTTTATCAAATAATTCCCACTCTTGAAGCCAACTTGGAGTAATTTTAGGGTGGGACAATATTAGTAGTGACAAGATAGCATTCATTGTCGTCCTAGTAGGAAGAGCTAATTCTTTAGCAAGTGTTGGTGCTAGACAATCGAATCCTAAAAAACCTGCATAATTAGAATGTTCCGCTCCAATACCATGATGGTAAAAAGTAGCAATGGTGTTTTCAAGGTTTTTTGGGCCAATAGGGTATTGAGAATTACGTGATGGATTTTTTAAGGGTTTAATATCACCATTTTGAACATAACTTGCATTACGAGCGTGAATGGCTTTTGTTTGTTCAAAAATATGAGTGCATACGGTTTTTATGTGGTTTAAGTCTTGATTTAGCCGTAAGTGAACGGTCTTAACTGCTTCTTCATCTTTAATATGCAGGTCAATGTCTTCAAACCAACGTTGAGATTCTTTCGCTGTTGCGTTACCGCCAATACTGAATGATAAGTCGTCATTGACAGGCTCTTTCCATGTTGGAGTTAAGAACGGCTTTAATGGGGCATCAAAAACCCCTGTTTGTATAAAACATTGAGAATAAGTGTTAACAGCCTCCAGCCACTTTGAATAGAACGTTTTTTCATCGTTACCTTGAATTTTTACCTTGGCGAACTGGATATCCATTATTTCAGCGAAGTATTTTTGTGCATTTTTAGCTGATAATTTGACTTTTAGTTCTTCAAGTGTCTGGGCTCTATGCAGGGTAAATCCATTCAAGACACAGGAACAAAGGAAAGACATTTTAGTCTTTAATGTAGTTAATATTGTAGTTAACCCATAGTTCTTTAATGCAATGTGAATTTTTTTAGTAAAATCGTCACCATATCTACAATAAATGGGATCGAGATTGACCTGAAGATCCTTTCCCTCTTTTGATTTTATTGCCCAGCCATTGAGATAATTCAATTTGTCATTATCGAGAGAAAGGTGACGATATAAATCAATGCAATGTTGGGCATCATCTGTGATTTTTTTCGTTCTTAAGTCGATTTTTTGGAAACTAAGATCTAAAGATAGAGCCATATGACTAAATATTTTATTGGCATACATTGCCCTGCGATAAGAGGTTACTAGAGATGCATCTGCTTCTGCGTAGATGAAGCCCACGAAAGTTCGAATGTGCTGATTAAATGATTGACTGTCATTTAATATGCGCAAACTAGAAAAGTTTTTAGGTTCGGACTCCGTTACTAGAAGATATGCAGCATAAATATTCAATATTTGGTTACGATGATCCTCAAGTATATTGGCTTCTACAAAGGGGATCAGATACTGGAAGTACTCACTAGAGCGAATAGTTTGTAACTTTGATAACGAGTTGAGAATTGTGGTATTCATGTATTACCTATAACTACCGTATATAAATACATAATATGAATCAATTGACAACTGTCAATGTATAATTGACTGTTTTATTTTTTCATTTATCAATTTAAACAATAAGTTATGATAGTATTGATAATTATGTGCTATTGGGAATACCAACCAACCACGATTGAACACATTCATTCAGAGCTCGATCTCGACCATTTTAAGCAACTGCTACAAGATATCCTCAAGCGACAAAATGGTCGAGAAATTCGACTGTTAGGGTTGAGTGTCATGCTCAAGCCAGAGCTTCAAACTAAGCAATTAAGTTTCTTCTAGTTGGTTTACCGAGTTTGTTCAACCCACTGTTTAACCTCTTTAAATGGGGTGCTCTCATATTGCCCAAATCCAGGGAGCGTACGCGCTTTAATCTTGGTAAAAAATGGAGTGGCAATTCCACATAGAAATTTCGTTTTCAGCTGTGACGTGAGTGGCCTCCTCGCTTTCTCTTCCAACTGAGTAAGCCAGCCGTCAATTAAGTGCTTGTTAGAGTTTGGTTGAGGGCATTTGGGCAATACGGCGATCTCGCCTCGACAAACGCTGCAATGCCCACACTGTGTTGGGGCGGCTTTGTCTCCAAAATAGTTTGCCAGCCTTGAGCTTAGGCACTGATCCGATTGGAAAAACTCGATTAAGTGATGAATGCGCGCAATATCGCTGCTTTCCTTTTCATGGAATAGAGTGGCTAGTTTTGATACCACAGCGCTAATATTAGGCGCTTTTTCGACATGGTAAACCTCTGTCATTAACTTACTTTCAAGCTCAATCCACCCCTTCTCATTAAAATAATCGAGCGCCGCGATAGCGCGGGCGCGATCGCCTTGAAATTGATGCCACAGCGTATCAAAGTCGACCTGACACCAAGTTCTGGCTTGTGGAGAGCAATTAAACAGTGCTTGAATGAATTGGCGACGTTCAGGATCAAAGTGGTCAATAATGCGTTGCTTGTCGAGCAAGAACTTAAATCGATAATCGGCAAAATAACTGTATTTAGAACGTATTACCCCTTCCATTTCCAAATAGACCAGAAGGGTTTTTAACGGCAGTTGGCGGATATTACATTCAGAAGATAGGCGGCTCAGCACGATCTCCCATTGAGGGACCGATTGTTGCGCTTGTTCAATGACGCTCTGGATTTCATCGGGTTCAGGGGTATCGCCATAGATAAAGTTTTCAAGCGTACTGATGCCATTTTGGTTGCCGAGTAAAACGCAATGAGAGAGGTTGCCGTCTCTGCCTGCTCGACCGATTTCTTGAGCATAATTTTCAATAGATTTTGGTAAGTCGTAGTGGATGACTCGACGTATGTCGGATTTGTCTACGCCCATGCCGAATGCAATCGTCGCGACAATGCAGTCTATTTCACCTTTCATAAAGTGGCTTTGAATCTGCTCTCGATCGTCATTGTTCATACCCGCATGATAGGCATTCGCATTGATACCACTCTCGCGAAGTAGTGTTGCTACTTGTTCAGCGGCACTTTGTAGAGTGACATAAACGATGGTTGGCGCTTTGGAATTGGATTGAAGCAGTTTGACCAGTGTTTCGGGCTTTTGGTCATCATCACAAGGTGTGACCGAAATATCGAGGTTGGGGCGATAGAATCCAGTGGTCACGATATGGTTTGGTTCGATGGAAAACTTTTGCTGCATATCTTGAATAACAGCCTGTGTTGCCGTGGCGGTTAAAAGTAGCACTTGCTCAATGTTGAGCTCTTTCTGGTATAGCGGCAGTTTAAGGTAGTCAGGGCGAAAGTTGTGTCCCCACTCAGAGATACAATGGGCTTCATCAACCACCAATAATGAGATGGGAACCTGTGAGATAAATTGGCGAAAACGCTCGTTTTTAAGTCGTTCTACTGAAATCATCAACACCTTTATTTGCCCTTGCTTCACGCCATCCATAACCTGTCGAGATTCCTCTTTTGTTTGGCTGGAATCAATGGATGCGGCGGGTATCTGCTTGCTTTTGAGAAACTCGAGTTGGTCTTTCATTAACGCAAGAAGTGGAGACACAACCAAGGTTAAGTGCGGCAACATCACCGCGGGTAGTTGATAGCAGAGAGATTTTCCTGACCCTGTTGGAAAGATGGCGGCTGAAGAGTGACGTTCTAGGACATGCTCGATCACTTGTTGCTGCCCCAACCTGAGTGACTCGAAGCCGAAAATGCGATTAAGAGTGTGTTGAATATCCAGTTGATGGTTTGAAGGTTCCATAGCGCCTTTGCCAGTATCTTTCCGTTGCAATGCACACTATTCTAGGAGGAATTGCGATAATGGAACATGATTTTAGTATGAATAAGTTGGATCTAAAGCAGACTATCCTCGATTCACTTGAACAAAAGTGGCGAGTTGCCCAGAGTTCGATGCAAAGGGCTGTGGAATCCGCAACCGATGAAGAGACTGTTCCGGAGCATAAATATGATACTTTGGCGCTCGAAGCCTCGTACCTAGCCCATGGTCAAGCGGTTCGTGTGCAGGAGTGCGAGCGGGAAATTCGATTGTTCCGAGAGCTCGAACTGCCAAACTCGCCACAACACGTTGTGCTAGGGAGCTTGGTCGCGGTCGTTGATATGAGCGATCGAACTCAATATTATTTTGTCGCTCCTTGTGCTGGTGGTTTGAAAGTTGAACTTGATGGTACTGAAGTGCTGGTGGTGACTTTTCAATCTCCACTTGGGCAGGCGTTGAAGAGTAAGTCTGTAGGCGATGAGTTGGAATACCAAGTGTCGGCCACGACGTTTAGTTACGAAATAGAAACCATAAGCTGACAAAATTGATATTGAGTTTTGCTATGGTAACGCTGAATCAACATAGTGAGAAGAGTATGAAAAAGGTATTACTGACGCTTCCATTGCTTTTATCTAGCCACGTTTATGCGGCTCAATGCCAAGTCGATATCAAGAATGAAATTCACTTGAGTGGGGACAAACTCGAGATTCATCAAGCAAGTGGAGAGGCTGCCGTTCTAGATAAGCAGAACAACCTGATCATTCAGGGGGAAACCATCACCTTGAATTCGGAACAAAAACAGGCGGTGAGCAACTATCGTGAGAGCCTCAATGAGTACTTACCGCGCGCTAAACAAATTGCGCAAGATGGCTTAGCGTTGGCGAACGATATAGTGGATGATGTTGCAGAGAGTTTTGATGCGCCAGAAGCGTTTGATGGCGTTAAACAATCCATGAAACAGTTCTACGCTGACATTGAAGCTCGCTACTACCAAAATGGCGATCTGATTCTCCCTGCAGAGAGCTTTGACTCGTTAGCTAAGACTTGGAATGATGATTTAGATAAAGCGATGGCCCTTTTTAATCAAGAGTTTATTACGAGTGCATTCGGGGCGATGTCTGAAAAAATGAAAGCGGAAGGCGGTCTCAACTTGACAGAAATGGCCAACTCGATGGCAGAGTTGAAAGAGCGCATCGCGAATCGAATCGCTGAGCACCAGTCTCAGGTTGAACAGCAAAGCGAGGATTTTTGTGATTCGCTTGGTGAAATTGCCGAACAAGAACAGCAACTGCATCGAAAAATACCTCAACTTAAAGACTATAAGGTCTTTACCATCTAAACTTTAAGAGCACCGATAGGGTGCTCTTTTTGTAGACAATCTCGTATGGATTGTATTTAATCCCCGCTCATTTAGGAGCAGTGTATCAAGCGTTTCGTGCAGATATCTAATTTCTCGATCAAACAACTTACGGTTATAGCCTCTGTCATGATGGCGGTGACTTTTGTACTTTTCTATTTAACGTTCCGATATTTTTGGACCTACGATACAGCTGTTGAGCTGGCTATTGAGCGACAGAATGAGGAAGTTCGTCGGGTTAAGACCCTCATTCACCTACAAAAAAATGATTTAGCCAAAAGCATTTCAGATTACGCTGCATGGGATGAAGTCGTCGATTTTATCGAGGGTAACAACGACGATTTTCTGGTCGATAGCATCAACGAACATTCGTTTTCGGCACTGCAGATAAACGGTGTCTTTATTTTTGATGCCGATGTGAGCCTGATGTGGGGAAGGATGTACGATTATATCTACAAGCAAGAACTTTCCTTTGATGAGATTCGCTATAAATTTGGTGCGCTCTTAGCAGAGAGTCTGCGTTCTCGCACGGATAGAATTATGCCGTTTGTTCGATTTCTCGTTCTTAACGAACAGCCACATTTGTTGGCGACCTCGCGAGTGTGTAATAGCGATGGTATCGACTGCGACAAAGGCTACATGATGATACTAAAGCCTGTGGGAGAGACTTTCAGTCGTACGTTGCAACAAGCCACAGGGCTTCAAGTTCATATTAAAACGAAGCGAGATGACGACACAATTTTGGATCACGCTCAGGATAACATCTCCATCATTGAGAAGAATGATTATAGAAATGATGAGACGGTGTTTCTTGAAATTCACCACTCAGTAAAATTGCCCCCGTTTATCACTTGGGGAGAGCTTTCGGCCGTGTTGGCTTTTGCCGTGTTTATGTTCGCGTTTAACTTGAGTGTGGTGCATATCATGGTTCGTCCAATCAAACGGGCTCGTAGCGCGTTGGACCAATTGATGAGTGGCGAGTCCTCGCAACTGACGCAACAAGATACGTTTATTTCTTATGAAATGCGTGATTTTGTCTACCGAGTCAATGAAGTTATAAGCCAGCTCGAAAGTAAGCAGCAAGAACTTGAATGGATCGCTCATCATGACGCGTTAACCAAAGTCGGAAATCGGCGCAGTCTCCAGCAGCATTGGCAAACGTTAGTCGATAAACAGCCGAAGCACACTAGCTTACTTCTCATCGATATTGATTACTTTAAACCGTTCAATGATCACTATGGACACGTTGAAGGTGACAATGTTCTTCAGCAAGTCGCCAGTGCACTCAAAGAGGCACCGACCGAAAGCTCGAAGTTTGTTGCTCGTTTTGGTGGCGAAGAGTTTTGTGTCGTTTTGAGCAATGACTCTCCGCTCAATAACCGGCAAGAAGCTGAGTGGCTCAGAGCTGCGGTAGAAACACTGAAGATTCGTCACTACTATTCACCGATTGCTGCCCACCTGACGGCTTCCATTGGTGTTGCCGACTGCGGTTTACAGCCCTTAGGTGACTTACAAGATCTGTTTTTGGTGGCGGATCGCGCGCTCTATGAAGCAAAAGATGCTGGACGTAACCAAGTAGTGATCCACTCCTCTGAGCGTTAAGTTCTGTGTCATCTTTTGTTTACAGATGAAGCTGACTGTTTTTTATCCCATCGACTTTAATTAAGTTCCAATATCATTGCTGATTGTAGATTTTTCTTTTATTGTACTAGCTAACTAGTTCAATGGTGCAAGTGAAGTTGTATGGCACAAGTAGATACCTCTCAATCTCGTGAACATTTTGGTTCACGTCTTGGTTTTATTCTGGCTGCGGCAGGTGCTGCGGTTGGCCTAGGTAACATTTGGGGATTTCCAACTCAAGCAGCGAGTAATGGCGGTGGTGCGTTCTTGCTTGTTTATTTGGTGATGATTCTTGTTGTTGCCTTCCCTATGCTGGTGGTCGAGATGGCGATTGGTCGCCACGGGCAAGCTAACCCTGTTGATAGCATGCGTTCGTTGACCTCGAACCCTATTGGTAAGCGTGTTGGTGCAGCGGTAGGCTGGATTGGCTTAAGTGTCCCAAGTGCCGTACTGGCGTTTTACAGTATCGTTGGTGGTTGGTTGATTTGCTTCCTGTTAGGCGCAATCACGGATGTGTTGGGCATGGAAGCGGCGACGGCTTGGTTTAAAGGCTTCAGTGTTGAACGTAACCTTTTCGGTACCATCACTTTTTACGTTCTGACGATTTTAATTGTTCAAGGCGGGGTGAAGCAGGGCATAGAGAAATGGTCGACTCGCCTGATGCCTGCGCTGTTTGTGCTGTTTGGTCTGCTTTTTATCTACATCATGACGCAAAGCGGTGCGATGGAAGGGTTAAAGCACTACTTGATCCCAGACTTTGAGAAAGTAATGGACCGCAAGTTAATCTTAGCGGCGATGGGGCAAGGGTTCTTCTCGCTGACGATTGGCGGTTGTTCGATGCTGATTTATGGCTCTTATCTGAGTAAGAAAGAGAACTTACCGAAGATGGCGATGAACGTTACGCTGGTGGATACTGCAGTTGCGTTTATTGCTGGATTGGTGGTTATGCCTGCGATGTTTGTTGCGATGCAAAAGGGCGTGCAGATTTATGCTGAAGATGGTTCGCTACTCAGTTCTGATACCTTAGTGTTCACAGTGCTGCCATTGATGTTTGATAGTTTAGGCTTGCTTGGCCAGCTGTTTGCCATTGTGTTCTTCTTACTACTAACCATTGCTGCCTTGACGTCATCTATCTCGATGCTGGAGTGTCCGGTTGCTCTGGTCAGCGAGCGTTTCAATACAAAACGTACGTCAACGAGTTGGGTACTTGGTGGCTTGATTGCGCTGTTGAGTGTCATCATCGTGTACAACTTTGGGGAGCTATTTGGGTTGGTGGCGATGGTTGCAACTCAATATCTGCAGCCAGCAGCAGCTTTACTATTCTGCTTATTTGGTGGCTGGGTATGGAATCGCCACTCTAAGATTAAAGAGCTAGAGCAAGGGTGCCCGGAGTTTACTCAGGGGTGGTTTGGTAAGTTATGGCCAGCTTACGTGAAGTTTGTCTGCCCGATCCTTGTCGCGACCGTTATTTGGGCATCATTTGGTTAATTGCCTCAACCTCACCAATACAAAGGGCCCGCATAGTGATATGCGGGCCCTTTGTTTTAGCGGTTCAGTCTACTGAGCTGGAGTGTTGATTTGACCCGTCGTCAAAGGATCAACATCAAGGTCCGTCACTTCTTCAATAAACTCTTCTACGACCTGTTCGACTTCTTCGTCATCTTGCTCAAAGTAAGCTAAGTGGAAGATAGCATCGCCTTCGTTTACCAAAGGTAGTGTCTGTTGGCCGATAACAATGCCGCCTTTGCGAGCCGTGAGTTCAATTTCACTGTGACCAAGAGGGGCGCTGATGTACGCCAATACTTGGCCCTTCTCTACCTTCTCACCCAGTGTGACGACAGTACGCAAGATACCATCGCTTTCCGCACGCAACCAGCTGGTGGATTTTGCAATCACATGAGGTGGCAGCTTTTTACGGCTTGAGCGTAGCATACCAATGGCTTGCATCACGCGCTGTACACCGATGAAACCTGCACTGATACAGATTGGCTCAAAGCGCAGTGCTTCGCCCGCTTCGTACGTCAGTACAGGAATGCCCAGGCGTTCAGCTTCGCTGCGCAGAGAACCGTCTCGAAGTGGAGCATCGACGATAACTGGCGTCGCAAACGCCTGAGCAATTCTTAGGGTTTCTGGGTTACTCAGATCAGCACGGATCTGAGGCAAGTTCGTGCGATGGATCGCACCCGTATGCAAATCCAGAATGTAATCACAGCGCTTCGCTACTTGAGAGAAGAAAGTATGCGCCATGCGTGATGCAAGCGATCCTTTCTCACTGCCTGGGAAGCAGCGGTTTAAATCACGTCTATCTGGTAGATAACGCGATTTATGGATAAAGCCAAATACGTTAACAATAGGAACGGCGATAACCGTCCCTTTTAGCTTGCTCGCGTCGATGGTGTTGATGAGCTGTCTTACGATTTCGACACCGTTCAGTTCGTCACCATGGATCGCGGCATTCACCATCAGAACGGGACCCGCTAAGTGGCCGTTGATGATCTCTACAGGAATAGATAGAGGTGAGTGGGTATAAAGCTTGGCAGCTTCTAACTCAATGACCTTACGTTCACCCGGCGAGACAAGCTCGCCGAGAAATTCAAATGCGCTATTTTTTTTAGCCTTTGCCACGAGTTTTTGTCCTTTTACTTGCCGCATTTTTCTCAATAAATTCGACAATCATTCCAGCAATGTCTTTACCAGTTGCGGCCTCAATACCTTCAAGACCTGGAGATGAGTTTACTTCCATGACCAATGGGCCACGGTCTGATCTTAATAGATCCACCCCAGCCACATTTAGACCCATTATTTTCGCTGCTGCGACGGCGGTACGGCGCTCTTCAGGAGTGATCTTGATTAAAGATGCACTGCCACCACGGTGTAGGTTCGAGCGGAATTCACCCTCTGCACCTTGGCGTTTCATCGCAGCAATCACTTTGTCACCAATCACGAAACAGCGAATATCCGCGCCGCCCGCTTCCTTGATGTACTCTTGCACCATGATGTTCGCTTTTAGCCCCATGAATGCTTCAACCACGCTTTCCGCAGCTTTACGAGTTTCAGCGAGAACCACTCCGATACCTTGAGTGCCTTCGAGTAGCTTAATAACTACGGGTGCACCGCCGACCATTTCAAGTAGGTCTTTGACGTCATCAGGCTTGCTTGCGAACCCAGTGATCGGCATACCAATGCCTTTACGCGATAATAGTTGCATTGAGCGCAGTTTGTCACGTGAACGAGTGATGGCGACCGACTCATTGACCGGGTATACACCCATCATTTCGAATTGGCGAAGTACCGCTGTACCATAGAAAGTCACTGATGCACCGATTCGAGGAACAATCGCATCAAAACCAGATAGCTCTTCACCTTTGAAGTGTATTTCTGGCTTCTCTGAGTTGATATTCATGTAACAACGCAGCGCATCAATCACTTTCACTTCGTGGCCACGGCTTTCTGCCGCTTCAATTAAACGCTTTGTTGAGTATAAGTTCGCGTTGCGAGACAGAATACCAATTTTCATTATTTGCTTTCCTCGAAAGGGACTAAAAACGATTCAACAGGGTCGACAATGATGCGCTCGTGCATTGCAGTGCGACCTAACAACATGCGAAAAGCCATATTTTCGCGATTAGTTAATGTAATTTCGATTGGCCAACTTTTTCCGCCAATACTCAGTTCTGATTCGATCACGTAGCGTGCTTCTTCATGGCCACCTGAATCACGAACGATACGCTCATCAATGACTTTCGCTTCACAGACTGTTTCGAATTCCGTGTCATGTTGTTTTGGGTGGATCCAAAAGCGAACCCACAGAGCTTCATCCTTTTTAAAGCTCTCTACTTTGAACGCGTGTAAGCAAGACGTCCTGGCTCCGGTATCAATTTTTGCGTTAATTTCATTAATACCTAAACCTGGCAGGCTAAGAGTTTCTCGCCAGCCGACTAATAGTTTTTCTTTCATCGCAGTAACATATTTTTAGAGAGTATTTAAGATGTTCGGGTGAAGTGAACATCCCCAACATGACCGGTCGAATTTGTGCCGAGTCTTGTGCTTGAAGAGAGTAAGAATGTACCCATAGGCGCTTCAAGGAGGGGAAATTTAGCAACCGAGGTTCGGTGTGACTAACGAAAAAAACTCACCGTCACGACAAAGAAAATTTATCGAAAGGAAAGCTGAGGTATTAAAAAAGCCAGCTAATCCGAGCTGGCTTTTTGGATAAGTTTTTCTAATGGAATGTTGCTATTTTAGCAAATTATGCCTTTTCAGGAATCGCTTCAAGAAGTGCAACCATTTGATCCCAGAATAGGGCAACGGTATCAATTTTCACTTTTTCATCTGGAGAGTGAGGGAACTTGATGGTTGGACCGAAAGAGACCATATCCATGTTCGGGTAAGGTTCTTTAAATAGACCACATTCTAGGCCTGCGTGGATTACCATGATGTTTGGCTTGTGGCCGTAGATGCCTTCGTACATATCACGGAAGATAGCCATGATTTCAGAACCTGCATCTGGTTTCCAGCCAGGGTAAGCACCAGAGAACTCGATACTTGCACCTGCTAACTCAGCAACCGAAGTCAACATGCCTTCCACTTGCTGACGTCCTGAGTCAATAAGAGAACGCACAAGGCAGAGAACTTGAATTTTGTCTTCTTCAGTGGTGATTACACCGACATTCAGAGAGGTTTCAACTACGCCCTCGATTTCATCGCTCATACGAATCACACCATTTGGACATGCGTTTAGAGCGGCGATGAAGCGTTGCTGATCTGCGATGGTTAAAACTTGAGCGTCTGTGTCGATTGCTTCATTAAAAGAAACAATATCGGTTTCTACTTTATCGAGTTCAGTTTTTAGTAGGTTGGTGTAGAACTCAAATAGCTCTGCCAGTTTTGCTTCGTTTTCAGCAGGAACCGCGACAGTGACGAAAGCTTCACGAGGAATCGCATTACGTAGGCTGCCACCACGGAACTCCACTAGACGAAGATCAAGCTCTTGTGCGTGACCTGCTAGGAAGCGGGCAACTAGTTTGTTTGCGTTGCCACGGCCAGTGTGAATATCACAACCTGAGTGACCGCCTTTTAGGCCTTTTAGCACTAGCTGACGAGTAATGTAACCTGCAGGGATTGCCTCACGCTTGATATCGAAAGTCATTTCACCATCGATACCACCCGCACAACCCATGTAGACTTCACCTTCTTGTTCTGAGTCAGTGTTCAAAAGGATCTCACCTTCCAACCAACCTGCTTCAAGACCAAACGCGCCTGTCATGCCTGCTTCTTCATCAACCGTCAGCAAAACCTCGATTGGACCGTGCTTAATATCCGTAGAGGCAAGTACTGCTAGACACGATGCCATGCCCATGCCGTTGTCAGCACCCAGAGTTGTCCCTTTCGCTGTTACCCATTCGCCATCGATATAAGGTTGGATTGGATCTTTAGTGAAGTCATGATCGGTGTCTTCATTCTTCTGTGGCACCATGTCGATGTGCGCTTGCAGAACGACGCCTTTCTTGTTTTCCATGCCCGGTGTTGCTGGTTTTTTAATGAACACGTTGCCTGTTGGATCACGACGAACGTCTAGACCTTGCTCTGTCGCCCAATTGACAATGTATTGGGCAAGCGCTTCTTCATGTTTAGAAGGGTGGGGGATGGAACAGATCTTATCGAAAAACTGCCATAGTGGAGCAGGTGATAAGTTGCTGATTTCAGAATGGAATTCAGACACGGATGACTCCTTATAAAGAATAATACCAGATCTTATGACTTCAACGTTTCAAATTTCAGATGATTAATCTAGATGTGGCCTATTAAGTAGACGCACAGAATAGCACTCTCCGAGATTCGGGTGTAGAGAAAGAAGTGAGGATTTGTTTCGCTGCTATCACAGAATACTGATTTTATCTGCAATGCGTATGTTACCGGACTCTTATCAGGTGTAAGAAATAAAAATAATAAATTGATATATCTGTAATTAAATTACAATATTTGTTTGATCTAAGTCAATTGGTGAACTTTTTGTGACTTTTGTCACTTTTGTGCTTGTAATTAAATTTCTTTGGGGTATATTTACACCAACTTCGAAAGCGAAGAGAAAATGCTCAAAGGATGAGTCCGATTTGTCGCCTCCAAGGAACCGAGAAATCAATAGTGTTTATTTAGTTTTCATTGATTTAGAAGGTGATAGTTATGAAAGGTTTACCAAGTGCAGCGTTCTGGCTAAACAGCTCAGCTTACACAGGCAGCTTTACTTACCCAACAAGCTTCGGATACTAATCCAAGTTTGTGACTCTCGAACAAGTTTGTTCACCCCTATATATTGGAATTTTTTTACAGCTCCTATATAGCTGACATGATTCAACCGCCACTCAAATTGAGTGGCGTTTTTTTATCCCTTTTACTTTCCGATTAAATAGTGCACACCAATAAAGTGTTTCTTCGATCACTTTGAGTTCCCTGCATATTATTCGCATAAACACATATTCCCTCCGCGTTTCTTACGTAAATCCAACTGGTATTTTTTCTCATAAGTATAAAAAACAACCGAACAGTGTTTTATATGGATCGCAGTCTTAGTGATTGAATTTTATCGGGTATTTTTACGCTAGACTGGTCGGTTGATCTTAAATAGACAAGCTGGATGGTAGAAATGTTGATTAGAGTGTTAATTCTATCTGGAATTTGAAATTTTATAACTTTATAATTCCGGCCAATCGATTACGCAACCGTTTACTTTTTACCCTTTTAGGATTCGATCATGTTCGAAAAACTGTTCAAACTCAGTGAAAACGGCACGAACGTTAAAACTGAGATCATCGCGGGTGTTACCACCTTTTTAACCATGGCCTACATTATCTTTGTTAACCCGGCAATGTTAGCGGATGCAGGTATGGATAAAGGCGCTGTGTTTGTCGCTACCTGTCTTGCTGCGGCAATTGGCTGTTTCATTATGGGTTTTGTTGCGAATTATCCTATCGCACTTGCTCCAGGTATGGGCTTAAATGCCTTCTTTACCTACGGCGTTGTTCTAGGTATGGGGCATTCATGGCAGGTTGCGCTTGGGGCTGTATTTGTCTCAGGTCTCATCTTCATGGCCTTGAGTATATTTAAGGTTCGTGAGTGGATCATCAACTCGATCCCGATGTCTCTTCGTACAGGCATTTCTGCAGGTATCGGTTTGTTCTTGGCATTTATCGGCCTGCAAAACTCAGGCATTGTTGTCGACAATCCAGCAACTCTGGTTGGTCTTGGTCATATTACTGGTCTCCAGCCTGCTCTTGCTGCTCTGGGCTTCTTTTTGACCATTGGTCTTGTCTACCGAGGCGTTCGTGGCGCGGTAATGATTGCAATTTTGATCATTACGGTGATTGGTTTGATGTTGGGTGATGTTCAGTGGGGCGGTATTATGTCTACGCCACCAAGTGTTGCACCAACATTCATGCAAATGAATATCGCCGATGTCTTCGAAGTGGGTATGATTTCAGTGGTGTTTGCATTCCTGTTCGTTGACCTATTCGATACGGCAGGTACTCTGGTTGGCGTTGCGCAAAAAGCGGACCTTATTAAAGAAGATGGCAAACTACCGCGTTTAAGCAAAGCGTTACTGGCTGACTCTACCGCGACGTCAGTTGGTGCGATGATTGGTACATCAAGTACAACATCGTACGTTGAATCAACAGCCGGTGTGGCTGCTGGTGGTCGTACTGGTCTTACTGCCGTCGTAGTAGGGGTATTATTCCTTCTGGCTCTTTTCTTCTCACCATTGGCGGGCATGATCCCAGCTTACGCAACAGCGGGTGCGCTATTCTACGTTGCGATCCTAATGATGTCTGGATTGGTAAGTGTTGACTGGCGTGATCTAACAGAAGCTGCTCCAGTCGTAGTGACTTGTCTTCTAATGCCGTTAACTTACTCAATTGCTGAAGGTATCGCGCTTGGCTTTATCTCTTACGCAGCGATTAAACTGTTGAGCGGCCGTGGTCGTGAAGTTTCAATCAGTGTGTGGGTTCTGTCTGCAGTCTTCATTCTTAAGTACTTGTTTGCTTAATTAGACTTACCTATCACATTTTTGAGCATCGCTATGGCTGTTTCTCTGCTGTAGCGATGTTTTTTCGTTTTGAGGAGAGGTTAATCATTGGTATTACCAGTCTCATCCGTTAAAATAAACGTTTGCGTAGCTTTTCCCCAACTTGCTAAAGCACTCCGAACCGACAGTCACGCTTTGTGGGGATGCGGATTTTTCAAATTATTAGGTTATTACAATGGCTAAGAAATTCATTATCACATGGGACCAAATGCACACATTCTGTCGTGAGTTGGCTGAGAAACAGATGCCAGCTGAGCAGTGGAAAGGTATTTGGGCAGTAAGCCGTGGTGGTTTAGTTCCAGGGGCAATTCTTGCTCGTGAGCTCGGTATTCGTCACGTTGATACGATTTGTATCTCAAGCTACGACCACGACCATCAACGTGATATGACTGTTGTAAAAGCACCTGAAGGTGACGGTGAAGGCTTCCTGATCGTGGAAGACCTAGTGGACAGTGGTGATACCGCGCGTAAGTTACGTGAAATGTACCCGAAAGCAAAATTGATTGCTGTTTGTGCAAAACCTGCTGGAGTAGACCTGCTAGACGATTACGTGGTAGATATTGCTCAAGATACATGGATTGAGCAGCCTTGGGACATGTCTATCCAGTACGTTGAGCCAATCAACCGCAAACAAAAGTAATCAAAATGGCATAATGCCGCTGATTCTTGATAAATGGCCCTTTATTGGGCCATTTTTTTTTATACAATTTAGAAAAGCACATTTACTAGGTTAAGCCCATGTCTGAGGAAGTCAGCAAGAATCTCTCTGAAACGTTGTTTGCGAATCATAAGCAAGCGAAAGAAACCTCGGAACTGACTCGATATATGCCAAGTAGTCAGAGCTTCTTGGATGAAAAGCGTGAGAGTGACGGATACAAGTGGTATCGAAATTTGCGTCGAATGCAATGGACGTGGCAGGGCTTAGACCCAATCGAGATTGAAGCGGTGCTCGCCAAAATCGCTGCTTCGAAGCATTCCCGAACTCATGAAGAGTGGTTAGACACCGTCATGGGGTATCACAGTGGCAACTGGACCTACGAGTGGACGAAGCTCGGCATGCTTCACCAAAAGCGTTCATCGCAACTGAAGGGCGAAGACGCGGCTGATGAGCTTTTTAATGCGTCACTCTGTTTTAGCATTGCCGGCTATCCGCATCTAAAAAACGATAATCTGGCGACTCAGGCGCAAGTTTTAGCAAGTGCTGCTTATACCGAAGCGACCAAGAAGACGAAGTACATCGTAAAGCGGTTAGAGATCCCTTATCAGAAAAAAAGCATTATTGCTCATCTTCACCTTACCAGTACCGAAAAGCCGCAACCTGTGGTGATTGTGAGTGCTGGGCTGGACAGTCTGCAAACCGACTTGTGGACCGTTTTCCGTGACCATCTTGCGAAGAAAAATATCGCAATGTTAACCGTCGATATGCCTTCGATTGGGCACAATACCCACTGGAATTTAACTGAAGACACGTCAGTATTGCACCAAGCTGTGCTCAATGAGTTGTACTCCATTCCTTGGGTCGATCATCACAGAGTAGGGCTGATTGGTTTTCGCTTTGGTGGTAATGCGATGGTGCGTCTTTCATTTTTGGAGCAAGATAAAATCAAGGCGTGTGTCTCGATGGGGGCACCGATCCATGATGTCTTATCATCACCCGATAAGCTCAAGAGTATGCCGAAGATGTACCTTGATGTGCTGGCGTCACGTTTAGGTAAAAACGCAGTTGATATTCATAGTCTGTCGAGTCAACTGATGGCTTGGTCGTTGAAAGTGCAGGGGATATTGTCTAGCCGTAAAACTCGTGTCCCTATTTTGGCGATGAGCTTAGAGGGAGATCCTGTTTCCCCTTATAGCGATAATCAGATGGTTGCTCTGTACAGCGACTACGGTAAAGCGAAGAAAATCAGTGCAAAAACAATTACACAAGGATATGAGCAATCCCTCGATTTAGCGATTAAGTGGCTAGAAGATGAGCTAATGAGATGACATCTCAAGTATTTTAGACGACACTGATATAGGCTGTACCTAGACTAACAAGTCCTGGAATCAGCCTTTTATAATAATTTCAGTGATGAATATGGAGATTCATAATGTCTGATACTATAAAAAAGCCGACTCACTATCGTTTGGTTTCCGTTATGAGGGCAATTGGACCTTATTTACGCGAATCACAGTGTGAAGAAGGGGCTTATTTGTTTGATTGCTTGTCTGTTTGTGTAGACGATAAAAAGTCACCAGAGAAAAGAGAGTTTTGGGGGTGGTGGTTAGAGCTCAATCTACAAGATGGTGTATTCCAAGCACGCTATCGCACTGGGCTTTATGATGTGACTGGAGATTGGCAAGAAAAGAGCATACCGAAAAAAGTGGTTGAGGACGTCAACCGTACTCAAGTGGCGTTTCATGACAAGCTCGTTGAAACCTTGAAAAGTCAATTTGCACTAGAGGTTCAAATGCACGAAGAATCTGTCGAATTCGTCTGATTTTCATCGTTTACCCTCTACCAACAACAAAAAGGCGCGTTTTCGCGCCTTTTCTACTTGTGAATTTACCATTTGATTGCTAAAACATCAGGTCTAAGCAATCTTCAGCGTCTTGTTGTGACTGCGTCGATTGTGACGGTTTGTATTTATTTCATAGTAGAAAGGCAATGAATCAAGAAAGCGGAAAAGTACTACAGCCACAGACTGTGGTAGTGAAACTAGGTACTAGTGTATTAACTGGTGGAACGCTGGCGTTAGACCGAGCTCATATGGTTGAGTTGGTTCGTCAATGCGCTGAGCTAAAAAAACAAGGCCACTCAGTGGTGATGGTTTCGTCTGGCGCCATCGCGGCTGGTCGAGAGCACCTAGGTTACCCCGCATTGCCCAACTCTATGGCCAGCAAGCAACTGTTAGCGGCCGTTGGTCAAAGCCAATTGATTCAAACGTGGGAATCATTGTTTGCTATCTACGGTTTGAAAATTGGTCAGATGTTGCTGACGCGGGCAGATTTAGAAGATCGCGAGCGCTTCTTAAATGCTCGTGACACCATCAACGCACTGGTTGAAAACGATATTATTCCCGTTGTTAACGAAAACGATGCCGTTGCGACCAGCGAAATCAAAGTTGGTGACAATGATAACTTATCGGCATTGGTTGGCATTTTGTGTGGTGCCGACAAGCTATTGCTGCTGACCGATCAAAAAGGATTGTTTACTGCAGACCCTCGTAAAGACCCTAACGCTGAGTTAATCAAAGAAGTGAAAACCATTGATGATACACTGCGTAAAATTGCTGGTGGTAGTGGCACAACGCTTGGCACTGGCGGTATGGCGACTAAGTTACAAGCCGCTGATATCGCACGACGAGCTGGTATTGAAGTTATTATCGCCGCAGGTAGCGCTCCAAATGTTGTTTTTGACTCGTTGAGTGATGAGCCACAAGGGACCCGTTTCCTTCCGTGTGAAGAAGCGCTCGAAAACCGCAAACGTTGGATCTTGGCAGGCCCTGCAGCATCAGGCGACATCGTTATTGATGATGGCGCGGTTAATGCGGTGGTAGAGAAAGGAAGCAGCTTGCTTGCCAAAGGCTTGACGGGTGTGAGTGGTGAATTCGCGCGAGGTGATGTTGTCCGTGTCACTGACGCTCAAGGCAAGCTAGTTGCACGTGGTATCGCCAGCTACTCAAGCCAAGATATGGCTAAAATCGTCGGCAAACACAGCAAAGATATTATCGGTATTTTAGGTTACGACTACGGCAGTGAAGTGCTTCATCGTGACGACATGGTCGTAATCCAAGAATAAGGAAAGAATTGTGGAACTGATTTCTATGGGCCAAGCTGCAAAAGAAGCAGCGTTTCAACTGGCGACAGCATCAACGGCACAAAAAAACAAAGCACTCGCTATTATCGCCGATGAGCTAGAAGCCAATGCAAAGGTTATTCTTGCCGCGAATGCGAAAGACATTGAAAAAGGGCGTGAAGCAGGGCTGACAGAGGCACTATTGGATCGCCTTCTGCTTAACGAAGAGCGCTTATCTGGCATTGCGAATGATGTGCGCAATGTCATCAGCCTTAATGATCCGGTTGGTAGCGAGTTAGACAGCAAAGTACTTGAAAACGGTATGTCCCTTTCTCGTCGCCGTGTACCACTTGGCGTCGTCGGGGTTATTTACGAAGCGCGTCCAAATGTCACCATCGATATCGCAGCCTTGTGCTTAAAAACGGGTAACGCGAGTATTCTACGCGGTGGTAAAGAGACGTTCTTTTCTAACATGGAGTTGGTTAAGGTCATTCAATCTGCATTGGCAAAAGCGGGTCTACCTGCGGCGTCGGTTCAGTACATTGAAAAGCCTGATCGTGAACTGGTTTCGCAGCTTCTAAAACTCGATGAATACGTGGATATGATTATTCCACGCGGCGGAGCTGGCTTGCACAAAATGTGTAAAGAGAACAGCACGATTCCGGTCATCATTGGTGGTTTTGGTATCAGCCACATTTTTGTTGACGAAAGTGCCGATCTTGAAAAATCGCTGAATGTGGTTGAGAACTCGAAAGTGCAACGCCCATCAGCTTGCAACTCACTAGACACGCTACTAGTGCATGAAAAGATTGCGGCGGATTTCTTACCAATGCTTGCAGAGCGTCTGGCGGACAAAGTTGCTTTAGTTGCAGAGCCAAAAGCGAAAGCCTTGTTATCAAGTGCGCAAGACTTACGTGATGCGGGTGAGGGTGATTTTGACACCGAATGGTTGAGCTACACGCTAGGTGTTAAAGTGGTTGCCGATGTCAAAGAAGCTATCGATCACATGCGTGTTCACAACGCGAGCCACTCGGATGCGATCATGACAAATAGTTTAGAGAACTCGGAATTGTTCATCAATTCAGTGGGGTCTGCGGCGGTTTATGTTAACGCATCAACACGCTTTACGGACGGTGCACAGTTTGGTTTAGGTGCAGAAGTGGCGGTCTCTACGCAGAAATTGCACGCTCGCGGCCCTATGGGCTTGGAAGAGCTGACAAGCTACAAATGGGTCGGTAAAGCGAACTACTTGCCGCGTAGTTAACAAAACAACCTAAAGATTGATTGAAAAAGGGGCTATCTAGCCCCTTTTGCTTTTCTTGTGATCCGCAAATCCGCTACACTGTCGAACACTTATATGGAGGTGATATGCATTGTCCTTTTTGTTCTGAAAACGATACTAAGGTAATCGATTCCCGATTGGTGGCTGACGGTCATCAAGTTCGTCGTCGCAGGCAGTGCCTCGCGTGTAGTGAGCGATTTACGACATTTGAAACCGCAGAGTTGGTCATGCCCCGAGTTATTAAGTCGAATGGCAACCGTGAACCATTCAACGAAGATAAAATGGTGGGCGGACTTCAACGAGCGCTAGAGAAAAGGCCAGTCAGTGCGGATGCGGTCGATGTATCAATCAGTTTGATTAAGTCGCAGCTTCGAGCGACGGGTGAACGAGAAGTACCGAGCGAAATGATTGGTAACTTAGTGATGGACCAGCTTAAAGAGTTGGACAAAGTCGCATACATCCGTTTTGCTTCGGTTTACCGTAGTTTTGAAGATATTCGTGAATTTGGCGAAGAAATTGCCAGACTGGAAGACTAACTGCAGGTGTAAAGGAATGCCTCAATTCACTGAAACCGATTTCAACATGATGTCGCGGGCTATATCGCTAGCAAAAGGCGGCATCTATACCACTGCGCCCAATCCGAACGTCGGCTGCGTGATCACGCAAAATGGTGACATTGTCGGAGAGGGCTTTCACTACCGAGCGGGTGAGCCTCATGCCGAAGTTCATGCCTTGCGAATGGCAGGGGACAAGTCGGTGGGAGCCACTGCGTACGTGACTCTAGAACCTTGTTCTCATTACGGGCGAACGCCGCCATGTGCTGAAGGGCTGATCAAAGCAAAAGTTGCCAAGGTGATATGCGCAATGCAAGACCCGAACCCTCAAGTCGCTGGTCGCGGTATTCAAATGCTACGTGACGCTGGGATAGAGGTGGAAGTGGGCTTGTTAGAGCAAGACGCTATCGCTCTCAATCCGTCCTTCATCAAACGAATGCAAACGGGCTTGCCTTTTGTACAGCTAAAAATGGCGGCGAGTTTGGATGGACAAACGGCATTAGCCAACGGTAAGAGTCAGTGGATTACATCAGAAGCCGCGCGTCGAGATGTACAAAGATATCGAGCTCAAAGTGGTGCGATCCTCTCAACCAGCAAAACCGTCATTGAAGACAATGCTTCTCTTAACGTCCGCTGGAACGACTTACCCGAGTCAGTAAAAGCTCAATACTCCGAATCTCAATTGCGTCAGCCAGTTCGTGTCATTCTAGATCGCCAGAACCAACTCACCTCCGAACTTAAGTTGTTTCAAGCTGGGGGAGAGACGTTAATTGTTGGGCCTGAAGGCGACGTTGAAATGACCCTCAATACGGATCAGCAAATCTCACTTCAAGATACGTTTGCTACATTGGCAAGCGCGCACAATATCAATCATATCTGGGTCGAGGCTGGTGCAACCTTAGCAAGCAGTTTGCTCCAGCAAGATTTAGTCGATGAACTCGTCATTTACTTAGCCCCTAAAATCATGGGTAGCGATGGTCGTGGCTTGTTAGGAGCGCTAGGATTAGAGTCAATGAGCGACGTCATTGAGCTTGATATCAAAGATGTAAGACAGGTGGGTAAAGATATCCGCATTGTTACCACCATATTAAAGAAAGAAAATTAAGCATGTTTACAGGTATTGTTGAAGCAGTCGGCACTCTCACTGCAATTACGCCTAAAGGCGAAGATATTAGCGTTACGGTCAATGCCGGTAAGCTAGACATGGCGGATGTCAAATTAGGCGATAGCATTGCGACCAATGGTGTTTGCCTGACGGTTGTGGCATTTAGCGAAAATAGCTATACCGCTGACTTATCGTTTGAAACGCTGCAGAAAACTGGTTTTGCAGATTACCAAGCGGGTGACAAGGTCAACTTAGAAAAAGCCATGTTGCCCACAACGCGCTTTGGCGGCCACATTGTCTCAGGGCACGTGGATGGCGTAGGTGAAATCGTAGAACGTAATATGGTTGGTCGCGCGATCGAGTTTTGGGTGGCGATGCCGCAAGAAATCGCCAAATACGTCGCAGAAAAAGGCTCAATTACGGTAGATGGTATCAGTCTGACGGTGAATGCATTACGTAAAAATGCCTTTAAGCTCACGATAGTACCGCACACGGGTGAAGAAACAACCATTGCTGACTTCAATGTGGGCCGAAAAGTGAACCTAGAAGTAGATGTATTAGCACGCTACATGGAGCGCCTTCTGACCAGTCAGCAAGAGCAACAACCAGAATCAAAAATCACCATGGAATTTTTACAACAGAACGGATTTGCTTAAGTTAACCTTGCGTTGTTAACTCACTCAATTAGCCGCTAGAAGCCAAGATAGGAATGCAAAATGCCAATTAGTACCCCGCAAGAGATTATTGAAGATATTCGCCTAGGTAAAATGGTTATCCTAATGGATGATGAAGACCGCGAAAACGAAGGTGATTTGATCATGGCGGCAGAGCACGTGACGCCAGAAGCGATCAACTTTATGGCAACTCACGGCCGCGGTTTGATTTGTTTGACGATGACGAAAGAGCGTTGTGAGCGTCTTGGCTTACCTCCGATGGTGCAAGACAATAACGCCCAATATACAACCAACTTTACCGTGTCTATTGAAGCTGCAGAGGGAGTCACAACTGGTATTTCTGCGGCAGACCGTGCGCGCACGGTACAAGCGGCGGTTGCGAAAGACGCCAAAGCTGCTGACTTGGTTCAACCTGGTCATATTTTCCCACTAGCGGCTCAAGAAGGTGGCGTGCTAACCCGAGCTGGGCATACTGAAGCTGGCTGTGATCTCGCTCGTCTTGCCGGTCTAGAGCCTGCTGGCGTGATCGTCGAAATCCTTAATGACGATGGCACCATGGCGCGTCGCCCAGATTTGGAAATCTTCGCTGAGAAGCACGGCATCAAGTTAGGCACCATCGCAGACCTTATTGAGTATCGCAATAACACCGAAACGACCATCGAACGCGTCGCGGAGTGTAAGCTTCCAACCGAATTTGGCGATTTTAATTTGGTGACATTCCGTGACACGATTGATAACCAAATTCACTACGCACTGTGCAAAGGTGACTTGACCAGTGATGCTCCGTTAGTACGTGTTCACTTACAAGATACCTTCACAGACTTACTTCATAGTGATCGCAATGCTGAGCGTAGTTGGACACTCGATGCTGCAATGAAGCGAATTGGGAAAGATGGCGGGGTATTGGTTATCTTAGGCAACGAAGAATCGACGGACTTGCTGATCCACCGTGTGAAAATGTTCGAAGCGCAAGACAAGGGCGAAGCTCCAACGTTGGCTAAGAAGCAAGGTACATCACGCCGTGTTGGGGTGGGCTCTCAGATCCTTGCTGACCTTGGCGTCCATGATATGCGTTTGTTGTCGTCGGCAAGCAAGAAGTATCACGCCCTAGGCGGCTTCGGTCTTAATGTGGTTGAGTACGTTTGTGAGTAATCGCTAACACGCACTTTGATGAAGAGGGCAAATGTTTCAGCATTTGCCCTCTTTGTTTTCAATCTGTTGTGAACAAGGCGGGTAATGCTAAATTTCCATTAGATATTGCTCACAGATTTGTGCTAGAATCCGGCGATTCTCACTTGATGAACATAGTTAAAGGAAGGCTTATGAAAGTGATCGAGGGTGGCTTCCCAGCGCCAAACGCAAAAATTGCTATCGTTATTTCTCGTTTCAACAGTTTTATTAACGAAAGTCTATTGTCTGGTGCAATCGATACTTTAAAACGTCATGGCCAAGTTAGCGAAGACAACATTACTGTTGTTCGTTGTCCTGGCGCTGTAGAGCTTCCTCTTGTTGCTCAACGCGTAGCAAAAACAGGCAAGTACGATGCGATCGTATCTTTAGGTACTGTTATTCGTGGCGGCACTCCACATTTCGACTATGTTTGTAGTGAATGTAACAAAGGTCTTGCGCAAGTTTCTCTGGAATACAGCCTTCCAGTTGCATTCGGCGTACTGACGGTTGATACAATTGACCAAGCAATCGAGCGCGCAGGAACCAAGGCTGGTAATAAAGGTGCAGAGGCTGCACTAAGCGCACTTGAGATGATTAACGTTCTTTCTGAAATTGATTCCTAATGGGGGCCAGTGTGAAACCAGCCGCACGTCGTAATGCACGTCGATTTGCTCTACAAGCAATCTACTCTTGGCAAATTACTAAAGAAAATGTTGCTACGATTGAGGAGCAGTTTTTGTCAGGTGGCAAGTATGATGAAGAAGAACATCATGCCTCAGAACCTGCACTTTCTACTCCAGACACAGACGTTGCATACTTCCGTGACCTACTAACAGGTGTTGTGCTAAGTCACACAGAGCTTGATAGCAAGATTCGTCCGTATACAGCGCGTCCAATGCAAGATTTGGATATGATGGAGTTAGCATTGCTTCGTCTAGCGATGTACGAAATGACACGTCGTGAAGATGTGCCTTACAAAGTGGTGATCAACGAAGCGATTGAACTTGCAAAAGTGTTCGCTGCAGAAGAGAGCCACAAGTTCGTGAATGGTGTACTTGATAAGGCAGCACCACACGTTCGTAAGAAGTAATCGAATACAGAATATAAAAAGGTCAGCATCTGCTGACCTTTTTTATAGGTATAAAGACACCCAAAACGAAAACAAGAACGCTATGTCAGGTGAATTTAATCTCATTGAAAAATACTTCGTCGGCCGTCAAAAGCAGCGTAACGATGTTTTGCTCGCCGCTGGTGATGATTGTGCCTTAGTTCAAGTGCCTCAAGGTTTGTCAGTGGCCATCAGCACAGATACCTTAGTCGCGGGAACACACTTTTTGGCAGACGCCGATCCCGCTTTGGTAGCGCATAAAGCGTTGGCTTCTAATATTAGCGATTTGGCTGCGATGGGGGCGACCCCAGCCTGGGTTTCGTTCGCATTAACCATGCCTGAGCCCGATGAGGCATGGCTTGCCCCATTTTGTGAGTCGTTTTTTTCACTCGCTGACTACTTTGGTATCCAGTTGATTGGCGGCGACACAACGAAAGGCCCACTTAGCTTGACCTTAACGGTTCAAGGGCTAGTGAATCCTGAAAAAGCGTTGCGTCGCAACGGTGCTAGGGTTGGCGACCGTATCTATGTCACGGGGAATCTTGGCGACAGCAAAGCCGGACTGGATGTGATCTTGTCTGCTCAGCAGGAAGATAAACCTTATGCATCTGAGTTAGAGCAGCGACATTACCTATCGTCTCCAAGGGTGCTAGTTGGTCAAGCTCTATTAGGGCTGGCAAGCTCAGCCATCGATATTTCGGATGGCTTAATATCCGATTTAAAACACATTTTAAAACGTTCTAATGTTGGCGCGAGTATTGACGTATCAACGCTTCCTGTTTCTAATGAGCTGGTTCAGTTTTTGGGAAGTGCTGAACAGGCGCAGCAGTATGCGTTGTCGAGTGGCGAAGAATACGAACTGTGTTTTACCGTCCCTGAGCAAAACCTAGGTGCTATTGAGAGTGCACTCGCGCATTGCGGTACTCAGATTACCTGTATTGGTCAAATTCGCCCAGAAGGTATGTTTGATATTCACTCTCAAGGTAAAGCGCTCGATTGGACGCTTTCAGGTTACGATCATTTCAACTAGTTAAGCAGTATTATGGCAAACCCTTTATCTCTTATTTCTCTGAAAAATCCGTGGCATTTATTGGCGACAGGGTTTGGCAGTGGCTTATCCCCAATCATACCTGGCACTATGGGAACGTTAGCCGCGATCCCCTTTTATTTACTGCTAGTGCAACTGCCTTTACCCCTTTACCTTGTCGTTGTTGCGGCCGCTTGCGTAGTTGGCGTTAAGATTTGTCAGGTCACCTCCGACGATATGCGGGTTCATGATCACGGCTCGATTGTTTGGGATGAGTTTGCTGGTTTTTGGATTACGATGCTGGTTGTGCCACTGTTTAACCTCTCGGCGACAGACTGGAAATGGTTATTAACCGGATTTGTGTTGTTCCGTTTCTTCGACATGGTGAAGCCTTGGCCAATTGGTTGGCTCGATAAACGAGTCCACGGCGGGCTAGGGATTATGCTCGATGATATCGTTGCTGGGGTGATGGCAGGCTTTGCCCTTTACGCTGTAGGCAAGTACGCAGGTTGGTTAGGGTAAGCAAGAGGTTACCTGCTCTAACGAAAAAGGGTGGGCATCATAACCAACCCTTTCAATCAACTATCTATTTTAGTTTGTCCAGATCCGCCTCGATCTCAGCGATCTTACTTGAAACCACCTTCTCTAGATGACGCAAGTCAGACAAGATTTTCTCTTTTACATCCAACTCTGCAGACGTTTCTGGCTTGGTGATTTTATTCAGTTCATCGATAACCAAGGTTAAGTTGCGGTTGATTTCTGTCACTTCTTTGTATTTGTGACTGCCGCTGTCAACCAAGACATTTTTCACCTGTCTCGGGTATTTAAACTTAACGCTTTTCGCAAACAGCTCTCCTTTTTGCTTACGAAAATAGATTTTCAACACATCCTTATGCGCTTCTTGACGGAGTGAATAGCGCTCAATCTGTTTAGGTTCGTGAATCCCTAAACCAGTGAGGTGTGGAAACATAGGCTACCTCTTTATTTGTGTGTTATACCAATCAAGACAATACGCAATAAAGCGTTTGGTCGGGCTTGGATTATTTACTGAACACTAAATAATGTAGCAGCCTATTCACGTTGTAGATAGTTGATTTTTCGAACAGTGTAACAACTTGTGGTCAAGATCGCTTAAGGTGCTAATTCTGCCACATTGCTCACTAATAGCTCCCTTAATTGGTTTTCTTCTTGATTGGTTAATTTTCCACCATTTTCACTCGTTATAATGAATAAATCTTCTGCGCGTTCACCTATGGTCGTGATCTTGGCAGCGTGTAAGTGAACATGAAGGTCAGCGAAGGTTGCACCGACGGTAGCCAATAAGCCTGGAGTATCCAATGCAACAAACTCCATTAAGGTACGCTTTTTACTTTTCGTTGGCAGAAAATCGACCTGAGTTTTGACGGTAAAGTGCTGCAAATTACGAGGGACGCGGCGAGTTTTGATTTTGGTGGGGCGTCCATCTTGCAAAACGTGAGTGAGGTGTTTAATGACCGCTTTATGGCGACTCTCGTCGACGACTTCGCCATGTTGATCCAACACCATGAAAGTATCGAGAACATAACCGTCTTTGCTGGTCATAACTTGCGCATCGTGAACGTTAAAGTTACGTCTATCCAACTCAGCGACCACAGTAGCAAACAGCGCATGTTGGTCTTTGCTGTAGACGAACACTTCGGTGCCACCACGGGTCGCTTTCTTAGAAATCAGGATGAGAGGCTGAGAGTGATCTTCGTGGCGAAGAAGATGCATACAGTGCCATGCGATCTGTTTGTGTGTGTGTCGTAGGAAGTAGTCCGCTTTGAAGCGTTGCCATAGCACTTCGATTTCACGTGCGTTGAACCCCTCTTTGCGCAGTAGAGCGGAAGCCAATTGTTGGTTGTGACGAATACGCTCACGCACATCCACTGGGTTCTCTAGCCCGCGGCGCAGCGCTCGTTGGGTCGAGTAGAAAAGTTCTGCCAATAACGTGCGTTTCCAACTGTTCCATAACTCTGGGTTGGTGGCACAAATATCGGCGACAGTAAGACAGACGAGGTACTCTAGATACTCTTCATCGCGAACCTGTTTGGCAAACTCTGTGATTACCTCTGGGTCGTAGATATCGCGTCTTTGCGCTGTGACGGACATTAACAAGTGATGACGTACTAGCCATGCCACAAGCTTAGCTTCAGGTTTAGAAAGCCCGTGCTCAATGCAGAAGTCATAAGCTTCCCCTTCACCAATCACAGAGTGATCACCCCCACGTCCTTTACCGATATCATGGAAAATAGCGGCAATGATCAGCAATTCTTTCTTTTGAATTCTCGGGTAGACTTCACAGCAGATCGGATGCTTATCGTGATTTTTCGCGTAGCTAAAGGTGTTGATATGTTTGAGTAAGCGAATACTGTGTTCATCAACCGTGTATACATGAAAGAGGTCAAACTGCATCTGGCCGACAATTTGGCTCCACTGTGGCAAGTAAGCAGCAAGAACCCCCAACTTATGCATCAAACTGAAAGCTTTGTGCAGAGCATTTGGGTGGCGGCACAGCTCTAAAAACTTTTCGCGAGCTTCGGGAATCGTATGTAGGAACTTGTTCAAACGACGCCTTGCGGTTCGAAGTTGGCGCATGGTTGGAGGCGCAACCCCTTCAATGGTTGAATCGTTGGCGATATGTAAGAACATGTCGAGAATCGTTTCAGGGCGAGCTTGGAATAGGGCAGGCTTACGCGCTTCAATCAAGTGACCTCGGCGTTGAAAATCGTCACTTAGCACTTCTGGCTCAGCTTCGACACCGTTCTCCAAGATGGCTTGATCGAACAGTTTGAGAAGCATTTTGTTTAACTCCGCGACACGGCGTAGCGTTCGGTAGAACTCTTTCATCATCATCTCGACGCCACGGTTGCCTTCGCCGCTAAAGCCTAAGCTTTCAGCCACCTGAGCCTGATGAGCGAAGGTTAGGCGGTTGTCGTAACGTTTGAGTTCGATATGCAGAGCAAAACGCACGCGCCACAAGAAATCTTGGCATTCAACCAACTCTCGGTATTCTGCATCGGTTAAAAAGCCGTAACGACTCATCTCAAGCAGTGACGTTGCGCCGAAATGTCGACGGGCAATCCAGCTTAAGGTATGAATATCACGCAGCCCCCCTGGTGTGGATTTGATATCGGGTTCTAGGTTGTAGGTGGTGTCGTGATAGCGAGCATGACGATCTTTCTGCTCTTTAATCTTCGCTTTGTAGAAGACTTCACTTGGCCAAAACGATTCCGAGTGAATCACCATTTTTAGCTGGTGAAAGGTATCTTCGCAGCCACAAAGTAAACGAGACTCTTGTAAGTTCGTGGCAACAGTTAAATCTTCCCGGCCGATAGTCGCACACTCTTCTACGCTGCGAACCGCATGACCCACTTCCAATCTAAGATCCCAAAGCAACGTAATAAACTCACTGACTTTGGACGCAAGAGATTCTGGCAATGTTTTGCGCGACACAACCAAAATATCAATATCGGAAAGAGGATGAAGCTCTCCTCGACCATATCCCCCGACGGCGACCAAACTGATGTTAGGCAGCTCAGAAAAACCAAAATTTTGCCATAAGCGGTTGAGTAGCAGATCAATGTATTCAGCTCGCCCTAACACTAGATCGGTAACCGGGTGATGAGTTAAAAATTCCGTTTTTTGGTAGTCGGAAAATTTTTCTAATTGGGCTTTGAGTTCACTGATGGTGATTTGCTGATCATCAAACGTCAGCGGGGATTGAAAAGGCATACAGCAAGTCCGTGCAAAATAGTCCTATCGACCAATTTAACAGAAGGGTAGATAAAAAAATATCCCCGACTGAGCGGGGATATTAAGTGTATTGGCTTCAATTAAGCGTTGTTCATCATACGCGGGATGGTGTCGTCGCTACGCAGCGTGAGCACCTCGCAGCCAGTACTGGTCACCAAAATGGTGTGTTCGTACTGAGCAGACTTCTTACCGTCACCGGTGTACACCGTCCAGTCATCTTCCGCATCAACCGTCACACCAAATTTGCCAGCGTTAATCATTGGCTCGATCGTGAAGCACATGCCTTCTTTCAGCACGCGACGATCATTGTTTTTGTAGTGGACAATTTGCGGTTCTTCATGGAACTCGTTACCAATGCCGTGGCCACAGAAATCTTTCACGATAGAAAACTTATTACGTGGGTTCTTCTTGTTGTTCTCTTTGATGTACTTCTCGATAGCGGTACCAATGTCGCCCACCGTTGCGCCCGGCTTCACTTTACGCATACCGACGTAGAGTGCTTCTTGAGTCACCATGCAAAGGCGTTTGTCCGCAGGAGAAACATCGCCAACGAAGAACATTTTAGACGTGTCACCGTGGTAACCATCTGGACGAACGCTAAGATCTGCGCCTTCTTCATTTGGGATAATCACTGTGATATCGACGTTGATAATGTCACCGTTTTTAAGTACCGCTGGCTTTAATTGGCCGTTGCTGCCCACTTCATCTTGAGATGCCGGGATACCATGACACACAATGTGGTTGATGGATGTACAAATAGACTTAGGAAACCCATGGTAATCAAGAGGTGCAGAATACGCGCCTTTTTCAATCCCATAATTGTGACAGATTTGGTTTAATTCATCTGTCGTTACCCCTTCTTTAATATGAGGTTCAATCATCTCTAGGATTTCAGCGGCCAACGCGCCCGCTAGTCGCATACGTTCGATTTCTTCAGCTGTTTTAATCTTGATTGACATCGGCTTTCTCTATTTACTTCGCTAGCACCAGATGGTGCGAATGGGCGCATTCTATCAGGAACAGTTGAGAATGTGTATTACTGGCAATTCCCTATTATTCGAGTGGTTGTACGCGGTTTATCAATGATTGGATGACTTTTGCACATTACGTGTTGGTTTTTTTTACTAGCCAGATAGAGCAAAAATATGGTATAAAGCGCGCCGGAAATGTGGTCAGTTCTCTTCACTTCTCATTGATGAAGCGGCGATGCTGGTCAGTTCCATATATACTTTTATCTTTAAATCACACACATTCCGACACATATTCCGGGGTGCTGGGCAGAAGCCTAGTCGGAGTTATGGGGAATGTGGAGGCCTAACCCCATAGAGGATTTTAAAATGGCAACTGTATCAATGCGCGATATGCTGAAAGCTGGTGTTCACTTCGGTCACCAAACTCGTTACTGGAACCCAAAAATGAAGCCATTCATCTTTGGTGCTCGTAACCGCGTTCACATCATCAACCTAGAAAAAACTGTACCAATGTTCAACGACGCTCTAGCTGAACTAGCTAAAGTTGGCGAGAAGAAAGGTAAAGTTCTATTCGTAGGTACTAAGCGCGCTGCATCTGAAGCTGTTAAAGAAGCTGCTATCGCAAGCAACCAGTACTACGTAAACAACCGCTGGTTAGGCGGTATGCTTACAAACTACAAAACTGTTCGTCAGTCAATCAAGCGTCTAAAAGATCTTGAAGCTCAGTCTCAAGACGGTACTTTTGACAAACTAACTAAGAAAGAAGCTCTAATGCGTACTCGTGAAATGGAGAAGCTAGAGAAATCTCTTGGTGGTATCAAAGACATGGGCGGCCTACCAGACGCTCTATTCGTAATCGACGCTGACCACGAGCACATTGCGATTAAAGAAGCAAACAACCTAGGTATTCCAGTTTACGCTGTAGTAGATACTAACTCTAACCCAGACGGCGTTGACTACATCATCCCAGGTAACGACGACGCAATCCGCGCAGTACAACTATACCTAAACGCTGCGGCAGCTTCAGTAACTGAAGGCCGTAACAAAGACGTAGCTGTTGTTGCTGAAAAAGACGGTTTCGTAGAAGCTGAATAATAGCGGCTCCTAGTCACACTTAGACTATGTGCAACCTTGTTGTAGCATATACTGAGTTATAGTTATCAACAGGGGCCGAAAATGTAGGCCCCTGTTTTTTACCAAATCCAGAATCAACTGAGGAATAGAGAATGGCTGTTACTGCTGCTCTAGTTAAAGAACTGCGCGAACGTACTGGCGCAGGTATGATGGAATGTAAGAAAGCGCTTGTTGAAGCAAACGCTGACATCGAACTAGCAATCGAAAACATGCGTAAATCAGGTGCTGCAAAAGCTGCTAAGAAAGCAGGTAACGTAGCGGCTGAAGGCGCAATCATCATTAAAGAAGAAAACGGCGTTGCTGTTCTTCTTGAAGTTAACTGCCAAACTGACTTCGTTGCTAAAGATGGTAACTTCACTGCATTTGCTGAAGAAGTTGCAGCTGACGCTCTAGCTTCTAAAGCTTCTGTTGAAGAACTACAAGCTAAGTTCGAAGAAACTCGTGTAGCTCTAGTAGCGAAAATCGGCGAAAACATCAACATCCGTCGCGTTCAATACGTTGAAGGTGCAGCAATCGCTTCTTACCGTCACGGCGAGAAGATCGGTGTAGTTGTTGCTGGTGAAGGCGATGCAGAAACTCTTAAGCACGTAGCAATGCACGTTGCTGCTTCTAAGCCAGAGTACGTTAACCCAGAAGACGTACCAGCTGACGTTGTTGCTAAAGAGAAAGAAGTTCAAGTTGAAATCGCTATGAACGAAGGCAAGCCTGCAGAGATCGCAGAGAAGATGGTTGTTGGCCGCATGAAGAAATTCACAGGCGAAATCTCTCTAACTGGTCAAGCGTTTATCATGGAGCCTAAGAAATCTGTTGGCGAAATGCTGAAAGAAAAAGGTGCTTCAGTTTCTACATTCGTTCGCCTAGAAGTTGGTGAAGGTATCGAGAAAGCTGAAGAAATGAGCTTCGCTGAAGAAGTAGCTGCAGCTCAAAAAGGTTAATCCTTAGAGAAGCGCACAAAATTTAGACCGTAGCCAAGGCTGCGGTCTTTTTATGACTAGGGATGTAAACGATTAGCCGTGATGAATACAGACTGCTCAGTCTGTATTCATGACTGTTAATCAATAACTCTCTTTTTGGAAGGTAAACTCCATGACAACTAACCCTAAACCAGCGTATCAACGTATTCTGTTAAAACTGAGTGGTGAAGCTCTTCAAGGTGAAGACGGCTTTGGCATCGATCCTGCGGTACTTGACCGTATGGCACAAGAAGTAAAAGAGCTGGTTGAGCTTGGTGTTCAAGTTGGTGTGGTTATCGGTGGTGGTAACCTTTTCCGTGGTGCAGGTCTTGCTGAAGCGGGCATGAACCGCGTAGTCGGCGACCATATGGGTATGCTAGCAACAGTAATGAACGGCCTAGCGATGCGTGATGCTCTGCACCGTGCTTACGTGAACGCTCGCGTAATGTCTGCTATTCCTCTAAAGGGTGTATGTGACGATTATAATTGGGCAGATGCGATTCGCGAACTACGCCAAGGCCGTGTGGTAATCTTCTCTGCGGGTACAGGTAACCCATTCTTTACAACCGATTCTGCGGCATGTTTACGCGGTATCGAAATTGAAGCCGACGTAGTTCTAAAAGCAACAAAAGTAGATGGCGTATTTACGGCTGACCCAGTAGCAAACCCAGACGCAGAGCTGTATGATAAGCTTTCATTTAACGCAGTTCTTGAAAAAGAATTGAAAGTAATGGATTTGGCAGCATTCACATTGGCTCGTGACCACAAAATGCCAATTCGCGTATTCAATATGAATAAACCAGGCGCACTACGTCGCGTGGTTATGGGTGAAGCAGAAGGCACGCTAATCAGCGACGCAGAGTAATTCCAATCACCGTAGCACGATATGTGCTACGGTATTGCCTTTTGAAGACTCCCGCTTAGGCTTTCTTCGAGAAAGATTTACACATTAAGGTGATATTGTGATTAACGAAATCAAACAAGACGCTCAAGAGCGCATGGAAAAAAGCGTAGAAGCGCTAAAGAATAACCTGTCTAAAGTTCGTACAGGTCGTGCACACCCAAGTCTATTGGCTGGTATTTCAGTTGAGTACTACGGTGCACCAACTCCTCTAAATCAAGTTGCTAACGTAGTAGCAGAAGACGCACGTACACTAGCAATCACAGTATTCGATAAAGAGCTGACTCAGAAAGTTGAGAAAGCGATCATGATGTCTGACCTAGGTCTAAACCCTATGTCTGCGGGTACTATTATTCGCGTTCCACTTCCACCGCTAACAGAAGAGCGTCGTAAAGACCTTGTTAAGATTGTTCGTGGCGAAGCAGAAGGTGGTCGTGTTGCTATTCGTAACATCCGTCGTGACGCAAATGGCGAGCTAAAAGCACTGCTAAAAGACAAAGAAATCTCTGAAGATGAAGATCGTAAAGGTCAAGAAGAGATCCAAAAGCTAACGGATGCAGCTGTTAAGCAAGTCGACGAAGTGCTAGCAGCAAAAGAAAAAGAGTTGATGGAAGTCTAATTCCTCTACAAACTCTCCTTCTAAAGAGCGCTGTGCTCGCAGCACAGCGTTTTTTTATGCTACTCTCTGTCCTTTGCTGATTACCTATCAATTTCTTATATGCAAAACTCACATCTCTCTCCAGACGTTCTTCCTCAACATATTGCAATTATCATGGACGGCAATGGCCGTTGGGCTAAAGCGCAAGGTAAACCTCGCGTGTTTGGTCATAAAAATGGTGTTGCTGCTGTTAGAAAAGCGATTTCTACTTCCGCCAAACTCGGTATTAAAGCGATCACTTTATTTGCTTTCAGCAGTGAAAACTGGCGTCGCCCTGAAGAAGAAGTGGGAGTATTGATGGAGCTGTTTATCACGGTTCTTTCAACCGAGATTAAGAAGTTGCACAAAAATAACCTTCGGCTCCGAGTTATCGGCGATACGGCACGTTTCAATGATAGGTTACGGAAAAAGATTGCTCAGGCAGAAGAGTTGACAGCGAATAATACTGGCATGGTGGTGAACATCGCCGCTAACTACGGTGGTAAGTGGGACATCATGCAAGCGACGAAGGCTTTGGCTAATAAAGTCGCAAACGGTGAATTACAAGCGGACGAGATTACTGAGGAAATGATGACTCAGCATTTAACCATGTCCGATTTGCCTGAAGTTGATCTCATGATTCGTACCAGTGGTGAGTGTCGAATCAGTAACTTCATGCTCTGGCAGATGGCCTACGCAGAAATGTATTTTACGCCTATCTATTGGCCAGAATTCGATGAAAATAGCTTAGTTGAAGCAGTGACTTGGTTTGTTAATCGAGAAAGAAGATTCGGTTGTACCGGTGAACAAATCAAGGCATTGATGGAAAGCGAATAAAGGATCCAAGTTTGAAACAAAGAATAATAACAGCGCTCATCCTTGCTCCATTGGTGATTCTAGGAATTTTTGAGTTGTCGCTTCCCTTATTTACAATTGCGATTGCTGCGGTAATGATGATCGGTTATTGGGAGTGGACGCAATTTGTTGAAGCAAAATCTCGTGCTTTGGCGCTGATCCCAGCAGTATTGGTCAGCGGCCTGAGCCTAGCGCTTGTCCCTTTCGATGCTTTTAGTTTAAACCAAATAGTAGAGCCACACTATGCCATCCTTGCGGTTGGGTGTGCGTGGTGGCTAGTGTCTAGTACTCTCGCGATCACATACCCGAAATCGGCTTCATTGTGGCAGCACTCTCCTGTACTGCGTCATCTCTTCGGTATATTAACGCTTTTACCTTTCTTTTGGAGTGTACTGCTCCTTCGTGCCGAAGGGATTGAAACCGACGCTTATCATGGTGCTAAGTTAGTGCTTTACGTTTGTTTGATTGTCTGGGCTGCTGACAGCGGTGCTTACTTTGCTGGTAAGAGCATGGGTAAGCGCAAAATGGCGCCAAATGTCAGTCCCAATAAAACCATTGAGGGCTTGATTGGCGGGATTGTTACCGCAATTATCGTCGGATGGGGAGCGGCAAGCTGGTTTGATATTGAATTTACTAGCCCGTTTATCATGATCGTGATTACGCTGATTACCGTGGTGATTTCCGTTCTGGGTGATCTGGTTGAAAGTATGTTCAAGCGCGTCTCAGGGATAAAAGACAGCAGCAATATTATTCCCGGCCACGGTGGTGTGCTCGATCGCATTGACAGCCTCACAGCGGCATTTCCTGTTTTTGCATTTCTTTACTTCATTTTTTAGGCAAGCTTCGGCTTGCCTAAGTCACAAATCGGTTTCTTGCTATGCGTAAGCTAACAATATTAGGTGCAACTGGTTCGATCGGCGCGAGCACGTTTAAAGTCATCGAACAAAACCCCGAACAGTTTTCTATTGTCGCACTTGCGGCGGGAGGAAATGTTGAGAAAATGCGTGAGTTGTGCCTGAAATGGCAACCTAAGTATGCGGTGATGGCATCGGACTCGGCGGCTTTGCAGCTCAAACAGCAGTTAGCGGCACTTAAACTTGGTACTGAAGTGTTGTCGGGTATTGAGGCCATGTGCGACGTATCCTCGATGGATGACGTTGATACTGTAATGGCTGCGATTGTTGGTGCTGCGGGTCTGTTACCGACGATGGCGGCAGTCAAAGCAGGTAAGCGTGTGCTGCTTGCAAACAAAGAAGCCTTGGTGATGTCTGGTCAGTTGTTTATCGATGCGGTTAAGCAGTCTGGCGCTGAGCTTATGCCTGTTGATAGCGAGCACAACGCAATCTTCCAATGCTTACCAAGTGATATCCAAACCAATCTTGGTCGCTGCGATTTAGCACAGCATGGTATCTCAAACATTTTGTTAACCGGTTCTGGTGGACCTTTCCGTTACAGTGATATCGAATCACTGAGCTCAGTCACTCCTGAACAAGCCATAGCTCACCCTAACTGGTCGATGGGGCCAAAAATTTCAGTCGATTCGGCGACCATGATGAACAAAGGTCTTGAGTACATTGAAGCGAAGTGGTTGTTTAATACCTCGCGTGAACAGCTCAAAGTACTGATTCACCCGCAGTCGGTTATTCACTCGATGGTTCAATATAAAGATGGCTCAGTATTGGCGCAGATGGGCGAACCAGATATGGCGACGCCGATTGCGCTGACCCTGTCTTACCCTGAACGTGTTGCGGCGGGTGTGGCACCGCTAGACTTTACTAAAGTTGGCGAGCTCACTTTCTTAGAACCTGATTACAACCGCTACCCATGTTTAAAACTCGCTATCGACGCCTGCTACGAAGGTCAGCACGCAACAACGGCACTCAATGCGGCAAATGAAATTGCGGTGGCTGCGTTCCTCGATAGACAGTTGTCATTTACAGACATATCGGTCATTAACCAGAAGGTTTTGTCAAAAGTCTGTGCTGATACCCATCAGTCGCACTGTAGTGACTTGGAAAGCATACTTGAGGTCGATAGAATGGCGAGAGATTTAGCAACCAACTGGGTTAGTGAGCGTAAGCTATGACAGGTATTTTGTGGAACTTCGTATCCTTTATCGTTGCGCTGGGAATATTAGTCGCTGTCCATGAGTTCGGCCATTTCTGGGTTGCTCGCCGCTGTGGTGTAAGAGTCGAAAAATTCTCCATTGGCTTTGGCAAAGCGATTTGGAGCAAAGTAGGAAAAGATGGCACAGAATACAGCGTCTCGATGATTCCATTGGGTGGCTACGTCAAGATGCTTGACGGGCGTGTCGATGAAGTCTCTGACGCCGACCAACGCTTTGCTTTTGATAAAAAGCCACTTTGGAAGCGCAGTGCGATTGTCGCTGCAGGACCAGTGTTTAACTTCTTATTTGCCATTATCGCCTACTGGCTTGTGTTTATGATCGGCGTTCCGGCGGTTAAGCCCGTTGTCGGCCAGGTTACCCCCTATTCAATTGCTGCCCAAGCAGGGTTGGAACAGGGAATGGAACTTAAATCCGTTTCTGGCGTCAAAACCGCAGATTGGGAATCGGTCAACATGGGGTTGATTGCTCATATTGGTGATGAACGTCTGACGATGACGGTTGCTCCTTCCGACGGTATCGGCGTTGAGCAAACCCTCTCTTTTGATCTTACCGAGTGGAACTTTGACCCTGAAAAACAGTCTGCTATGTCAGCGCTTGGCTTTGTTCCTTTTACGCCAGAAATTTCAACCAAGCTTATCAATGTGACGCAAGGCAGTGCTGGTGAGCGTGCTGGATTAAAAGTCGGAGATACTCTGCTCGCGATTGACGGTGTCGCCATCACAGATTGGCAGCAAGTCGTTGATGCGATTCAGCAGCATCCGAATGCTTCACTGCCTCTTCAAGTTGAACGCGATGGTGAGCGTGTCTCTCTGACAATCATTCCAGACAGTCGTGAGATGAAAGGTAAAGGTGAAGTCGGTTTTGCTGGAATCGCCCCAGAGGTCGCAGAATGGCCGGAAAGTTATCGCTTCGACTTACAATTTGGTGTAATTGAATCAGTCGGGAAAGCGGTTGAAAAAACCGGACAAGTGATTGATCTGACCATCAGCATGTTGAAAAAGCTGATTGTTGGCGATGTAGGACTTAACAACTTAAGTGGACCCATTTCAATAGCGAAAGGGGCAGGGACGACCGCCGATTATGGCTTGGTTTACTTCCTTGGTTTCCTTGCTCTTATTAGTGTCAACTTAGGGATAATTAACCTTGTGCCGTTACCTATGTTAGATGGCGGACATCTATTGTTTTTTGCTATTGAGGCTGTAATAAGACGCCCAGTCCCTGAGAAAATTCAGGAAATGGGGTACCGTGTAGGCGGAGCAATTATCTTCTCTCTTATGGCAGTGGCAATTTTCAATGATTTTGCTCGTCTCTAACTGGGCAAAGGTTGTAGTAAGGAATAACTAAAACAAATATGGCGATGAAAAAGATTCTACTTGCCACAGCACTCGCAACAAGTATGAGTGCAAATGGTGCCGAAAGCTTTGTTGTCCAAGATATTCAAGTTGAAGGCTTGCAACGTGTGACACTTGGTGCTGCGTTGTTGAAAATGCCAGTCCGTATTGGCGATGCCGTCGACAATGAAGATATCTCGCAAATCATTCGAGCTCTCTACGCATCTGGCAACTTCGAAGACATTAAGGTTTTACGCCAAGACAACGTGCTCGTTGTTCAAGTAAAAGAGCGTCCTACCGTATCCAGTATCTCGTTCTCTGGTAACAAGGCGATCAAAGAAGAGCAGCTGCAACAGAATCTAGATGCTTCTGGTGTCCGAGTCGGTGAAGCGCTTGACCGCACGACTTTGGCCAATATCGAGAAGGGTCTAGAAGATTTCTATTACAGTGTTGGTAAGTACAACGCGAATGTAAAAGCGGTGGTCACACCGCTCCCACGTAATCGTGCTGATTTAAAATTTGTTTTCTCTGAGGGTGTTTCAGCCAAGATTAAGCAAATTAACTTCATTGGTAATGACGTCTTTTCTGACGATGAGCTACTTGGCCGATTTGAGCTTAATGTGGATGTCGCTTGGTGGAACTTCTTATCCGATGACAAATACCAAAAGCAAGTTTTAGCTGGCGATATTGAAGCACTTAAGTCGTACTACTTAGACCGTGGCTACCTGAAATTTAAAGTTGATTCTACACAAGTCTCAATTTCCCCTGACAAAAAAGGGGTCTACATTACCTTAGGCTTGGAAGAAGGCCAGCCATACTCGGTCAAAGACGTGAAGTTCCGTGGTGACCGTGTTGTTGGTGAAGACGAGCTTAACGATCTCATTTCATTTGAGATGGGCGAACTCTACAACGGCTCAGCGGTGACGAGCTTAGAAGAGAACGTCAAACGTTTATTGGGTGAAGCTGGTTATGCTTACCCTCAAGTGCGCACCATTTCTGAGTTTGATGATGAGACTCAAGAAGTTTCTTTGGTGGTCAATATTGAAGCGGGTAAACGTATTTATGTGCGAGATATCCGTTTTGTGGGTAACAACTCGACCAAAGATGAAGTACTGCGCCGAGAAATGCGTCAGATGGAAGGCAGTTGGCTGAACTCTAAGGCAATAGATACTGGTAAGAGTCGACTAAATCGTCTCGGTTTCTTTGAAACGGTCGATGTACAAACTGTGCGTGTTCCGGGCAGCGAAGACCAAGTGGATTTGGTATACAGCGTAAAAGAGGCGAACTCAGGCAGCGTTAACTTCGGTATCGGCTACGGTACAGAATCTGGCGTGAGTTTCCAGGTCGGATTACAGCAGGACAACTTTATTGGTACTGGTAATCGTGTTGGTATTAACGCGATGATGAACGACTACCAAAAGAACGTGAGTTTGGACTATCGTGACCCTTACTGGAACCTTGATGGTGTCAGTCTTGGCGGTAAGATCTTCTACAACCAGTTTGAAGCGAAAGAAGCAGGTATCGTTGACTACACCAACGAAAGTTACGGCGCTAGTTTAACATGGGGCTTCCCATTCGATGAATTGAATCGCTTTGAGTTTGGTGTGGGTTACACCCACAACAAGATTGGTAACGTGCCGACTTATGACCAAGCGCAGCTGTTTGCTCAAAGTATTAATCAGCCAGATGGTGACATCATCACCAATGACTTTGACTTGAATGCATCTTGGACACGAAACAACCTTAACCGAGGTTATTTCCCAACGGCGGGTAACTACCAACGTGCATTTGCTAAGGCAACAGTACCAAGCTCAGACGCTCAGTACTTCAAGCTACAGTATGACGTTAGACAGTACATTCCGTTGACCAAAAAGCACGAATTCACGTTACTTATGCGTGGTCGCTTAGGTTACGGTAATGGTTACGGCCAAACGGATGGTAACGACAACTTGTTCCCATTCTACGAAAACTACTACGCGGGTGGTTTCACCTCTCTTCGTGGCTTTAGATCGAATACCGCGGGACCAAAAGCGGTGTACACAATAAACAGCAATCCATCGTTCTGTAGTAGCTCATCGTGTGTCAACTCGACCGATGACTCTGTAGGTGGTAATGCGGTTGCTCTGGCGAGTCTTGAGCTGATTGTGCCGACGCCTTTTGCATCTGATGAAGTGCGTAACCAAATCCGCACCAGTATGTTCCTTGATGCGGCAAGCGTTTGGGACACAGAATTCGTCTATGATGAGACGATCACAGATCGTTACTACATGGACTACTCGGATCCAACCAACTACCGCGCATCATACGGTGTGGCGTTGCAATGGATGTCACCAATGGGACCTTTGGTATTCTCAGTGGCGAAACCGATTACAATTTACGAAGGTGATGATGAAGAATTCTTCACTTTCACCATCGGCAGAACCTTCTAATTTGAAAGGAAAATATAAAGTGAATAAAACAATTAAAGCGGCTGGTATTGGCCTATTAGTAATGACGTCTTCTCTATTTGCTCATGCGGCAGAAGCTGCGCAAAAAGTAGGCTATGTAAATACCGCTCAAGTGTTCCAAGCACTACCACAACGTGAAGTTGTACTGCAAAAAATGCAGGAAGAGTTTAAAGACAAGGCTGATGAGCTAAAGTCTATTCAAGCAGAAGCAAAAACGAAGATCGAAAAGCTAAAGCGTGATGGCGAGTTATTAGGTCAAGATGAAGTTGAGAAACTACGTATTGAAATCGGTCAGCTAGACAGCAAATACAAAATCAAAGCTCAGGCTCTAGAGCAAGCGTCAGCGCGTCGTGAAGCGCAAGAGAAGCAAAAGCTATTTAAAGTTATTCAGGATGCAGTGAAGAAAGTCGCTGAGAAAGAAGGTTATGACATTATTGTTGATATCCAGACCATGCAGTACGGCAAGCCTGAGTACAACATTTCAGAAAAAGTAATCAAACAACTAAAATAATCGTTTATGACAGCAATCTCTTTAGCCGATTTGGCAACTATTACTGGGGGAGAGCTCCATGGTGATGCAAGTGCAATGGTCACCATGGTTGCACCAATGGACAAAGCACAGGAAGGTGACGTTACTTTCCTGTCTAATCCTAAATACGCTAAGCACCTTGCTGACTGTCAAGCGACGGTGGTGATGGTAAAAGAAGCTCAACGCGAAGCGTGTAGTGGTAATGTACTTGTGGTCGATGACCCTTACGTCGCTTTTGCTAAAGTGGCACAAGCTCTCGATACTACACCTTCACCGGCAACCTCAATTGCGCCTTCAGCGGTGATCGCTGATGATGCAAAGTTGGGTGATAATGTCTCCGTTGGCGCAAACGCCGTGATTGAATCTGGGGTAGAGCTCGGAGACAACGCGGTGATCGGTGCGGGCTGCTTTATTGGCAAAAATGCGAAAATTGGCGCTAATACCAAGTTATGGTCGAATGTCAGCATTTATCATGACGTGGTATTAGGGGATGATTGTTTAGTTCAAGCGAATACAGTGATTGGCTCTGATGGCTTTGGTTATGCCAACGATAAAGGTGAATGGATTAAAATTCCACAACTTGGCTCGGTCATTATTGGCAATCGTGTAGAAATTGGCTCTTGCACGACGATTGACCGTGGCGCGCTCGAAGATACCATTATTGAAGATAACGTTATCTTAGATAATCAGATGCAAATCGCTCACAATGTACAGATCGGATATGGTACAGCTATGGCTGGTGGTACGATTGTTGCTGGCAGTACTAAGATCGGCAAATACTGCATCATTGGCGGTGGTACGGTTATTAACGGTCACATTGAGATCGTTGATGGCGTGACTATTACTGGTATGGGCATGGTTATGCGTGGCATTTCAGAAAAAGGGATGTACTCATCTGGGATCCCATTACAGCCGAATAAAGAGTGGCGTAAAACCGCGACTCGCGTTCATCGTATTGATGAAATGAACAAGCGTCTTAAAGCGGTTGAAAAGCAGTTAGAACAAGACTCGGAATCTTGATTCCAGTCTTGATCAAAAAGGCTCGCGAATTGCGAGTCTTTTTCGTCTATAATGCCAGCCGAAAACATATTTAGCATTCGATATAGGAATATGACTTTGACTACTGAAAAGAAAACGATGAACATCACTGAAATTCAGGAATTACTCCCTCATCGCTACCCATTCTTGCTGATTGATCGCGTGACTGACTATCAAGAAGAGAAGTACTTAACGGCGATTAAAAACGTTTCAGTGAATGAACCTCAGTTTACAGGTCATTTCCCACAACTGCCTGTATTTCCTGGTGTGTTGATTCTTGAAGCAATGGCTCAGGCGACGGGCCTGTTGGCATTTAAATCATTTGGCGCGCCTTCTGAAAATGAACTGTACTACTTTGCTAGCGTCGACAAAGCAAAGTTTCGCAAACCAGTTGTACCAGGTGACCAATTGGTTATAGAAGTTGAGTTTGTTAAAGAGCGTCGCGGTATTGCAGCGTTTAACGGTGTTGCAAAAGTCGACGGCGAAGTCGTATGTTCAGCAGAGCTGAAGTGCGCCCGTCGAGAGTTTTAATATGATTCACGAAACTGCTCAAATCCATCCTTCGGTTGTTATTGAAGGTGAGGTAAAAATTGCAGCCAACGTAACCATCGGTCCGTTTACTTACATCTCAGGCAATATTGAGATAGGTGAAGGGACTGAAGTGATGTCTCACGTTGTGATTAAAGGCCATACAACCATTGGCAAAGATAACCGTATTTTCCCACATGCGGTCATTGGTGAAGAGAACCAAGACAAGAAATACGGTGGTGAAGCCACGACAGTTGTAATTGGTGACCGTAACGTCATACGTGAAGCGGTACAAATCCACCGAGGCACAGCGCAAGATAAGGCAACAACCGTCATCGGTGATGACAACCTTCTTTGCGTTAACGCGCACATCGCACATGATGTGATCGTCGGAAACCATACGCACGTGGGTAATAACGCTATTCTTGGTGGACACGTTACAGTGGAAGATTACGCAGGGGTGATGGCTTTGTCTGCGATTCACCCGTTCTGTAAAGTCGGAGCGTACAGCTACATTGGTGGTTGTTCTGCTGTGGTTAAAGATGTTCCACCGTACGTTCTTGCGCAAGGCAACCACGCGACACCGTTTGGCTTAAACCTTGTTGGCTTACAGCGTAATGGCTTTGAAAAAGCAGAGCTAAGAGCGCTGCGTAATGCGTACAAAGAGTTCTATCGCTCTGGTAAAACCCAAGCAGAAGCGAAAGAAGTGCTCGAAGAAATGGCAAAAGATTGGCCATCAATTAAGCACTTTATTGAGTTTGTGGAAACCTCTGAGCGTGGCGTTATTCGCTAAGCCATCCCATGATTAATTAAAAAGATCGCAGCCATCGGTTGCGGTCTTTTTGCGTTTATAAAGTGAGTAAAATGGAAAAACCACTCAGAATTGGCATTGTTGTGGGGGAGCTGTCAGGTGACACGCTCGGGGAAGGCTTTATCAAAGCGGTCAAAGCGCAATACCCTGACGCCGAGTTTGTCGGTATTGGCGGACCCAAGATGAAAGCACTAGGCTGTGAATCTCTGTTTGACATGGAAGAACTCGCTGTCATGGGGTTAGTGGAGGTACTTGGCCGATTACCGCGTTTACTCAAAGTAAAGGCGCAACTGGTGAAGTATTTTACAGACAATCCACCTGATGTTTTTGTTGGTATCGATGCGCCTGATTTCAACTTACGTCTAGAGTTAGACCTGAAACAAGCTGGCATCAAGACAGTCCATTATGTTAGTCCATCCGTATGGGCTTGGCGTCAAAAGCGCATCTTCAAAATCGAAGCCGCAACCAACTTAGTGTTAGCATTCTTGCCCTTTGAGAAAGCGTTTTACGACAAGTTCAATGTGCCTTGCGAGTTTATTGGCCATACACTGGCTGACGCCATTCCGTTGGTTTCAGAGAAAGCACCTGCTCGAGAACTATTGGGTCTTGAGCAAGATAAGAAGTGGCTTGCGGTTCTACCCGGAAGCCGCGGTAGTGAGCTAAAAATGCTCTCCCAACCATTTATTGAAACCTGTAAAAGGCTGCATAAAACGCATCCTGACTTAGGATTTGTGGTCGCGCTGGTAAACCAGAAGCGTCGAGAGCAATTTGAACAAGCTTGGCAAGAGTTTGCTCCTGAGCTTGATTTTACCTTGGTCGATGATACAGCGCGTAATGTAATTACAGCGGCTGATGCGGTATTGCTTGCCTCGGGGACTGTTGCTCTAGAATGCATGCTGATCAAGCGCCCTATGGTGGTTGGATATAAGGTCAACGCCATCACCGCGTTTATCGCTCGTCGCCTAGTGAAAACAGACTATGTATCACTGCCAAACATTCTGGCTGAGCAAGAGATCGTCAAAGAGTACTTACTAGAAGAGTGCACTCCTGATAATTTGGCACCCGAAGTAGAGCGTTTGCTAGGCAGTGATGGTCAGCAGATGATCGACAAATTTACAGAGATGCATCACTGGATTCGCAAAGATGCGGATACCCAAGCTGCGAATGCAGTTTTGGCATTAATTGGTAAGAAATAGACATTATGGCAAAAGAAAAACAAGAACTTCCGCCGTTTGAGTACCCGCAAGGTTATCAATGTGTGGCTGGGGTGGATGAAGTCGGTCGAGGGCCGTTGGTGGGCGATGTGGTTACGGCAGCTGTGATCTTAGACCCCAACAATCCCATTGAAGGTTTGAACGACTCAAAAAAGCTCTCAGAGAAAAAGCGTTTAGCGCTGCTGCCTGAAATTCAAGAGAAAGCACTCGCTTGGTCCGTTGGGCGTTGCAGTCCTGCTGAGATTGATGAGTTGAATATCCTACAAGCGACTATGGTAGCCATGCAGCGAGCGATCGCAGGGTTAAAAGTACAACCAGATTTAGCACTGATCGATGGCAACCGCTGTCCTGCGTTGCCAATGGATGCTCAAGCGGTGGTTAAGGGTGACTTGCGCGTTGCTGAGATCAGCGCCGCATCCATCATTGCGAAAGTTGTCCGAGACCAAGAGATGGAAGAGCTCGATAAATTACATCCAGAGTTTGGCTTTGCTAAGCACAAAGGTTATCCAACTAAGGCGCATTTTGAAGCGATTGAAGCGCATGGTGTGATTGACCAACATCGTAAAAGCTTCAAACCAGTGAAGAAAGCGCTCGGGTTAGATTAGAAACCCGAATATTATGGGGTGTATTCACGTATTACTATCACGTAAAATACCCCCATTCCTTTCCGATTAAGTACTATTTGCGGAACTATTCATGTCAGATCCTAAGTTTGTCCACCTTCGAGTTCACAGTGACTTCTCCATGGTCGATGGCCTTTCCAAAGTGCCACCTCTGGTTAAGAAAGTGGCAGAGTTGGGAATGCCTGCAATGGCACTTACCGATTTCACTAACTTATGTGGTTTGGTGAAGTTTTATGGTACCGCTCACGGTTGTGGTATCAAGCCGATCATTGGTGCCGATTTTGCCATGCAATCGGCAGCATTCGGTGATGAACTCACCAAGTTAACGGTGTTGGCCGCAGACAATACTGGCTATAAAAACCTAACGTTACTGATCTCAAAGGCGTACCTTCGTGGTCACGTTCAGCATCAGCCAGTCATCGATAAAGAGTGGTTGGTGGAACTGTCCGAAGGTTTAATTTTGCTCTCTGGTGGTAAAAGCGGTGAAATTGGTAAAGCGCTTCTCAAGGGCAACCAAAAAACGGCTCAAGAGTGCGCAGAGTTTTACCAGACTCACTTTGCCGACCGTTTTTATCTTGAGTTAACTAGAACCGGACGCGCCGACGAAGAGAGCTACCTCCATTTTGCACTCGAATTCGCTGAGCAGTTTGAATTGCCAGTGGTTGCGACAAACGATGTCGTCTTTCTTGACGAAACCTTGTTTGATGCGCACGAGATTCGAGTGGCGATTCATGACGGCTATACCTTAGAAGATCCACGTCGACCAAAGAACTACAGCCCTCAGCAATATTTACGCACAGAAGAAGAAATGTGTGAGTTGTTTGCTGACATTCCCGAAGCGCTAGAAAACAGCGTCGAAATTGCTAAGCGCTGTAACGTCACTGTACGTCTTGGAGAATACTTCCTACCCGCGTTCCCAACAGAAGGCATGGAAGAAACGGAATTCTTAGTCATGAAGTCGGAGGAGGGGCTCGAAGAACGCCTTGAGTTCTTATTCCCCGATCCGAAAGTTCGTGCTGAGCGTCGCCCTGAATATGATGAGCGATTGAAAATCGAACTCGAAGTTATCAACAATATGGGTTTCCCCGGTTACTTCTTGATCGTAATGGAGTTCATCCAGTGGTCGAAAGACAATGACATTCCTGTTGGTCCGGGGCGCGGTTCGGGTGCCGGTTCATTGGTGGCGTATGCACTGAAAATCACAGACTTGGACCCGCTCGAGTACGACTTACTTTTCGAACGTTTCTTGAACCCAGAACGTGTTTCGATGCCCGACTTTGACGTCGACTTCTGTATGGACAAGCGTGACCAAGTGATTGATCACGTAGCAGAAATGTATGGTCGCGATGCGGTATCGCAGATCATCACCTTTGGTACCATGGCGGCGAAAGCGGTAATACGCGATGTGGGTCGTGTGCTTGGCCATCCGTTTGGTTTCGTTGATCGCATTTCGAAACTCGTCCCGCCGGATCCTGGCATGACGCTAGAGAAAGCCTTTAAAGCCGAGCCTGCACTGCCAGAGCTTTATGACGCGGATGAAGAGGTCAAAGAACTCATTGATATGTGTCGCATCCTAGAAGGGTGTACACGTAACGCGGGTAAACACGCGGGTGGTGTTGTAATTTCACCCACCACGATCACCGATTTTGCGCCGATTTACGCGGATGCAGAAGGCCATTTCCCCGTCACTCAGTTCGATAAGAATGACGTGGAAACCGCGGGGCTGGTTAAGTTTGACTTCTTGGGGCTGCGTACCCTAACTATCATTGACTGGGCACTAGGGTTGATTAACCCTCGCTTAGCCAAAGAGGGGAAAGCCCCTGTCGCGATTGAGTCGATACCGCTTGATGACCAAGCGTCGTTTAACTTACTGCAAAACTCTGAAACTACCGCGGTGTTCCAGCTTGAATCCCGTGGTATGAAAGAGCTAATCAAACGCCTTCAACCCGACTGTTTCGAAGACATCATCGCACTGGTAGCTTTGTTCCGTCCGGGGCCGCTGCAATCAGGCATGGTAGACAACTTTATCGACCGAAAACATGGCCGAGAAGCAATTTCCTATCCTGATGAAAAGTGGCAGCACGAGTCGCTCAAAGAGATCCTCGATCCGACTTACGGCATTATCCTGTATCAGGAGCAGGTAATGCAGATTGCGCAGGTGCTTTCTGGTTATACCCTTGGTGGTGCGGATATGCTTCGTCGTGCTATGGGTAAGAAAAAACCGGAAGAGATGGCCAAACAGCGTGCCACGTTCGAAGAGGGCGCGATTGCCAATGGTGTCGATGGCGAACTCGCGATGAAGATTTTCGACTTGGTAGAGAAATTTGCGGGCTACGGCTTTAACAAATCTCACTCAGCGGCATACGCCCTGGTTTCCTACCAAACCTTGTGGCTCAAAACACACTATCCTGCGGAGTTTATGGCTGCGGTAATGACCGCGGATATGGATAACACCGAAAAAGTGGTTGGTCTTGTAGACGAATGTTTACGCATGAAGCTGAAAGTGTTGCCGCCGGATATAAACTCTGGCTTGTATCGCTTCAACGTAGATGAAGATGGCGCAATTGTTTATGGCATCGGTGCGATAAAAGGTGTCGGTGAAGGTCCTATCGAGGCGATCTTAGAGTCGCGTAACCGAGATGGCCATTTCAAAGACTTGTTCGATTTCTGCGCTCGCATCGATTTGAAAAAGGTCAATAAACGCGTCATAGAGAAGCTTATCTATGCCGGAGCCTTGGATCGACTTGGTCCTCATCGCGCAGCCATGATGGCTTCACTCGATGACGCGGTTAAAGCAGCCAGCCAGCATCACCAAGCGGAAGCATTTGGTCAGAGCGATTTGTTTGGCGTATTGACGGAAGCACCAGAAGAGGTAGAAAACAAATACACCAAAGTTGCGCCGTGGCCTGAGAAGGTATGGTTAGAGGGAGAGCGGACAACGCTCGGCCTTTATTTGACCGGGCACCCAATAAATGCCTATTTGAAGGAACTTGGTAAGTACACCAGTTGTCGACTAAAAGACGCGACGCCAACTCGTCGTGACCAAAGTGTGACTGTCTCAGGGCTAGTGATTGCAGCTCGCGTCATGACCACAAAACGCGGTACACGCATCGGCTTGATGACACTCGACGATCGCAGTGGACGTATGGAAGTGATGTTGTTCTCAGATGCGTTGGATAAATACGCTGAATTGTTAGAACAAGATAAAATTTTGGTGGTTTCTGGACAGGTCAGCTTTGATGATTTCAATGGTGGTCTTAAAATGTCCGCGCGCGAGGTCATGGATCTCGGCACTGCTCGCGAAAAGTACGCGCGTGGATTATCTGTATCGATTGAAGAATCTCAAATCGATGGCCAGTTTTTTGAGCGCTTTAGTAAAATACTAGAGCCTCATCGGGCAGGAACGGTTCCTGTTCATGTATATTACCAACGGAGCGATGCGCGCGCGCGTCTAACGTTAGGTACCGAATGGCGAGTTACGCCAAGCGATGCATTATTAGATGATTTAAAACAACTGCTTGGTAATGGCCAAGTAGAACTCGAATTTAACTAAATTCGGCACAAAGCCGAATCAGAAAGGATCGATAGATGAGCCTAAACTTTTTAGAATTTGAAAAGCCGATCGCAGAACTTGAAGCAAAGATTGAAGCACTACGTGATGTATCTCGCCACGGCGGTGAGTCTGGTGTGGATCTAGAAAAAGAGATCGAACAGCTAGAAAAGAAAAGCTTAGAGCTTAAGAAAAAGACCTTTAGCGATCTAGGGGCGTGGGAAACGGCTCAACTGGCACGTCATCCACAACGTCCTTACACGCTTGACTACATCCAGCATGTATTTACAGAATTTGAAGAGCTAGCGGGTGACCGAGCGTTTGCTGATGATAAAGCGATCGTTGGTGGTATGGCTCGCCTTGATGGTCGTCCGGTTATGATCATCGGTCACCAAAAAGGTCGTGAGACCAAAGAAAAAGTAAAACGTAACTTCGGTATGCCTAAGCCTGAAGGTTACCGTAAAGCCCTACGCCTTATGGAAATGGCAGAGCGTTTTAACATGCCAATCATCACCTTCATTGATACTGCGGGTGCTTACCCAGGTGTTGGTGCAGAAGAGCGCGGCCAATCAGAAGCAATTGCGAAAAACCTAAAAGTGATGGCGGGATTAAAAGTGCCAGTGATTTGTAACGTTGTCGGTGAAGGTGGTTCAGGCGGTGCATTGGCTATCGGTGTTGGCGATTACGTGAACATGCTTCAGTACTCGACGTACTCAGTCATCTCACCAGAGGGCTGTGCATCGATTCTATGGCGTGATTCAGATAAAGCGCCTCAAGCGGCAGACGCGATGGGCCTAACGGCGCCTCGTCTTAAAGAGCTTGAGTTGATCGATGAAATTATTGAAGAGCCATTAGGTGGTGCGCACCGCGACCATGTTCAAATGGCAGCAAACATGAAAGCGAACCTACTTAAGCAGTTAGACGAGCTGGCTCAATTTGACAACGATACACTTCTTGAGCGCCGTTACCAACGCTTAATGAGCTACGGTTACTGCTAATCAGCATCTTGTTAAATCCTAAAGGTCGAACTTAGTTCGGCCTTTTTTATTGGTGGGTGATAAACTATCGCTTATCAATTATCGAGTTATTCCGTTATGGATCTGTATCAATCATTTTCATCTGTCATTGAAGAGTATCTTGCTCCGCGCAGTCGTATTGTTTTGGCCTTCAGTGGCGGCATTGACTCACGTGTATTGCTTTCATTACTTGCGCGCTATCAGCAGGAAACCCATCGTCCGACGCTAGCTGTCCATGTTCATCACGGTCTGAGTGCCAATGCTGGTGAGTGGGCTAACCAGTGTCAAGAGTGGGCTGCTCAGAGTGATGTCCCCTTTATTTTGGAAAAGGTGCAGTTAGACGCCAGCGGGAAGAGCATCGAGGAGTGTGCCCGAGATGCGCGTTATAAGGTGTTGGCTCGGCATGTAAATGAAAAGGATATTTTACTGACGGGTCAACATGGAGATGATCAGCTAGAAACGTTTCTTCTCGCCTTAAAGCGAGGCAGTGGACCAAAAGGTTTGTCGGCGATGGCTGAGAGCAAGCCGTTTTCTAATGGCCGATTGGTTCGACCGCTACTTAAGGTTAGGCGCGAAGAGATCGAACAATACGCGCAGCACCATGGCTTAAACTGGGTGGAAGATGAAAGTAATCAGGATACCCGCTTCGATCGCAATTACATTCGTCACCATATTTCGCCGATTATTGATGCGCGTTGGCCGCATTTTACTCAATCGGTCCAGCGAAGCGCTCAATTGTGTGCAGAGCAAGAGTTACTGTTAGACGAGCTACTCCAAGATAAGCTCAGGCTCCTGGTCAACTCGGATGGTAGCTTAGCCATTCAAGGGATGGCTGATTTGGGCGCATTGATGCGGGCACGTTTGATTCGTATGTGGTTGGCCAATGCGGGCCAGCGCATGCCAAGTCGAGATCATCTGGACAAAATTTGGCATCAGGTAGCACTTGCTCAGGCAGACGCGAATCCTGTTCTGAATCTAACTTCTGCGCAAGTACGCCGTTTTAACCGACGTCTCTACTTAGTTTCCGCTCATGACGATATTAGCGATTGGTCTCAACGCTTGGGGCTAGGTGAGGAGCTTGAGCTTCCTGATAGGCTCGGCCATTTGACGCTTCAAGCGACATCGACAGGGTCATTGTCCTTATCTGCACTGCAGCAAGCGCCATTACGTATCATCTTTAATCCCGAAGGGCTCAGCGCTCATCCAGCAGAGCGAGGGCATAGCAGAAAACTGAAAAAGCTGTTTCAGGAGTATCAAGTGCCGAGTTGGGAAAGGCGAAGAAGACCGATACTTATGTGTGGCGATAAAGTAGCGGCCATCGCGGATTTGTTTATTGATCATCACTTTATCGGTCAAGACTGTGAGCTTATCTGGAGCAAGTAAACTATCTTTGTGTCAGAATCGTATAGATAAAACACACATAAGAAGTGGACTTATAAGGAAGAGCAATGAAGAAAATCGCTATTGGAATGGTCATCGGAATGAGCTTTATGGCTGGTCAAGCTATGGCGGCAGGTGATGTAGCTGCTGGGCAAGCGAAAGCGGCGGTATGTGCGGCTTGTCATGGTGCGGATGGTATTGCTGTCATCCCAGGTTATCCAAACTTGAAAGGTCAAAACGAACAATACCTTGTCAGCTCGATTAATGCGTACAAAAACAAAGAACGTAATGGTGGTCTAGCGGCGGTCATGCAAGCGCAAGCATCGATGCTCAGTGATGCCGATATCGCTAACCTAGCGGCATACTACGCAAGTTTGAAATAACCTTTGGTTAAGTTGTATATTAGCCTGAGCGCTTATCGCTCGGGCTTTTTATTGCCCGATGATCGTGGGATAATAAGCCAAATTGCTGAAGTTTAAGGGATGAACATGAAAAAAATTGAAGCCATCATCAAGCCGTTTAAGTTAGATGATGTTCGCGAAGCGTTAGCAGAAGTCGGCATTACCGGTATGACGGTTTCTGAGGTAAAAGGCTTTGGACGTCAAAAGGGTCATACTGAGCTATACCGTGGTGCAGAATACATGGTGGATTTCTTGCCTAAAGTGAAGCTTGAAATTGTGGTTACCGATGACGTTGCTGACCAGTGTGTTGATACGATTGTTGAGACTGCACAAACAGGCAAAATTGGAGATGGTAAGATCTTCATTACTGACGTTGAACGCATCGTACGTATTCGTACTGGTGAAGAAGACGAAGACGCTATCTAGTGTTATTGTCAGAGTGCGTGAACTGAATTCGATAATCAAGGAAGAGCCGTAAGGCTCTTTTTTACATTTTAGGGCTCAATGATGAACAAAAAATGGTTACTAGCATTGCCTACTGGACTCGTACTCACGGGAATGGTTGGCTATCGAGTGGTGTTCACATTGCCTGAACAAGGCCAAATATCTTCGATTTCGCAAGGGAATATTGCGCCTTCGTTGCAATGTTACCGCAGTGACTCAGCAAAACCGGTGGATCTCAATGGCGAGCTGAATGTTCTGGTGTGGAACATCTACAAGCAGAACCGACCAAACTGGCATTCTAGTTTGCAAACTCTGGTGGAGGGAAAACAATTGGCTCTGTTACAAGAAGCCAGTATGACCCCTGAGTTACTCCATTGGATTGAGGACAATCAGTGGTTTGGTAGCCAAGTCGATGCGTTTAAAGCCTTTGATACCACCGCGGGCGTTCTGAACTTAAGCTACGATACGCCTGATCTCGCCTGTGCGTATACCGAGCTTGAGCCTTGGTTAGGGTTACCCAAATCTGCTTTATATGCGACTTACCCACTGACGAATGGCCAGTCATTGGCAGTAGTTAATATCCATGCGGTGAATTTCACTTATGGCACAGTGGAGTATCAAAGACAGCTTGATACGTTAGTGACGGAGCTTTTGAATCATCAGGGGCCGATCATTGTTGCTGGCGATTTTAACAGTTGGAGTGACGCGCGATTGAGTGTAATGAAACAAGCGCTCGACAAAATAGGCGTTACAGAGGTTACTTACCAAGTGGATAATCGGACTCAGTTTGTGACTGGGCTACCTTTAGATCATGTTTTTTATCGAGATTTGGTCCTTCAAAAAGCAGAGGCGCCGATAACCGACGCCTCTGATCACAACCCAATAGAGGTGAGCTTCCGTTTAAAAAATAACGATGTAGAGCGCCCAAATTAGATAGTAAGCGAGCCAAGGTAGTGCTGAAATGACCAAAGCTTGGCCGCGCTCGAACTCCGTCCATGTACCGACTGCCGCGTAGCCCAAAGCGACATACCAAGGCAGAAGCAGAGGGAACGAGCTGGCAAACTGAGACCACTCGTTGGTCAGTGGAAGTTTGAGTAGTCCGTTAAGGCTATTGAGATCCGCGGCGTAAACAAGCACTTGACCATGTTTCAGTAGAACACTCACGTAGCTTGCAAGATCACCGATGATTGCAGGGAAAGTGATCACTGCGGCCGCGGCAAACCATTTCCAAAAACCATGTTGGTGCTGACTTGGCTTAGTGGCCAGATTGAACCAAAACGCCAGCATGAGTATGGTCAGCGTTCGACCAAATACATCGCTGATGATTTCACTGGCCATTAAGGTGTTGGCATCAAGTAACTCAAGTTGTTGCGGGTTCGTTTGCGCCAGTTGAGCGGTTAGGACTTCTTTTAGCCAATCAAAATTGACCAAGTCAAAATACGCGCCCCAAAACAAAAATGGCGATAAAATCAGAAAAATGTATGGCTGCCAGCCCCATGCGCCACGTTGATAAAGGGCAAGGAAACAAGCGCTAGGTGAACGAAAAATATCAACTAGCATGATTAAAGGATTACTGGAGGGCGTCATACACTTACCTTAGTTACATCAACGTAGAGTTTCAGTTTTTGACCTGGCTTAAGATATTTTTGTTTGCTTAGGTCATTCCATTTCACGATGTCACGTGATTTCACTTTAAATTTGCTGGCAATGCCACTGATGGTATCGCCTGAGCGAACGTTATAGAAAACGGTGCGGATGATGGCGCCATCTGAGCTGTTCTTCCAAATCACCAGTTTTTGTCCTACACGTAACGTATCTTTTGGTCCCATTCCATTCCACTTGGCAAGCGATTTGTGAGAGACCTTGTTGGCTTTGGCAATGCTCCACAAGCTGTCGCCTGAGCGAACTGTGTGGGTGAGCTTGTATTGACCACGGTTTTTCGCTTGCGTTTTTTCAAGGCGGTTGGATGCGGTTAAAGCGTAGACATTCTCATCTTTTGCCGACGCTGGAATCATCAAGTACTGACCAGCGCGAATATTGCTGTTGGTCATGCCATTCGCACGCTGGATTACTTTTGTCGTGGTGTTGTATCGGTTAGCCAGAACACTGATGGAGTCACCAGATTTCACTTTGTAGCGAACTAACTTCATTCCTTTACCGCGATTTTTTTCAACTTGGTAACGGAAACTGTCTTCTGCTTGGGCTGGAATAAGCAGTTGATGAGGGCCATCGGGTGCAGTCGACCACTGATTGTAAGCAGGGTTTAAGCCTTGCAGTTCTTTGACCGAGATACCCGCGTATTTTGCTGCAATCGCCAAATCCAACTGTTCTTTTGGATCGATGAGGGTAACGACGGGTTTGTTCGCGATGGGTGGAATATCGATCCCGTACTTTTCTTGGTTGGCAATGATATCTGCGAGTGCTAGGAGTTTAGGAACGTAACCACTGGTCTCTTTCGGTAAATCGAGCGAGAAAAAGTCGGTGGGTTTGCCTAGTTTAGTGTTTTTACGAATTGCACTGGAAACGCGTCCGCCGCCACTGTTGTATGCTGCGATGGCGTGGGTCCATTCACCGTCAAAACGTTTATTTAGGTAAGTGAGGTAGTCGAGTGCTGCATCGGTTGCCGCAGGCACATCTCGACGTCCATCGTACCAGAAGTTCTGTTCTAAACCGTACATCTTGCCGGTTGCAGGGACAAACTGCCATAAGCCTGCTGCACTGCCGTGAGAGTAGGCAAAGGCATCAAATGAGCTTTCTACAACTGGGAGCAGCGCAAGCTCAAGAGGTAAGTTTCGCTCTTCGATCTTTTCTGTGATCAGGTAGAGGAATGGCTCGGCGCGTTTTGAAACGGTTCTAAGATGGCTTGGGTGCTTCAAATACCAAGTTCGGTAGTAATCGACCGTTTTGTGATCCGGAATTGGCATATCCAACTGCATCGCGATTCGTTGCCAGACATCTTCTTGCGACTGAGGCGTGACCACAGGTTTTGGTTTTGATACTGGTTTGGCCGGCTGAGCGGTAGGTTCAGCCTTTTTTACCGCGGGTGAGTTATTGGTTTCCGGTGATGAGGTCTCACTAGAATCGGTAGGCTGGGTTAGTTGGCATCCTGTAAGTAAGAGCGCCAAAACCCAGCTATGTGTTAATCGCATTGCACAGCCCTTTTGTTACTTGGCTGCTGATAATACTTGCCACGCACAGAAAGTGACAAGCAGCAAATCGTTAAAATTCGTTCTTCCACTCACGTAATGCACTAAAAATGGCGAGTGCGTCGGTTTGGTCGGTTCGGTTTGCAACTGAGCGAATAACCGTTTGTTGGTCGGTGCGAAGGAAAGGATTGATCCATTTTTCACGGCGTAGTGTGGTGGGCAAGGTGGGGCGATTCTGAGCCCTCAGACGATTGACGTCATCTCGATATTGTTGGAGCTGCTCATTGTCGGGTTCTACAGCCAAGGCAAAAGCGAGATTACTCGCGGTGTACTCGTGCGCGCAATAGACCTCAGTTTCTTCTGGTAGTGCTGCAATCTTGGTGAGTGAGGAGTACATTTGTTCCATGGTCCCCTCAAAGACACGGCCACAGCCGGCTGAGAATAGGACATCACCACAGAAGAGCTTGCCATCTCCAACATAGCCAATATGACCAAGAGTATGACCGGCGAGGTCTAGCACAAAGAAGACTTCACCAAACAGTTCTATTTGGTCACCGCCCTCGACAGGATGAGTTAAGGTCGGTACGGGTTCATTTGCGGGGCCAACGACATCAATGCCAGGGTATTGTCGGACCAATTCGGCCACACCACCAATATGGTCGTTATGGTGGTGCGTGATCAAGATTGCATCTAAGCTTAGCTGGTGCTGTTTGAGGTAAGCCAGAACAGGCGTCGCATCACCAGGGTCGACAACGGCACAACGCTGATCGCTATTTTGAATTAGCCAGATGTAATTATCATTAAATGCAGGTATGCTTTTGATCTCTAACATGGTTGTGTCTCCCGAGTGAAGCAGGTTAGGTATGAAACCAGCACGTAGCAATAAGAAGTTAGAAAAGCCTCATTCATGGTCGCAACTTAAAAACGGCCAATGGGTGAGTGAGTCGATTCAGACTCGGATGGATGAGTGGTGCCCAAAATTATTTGGTTACCATATGCTTAAGCTCGGTGGTCTCAGCTGCGAGTTAACCAGTTTTGCCTGCAATATTCAACATCAAGTCAACCTCGATATAAAAAATCCATTGCATAACGTCATCGCCAACGGCTACGACTTACCCTTTTTTGAGAAAAGCTTTGATGCCGTTGTGATGGCACACCAGCTCGACTACTGCAATGATCCCCATCGAATGCTGCGTGAAGTTGACCGTGTGATGATCGATGACGGCTATTTGATTATCACAGGTTTTAACCCAATCAGTTTTACCGGACTGGCGAGCCTGATGCCTTGGCGAAGAAACAATCTGCCGTGGAGTGGACGGATGTTCACGCCTACCCGAATTAAAGATTGGCTCAGCGTTTTGAACTATCAAGTGATCGAATGCGATAGCTATGCACTATTCCCAATGCAGAAGTACCGAACAATGTGGACTTGGTTAGAGAATAGCTTAGGGGACTGGGCGGCGCCGATGGGCAGTTTATACTTCATCGTCGCGCGCAAGCGAACCTATCCGCTTAAGCCAATTAAGCCTCACTGGAAGCTAAAACGAAAATTGACGCCGGTGAGCGTCAATTACAAGGTGTCGAATAAGCAGTCCCACTAGTTGGGGATATAGCCGGTATCTTCTTCGGTCGGGTTTTCGGCTGCGGTACGTGCCAACTCATCACACATTTCGTTTTCTCGATGCCCAGCATGGCCTTTAACCCAGCGCCAATCGATGTTGTGGCGCTCACTTTCGGCGTCTAAGGCTTTCCATAGATCAGCATTTTTTACCGGTTTTTTATCTGCGGTTTTCCAGCCACGTTTTTTCCAGTTGTGAATCCACTGGGTAATGCCTTGACGCACGTACTGGCTATCGGTAGTGAGAATGACGTCACACGGTTCTTTGAGGGCTTGTAGGGCAACGATCGTCGCTAACATTTCCATTCGGTTATTGGTGGTTAGCGTGTAGCCTTTGGCGAGCGTTTTCTCGGTTTGCTTATAACGTAATACGATACCATAGCCGCCAGGACCAGGATTGCCTAAACAAGAACCGTCCGTGAAAATTTCCACCTGTTTCGTCATGATTTGATACTATTGGGTTAAGCTCATTATTGGCATAGTCTGACACACATTTTGTTATGAATACCAGCAACAATTCTAATCAGCACCGCATTGTCGTACTCGATACCGAAACCACGGGTATGAACCAAGAGGGCGGTCCTCATTATCTAGGTCATCGAATCATTGAGATTGGTGCCGTAGAAATCATCAACCGTAAACTGACGGGACGTCACTTCCATGTTTACATCAAGCCCGATCGCGACATTCAAGCTGAAGCGGTTCAGGTCCACGGTATCACGGATGAATTTTTGGTGGATAAGCCAGAGTATCAAGACGTCCACGCTGAATTCTTAGAATTCATCAAAGGTGCCGAGCTGGTGGCGCACAACGCGCCCTTCGATACCGGCTTTATGGACTACGAGTTTGAGATGCTCGACCCAAGTATTGGTAAAACCGACGATTATTGTAAGGTGACCGATACGCTGGCCATGGCGAAGAAGATCTTCCCAGGTAAGCGAAACAACCTCGATATTCTCTGTGACCGATACGGTATTGATAACTCCCATCGTACTCTGCACGGGGCATTGCTCGATGCCGAGATCTTGGCGGATGTTTATCTGTTGATGACCGGTGGTCAGACGTCGCTGCAGTTTAACGCAGGAAGCTCTGATGGCAGCGATGTGGGAGGTGAGTCAATAAAACGGGCGGCAAGTGGTCGAAAAGCACTAAAGGTTATCCATGCAAGTGCCGATGAATTAGAAGCGCATCAAAATAGATTAGATATCGTCGAGAAAAGCGGAAGCTGTCTCTGGCGTCAGTAGGAGAAAGGATGTTAAGGATTTGGTTGGTTGTACTCAGCGTGTTGCTGAGCGCTGCAAACGTCGCGGCAAAAGAGTCATCAATGACTTTGCTCGATAACCGCTTTCGAGTTGATCCTTCTATCCAACAAATTACCTTTGTGATTTATCGAGCTGAAAACTCACAGCCTGTGGTGTTGGTTCGTCCTGATGGTAAAAAATATTACGCTTGGCGCAGCCCTGACAATGTCCGTTGGTATCAAGAGTCATCAATGGACATTATTTCCATCGATAACCCAATGCCAGGTCCTTGGCAAGCGGTTGGTAAAGTTACTCCCAAGAACAAGATAACGCTGATTTCGCACTTAGAACTGTCAACGGATCGGCTTCCTAGCCGCCTGTACCAAGGCGAGTCGATTAAGTTTACTGCACGTTTAACGTCTGATAAGCAGCCTTTAGTTCTGCGTGACTTTCTTGATCGCGTTAAGCTGAAGGTCACCTTCACCAAATATGTCGAAAATGAAGACGCTTTGATCAAAGAAGCGCGTCCTATCCCAGAAGTGATTGGTGAGTTTGCAGATGACGGTACTGAGCTCGATGAAGTCGCGGGGGATGGCGTGTTTACGGTGTCATTGCCCATTTCGAGCGCGCCGGGTAAATACCGAGTACGCATCACGTCGGGGAATGGGATCTTCCTTCGCGCGCAAGAGCAGGAAGTGCTGGTTTATCCTTCTCCTGTGCAAGTGACCTTCATTCAATCTCGCAGTGAGCAAGAGATGCACAAAGTGGTCTTGTCAGGTGAGCAAGGTATGGTCGAGCCAGGCTCTCTCGCGGCTTTTGTTGAACATATTGACCCGGAAGAGCATCAAATAGATGTGCAAGGCGCCGCTCTGAAAGAGAGCAATAAACTCGAACTCAGCATTCCCTACAGTGACACTTTGGGCAACTACTCTTGGACTGGGCAGGCGTATGCGACGGAAATGGGCTCCGGCAGACCTTTAGTCTTCCCGCTGAGCGAATACACCTATAGTTTGGTCGAAGAGCTCGACATTGCAGAAACCCGTCGTTTGCAAGAAGAGGAGCGCCTGAAACAGCAAAAACTGATGGAAGAGATGCGTCAGATTGAACTTCGCGAAGAGAAGAAAACACAAGGCATGATCATGATTGCGATTGGCAATGTCGTGGTGATTATTCTGGCCTTGGTTGCTTGGTTTGTGATTGGCAAGCTTAGAGCCAGAAAGAAAGCCGTGCCGGAGATGCAACTGGAAATGCCCAAAAAATAGCAACCTCAGATTGCCGCTTTTTATCTAACCCCTAGTTTGCAGTGAAGCTAGGGGTTATTTATATTTTAAACATTTATTTAACTCAAACTTATTGTATGCGATGCACCAAAGGCGGTTTTGAGCATATTTATGTGAACAAGTTTTTGATAACATTCACTTATTCATAGCGTTAAATAAGTTAGGGGTTGAATGTATCATCCGAACAAATATGGTCGAGTCAAAAATGCGCTCGCGCTCGCAGTGGCTGTCGCGTTATTTGGATGTCAGAGTGGACATGAAAGCAGCGATGACGAATCGACCTCGACAACCGATACCAGTTCTGGCTCTAGCGGCAATGCCATTACGGTGAATCTTCCCGCAGCCGTGACCTTGACCGAACCTAGCTCTGGCTCGAACACCGAATCTATTACAGTTACCTTGTCAGCGGCACTGAGCCAAGACCTTGTTCTCTCTGTGGTGACAAGTGATGTGACTTCTCGCAGCGAAGGGCAATTTAAAAACTACGATCCGATCGCCGCTCAAACAGTTCGAGTGCCAGCAGGCGTCACGACGTATTCACTCCCACTTAATCTAGTGCACAACAACTTGCACGAGGGCAGTAAACAGCTGCGTTACACTATTAGTGCTGCTAGTAGCCCAAGTTATACCCTTGAGAACTCAAGTTCTAACGTTACCCTTACCGACAGCGATCTTGAGCCAACCATACGCTTTACCGATGCCAGTAAAACCGTTTTGGAAGGTGACAGCGCACAGAGTCACATTGAGTTGAGCCACTATCACGCCAAAGAGGTTACTGTGAATTTAGCGCAAAGTGGTATCGCTTCCGGTGACGATGTGATGAGTTCACTAAGTTCAATGACGGTAACGATTCCTGCGGAAAGCTTGCGCCATGTCGTGACTGTGTCGGCGAAAAAAGATGGCTTGATTGAAGGTGGTGAATCACTCATTTACACCATGGAGAGTAGCGGTAACACCACTATTGATTCGGACCACAACTCACTGGCGTTTTATATACCTGGTGACCGAGAAATTAATGACACCGGATTTGCCACCTACTCTAATGGCGCCTCTCATGATCTAACCGTAGAACCTGCGGGATACCCTGGGCAAGATGCTGATTACGGGCTTGATAAAGAGGATGGAGGCCTCCACAGTGATGGCCAACATGGCTTCAAGCTGACCAAGTTGGATTACAGCGGCAATGTATTAGCGAATGATGCCTCTTCGTGGTCATGTGTTCGTGACGAGCGAACGGGTGTCTACATTGAAGCGAAGCAGGCTCCAAGAACTTTGCCGTCACAAGGTGAGATAGAGACGTGGCTAGAGGCATTCAAGAATGATCCAGACGCCAACCCATACCCATGGGCAAGCGAGCCTGGACAATGGCGCAGTGCGGCTTATCGTTACACTTGGTACAACTCTGACAGCAGCACCAACGGTGGAAATCTAGGGGCAATTAACGATTTGTTACCCTCAGAAGGCCCAATATCAAGCCAATGCGCTTTCCCCGAAGATGAGGGAATAGAATATCGCTGTAATGCTGAAGTCTACCTCGCGACCCTCAATCGCTATGGTGTGTGTGGCGTGTCCAATTGGCGTTTGCCTTCTCCAAGTGAAGCGCGTTCGATAGTTAATTATGGTTTCGGCGTTGGCCCTACCGATCCAACTACAGAAAACTACTTTCCGTATATGAAGGGGGCCAGTATGGGCAGCTCAGCAGACACGATCTTCACCAGTGCAAGTCGTGTAACGGGGGGCGGAGCCAGTGCTTGGTGTATGCAGACTCAAACTGGGCAAGTCGAGCTCTGTAACAAGGGTACCTACCATGGTGTGATTGCCGTTAGTGAAGGGGTGGAATAATGAAGCTGAAACTTATGAGTATCGCGGCTTTGATGGTTTCTACTACGAGCTTTGCGCAGACTTGTGTTGAGAATCAGCCAGTATCACAACTGGAAGGTCAGTTTATCGATCGTCAAGATGGCACCATCTTGGATGTGAAAACCAACCTTCTGTGGCAAAAGTGCAACGTGGGCGAGACTTACAACAGCACGACGAATGGCTGCGACGGGACGCCAACCAGTTTCGCTTCGTGGGATTTAGCCCTACAGAATTCTCAAGTTGGCGTCGACGGCTTTCGCCTACCCAATATTAAAGAGTTAGGGTCGATAGTGGACTATCGCTGTGCGAAGCCGGCCATCAACTTGACCTATTTTCCGACTACGACCAATGTTCCTTACTGGACAAATACCCCTGATGTTTCAGATATCAACACGGCTTATTCTGGGTTGGTTATCGACTTTACTGAGGGGCAGGAAAAAACGGTCAACGCAAGCGGGGAGATGTTTGTCCGCTTGGTCAAGCCATTTAACTAGATGACTAGAGATATAAAAAGGGCCGTAACAAGCGGCCCTTTTTTGTTCTTGCTGACTAGGCAACTTCAACCATGGTCGGTGGCGTTACCTCAAGTGGCTTTGCTGCCAGTTCTTGCGGCTCAAAGTCATCGACATTGATCACGTATAGGCGTTGCTGCTCTGCTTCAATCAGCAAGTTTGCCTCCGCTTTGTCGAGAATGCCTTTCTCTAAGCCTATTTCGGCGATTGCATCTAGGCGCAAGAACGGACGACGTTCGCCAATCGCTTTACACACTTTGTTGAACAACGGCTCTGCCTCAAGAATCACCGACAGCGCGTGTTCAATTTTCCCTGCTGGGTTGAACTCACTCGCCGTCAAGTACTGGTTGCGACCAATACGAGAGCGGGTTTCTGATGGTGTTTGAAGAATGCGTGCTACTTGGCTGTCCAGTTTGTCACTTGGCGCTTTGCGTACACGACCAAAAGGTAAGATTACGACACGTAGCGCTTTGCCTAGCCACTTGTTCGGGAAGTTGGCTAAGAACTCATCGATCGCTAGTTCAGTCTGTTTCATGCTGTCTTGCAATCCCCAGTGAACCAGTGGTAAATCGTCCGAGATTCGACCATCACTTTCATAGCGTTTCAGCGTGGCTGAGCTCAGATATAGCTGACTGAGGATATCGCCAAGTCGAGCGGACAAACGCTCTTTACGTTTGAGTGAACCACCCAGCACCGCCATTGAAATGTCGGCAAGGAAGGCAATGTTTGCACTGTAGCGGTTCAATTGTTGGTAGTAGCGCGTGGTTGCGTCTTGCGTCGGTGCTTCAGAGCCGCGTCCGTCAGTTAGACCAAGCCAGAAGCTGCGTACTAGGTTGCTCATGGTAAAGCTAACATGTCCTGCAAGTGCTTTATCAAATTTCTCAACAGCGTCGCCTGCTTCAGAGTAAGCGGCGTCCATCTCTTCCAATACATATGGATGGCAGCGAATCGCACCCTGACCAAAGATGATCATCGAACGTGTCAGAATGTTCGCACCTTCAACCGTTACCGCAATTGGCGCACCTTGGTAACCACGTGCTAAGAAGTTAGAGGGGCCCAAACAGATCCCTTTGCCGCCCACAATGTCCATCGCATCAATGATGCTTTGCTGGCCTCGGTGGGTACAGTGGTACTTAACGATGGCTGAGATCACCGATGGTTTTTCTCCCAAGTCAATGCCCGCAACCGTCAAGTTGCTCGCGGCATCCATCACATAGGCGTTGCCCCCTAGACGAGCCAATGGTTCCTCAACCCCTTCCATGTGGCCAATGGGCTGCTTGAATTGGCGACGAATGCGCGAGTAGGCACCCGTTGCCAGTGCAGCAGTTTTGATGCCACCTGTCGAGTTAGATGGGAGCGTGATACCACGGCCGACTGACAGACATTCAACCAGCATGCGCCAACCTTGGCCTGCCATTTTCTGACCACCGATGATGAAGTCGATAGGAACAAACAGATCATTGCCGCGCGTTGGGCCATTTTGGAAAGGAACATTGAGCGGGAAGTGGCGATTACCGATCTCCACACCTTTAAGATGGGTTGGAATCAGCGCACAAGTGATGCCGAGATCTTCTTTATCACCCAACAGTCCTTCGGGATCGCGAAGTTTAAAGGCAAGACCAAGCACCGTTGCGACCGGGGCAAGGGTAATGTAGCGTTTGTTCCAAGTTAGACGCATGCCAAGGACTTCTTTGCCTTCCCACTCGCCTTTACACACAACGCCATAATCTGGAATTGACCCCGCGTCCGAGCCTGCTTCTGGGCTAGTTAGGGCAAAACATGGAATCTCTTTGCCTTCCGCTAGGCGAGGTAAGTAGTAATCCTTTTGCTCCTCTGTACCATAATGTTGCAGAAGCTCACCTGGCCCCAATGAGTTGGGTACACCAACGGTCGATGACAGCACGCCAGAGACACCCGTCAGCTTTTGCAGAACCAAAGATTGAGCGTAGGCAGAAAACTCCAAGCCACCATATTTTTTCTTGATGATCATGGCAAAGAACTTGTTGTCTTTGAGGTATTGCCATACTTCTGGTGGAAGATCTGCCAGTTCGTGGGTCACTTGATAGTCGTTGACCATGGCACACACTTCTTCCACTGGGCCATCCAGAAAGGCTTGTTCTTCTTGGCTTAAGCTTGGCGCTTTGATGGCATGCAGCTTGTTCCAATCAGGCTTACCCTTGAACAGCTCAGCTTCCCACCAAACTGTCCCTGCATCTAACGCTTCTTTTTCCGTTTGCGACATGGCTGGGAGTACTTGTTTGAAAAGCTTAAGTGCTTTTTTGCTAATGAGAGATTGTCTTACTGCAGGGATGCCCAATATCACGACCGCGGATACATACAGTAACCAACTGATAGAACCGGCCGTGCCAACCCAAGATAAGAGAACCATAGTCGCTGTCAGTGCGGCAACTGAAGCGATCAACGAGCTTCGGCGGTATAGGCAGGTGGCCAATACAACCGTAAATCCGAGTATAGAGAGCAAGATGTCCATGTTTCGTTTTCCTTTTTGACGTATCTCAACAGTTATACGTCTTAAACTAGTAAGAGGTCATACCAGTAAAGTGTAAACAAAAGATTAATGAAATGTAAAACGTGCTAATGCTCAAAAAGTGATCTAAGTAGAGTGAAAATTCTAAAAATGCTGTCTTGTGCTGTTTTTATGAGCAATGAATTGCAATAAAGGTGGATTTGTTAACCGAGAGCTATCGACACTATGCGATGTTTGAGTAAACTCATCAAATAAGTTGGGTGATGCGCTAAGCTCGCCTATCCACGAACAATAATTAGAGATAGCCCTATGTACCATGATCTGATCAAGAGCGAGTTGCTAGAAGCTGCTGACGTACTAAACAAGTTTTTGAGTGATGAGAGCAATATTGCTCAAATCGAATCGGCGGCCAAAATGATTGCGGATTCGTTTAAGCAAGGTGGCAAGGTATTGTCGTGTGGTAACGGCGGTTCACATTGTGATTCCATGCACTTTGCTGAAGAGCTGACAGGTCGTTACCGTGAAAATCGCCCAGGTTTGCCAGGTATTGCTATCTCTGATCCTAGTCATTTGTCTTGTGTCAGCAATGATTTTGGTTATGACCACGTTTTCTCTCGCTATGTAGAAGCTGTTGGTTCAAAAGGGGATGTCTTATTTGGCCTTTCGACTTCCGGTAATTCTGCAAATATCTTAAAGGCGATTGAAGCGGCTCAAGCAAAAGGCATGAAGACCATCGCGTTGACCGGTAAAGATGGCGGCAAGATGGCTGGCTTAGCGGATATCGAAATTCGTGTACCGCATTTTGGCTACGCAGACCGTATTCAAGAAATCCACATTAAGATCATTCACATTGTGATCCAGCTTATCGAAAAGGAAATGGAGAACGCGTAACGGCGTGACCATTCATCATTTAACCGGCATCAGTGTTTGCAGTTTCTCTCGCTGATGTCGTTAAGTTACCAACTGCACGCAAGGATGAAGGGAGTTTAGTAGGCCATGTGTGAATTGCTCGGCATGAGCGCCAACGTACCAACAGATATCTGTTTTAGTTTTACCGGATTGATGCAGCGTGGTGGGAACACGGGTCCGCACCGAGATGGGTGGGGGATCACGTTTTACGAAGGAAAGGGGTTCCGCACATTCAAAGATCCCAACCCTAGCTGCAAATCCAAAATTGCTGAGCTAGTCCAGAACTACCCAATTAAAAGCTGCGCGGTTGTTAGTCATATTAGGCAGGCGAATCGTGGCGGAGTAAACCTCGAAAATACCCACCCATTTACTCGTGAGCTTTGGGGGCGCTATTGGACCTTTGCGCATAATGGCCAACTGAGTGATTACCAAGATCTGAAAACTGGTCGCCATCGCCCTGTTGGACAAACTGACAGTGAGCTCTCTTTCTGTTGGCTATTAAAGCAAATGGAAGATCGATACCCAGAGCCGCCACAAGATATGGTCGGTGTGTTCCGGTTTGTTGCCGAGTGCTGCGATAGATTGCGCGAGAAAGGTGTCTTTAACATGCTGCTCTCTGATGGTGAGTACGTAATGACTTACTGTACCAATCATCTTTACTGGATTACGCGTCGGGCGCCCTTTGGCAAGGCAGCACTGATCGATGAAGATGTTGAGATCAACTTTCAAGAAGAGACGACACCCAATGACATTGTGTCAGTCATTGCTACTCAGCCACTGACCGGCAATGAGACTTGGCACCGCATGAAGCCCGGAGAGTTTGGTATCTTGCACTTTGGCGAGCTGATTGATGGCAATGCTGATGAGCTGAGCCATGTTCCTTATGCGCCTAAGAAAGTAGCGAGTCAAGCACCGACAGAGCCGTTGGAATAGCGGTGCACTCTTATCAGTTGTAAAAAAGGCCGATGTTTCCATCGGCCTTTTGTATTTCTGAGCGTCAATCAACTTAAGCAAGCTGCGCTTTAACATGCTCAACGATATCAGCCATCGCTACAGCTGTCTTCTCACCTGAGCGTCGGTTCTTGTATTCGAAGTTGCCTTCTTTCATAGAACGATCGCCAATCACGATAGTGTGAGGAATGCCGATAAGTTCCATATCAGAGAACATTACGCCTGGGCGCTCTTTACGGTCATCGAATAGTACTTCGATACCCATAGCCGTCAGTTCAGCGTACAGCTTCTCAGCTGCTTCTTTCACTTCTTCTGACTTGTGCATGTTCATAGGAACGATAGCCACTTGGAAAGGTGCGAGTGCGTCTGGCCAGATGATGCCGTATTTGTCGTGGTTTTGCTCGATTGCAGAAGCCACAACACGTGAAACACCAATACCGTAACAACCCATCTCTAGGATGACGTTCTTACCGTCAGGACCAAGAACACCACAGTTCATCGCTTCAGAGTAAGTGTTACCTAGCTGGAAGATGTGACCCACTTCGATACCACGCTTAAGCATTAGGGTACCTTTGCCACATGGGCTTGGATCGCCTTCAACGACGTTACGTAGATCTTCAACTTGGCCTAGCTCAACGTCACGACCCCAGTTGATACCGAAGTAGTGCTTGTCATCAATGTTAGCGCCAGCACCAAAATCGCTCATTACAGCAACGGTGCGGTCAACAATGAATGGCAGTTTAAGACCCACAGGGCCAAGAGAACCAGGGCCTGCGCCGATCAGTGCGCGAATCTCTTCTTCCGTTGCCATCTCTAGAGGAGCAGCAACTTGAGGAAGGTTTTCAGCTTTCACTTCGTTTAGTTCGTGGTCGCCACGGATGATTAGCGCGATGATATCTGCGTCTACTTCATCAGATGCTTTTACGAAAAGCGTTTTCACTGTCTTCTCGATAGGCATGTCGAACTGTTCAACAAGCTCAGCGATGGTTTTGGCGTTTGGCGTATCAACAAGAGTCATCTCTTGCGTTGGCGCTGCACGTTCACCTGCAGGCGCTGCTGCTTCTGCTTTTTCTATGTTTGCTGCGTAATCAGATTCAGTCGAGAAGGCGATTAGATCTTCGCCGCTTTCAGCAAGCACGTGGAATTCTTGAGAGCCACTACCACCGATAGCGCCAGAGTCAGCCAATACTGGACGGTACTCAAGACCCATGCGGTCGAATGCTTTACAGTACGCATCGTGCATCGCTTGGTAAGATTTCTCTAGACCTTCTTTATCGATGTCGAAGCTGTATGCATCCATCATGCAGAATTCACGTGCACGCATTACGCCAAAACGTGGGCGACGCTCATCGCGGAACTTAGTCTGGATTTGGTACAGGTTTAGCGGAAGCTGTTTGTAAGAGCTCACTTCGTTACGCACAAGGCTAGTGATCACTTCTTCAGCGGTTGGGCTAAGAACAAACGGACGAGTGTGACGGTCAGTAAAGCGAAGTAGCTCAGGACCCATCTTCTCGCTGCGGCCTGTCTCTTCCCATAGTTCAAACGGCTGAACAACGGGCATCAATGTTTCGACTGCGCCTGCATTGTCGATCTCTTGACGAACGATGTTTTCGACTTTACGCAGTACACGTAGACCAGTAGGTAGCCAGGTGTAAAGACCTGAAGCCAGCTTACGGATCATACCTGCACGTAGCATGAGCTGGTGGCTCACTACTTCTGCGTCGTTTGGAGTCTCCTTCAGAGTAGAAAGAAGATAATTACTGGTACGCATTTAACTTATCCGTTTATTAAAGTTAGATACTCAAGCCGGAATGGACAGGAGTATGGAAGTCCCCCGAGGGGAAAATGGTTAGCCGCTTATAATATCAGCCAATTGCCTTCGTCAAAAGCACTCAATGATGGTAACCGTTATTAAGTTGTCGTTAGCGGTGAACTTAACGTTCAAATCGAACAAATTTACCGCATATTCTTTACTGTCGGGTTTGTTCTTTTTGTATGCAGGGCGAGGGTCTTGCGCTAGAACTTGTTTGATCACCTCACTTTCCATTGCCCCCTGCGTGCGCTTGATGAGCGTGGCTTGCGCAGATTCACTAAAGATAACATCCATGGTTTGAGGGGCTTGCTCTGCGTAGCCTCCCGTCGCATCTGGGATCGAATCCGAGTAGGGAATGTAAGGCTTAATATCAAGAATAGGCGTACCATCGACCAAGTCGACATTACCAAGGTTCAAATACATTTGGTCACCGCGCTTATCGATTCCTTTTACTTCGACAGCAGACATTCCAATCCCGTTGGGTCTAAAGGTTGAGCGAGAAGCAAATACACCAATACGTTCGTTTCCACCAAGCCGAGGAGGTCTCACCGTTGGCTTCCATCCTGCGGCTAAATTTTGGTCAAATAAGAATAATAGCCAGACGTGGGAAAATTGCTCCAACCCTCTTAGTGCTTCCGGTGTGTTTGCCTCACCAATTAATCTTAAGCGAGACGTCGCACCGCTTACTAAACGAGGTTGGCGAGGAACCGCAAATTTCTCTTTATATGGGCTTTCGATGTAGCCAATGGGCGTTACAGAGTACATGTGTCTCTCTCTAAATGGTGAACGAGCAAAAAATATCACAAAAATGGCTAGCAAAACGGGTTGATAATAATTATCATTTATAATGTTATAACATAACAATTTAAGTGAGAGTATTTATGCAACCTAACATCCACCCTGAATATAGAACGGTCGTCTTTCATGACACGAGTATCGATGAATACTTCTTGATAGGCTCGACGCTAAAAACCGATCGCACCATCGAGTGGGAAGATGGCAAAACCTACCCATACTTTACGATTGAAGTGTCCTCTAAATCTCACCCGTTTTACACCGGTAAACAGCGAGTCATTCATCAGGAAGGGCGCGTGGCAAACTTCAAACGTCGCTTTGGTCAATTTACAAAAGAGAAGGAGTAATCAATGAAAGTGGTAAAGTCTTTAAAAAGTGCGAAAAGCCGTCATCCGGATTGTCAAATCGTTAAACGAAGAGGGCGTCTCTATGTGATCTGTAAAACGAACCCTCGATTTAAAGCAGTACAAAAATAGCGCACGAAAAATAAACAGAATGCATGTATTTATATGAATTATAATCCTGATTTGTGTTTTTAATATGGTGTTAATTGCTAATTTTTTGTTCTTATTGCGTTAAATATTGTGCAATAGAACACAGTTTGTAACATTTTAGATTTTATATCGTACACCTTGTCTAGTAACCTGCGCGGGCTTTGTTGACATCTTTGTCACAAAAAAGCGCAGGAATAACTACAAGGAGGGAACAGATGAGTTCATCTGCTTCGATTAAACAAAACTCGCCAAAAAAGCCGCTGTTCACGCGCTTTTTAGATACAGTTGAATATTTGGGGAACCTATTACCCCACCCAATCACTCTATTTGCACTTTTCTGTGTTGCTATCTTAGTGACATCTGGAATCGCAGGTTACTTTGAAGTCTCTGTTATGGATCCTCGCCCTGAAGGTGCGAAAGGTCGCGCAGCTGATGGCATGATCCATGTCGTGAGCTTGTTAAATGCAGAAGGCTTACAGTTGATCGTTACTAACTTAGTGAAGAACTTTGTTGGTTTTGCCCCGCTAGGCACGGTACTTGTGGCTATGCTAGGTGTTGCGATTGCTGAACATTCCGGTCTCTTATCTGCTGCGATGCGTGGCATGGTAATGGGGGCGTCTCAGCGTATGGTGACGGTTACCGTCGTGTTTGCTGGTATCATTTCAAATACAGCGTCTGAGCTAGGTTACGTGGTTCTTATTCCACTAGCGGCGATGTTGTTCCACTCTTTAGGTCGTCACCCACTTGCAGGTCTTGCTGCGGCATTTGCGGGTGTATCAGGTGGCTACTCAGCAAACCTTCTTATCGGTACGGTTGATCCGCTGCTTTCTGGTATCACAGAAACCGCTGCGCAAATGATTGATCCATCTTACACTGTTGGCCCAGAAGTTAACTGGTACTTCATGTTTGTTTCTACCTTCTTCATTGCCATTACAGGTGCGTTCGTAACGGAGAAAATCGTTGAGCCAAAACTTGGCAAATACAACGATGAAGAAGCGTCTGAAGACTTATCTAACGACTCAATGGGTAAGCTTACCGATATTGAGAAGAAAGGTCTGAAACTGGCTGGTGTAGCGGTAGTTGCGGTATCGGCACTTCTTGCTTGGACAATCGTGCCTGAAGATGGCGTTCTACGTTCAGCAACAGGAACAGTGGCAGGTTCACCATTCCTGAAAAGTATCGTCGCGTTTATCTTCGTCTTCTTTGCTATCCCAGGCTTTGTTTACGGTAAAGTAACAGGCTCAATGAAGACTGACCGTGACGTGATTGATGCCATGGCGAAGTCAATGTCTTCTATGGGCATGTACATCGTACTTGTATTCTTCGCAGCTCAGTTTGTTGCCTTCTTCAAGTGGACTAACTTTGGTCAGGTATTCGCAGTCGCGGGTGCAAGCTTCCTACAGGAAATCGGTCTAACTGGCCCAATGCTGTTCTTCGCATTCATCCTAATGTGTGGCTTCATTAACCTAATGATCGGTTCAGCTTCTGCTCAATGGGCGGTAACTGCGCCAATCTTTGTACCAATGCTAATGTTGGTTGGCTACGCGCCAGAAACGATTCAGGCGGCTTACCGTATTGGTGATTCAACGACTAACATCATCACGCCTATGATGAGCTACTTTGGTCTAATCCTTGCGGTAGCAACACGTTACATGAAGAATCTGGGTATCGGTACGCTGATCGCAACCATGCTGCCTTACTCAATCGTCTTCATTGTTGGTTGGAGTCTACTGTTCTACCTGTGGGTATTCGTTTTCGGTCTACCTGTTGGTCCGGGTGCTGCAACGTACTACACACCTTAAGCCAGATAATTGATTACACGTTGAGCCGGAGTTTTTACTCCGGCTTTTTTGTAGGCAAATCGGTTTGACAAGATAGGGTTGTGAACTTTACTTATAGAATACTTATTTAGGAGGGCAGGCTTGCAGTATTTGGAGCGATTAAACACAGAGACTGTGTAACGAATGCCTGTTCGTATAAGTATGAAGCGATTGACTCATATCCTAATTTCCCTGGTCTACTTCAGCAGTTTTTATCTCGGTGCGAGCTCGACGCTACAGTTAGTGACTTTGGAGTACCCACCGTATATTGAACACCATGACGATAAGATTTCTGGCGTGGCGGTTGAGTTGGTCAAGGAGGTCTTTGCTGAACTCAAACAACCCATCACTATCCAAGTTCTGCCATGGGCGAGGGCACTAAATAACATTCAACATGGTCGCTCAGATGCCATCTTTACCGCATTCAAAAACCAAGAACGGGAACAATTTGCGGACTATAGCCAACAAGTTTTGTTTACCCAGAATATTAGCTTGATTACCTTGATTGATAGTGAGTTAAGCAGTATCGATTTTTTCCAACGTGACTTGAGCTCACTCTCTATATGTGTGGTCAACAGAGTGAGTTATGGCAAACGAATGGACGATTTGCTGGAGACTGGCGTGTTTAAAGTGATTTTTAAACGCAATAAAACTGAGGACTGTGCTTATCTTGTCAGAGCAAAGCGCGCTGATGTGTGGGTCAATAATGAGTTTGGGGCACGCAGTATTATGGTACGAAATGGGCTCGACCAATCGCTGAAGATTCTGGTGCCTTCATTAGAAGCAACGCCAAGCTACATTGCTTTTTCAAAGCTTCGCCAGCATCACGATCTAAAGAATGAGTTTGATGCAGAGCTCGCTGCTATGAAGCGTGACGGTCGATATCAAGCGCTGATTGAACGGTACTTTGATAGCTTGAGAGTTGAGCCGAGTGGAGAATGAATAGGGCTGACGCATTCACGTCAGCCCTATTCATTTTGCTTGGCTAGATAAAGTGGTGATTACCAGCCTTTAACCACGCCACCTTGGAAGATTTCTGATGCTGCTGCGTAAACTTCTTCTGTCTGGTAAGACTTAACGAAGTTCTGAACGTTTTCAGCATTTAGGTTCTCTTCACGAGAAACGATTAGGTTTACGTATGGAGACTCTTTGTCTTCAACAAACACGCCATCTTTTTGTGGAGTTAGGTTGATAGAGCTTGCGTAAGTTGTGTTGATGATAGATAGCGCTACGTCGTCTAGAGAACGAGGAAGTTGCGCTGCATCTAGCTCAACGATTGAGATGTTTTTCGGGTTTGCCGTGATGTCACGAACCGTTGCTAGTAGACCAGCACCTTCACGAAGTTCGATCAGACCTTGCTGCTCAAGAAGTAGCAGTGAACGACCTAGGTTAGTTGGATCGTTTGGAACAGCGATGCGCGCGCCTTCTTGAATCTCATCCACAGATTTTATTTGCTTAGAGTAACCAGCGATTGGGTAAACGAACGTGTTACCTGCGATAGTCAGTTTGTAACCACGATCTGCCACTTGCTGATCTAGGTATGGCTTGTGTTGGAATGCGTTGATATCGATTGAACCGTCATCCAATGCAGCGTTAGGCGTTACGTAGTCAGTGAAAGTAACAAGTTCAACGTCTAGGCCGTATTGCTCTTTTGCTACTTTTGCAGCAACTTCAGCAACTTGTGCTTCAGCACCTGCCATAACACCTACTTTGATTTTGCTGTTGTCCGCGGCTTTTTCACCACAGCCAGATAACACTAGTGCTGATGCAGCAGCGGCAATTGCCAAAAGACCTTTAATATTGAATTTCATGACTATCTCCTTGTAATAAATCGAATAATTTTTATCTGTGATCGACGCGGCGCACAATGGCATCGCCGATAGACTGAATAATTTGCACTAAAATAATCAGCATCACGACCGTTACTGCCATTATGACCACATCATAGCGATGGAAGCCGTAACGGATGGCTACGTCACCTAGACCACCACCACCTACCGTTCCTGCCATTGCTGAGTAGCTGACTAGCGTAACCAATGTAATAGTGACTGAGTTGACGATGGTCGGTAGCGCTTCAGGAAGCAATACCTTAGAAATGATTTGTACCGGTGTTGCACCCATCGATTGCGCTGCTTCTACCAGGCCTGTTGGTACTTCAAGCAAGGAACCTTCGATCAAACGAGCGACAAATGGAATTGCGCCGATGGTGAGCGGTACGATAGCGGCTGTAGTACCGATAAAGGTGCCGACTAAAATTTTTGTCACAGGGATTATGGCAACCATCAATACCAAGAATGGCACAGAGCGACCGATGTTCACGATGGCACCGAGTATGCTATTAAGCTTGGTGTTTTCGAGTAGACCACCTTTTTTCGTGGTATGGAGAATAACACCAAGTGGAATGCCCACGGCAAATCCAACAATTCCGGCAACCGCGACCATGTAAAGGGTTTCCCAAGTTGCTCCAATCAGCAAGTTGCCATTGAGGTTTAGCCATTCTGATACTGTATTAAAGGACATAACCCAACACCTCTACTTTTACGTTGTGTTCACGGAGGAATTCGATAGCAGCATTGTCGTCCTGCTCATTGCCAAACAGTTCTGCGACCATCATGCCGAACTTCACACCACCTGCATAATCAAGATCAGAGCTCAAAATGCTGACGTCGATATTGAACTTGCGTGCAATTTGCGTCATCAGTGGCGCGTCTACCGTTGCTCCCGTAAATTCTAAGCGAACCAGTGGGTAGCTGCCTTCAACTCGAGTTTCTTGCAAGCGGGCTTGGTAATCCTCTGGGATGGAGAGATCCAGCGTCGAGCGAATGAACTCATGGGCCAGTTCCGTTTTCGGGTGGGCAAAGATTTCGCCGACCGTGCCTTTTTCAACGAGCTCACCACCACCAATAATGGCCACTTCGTGACAGATGCTTTTCACTACGTCCATTTCGTGAGTGATCAGCAGCATTGTGATATTCAGCTTACGGTTGATCTCTTTAAGTAGCTCAAGAATAGATTGAGTGGTCGCTGGATCGAGGGCGCTGGTGGCTTCGTCACACAGCAGCACTTTTGGATCTGATGCCAGTGCACGAGCAATCGCAACACGCTGCTTCTGGCCGCCACTTAGATTGGATGGGTAGCTTTCATGCTTGTCTGCAAGGCCAACTAGTTTCAATAGCTCAGTCACTTTGGTGCTAATTTTTTCTTTCTCGGCGCCAGCCAGCTCAAGTGGAAGCGCAACATTATCGAATACAGTGCGAGAAGAAAGCAGATTAAAGTGCTGAAAAATCATGCCGATGTTGCGGCGTGTTTTGCTCAGTTCAGACTTTGATAATTTAGTGAGGTCCACGCCGTCAACAATGATAGAGCCACTTGTTGGGGCTTCCAGCATGTTTACACAGCGAATAAGCGTACTTTTCCCTGCTCCAGATGAGCCGATTACACCGAAAATCGTTCCTTGAGGAATGTGTAGATTGATGTCTTTAAGGGCATTGATTTCCTTTTTGCCCTGATAAAACACCTTATTAACTTGATTAATTTCAATCATCGAGAAACTCGCTAATCCGATTACCTTGGGAGTAGTAGATAATTTTGAACTACATCTCATTTAGTAGACGATGCTATGGTCTCGCGTGTTTTCTGTCAATAGATATTTTTACGTCTAGACGTCTAAATGGTTATTTTGCTCAATCGTTTGGTAATTAGATAGTGATGAAAGAAATAAAGCGTGCAATAATTCTTACTATAACTGGGTGATTCACCCCAAAGAAAGCAACGGATAGAGAAGCATATTTTGGCTAAACCAGCAGTCTTTTTAGATCGTGATGGCGTGATTAACGTCGACCATGGTTACGTACATGATGAGCATGATTTTGAATTTATCGAAGGCGTGTTTGAAGCGACGAAGAAACTGAAAGAGATGGGCTACTTGCTTGTCTTGGTGACTAACCAGTCTGGTATTGCACGTGGTAAGTTTAGTGAAGATCGCTTCCTAGACTTAACACAGTGGATGGACTGGAACTTTGTCGATAATGGCGTTGAGTTTGATGGTTTTTACTACTGTCCTCACCATGCTGAACATGGACAAGGTAAATACAAAGAAGAGTGTAATTGCCGAAAACCCAAGCCTGGTATGTTTATCTCAGCACGAGACTTTTTGAAAATTGACATGGCAAACTCTGTCATGGTTGGTGATAAAGCGGAAGATATGATGGCAGCGGATGCTGCTGGCGTAGGAACCAAAATTCTTGTTCGTACAGGTAAGCCAGTCACTGATAAAGGTGAGGCGCTTGCCTCTGTTGTGCTAAACAGTATTAAAGACGTGCCAGCTTATCTCACTAAATAGCATTAAAGGGTCGCTTTGGCGGCCCTTGTTTGTTTGGAGGTCATGATGAAAAAAGGACGATTTATCGTGATGATGGGCGTAGCCTTAGCAGGTTGCTCCCAATCAGCGTCACAATCAGACAACACCTTTCAAGGGGACTGGATTCAGTACCAATGTGACGCGGGGCAGGCATTTGAGGTTGGTTATCTACCAAGGCAAGAAAAAGCTTGGCTGAGAGTAGAGCAGCAAGAGTTCCCTTTGATACAAGTCCCGTCAGGCTCTGGAACCAAATACATACTGGATGATGGCACTGCCGCAACCGCTAACCCTATTGTGTTGCATACCAAAGGTACGAATGCGCGATTGGAATTTGCACGCACCATATACAAAAATTGTCAGTTTGACGAGTAACACAGACTTCGCGATTCGTTAACCATGAGACTAGGAAGCTAACTATCCCCCTATGAGTAAAAAACTAACCATTCTTGATATTGCTAAATTATCGGGCGTCGGTAAGTCGACCGTATCTCGAGTATTGACCAATGATCCGAAAGTAAAGCCTGCGACGCGAGCGAAAGTCGAACAAGTGATTCAAGAATCCGGTTACGTACCTTCCAAGTCTGCGCAAACCATGCGTGGTGGAAGCCAAAAAGTCGTTGGGGTGATCATTTCACGCTTGGATTCTCCATCAGAGAATAAAGCGGTAGGGAGCATGCTCAATACGCTTTATGCCGCGGGGTATGACGTGGTGATCATGGAAAGCCAGTTTGATCGCGACAAGACTAATGCCCACCTCGATGTGCTGAAAAAGCGTAATGTCGACGGAGTTATCGTGTTTGGCTTCAGTGATTTTGATGTGACCAAACTGGGCAGTTGGCAAAACCGTACCGTGGTGATTGCCATGGATACGGATCAAGTCTCTTCGATCAACTACGATAACGAGCAAGTGATCATCAAAGCGCTCGAGTATCTGCAGCAAAAATCGCTCAGCCGTATTGCCTTTATCGGAGTGGACCCGAGTGACAAAACAACGGGTAAGCTGCGTCTGGATGCTTACTTAACTTGGTGTCACGCTCATGCACTAGAGACTTGCTACCAAACCGGTCAGTTGAATCATGAAAGTGCCTATCTGCTTGTCGATAAAGTCCTCAAACCCGAGACACAAGCCATCGTCTGTGCCAGTGATACTCTGGCGCTAGGTGTAATCAAGCGCCTCCAAGAACTCGACCGTGAAGACGTTGTAGTGACAGGTGTCGGTGGCAATGAGTTGCTTTCTTTCCTCTTTCCTAAAGTATTTAGCATCGACCCCGGTTATTCATTAGCGGGTGAAAAAGCAGCTAACCTACTGATATCTCAAATAAATGGCGATGTGGGGACGGTTCATCTCACTCAACAGCCTCTGACTCTCTAAGCCATTATTTTCAAAGTGATTTAAAATTATACTGTGATCTCATTCAATTAATGGGACTGTTCCCATTTTTATCTTTTATCAGATCTGACAATATAATGAACATGAATGGGAACATTCCCAAAATAACAAAAAATAAGTCAGTTAATAGTCTGATGTTGATTCAGACATGAATGAGAATCCAATTAGGGTGGACATGGATATGAGTAAGATTGCGAAACACGAAGTGGAGCGTCTGATTGAGTTAGTCGGTGGAAGCGATAACATCGCGAGTGTGAGCCACTGCTTAACGCGCCTTCGCTTTGTACTAAACGATACCGAGAAAGCAAAAGAAAAAGAGCTAGAAGCTCTGCCAATGGTGAAAGGTTGTTTTACCAACGCAGGTCAGTTCCAAGTCGTTATTGGCACTGAAGTTGATGAAGTCTATAAAGTGCTGATTGAACTGACAGGGCAAACGGCAGCATCGAAGGATGAAGCTAAGCTTGCTGCTCGTCAAAACATGAACATTTTGGAGCGCGGGATCTCCCATTTAGCTGAAATTTTTGTCCCGCTGCTGCCAGCCATTATCACCGGTGGTTTGATTCTAGGTTTCCGTAACGTTATTGGCGACATTAAGATGTTTGATGGTCAATCTCTAACGGAAATCAGCCAATTCTGGGCAACAGTTCATAGCTTCTTGTGGTTGATTGGCGAAGCGATATTCTTCTTCCTACCTGTTGGTGTGTGTTGGTCAACGGTGAAAAAACTGGGTGGCACACCAATTCTGGGTATCACGCTAGGTGTTACCTTGGTCTCCCCACAGCTTATGAACGCTTACTTGATTGGTAAGCAGGTGCCGGAGGCTTGGGACTTTGGTCTGTTTGTCATAGAGAAAGTCGGTTACCAAGCGCAGGTCATTCCAGCAATGCTGGCAGGTGTTGCCTTAGCCTTTATTGAAACAAATCTAAAGCGCATCGTCCCATCGTACTTGTACCTAGTCGTTGTGCCGTTTGTTTCTATCATCCTTTCTGTTGTGCTTGCTCACTCACTGATTGGCCCATTTGGTCGAGTCCTTGGCGACGGTGTTGCGTTTGCGGCGAAAGCGGCGATGACAGGTGATTTCGCGGTGATTGGTTCAATGGTATTTGGTTTCTTGTACGCACCTCTTGTGATTACAGGTATCCACCACACGACTAACGCGGTTGACCTACAGCTAATGCAAGACCTAGGTGGCACGCCAATCTGGCCTCTGATTGCACTTTCTAACATTGCTCAAGCATCGGCTGTTGTGGGTATCATCATCATCAGCAAGAAGCATGGCGAACGCGATATCTCGGTTCCTGCGGCAATCTCTGCCTACCTTGGTGTAACAGAGCCTGCGATGTACGGTATCAACCTTAAGTACAAATTCCCTATGTTGAGCGCAATGATCGGTAGTGCGATTGCCGCTGCGATTTGTGGTAGCGCAGGTGTGATGGCAAACGGCATCGGTGTTGGTGGTCTGCCAGGTATCTTGTCAATCCAGCCACAATTCTGGGGCATCTACGGAATTGCGATGCTTGTTGCGATTGCGGTTCCTGCGGCACTGACACTCTTCTTCTACAAGCGCGCACAAATTAAAGGCGAGTTAGAGCCTGTAAGCGCATAAGCATTTCTTTATGGAGCGGCCGTCGCTGCTCCATCTTCAACGATTTCTATTTTTGGTAAGTGAGCTCAATGATGTCTGTAATCACAAATGATGCAAACTGGTGGAAAACCGCCTCGATATATCAAATTTACCCAAAGAGTTTTTGTGATAGTGGCAGTAAAGGGACAGGTGATATCCAAGGCATTATCTCTAAGTTGGACTATTTGCAACGATTGGGAATTGACGCAATTTGGTTAACTCCGGTTTACCAGTCGCCAATGATCGATAATGGCTACGACATTTCTGATTATTACGCGATTAACCCAGACTTTGGCAGCATGGACGATTTTGACCAACTGCTTGCAGAGGCGCATCAGCGTGGGATTCGCATTATTATGGATATCGTGGTCAACCATACGTCGACGCAACATCATTGGTTTCAATCGGCTTTGGGGGATAAAAATAGCCCATACCGAGATTACTACATCTGGAAAGATCCTGTAGATGGCGGGATCCCGAACAACTGGCAATCCAAATTTGGTGGCAGTGCGTGGGAGCTTGATGAGAAAACGGGTCAATACTTTCTTCACTTATTTGCCAAAGAGCAAGCCGATTTAAATTGGGAAAATCCTCAAGTCCGTTCAGAAGTGAAAGAGGTGATCAGCTTTTGGGCGGAGAAGGGCGTTGATGGCTTCCGCTTAGACGTGATTAATCTCATCTCTAAACAGCAAGATTTTCCCGATGATGAACAGGGAGATGGCCGCCGATTTTACACTGATGGACCTCGTGTGCATGAATACTTGCAAGAGATCAGTGAAGCGGTATTCCAACAATATGGCAGTGTCACTGTGGGTGAAATGTCTTCGACGACGCTGGAGCATTGCCAGCAGTACTCTTCACTGGATAACAAAGAACTCTCAATGGTGTTTAATTTCCACCATTTAAAAGTAGATTATCCAAATGGTGAAAAGTGGACCAAAGCGCCATTTGATTTCATCCAACTCAAGCAGATTTTCAACCACTGGCAAACCGGTTTAAATGGCAAAGGATGGGGAGCTCTGTTCTGGTGTAACCATGATCAGCCACGTGTGGTGAGTCGATTGGGGGATGATAAACACTTCCGTGTCGAGTCGGCGAAAATGCTCGGAGCTTCGGTACACATGATGCAAGGTACGCCGTATATCTATCAGGGTGAAGAAATCGGCATGACCAATCCGGGCTACACATCGATAGAGCAATATCGTGATGTGGAAAGTACCAATATGTACGACATCATGGTCAATGAGCAAGGTGTTCCTCATGACGAGATGCTGGCGATCCTTGCGCAGAAGTCTCGTGACAATTCACGTACCCCTATGCAGTGGAATCATCAGGAGTACGCAGGCTTCTCCAAAGGCCAGCCTTGGTTACAAGTCGCGAACAATTATAAGGAAATCAACGCAGAACAAGCCGTTGCAGACACTAACTCTGTGTTCTATTTCTACCAGCAACTGATCAAATTACGTAAAGAAGTGGAAGTGATTACGACTGGGGACTATACCGATCTCTATCCTTCACACACGGCTATCTTCGGCTATCAGCGCCAGTCGCAGCATCAGACCTTGATCTGTTTGAATAACTACTATGGTGATGAGTCGGAGTGCATGTTGCCTAGCGATTTAGATTTATCGACAGCAACGTATTTACTTGGCAACTACCCGTTGCAAGGCGAGGTTTCTCAGCGTCAGGTACTTAAACCCTATGAAACGCGCATTATTCTTTTCCAAAGCTAACACCCCCTATAGTGTTTGCTTCGTTAGAACTGAAAAGTTCTAGTATTTGCCCCGCAATGTCGGGGCTTTTTTATGTCTGGAGGAAAAGCACGTTGAGAAACAATAGATACAAAAAAACCAGCTCAATGAGCTGGTTTCTTGAAAATGGTGGAGGGGGACGGATTCGAACCATCGAAGGCAGTGCCAGCAGATTTACAGTCTGATCCCTTTGGCCACTCGGGAACCCCTCCAGGGTGTTTTTATCCTTAATTGATGTTTTCCCAACACGTCAATCAAGCTGCTCTCTATCTTAGAGAAAATATGGTGGAGGGGGACGGATTCGAACCATCGAAGGCAGTGCCAGCAGATTTACAGTCTGATCCCTTTGGCCACTCGGGAACCCCTCCAGGGTATTTTTATCCTTAATTGATGTTTTCCCAACACGTCAATCAAGCTGTTCTCTATCATAGAGAAAATATGGTGGAGGGGGACGGATTCGAACCATCGAAGGCAGTGCCAGCAGATTTACAGTCTGATCCCTTTGGCCACTCGGGAACCCCTCCAGGGTGTTTTCTATTCTTTTTACAGAATAGCTTGACTAATGTTTTCCCAACACGTTAATCAAGTTTTTCTCACAACTTATTAAAAGGTTATTCACCTAAAAAGTCACAAGAATAAATATGGTGGAGGGGGACGGATTCGAACCATCGAAGGCAGTGCCAGCAGATTTACAGTCTGATCCCTTTGGCCACTCGGGAACCCCTCCAGGGTATTTTTATACTTAAGTTTTGTTTTCCCAACACAACTCTCAAGTGCGGAGCGAATCATAGCAAACTCGCTCAAGCTGTAAAGCGTTTTCTTATAATTTTGAATCGAATGGTGCCTTTTTGGGCAAAGGTGGTAGGAAATGACCATTAAGCTCAAACAATCAACGGCTTTGCTTACATAATATTTATTCCTCTTTACATTACTTGACGTTCCAGTTGCGTATAAAGGGATACAATAAACAGAGTTAATTTATGCAGAATACCAACATGAAAAACAAAATTGTTCTGAGTCTATTATCCTTGTCGATTATCACCGCCTCTCCTTCTGTGATGGCCAACAGACAAGGACCATCGAGTGTCACCGTAGTGACTGAGCAAGTGAAAACGCATCAAGTTTCTCAATCTCTTTCCCTTGTCGGCAAATTAGCCGCGGATCAGTCGGTGATTATCGCGCCGGAAACTTCCGGAAAGGTTGATGTGATTGCCGTTAAAGCGAATCAAAATGTCCAAAAAGGTCAGCTATTGATTCAACTTGATGATGATAAAGCGCGAGCGGCTGTCGCAGAGGCGCAAGCGTATCTCAAAGATGAGCAACGTAAGCTGAAAGAATTTGAGCGTCTGGTGAAGCGTAACGCTATTACCCAAACCGAAATTGATGCGCAAAAAGCGAGTGTGGACATCGCCAAAGCAAGATTGGATGCCGCTAACGCCAGTTTGAAAGACCTTCACATCAGCGCACCTTTCGCCGGAACGGTGGGTTTTATTGATTTTAGCCGCGGCAAGCTTGTCAGCGCTGGCTCTGAGCTGCTGTCGCTTGATGATTTGTCTGTGATGCAGCTCGATCTGCAAGTACCAGAGCGTTATTTGTCTCAGTTGAGCAAAGGGATGCAAGTAAAAGCCACCACTGCAGCATGGCCAGGTGAGGTTTTTGAAGGTGAAGTGGTGGGGATTGACTCTCGCATCAATCAAGAAACGCTCAACTTGCGCGTTCGTATTCACTTCGAAAACGTCGCGCAAAAGCTAAAGCCGGGGATGTTGGTGTCTGCGGATATGGATTTCCCAGCGATTGAAGCGCCTATTATTCCTGTTCAGGCGCTTGAGTACTCTGGAACCAAGCGTTACGTCTACGTCGTTGGTGAAGACAACAAAGCGGTTCGAACCCAAGTCATTTTGGGCGCTCGCGTTGATAACCTAGTTGTGATTGAAGACGGATTATCTATCGGTGACAAGATTGTTGTTCAAGGCATTGTAAACATGCGAAACGGTGTGACGGTCGCCGAACTAGGCAGTGATGGACGTCCTAAAGGCGAGCCAAATAATCAAGAGGGCAAATAGTCATGTTGCTCTCTGATGTGTCTGTGAAAAGACCAGTCGCTGCACTGGTGCTTAGTTTGCTGCTGTGCGTGTTTGGTATTGTGTCGTTCAGTAAGTTGGCTGTGCGTGAGATGCCTGACATTGAAAGCCCAGTCGTCTCGATCAGTACCCGCTATGAGGGGGCATCTGCCACCATCATCGAAAGCCAAATCACCTCGGTGCTGGAAGACCAGTTATCGGGGATAAGCGGTATTGATGAAATCTCCTCGACCACCCGCAACAGCATGTCTCGGATTACCATCACTTTCGATTTAGGCTACGACTTAAATACCGGTGTCAGTGATGTCCGTGATGCCGTTGCTCGTGCCCAGCGATCGTTACCTGATGAAGCTGACGATCCCGTTGTGTTTAAGAATAATGGTTCGGGTGAGGCTTCGCTCTATATCAATTTAAGCTCTTCTGAAATGGACCGCACTCAGCTTACCGACTATGTTGAGCGTGTCTTGATGGATCGCTTTAGCTTGATCTCAGGTGTGAGCTCGGTGGACATTTCGGGCGGTTTGTACAAAGTGATGTACGTTAAGCTCAAGCCTGAACAAATGGCTGGTCGCGGCGTCACTACCTCTGACATAACTTCAGCGCTGCGCAGTGAAAATATTGAAAGCCCAGGTGGTGAAGTACGCAACGACCAGATTGTGATGTCGGTACGTACAGCGCGTAGCTATAACCAAGCCGAAGATTTTGAATACTTGGTGGTTAAGCGTGCTAGTGATAACTCACCAATCTATTTAAGAGATGTCGCAGACGTTTACATCGGTGCAGAAAACGAAAACTCCACTTTCAAAAGTGATGGCGTAGTCAACGTGAGCATGGGGATCGTGCCTCAATCCGATGCCAACCCGCTGGAAGTTGCTGACCGAGTCCATACCGAAGTCGAGAACATTCAACAATTTTTGCCGGAAGGAACGCGTTTAGCCATTGACTACGACTCAACCGTATTCATTGAGCGCTCGATTGCTGAAGTATATAGCACGCTCTTTATTACTGGCGGATTGGTGATCCTTGTTCTGTACATCTTTATTGGCCAAGCAAGGGCAACCCTGATTCCTGCGGTGACTGTGCCAGTATCCTTGATTTCTTCCTTTATTGCCGCGTATTACTTTGGCTTTTCAATCAACCTTATCACCTTGATGGCGTTGATTCTGTCAATCGGTCTGGTTGTCGATGACGCAATCGTTGTGGTCGAGAACATTTTCCACCATATCGAAAATGGTGAAAAGCCGTTACTCGCTGCGTACAAAGGTACCCGTGAGGTAGGCTTTGCTGTAATCGCAACCACCTTGGTACTTGTCATGGTGTTTCTGCCTATCTCCTTTATGGATGGTATGGTCGGTCTGCTATTTACTGAATTTTCTGTATTGCTGGCAATGTCGGTGATCTTCTCATCACTAATTGCGCTTACGTTGACGCCAGTTTTGGGTAGCAAGCTTCTAAAAGCTAACGTAAAACCGAACCGCTTCAACCTATTTATTGACCGTATGTTTGGTCATCTGGAATCTGGTTATCGTAAGGTTCTTCGATCGGCACTAAATTGGAAATGGGCAGCACCGCTTGTCATCCTCGCTTGTATTGGCGGCAGTTGGGGGTTAATGCAGCAAGTGCCAGCACAGCTCACACCATCGGAAGACCGCGGGGTAATCTTTGCTTTTGTTCGCGGTGCCGATGCCACCAGTTATAACCGCATGTCGGCGAATATGGATATTGTTGAAAAGCGTTTAATGCCTTTGCTTGGTCAAGGTTTCTTGAAGTCGTTCAGTATTCAATCGCCTGCCTTTGGGGGAAACGCTGGTGACCAAACGGGCTTCGTGATCATGATCTTAGAAGACTGGAATGACCGTGATGTCACCGCGCAGCAGGCGCTAGGCCAAGTCCGGAAGGCGTTGACTGGTATCCCTGATGTGCGCGTCTTCCCATTTATGCCGGGATTCCGAGGCGGTTCGAGTGAGCCGGTTCAATTTGTACTAGGCGGCAGTGATTACCCTGAGTTAAAACTGTGGGCGGAAAAATTAGAGCGTTTAGCGGAAGAGTCGCCTTACATGGAAGGTGCAGACATCAATTACTCGGAAAAAACGCCTGAGTTAGTTGTCACAGTGGATAAGCAGCGTGCAGCAGAGCTTGGTATTCGAGTCTCGGATATTTCCGACACGCTGGAGATTATGCTTGGTGGTAAGAGTGAAACTACGTTTGTTGAACGTGGTGAAGAGTACGATGTTTACTTGCGAGGTGACGAAGACAGCTTTAACAACGCTGCGGATTTAAGCCAAATCTACATGCGCACTGCTTCTGGCGAATTAGTCACTCTTGATGCTGTGACCAAGATTGAAGAGGTGGCTTCATCGATTCGCCTATCGCACTACAACAAGCAAAAGGCGATTACGATTACGGCCAACTTATCCGATGGCTACACGCTGGGCGAAGCGCTCGACTTTTTAGATCAGCAAGCGATTGAGTTACTTCCGGGGGATATTTCCGTCAGTTATTCGGGAGAGTCGAAAGATTACAAAGAGAATCAATCGAGCATCTTAGTGGTCTTTGCCTTGGCTTTGCTGGTGGCGTACTTGGTTCTTGCTGCTCAATTTGAGAGCTTTATTAACCCGCTGGTGGTGATGTTCACGGTTCCTATGGGCGTGTTTGGTGGATTCCTTGGATTATTCTTGATGGGGCAGGGGCTCAACATCTATAGCCAAATCGGTATGATCATGCTGATCGGTATGGTGACCAAAAACGGTATCTTAATCGTTGAGTTTGCTAACCAGCTTCGAGATAGAGGGATCGAGTTTGAAAAAGCCATTTTGGATGCGTCGGCTCGCCGCTTGCGTCCAATCATGATGACTGCGTTTACGACGCTTGCTGGAGCGATTCCTTTGATTGTTTCGACGGGCGCGGGCTATGAAAGCCGAGTGGCTGTCGGTACGGTTATTTTCTTCGGGATGGCTTTTGCGACGCTCGTAACCTTGTTTGTGATTCCTGCGATGTACCGATTGATTTCGGCAAGTACACAGGCTCCGGGACACGTAGAGGCAGAGCTTAACCGAGAGCTTAGCCACGATGTGAAAGCTCGAAGCTCCCATGGTGAGTTGAACTAAAAAAGAAAAAGGGTTGATGCCGATGCATCAACCCTTAATTTTATGAGCCGTGGTAATTAACCGTAATTCACAGAGTAGCGAGTTGGCTTATGGTTCATTGCTAGTACAAGGTTTAGAGCAATAGCGCCAAGAATCGATAGACCAATGACTTCGATTGATACAAAGAAGCAAGAGGCAATTAAGATACAAAAGTCGATAGCAAGCTGAGACTTACCCACCGAAATGCCAAACTTGTCTTGAATAAAGAGACACAAGACATTGAATCCCCCAAGGCTTGAGCGATGGCGGAACAAAATCAACATGCCTAATCCCATCAACAGTCCACCCGCGACCGCGCAGTACACCTCATTGATCGTGTCTAAGCTAATCACCAAGTAGAGATGGTCAGCAAAAACTGAAACCAAAGCGCCAGAAATTGCACTGTTGAAGGCGAATCGAGCGCCAAATCGTTTCCACGCCAATAAATAGAATGGGCAGTTAGCAATAAAATAGAGTGTACCGAATGAAATCGATACAAATTGGCTAACCAGTAACGCTAAGCCAGTGGTTCCGCCAGTCAGTAATGAAGCGGATTGCAGGAAGAAGACGCCCTGAGCAACTAAAAACGTGCCAGTTAAAATTGCGACCCAGTCTTCCTTTCTTGAGTGTTTTTCCATCAATTTGAAATTTAACCAGTAAATAATGGCGTGCATACTATTTAAAAAATAAGGATTTCGGTAGCTTGAGAGGGAAATTTAAGGTAAACCTATGTAATCATCGTTTTACGGGGTGTAAAGGATAGATTTGACACTTAGCTCAGTACGAGCCGTAAAAAGTGCCAACATGACGATTCTCGTAAATCATTATGAAAAAACTGCATGAGAAAAATTTGAATTTTCTCTTTATGACCTAGATCAAATTATGTAGAATGCGCGTCATTAGCTTAATGCAAACGTTTGCGTCAGGTAAAAACGTCGGTATTTAGGTCAGAAATCAGTTTTTTTGCAATTTTAAAGTCTTAATCTGAGTCAGGAGATACAGATGCTAAAGCGTGATATGAACATCGCAGATTACGATGCGGAACTGTTCGCAGCAATCCAAGAAGAAACTCTTCGCCAGGAAGAACACATTGAACTTATCGCTTCAGAAAACTACACCAGCCCACGTGTAATGGAAGCTCAAGGTTCTCAGCTAACAAACAAGTACGCTGAAGGTTACCCAGGCAAGCGCTACTATGGTGGTTGTGAGTACGTTGATAAAGCAGAAGCTCTTGCTATCGATCGTGCATGTGAGCTTTTCGGTTGTGAATACGCAAACGTACAGCCACACTCTGGTTCTCAAGCAAACAGCGCTGTTTACATGGCTCTTCTGAATCCAGGCGATACAGTTCTAGGTATGAGCCTAGCGCACGGTGGTCACCTGACTCACGGTTCACCAGTCAACTTCTCAGGTAAGCACTACAACGTTATTCCTTACGGTATCGATGAAGCTGGCCAAATCAACTACGATGAAATGGAGCAACTTGCTCTAGAGCACAAACCAAAGATGATCATCGGTGGTTTCTCAGCTTACTCTCAAATCGTCGATTGGGCTCGCATGCGTGAAATCGCAGACAAAGCAGGTGCTTGGCTATTCGTAGATATGGCGCACGTTGCTGGCCTTATCGCTGCAGGTGTTTACCCAACGCCTGTACCACACGCGCACGTTGTGACTACAACAACGCACAAAACACTAGCGGGTCCACGTGGTGGTCTAATCCTTTCTAACGCTGGCGAAGAGATGTACAAGAAGCTGAACTCAGCAGTATTCCCTGGCGGTCAAGGTGGTCCACTAATGCACGTAATCGCTGGTAAAGCGGTAGCGTTCAAAGAAGCAATGGAACCTGAGTTCAAAGAGTACCAAGCTCGCGTAGTGAAGAATGCAAAAGCGATGGTGGCTCAGTTCCAAGAGCGTGGTTACAAAATCGTTTCTAACGGTACTGAAAACCACCTGTTCCTGGTTGACCTAATCGACAAAGACATCACTGGTAAAGATGCAGACGCAGCACTAGGCGCGGCAAACATCACAGTAAACAAGAACTCAGTGCCAAACGATCCACGTAGCCCATTCGTGACTTCAGGTATCCGTATTGGTTCTCCAGCAATCACTCGTCGTGGTTTCACTGAAGCAGACGCAACTGAACTAGCAAACTGGATGTGTGACGTGCTAGATAACATCGGCAACGAGGAAGTTATCGAAGCAACGAAAGCTAAAGTACTCGAGATCTGTAAGCGTCTACCAGTTTACGCTTAATTTTTCTTCGTAGAGTGAACGAACTTCTGTGTCGAACATACTCATTTGCTAGCGCAAACTCCGTGTGAGCTCCTTGAATTTCGTCCATCTACTTTGAAAACTATGTTGAAAGGGCTCATTGAGCCCTTTTTTGATCTTGGGTTTTTGTCATTCCATAGAGTGACGAAGGAGCGAGTAGGGAATCTCTTGAAGATGATACATAAAACAAAAAAGGGCTGATGTTTTTACATCAACCCTTTCAGTAACGGTGTTCCGAGCTTATTTTGAAATGCTCAGTAATGTTCCTGATTTGCACTTGAACGAGTAGTATTTTCTGCTTTCGTTAAACTTACCGAGACCTTCGCCGTCACAGTAGTCGATATTAATATCGCGCATGGTTTCTAGCGTCTCTTCACTGTTTAAGGCGAACTTAGAACCGTCTGAACAGACAATTCTTACGCGGCCATCATCACTTACTGAATAGATATCAACTTCTGTATTACAAAGTTCGAAAGAGGCTTCACGGAAATTGTCTTGCTTAGTGTTTGAAGCACAGCCAGCGGTTAATGCCGCTAGTACGATAGCAGCAGCTAATCCCAATTTTTTCATATTAGATCCTTGGCGAAGTTCCCTGAGACAGGTTTATCATGTTTGTAGAGTAAGCCTATAGAAGTGCGCTGTCTCATTCAAGGGACGATAAAAAAAAGCTGACCTATTCAGTCAGCTTTTCAATCAATCTATCTTCTAGATTAGCTAATTTCTACACCTTGCGCTTGAAGGTCAGCGTGGTAAGAGGAGCGGACAAATGGACCACAAGCGGCGTGAGTAAAGCCAAGTTCGAGTGCGATCTCTTTTAGCTCATCAAACTCTGAAGGCGGCACGTAGCGCTCAACCGGTAGGTGGTGGCGACTTGGTGCAAGGTATTGCCCTAGTGTCAGCATAGTAACGCCATGTTCGCGAAGATCTTTCAGTACTTCAATGATCTCTTCTTTGGTCTCACCAAGACCCATCATGATGCCAGACTTAGTCGGAATATCAGGGTGCTGCTCTTTGAACTTTTTCAGTAGATCCAAAGACCATTTGTAGTTCGCGCCAGGGCGAGCTTTGCGGTACAGACGAGGAGCGGTTTCTAGGTTGTGGTTAAAGACATCTGGTGGATTGTCTTTTAGTAGCTCTAGCGCCACATCCATACGACCACGGAAATCAGGAACCAGCGTCTCGATCTTAATGTTCGGGTTTAGCTTACGGATTTCACGGTTACAGTCAGCAAAGTGCTGCGCACCACCATCACGAAGGTCGTCGCGGTCAACAGAAGTGATTACCACGTATTTCAACTTCATGTCTTGAATGGTTTTCGCCAGTTTCTTCGGCTCTTCCGCTTCTGGTGCCAGTGGGCGACCGTGGGCAACATCACAGAAAGGGCAGCGACGGGTACAGATCGCACCTAAAATCATAAAGGTAGCAGTACCGTGGTTGAAACATTCAGCAAGGTTAGGGCATGAGGCTTCTTCACAAACTGAGTGCAGGTTGTTTTTACGCATTGCGGACTTAATGTCTTGAATGCGCTGACTATCTGCTGGTAGCTTGATCTTCATCCAGTCGGGTTTGCGCAGAACTTCTTTCTGCTCGGTAGGCATATTTTTTACAGGAATTAATGCCATCTTATCAGCGTCGCGATACTTGACGCCTTTTTCCATTTGGATTGGTTTACTCATGCTTCTTTGCTTCTCTTTACTTCTTATCGTACAGAAGGAGCTTCTGTGCTGAATTCAACTTGCTCGTAACCTAGCAAAGTTACCAGTTCATCGACTAAGGTTCTTTCAACGTGCTCTATATCTTCTGGTCCACCTAATTGGCTGACTTGAACCATTTCCATTCCGGCATAACCACATGGGTTGATGCGCAGAAATGGGCTCAAATCCATATTGACGTTTAGAGCGAGACCATGGAATGAGCAGCCTTTACGGATTCGTAAACCCAAAGAGCAGATTTTCTTACCGTCAACGTAGACGCCTGGGGCGTCAGGTCGTGCTGCTGATTCAATATTGTAATGTTTTAGGGTGTTGATCACTAGGTTCTCTATATGAGTAACCAAATCTCGAACCCCTAATTTTTTACGACGAAGGTTTATCAAAAAATAGGCCACAAGTTGGCCTGGACCATGGTAGGTCACTTGACCACCGCGGTCACTTTGAACGACCGGAATATCACCTGTATTCAAAAGGTGCTCTGCTTTACCTGCTTGGCCTTGAGTGAAGACTGGGTTGTGCTCTACAAGCCAAACTTCATCAGGCGTTTCGTCAGTTCGAGTATCAGTGAAATCATGCATGGCTTGCCAGATTGGTTGATAATCTTGTCGGCCGAGATACTTGACTACAAGCTGGTTTTGCATCGCTGATCCTATCGTCGATTCATAAAGTGGGGGAGATTATAAACTGGATCAACAGAATCAACTATATACCAGTAACACATTTTTAACCCTAGAGATTTTGCAGGATTATTATCTACTTGATATCTAAAAAGAAAGCAGCTTTCGCTGCTTTCAAAAAAAATTGAAGTTCTCAAAAAATTATAGAACCATGCGAACAATATCGATTTCACCCAGTTCTTTGTAAAGGGTTTCAACTTGCTCGATCGACGTGGCAGTGATATTTACTGACACGGAATGGTAATTGCCTTTTGCGCTTGGTTTTACAACTGGGCTGTAATCACCTGGAGCATGGCGTTGGATCACTTCAAGAACCTTTTCTGGCAGTTCTGGTTTTGCATAGCCCATAACCTTGTAGGTGAATGAGCATGGGAACTCGAGCAGGTCTTTCAGTTTTGCGTCTGAGTTAATAGTCAGCATAGGACACTCCAAGTTGAACAGGTTTCTTCGCAGCGCGGAATAGTACTGCTAATAACGTTAAATCTCAATACATCAGCCATGAGGCTCATGTGATAAAAAAAGCCGCATTGAGCGGCTTTTTCGATGAATTCATCAAGAATTACAAGAAGCTCTTAAACAGCATAACAATGTAATCCCAAAGACGGCTAAATAGACTACCTTCTTCTACATCTTCAAGTGCAAGAAGCGGGTACTCAGCAACATCATTGCCCTCTAGTTGATAGTATAGCTTACCAACAACATCACCCTTACTAATTGGGGCTTTTAGCTCTTTTTCAAGTACGAAGCTGGCTTTTAGGTTTTTCGCCTGGCCGCGAGGTAGCGTGACGTAGGTGTCTTGATCAAGACCTAAGGCAACCATGTCTTTGTCACCCATCCAGATTTTTTCTTCGACGAAGGTTTCGCCTGCTTTGTGTGGTGCCACTGTTTCAAAGAAGCGGAAGCCGTAACTCAGTAGCTTTTTGCTTTCTGATTTACGAGCATTCGCATTCTTTGTGCCCATCACAACCGCAACAAGACGCATTTTGCCTTCCGTTGCCGAGCTCACTAGGCTGTAACCGGCATTACTTGTGTGGCCAGTTTTAATGCCGTCAACGTTCATGCTCTTATCCCAAAGCAGACCATTGCGGTTGTATTGGGTGATGCCGTTGTAGGTGTATTTCTTTTCTGAGTAGATGCGGTACTCGTCTGGCACATCACGGATAAGCGCGCTACCAAGCAACGCCATGTCGTAAGGCGTTGAGTAAAGATCTGGGTTGTCTAGACCATGCACATTGGCAAAGTGGGTGTCTTTCATGCCAATGGTGTCTGCCCATGCGTTCATCAAATCAACAAAGGCATCTTCAGAGCCAGCAATGTGCTCAGCCATTGCGACACAAGCATCGTTACCCGATTGAATGATGATGCCACGGTTCAGGTCTTCAACCTTGACTGTGGTACCGACTTCAATGAACATTTTCGAAGAATCTGGGAAGTTTTTCGCCCAAGCATTTTTGCTGATAGTCACATCGTCTTGCAGTGAGATGTTACCGCGCTCAAGCTCTTGGCCGATGACGTAACTGGTCATCATTTTGGTTAAGCTAGCCGGAGACAGCTTGGTATTCATCTCTTTCTCAGCCAAGACTTTGCCTGAATGGAAGTCCATTAGCACGTAGCCTTTGGCGGCGATCTGAGGGGCGTCTGGCACAACAATAGGTGTTGCGATGGCAGAAGTTGCGAAGGTTGCAGAAAGCGCAATAGAAGACGCAAAAACGGATTTAATTAGCGTTGTTTTTTTCATATTGACTACAGGTTTATCTTTAACTGTCCATATCTTAACAGAATCACTCTCTCAAGCTAGTGTCGTCTAGTGGCTTGGAGAATTAACTCTACAAGGATTTAATAAATGCACTCGAATAACCAAGTGTTTTTACTTGTTCTAAGGTTTTTTGAGTTTGCATATAGTCATTAAATGGTCCTAAAAGTACTCGATGGACGTCATTTTCAGACCCTACATAACTCTCAACCGCAAGTTTTTGTCCCAGCTCTTGTGCCAAAGTTTGGACACGCTGTGAATGCTGTGATGAAGTAACTTGCACAACAAACTTTGGCAACGCTTGTTGTTTATGGGCTTCGGTTGGTTTGTCGACCTTGATGACACGAATCGACACATTCGCTGTACCCGTTTTGATGACATCGAGTTTAGTGGCGGCGGCGTAGCTTAAATCTATGATGCGTCCAGGGTGAAAAGGACCTCGGTCATTGACACGGACGATGGCTTTTTTGCCATTGTCTTGGTTGGTCACTTCCACATAGCTTGGCAAAGGTAAGGTTTTATGTGCCGCTGTCATGGAATACATGTCATAGATCTCACCATTCGAAGTTAGGTGGCCATGGAATTTTTTTCCGTACCAAGAAGAGATGCCTTGCTCGGTAAAGCCTGTGCTGTCTTTTATGATGGTGTAGTGGTTGCCGCGCAGCGTGTAATCTTTGTTCCCGCCTAAACTGTAAGGTTCATATTGCGGGACCGCGTCTTCAATATGATCAACAGAGATAGGTTTCTCAGGTGCGACGTCATCATCCAGGGAGTAGCGTTTAGACGGCGCAGAAGAACAGCCTACCAATAGAATGCTCGTGCAAGCCAATGCCAGCAGTTTTTTGTTTGTCATACTATGTTGCCTTCGAAAACGCTTTTCTATGTGTGTGAATCGACATCAAAATACCAAAGCCTGCCATGAGCGTCACCATTGAGGTGCCACCATAACTGATCAGAGGAAGAGGAACGCCCACAACCGGTAAAATCCCGCTTACCATGCCAATGTTTACAAAAACGTAAACAAAGAAACTTAGCACGATACTGCCAGCCATCATGCGGCCAAAGGCGGTTTGGGCCTTGCTCGCGAGGTAGAGTCCGCGTCCGATGATGTAGAGGTAGATACTGAGCAACGCAAGAATACCGATCAGTCCCCATTCTTCTGCGATTACGGCAAAAATAAAGTCGGTGTGACGCTCTGGGAGAAATTCCAATTGGGATTGAGTTCCCTGCATCCAACCTTTACCGGAGATCCCCCCTGAGCCAATCGCGATTTTACTTTGGATAATGTGGTAGCCCGCACCCAAAGGATCTGATTCTGGGTTAAACAGCGTTCTTACACGGACTTTTTGGTATTCGCGCATCAAGAAGAACCACAAAATGGGTAAGAAGGCGCCAAGACCACATGCAGCAGCGAAGATTATTTTCCAACTGATACCTGCAAGGAAAATCACGAAGATGCCCGAGGCTGCAATCAAAATTGAAGTGCCTAAGTCGGGTTGCTTGGCGATTAATATGGTCGGGACAAACACCATCACCAAAGAAATCACTAGGGTCTGGAATGTCGGCGGCAGGGCTCGTTTACCAATGTAGCGGGCGATCATAAGCGGAACCGCGAGCTTCAAAAGTTCCGACGGTTGAAAACGAACAAAACCTAAATTCAGCCAGCGCTGCGCCCCTTTAGAAGCTTCGCCAAAAAAGAGTACCCCGAATAGCAAAAGAATCCCGCCAGCAAACATCAGTGGCGCCAAGGTCTCATAGGTTCTAGGTGGTATTTGAGCCAAAATAAGCATCACGCCAAGGGCTAAGCCCATGCGCATTGCTTGGCGATCCATCATCGCAAGGCTTTGGCCACTTGCACTGTACATAACGATTAGGCCAAAGCCCATAAGTACCAATATGCCTAGTAGCAATGGTAAATCGATATGGAAACGCTCAAACAGAGCGCGGTTTTGGCCAGTTGAAGGATCAAAATCCATTATTTTTCAGCCTCTTTTTTCTCTACGAGCACGTGATCAAACACTTGGCGTACCACAGGACCACCGTTGCTTGAGCCACCGCCTGCGTTTTCAAGGACAATCGTCACGACAATTTCAGGATCGTCAATGGGGGCGAAGCCAGTAAAGAGCGCATGGTCGCGCAGGTGCTCGGCAATTTCGTCTGCGTTGTATTTTTCATCTTCGCCTAAGCCAAATACCTGAGCTGTCCCTGATTTACCGGCGCTGACATACTCGGTGTTGTAGAAAGATCGGCGAGCCGTTCCTTTTTTACCATGGTTTACAAGACGCATTCCCTCTATCGCAAGATCCCAGTACTTCTCTTTGACCCCTTCGATTGGAGGGTAGGTGTAGCTCTCAAGCCCTGATAGCTCCTGTTTCTCAAAACGCTCACCGTTAACGATGGTTGCTCTTAACAGGTGAGGAGCAATACGTTTGCCTCGGTTAACCAGTACTGAAGTCGCTTTAGCAATTTGCATTGGCGTTGCTGTCCAGTAACCTTGACCGATGCCAACAGGGATGGTGTCCCCTTGATACCAAGGCACGCGATGACGAGCCATTTTCCAGTCTCGGGTTGGCATATTCGCTTTGCTCTCTTCACGAATATCTAGCCCAGTGTAATCACCAAAGCCAAACATCATCATCCAATTGGATATACGATCAATCCCCATGTCATACGCGACTTGGTAGAAGAAGGTATCCACGGATTCTTCGATTGATTTGACGATATCTACCTTGCCATGCCCCCACGGGAGCCAATCTCGGAATGGTCGAGTTTTCGAGTTTGGAATTCGCCAGTAGCCTGGGTCGTTACGAGTGGTATTCGGCGTGATGACACCTTCTTGAAGCGCAGCCACCGCCATAAAGGGTTTAATCGTCGACGCTGGAGGATAGATGCCTAACGTGGCTCGGTTCACCAGCGGACGATTCTTGTCATTAAGTAGTGCTCGATACGCTTTGCCAGAAATACCATGTACGAAAGCATTCGGGTCGTAGCTTGGGCTTGACACCATTGCCAATACACCATTGTCTTTAGGATCGAGTACCACGGCACTACCGCGTCGGTCAGCTAAGAGATCATGGATATAGAGTTGTAAGTCGATATCGAGATTTAAGACAATATCTTTACCTGGCTCAGGTGGAACGTATTTCAGCGTGCGTATGATGCGACCACGGCTATTGACCTCAACCTCTTGGTAACCTGCTGTTCCGTGGAGCAAATCTTCGTAGTAGCGCTCGATACCCAGCTTACCGATGTCACGAGTGGCTTGATAGTTTGCGTCTTTCTCTTCGCGGACGAGGCGCTGCATATCACGGTCATTGATTCGCGAAACGTAGCCAATCACATGGGTTAACACCTCGCCATAGGGGTAATGGCGTTTCAGAGCCGCGTTGACGGATACCCCAGGAAATTTGTGCTGATTGACCGAAAATTTCGCCACCTGCTCAGGTGTTAATTGAGTCAAAATAGGCACAGACTTAAAGCGACGTGTCTGGCGGCGCTCTTTTTGAAAGCGTTCAATCTGGTCAGGAGTGATGGTAAGGATTTGTTGAAGGCTGACAATGGTTGCCTCCATATCCTCGATTTTCTCTGGCGTGATCTCAAGACTAAACACTGGGCGGTTTTCAGCCAGCAATTTACCATTGCGATCGTAAATAAGCCCGCGGTTTGGTGCGATTGGGACGACCTTTATTCGGTTGTCGTTTGAGCGGGTTTTGTAATCTTGAAACTGATTAACTTGTATGTTGTACAAGTTCGTCACCAAAAGTCCCATCATGGCAACGATGCCTATAAAAGCGACAATAGCACGACTTTTAAACAGTCGTGCTTCTTCTTGATAGTCCCTTATTTGGGAGCGCTTTCGTAACATGAATCGATTATTCTCGGTGGTAAGGGTGGTTTGCGGTAATGCTCCACGCTCGGTACAAACTTTCCGCCATGACGATACGGACAAGTGGATGAGGCAAGGTTAGTGCTGATAGAGACCAACTTTGATCCGCGGCTGCTTTACAGGCGGGGGCGAGTCCTTCTGGACCACCAATCAAAATGGATACATCTCGACCATCTAACTTCCAGCTCTCAAGCTGCTCGGCCAACTGAGGCGTATCCCATTTTTTACCAGGAATATCTAGCGTAACAATTCGATTGCCTTTTGGCACGGCAGCAAGCATGGCTTCGCCTTCTTTTTGCAGAATTCTTGCAATGTCGGCGTTTTTACCACGTTTGCCCGCTGGAATTTCAATCAGCTCTAGTGGCATGTCGTGAGGGAAACGGCGTTTATACTCCTGAAACCCTTCTTCGACCCATTTCGGCATTTTGGTACCAACGGCAATCAATTGTAATTTCATGGTTAGCCCCAAAGCTTCTCGAGTTGGTAAAGTTCGCGTTGCTCTTCTTGCATGACGTGTACGATAGTTGTGCCCATATCCAGTACAACCCATTCGCCTTCCGCTTCGCCATCAATACCCAGAGGGGTAAGGCCGGCCAGTTTGGATTCTTTAGCAACGTGATCGGCAATCGATGCAACGTGACGTTTTGAAGTGCCAGTACAGATAATCATGTAGTCCGTAATGCTAGATTTACCTTGAACATCAATAGTTTTGATATCTTGGGCTTTCATATCATCGGCTTTATCTACTAAGAAATCATTCAGTTCTTCAAGTTGCAAGGTGTTGTCCTCGTTATGTCAATTCTGTTCACAAGTGGGTGCCCAAAGGGCGGCGCAGTATATCACGCTTTTTTAAAGCTTCACCTGAGGCAGGCACATCTGCGTACTTAACTGGTGTAATAGTGGCCAACTGGATTGGTCGTACTGAGTTTTGGTTAGGATCTCGATTTTTGCCAAAAGCTGCAGCAGTGTTTTTACATTGGCAATAGAGAGCCTAGTTAGCGCGGCTGAATAGAGTGGCCGCTTGGACTGCCAGATTCGATACGACTCAAACACTCGGCCAATGGGCTCGGTCTGCATCATTTGCAACATGGCCAGTAGTTGTTGAAGCTCTTTTTGAATGGTGCGTGCCAGTATCACCATTTCCACGCCTTCCGCTTCAAGTTGGCGCATGATTCGTTGAGCGCGATTGGCTTTTCCCGCCAGCAGTGCATCAATCCAGTGGAAAGCGGTGAAGTGGTTGTGTCGGCTGAGTGACTCTTCCAATCGAATCAAGTTCAATTGGCCGTCAGGGTAGAGGAGCGCGAGCTTTTCCAAACTTTGTGTTAAGGCAAATAGGTTGCCTTCATGCCACTGTGCCAGCATTTGGATTGCTTCTGGATCCGGCTTTAGGTTAAGCGCACGACAGCGAGCTTGAACGAACTGAGGTAGACGCTGAACATCAGGTGTTAGGCAGTTTACCCAGCAGCCATTCGTTGAGAGGGCTTTAAACCACTTGGCATTTTCTTGCGCTTTCGTCAGTTTGGTGCCGATAACGACAAGTAGCACGTCTTGATGCAGCATGTCAGCAAGGGCCAAAAGCTCCTTCGCGATGGCCGCATTGACGCCGGATTCTGGCAGCTCCAATTCGATGATTTGTCGAGCTGAGAATAAGCTCATGGCTTGGCAGCAGTCATAGACAAGGTTCCAATCGAAGCTGTTGTCTATTGCAAAGCGATGTCGTTCTTCAAACCCTTGGCTTAGCGCCGCTTTTTGTATCGCCTGACGTGACTCCTGCAGTAGCAACGGTTCATTGCCAAAGAGAAGGTACGTAGGGTGGATCTGCTTGTTGACTTGCTCTAACAGTCGGTCGGCAAAAATGCGCATGAAAACCTCTTACTGACCTGATTTATCCGTAGAGTAAGTTTTAATGCGATATTGCTCATCGTCGTCTTTGAGTGAAATTTCTTCAGCATCGTTATTGAGTTCATCGTGTGCGATGTCTGCTCGTAAACGCGCCATTTGACGAACAATTTGAGTGGCGGCCAGTTTACGCATTTCATCTTCAATCATGTCTCGTTCGACCGATTTTGCCAGCGCGCTGAGAGGGTTATCAAGGTAGCTTCGAGTCACGCTTGTCGAATAGGTTTTTGTGCCCACATCAGGAACCGTCACTCGGTAAGAGGCACGGAAGGTGATCTCTTTTTCTGCCGCACGGGTGTTCTGGTACAAAGATAGTGTACGCTCGCCAACGCCTTCACTAACAAGGTGTAGATTTGGCACGTTAGCAGCGGGTGGCACAATATCCACCTCACTCAGGCGCAATTGACCTTTCATCATGCGAGTAAAGGTGCTGTATGGGTCATAACTGGTCAGAGATAAGGTATTTAATTCGTCAGGTACCGAGTAATCTCCACGCAGGTGGAAACCACAACCAGCCAGTAGGCTTGCCATGAGTACAGCAGAAGTGAGCTTTACAGTTGAATCAGATAACAGGCGCGATACACGGCGAAACATAGATTAATGGCTCTCGTTTATGGATTTACTTATCTTACGGCTCTATTTAACCCAAACGGGCTAGAGCTTTAAGATAAATAAAGCAGGGCGACACTCTAGTTCAATAAACTAAAGTTACCCTGCTTAAGACTTATTTATCTGCGATTAGTTCGCAACACTTTCTTAGTTCGCAACGATGTTCAGAAGTTTACCTGGTACGTAGATAACTTTACGTACTGTTTTGCCTTCGGTGAACTTAGTAACGTTCTCATCGTTTAGACCTAGCGCTTCGATATCTTCTTTAGAGATATCTGCTGGTACGGTGAGTTTCGCACGTAGCTTACCGTTTACTTGAACGATAATTAGCTTCTCATCTTCAACCAGTGCTTTCTCGTCGAACGTTGGCCATACAGCATTGTCGATGTCTGATTCACCTAGCGCAGCCCACAATTCGTAAGAGATATGCGGAGTGATTGGGTAAAGCATCGCAACAACAGCTTTTAGAGCCTCATCAAGGATTGCACGATCTTGCGCAGACTCTTGAGGTGCTTTCGCTAGTTTGTTCATCAGTTCCATGATTGCAGCGATAGCCGTGTTGAACGTTTGACGGCGAGCGATATCGTCAGTCACTTTCGCAATTGTCTTATGAACGTCACGACGAAGTGCTTTTTGGTCACCAGAAAGTGCAGAGGTATCTACTGCTTCTGCTGCACCTTTTGATGTGTGCTCGTTTACTAGTTTCCAAACACGTTTCAGGAAGCGGTTAGCACCCTCAACGCCAGACTCTTGCCACTCAAGTGTCATGTCTGCAGGTGATGCAAACATCATGAATAGACGAACAGTGTCAGCTCCGTACTTGTCTACCATCTCTTGTGGGTCGATACCGTTGTTCTTCGACTTAGACATCTTGATCATGCCTGAGTGTGTTACGTCACGGCCTTCGTTGTCTTTAGCTGAAGTGATGCGACCTTTACCGTCACGCTCTACAGCTACGTCAGTAGGTGCAACCCACTCTTTACCGCCTTTGTCGTTCTCGAAATAGAACGCGTCTGCTAGTACCATGCCTTGACACAGTAGTTGCTTGAACGGTTCGTCAGACGTTACGTAGCCAGCATCACGTAGTAATTTGTGGAAGAAACGAGAGTACAGTAGGTGCATACAAGCGTGCTCGATACCACCGATGTACTGGTCTACTGGTAGCCAGTAGTTTGCTTTTTCTGGATCTAGGATGTCGTCAGCTTGTGGTGAACAGTAACGTGCGTAGTACCAAGAAGACTCCATGAACGTATCGAACGTGTCAGTCTCTCGTAGAGCAGGTTCGCCGTTGAAGGTTGTCTTCGCCCATTCTTTGTCTGCTTTGATTGGGCTAGTTACGCCGTCCATTACCACGTCTTCTGGAAGGATTACTGGTAGTTGGTCAGCTGGTACCGGGTGAACTTCACCATCTTCAGTGGTTACCATAGGGATTGGAGCACCCCAGTAACGTTGACGAGATACCCCCCAGTCACGTAGACGGAAGTTAACTGTCTTTGTGCCTTTGCCTTCTGCTTCTAGCTTCGCTGCGATTGCGTCGAACGCTGCTTGGAATTCAAGGCCGTCGAACTCACCTGAATCGAACAGTACACCTTTCTCTGTGTACGCTTCTTCAGAAACGTCTAGCTCGCTGCCATCAACTGGTTTAATTACAGGCACGATGTCTAGGCCGTACTTAGTTGCGAACTCGTAGTCACGTTGGTCGTGTGCAGGTACTGCCATAACAGCACCTGTACCGTAGTCCATCAGTACGAAGTTAGCCACGTAAACTGGAAATTCACGGCCGTTCAATGGGTGAATAGCAGTAAGGCCAGTCGCCATACCTTTCTTCTCCATTGTCGCAAGTTCCGCTTCCGCTACTTTGTTGTTCTTACATTCGTCAATGAACGCTGCAAGCTCAGGGTTGTTCTCTGCTGCTACTGCTGCTAGAGGGTGACCTGCTGCGATACCGACGTATGTCACACCCATTAGTGTGTCAGGACGCGTAGTGTAAACTTCCAGATCCTGTTGACCTTTTACTTCGAACTTCAGTTCAACACCTTCAGAGCGACCAATCCAGTTGCGCTGCATGGTTTTAACCATTTCAGGCCAGCCATCTAGGTTATCTAGATCGTCTAGTAGCTCTTGAGCGTATTCAGTGATCTTGATGAACCACTGTGGAATTTCTTTTTGCTCTACCGGCGTGTCACAACGCCAGCAGCAACCATCTTCAACCTGCTCGTTTGCCAGTACCGTTTGGTCGTTTGGACACCAGTTAACCGATGAAGTCTTCTTGTACACTAGGCCTTTGTTGTAAAGCTTAGTGAAGAACTCTTGCTCCCAACGGTAGTACTCTGGCGTACACGTTGCGAACTCACGGTTCCAGTCGTAACCAAAGCCTAGCAGCTTAAGCTGGTTCTTCATGTACTCAATGTTTTCGTAAGTCCATGGTGCAGGTGCTGTGTTGTTTTTAACTGCAGCGTTCTCTGCAGGCAGACCAAACGCATCCCAACCAATTGGTTGCATGACGTTTTTGCCTTGTAGGCGTTGGAAACGAGATACCACATCACCGATAGTGTAGTTACGCACGTGACCCATGTGCAGTCGGCCACTTGGGTATGGGAACATAGAGAGACAGTAGAATTTTTCTTTGTTTGGGTCTTCACTTACAACAAAGGTCTTGTTGTTATCCCAGTGCTGTTGAACCTTTTGTTCAATATCTTGCGGGTTATATTGTTCTTGCATCGATGATATCCGGTTATCTTGGAATTTGTGAGTTCGGTTAGAACAGACATTAATAGATCGTCATAGAATACCTAAAGGAGAGGGGCACAACAATAGCCAATACCCACTCAAATCACGTAAAGATGGTGATGTTTATTGCCTTTAACAGGCTTTATGAATGTGCATCAGTGAATCGAAAAGGAGGTTAGCGATGCCAAAACGCAAAACAGGTTATGAGGAGATGTTTGAAGATGTGGTCGAAGCACTCAAGCATAGTCCTGACGAAGTTAACCACGTTTTAGAAACCTCGGGTAAAGTGGTTGATGCCGCCAATGATTTAACCAAAGATGAGCTGGCTTTGGTTTCTGCTTACGTTAAGTCAGATTTGAAAGAGTTTGCTGACAACTATGAAGACTCCAAAAACGGTCCGTTTTATTTGATGATTGCCGATTCCATTTGGCAAGGTCTACTGGAGATCACCGATCGCACGAAAGTCGAATGGGTTGAACTGTTCGAAGACTTAGAACATCAGGGCTTGTATGAAGCAGGAGAGGTGATCGGCCTTGGCGCTTTAGTGTGTGATAAATGTGGCCACAAAACTGAGTACAATCATCCGACGATTATCATTCCATGCACTAAGTGTGGCTGCAAAGGTTTTAGCCGGCAAGCGCTGAAACCCTAACCGAAACACCGCCTTGAAGCAAAATGAAAAGGGCTGACGCATTGGCGTCAGCCCTTTTTCTATTTAGTCATTAGACTGTTTGGTTCTCCAACGCCAGCCTATCGCTAAGCTCAGTATGGTCCACAGATAGAGTGGCCAAGTCCCAAACTGGCGGTAGGGTGTCTGGCCTTCGGTCGAGATGATTTCTGCCCTTAAAACGCCAGTTTCAAATTGCGGCAACTGAGCAACGATATGACCTTGATAATCGGTCACCGCAGTGACGCCATTATTGGTAGAACGAATCACAGGTTTACCAAGCTCTAAAGCACGCATTCGTGCAATTTCCATATGCTGCAACGGGCCAATTGAACGGCCAAACCAAGCGTCGTTAGACAGGGTGAGAATAAAGTCTGTCTCTTCGGTAACGTTTTGGCGCACTTGCTCATTAAAGATGATTTCATAGCATAGTGCTGGCGCCATCTGTTTACCATTGGCATCGATATTGGCTTGCACAAACTCACCGCGACTGAAAGAGGACATCGGCAAATTAAAGAACGGCGCCAGTGGCCTTAGTATGGTTTCAAACGGGACGAACTCACCAAAAGGTAATAGATGATGTTTGTGATAGCGCTGACTCATATCGAAGCGGTAATCGCCGTATGCGGTCTCACCGACAGTCAAAATACTGTTGTAGAACTTTCTATTTTCCCCTTGGTTGACAACCCCTGTGATGACCGCGCTGTGGTTGAGTTTAGCGGCAGAGTCGAGGTTGCTTAGGAAGGAGGAAATTTCGAACTCAAAAGCAGGAATGGCGGCTTCTGGCCAAATAATTATATCGGCATCCCAGTTTTCTCGCGTCAGATCGGTGTACTTCATAATGGTTGGCCAGCGCTCGCTAGGCAGCCATTTGAGCTCTTGAGCGATATTACCTTGAATCAGAGCCAGTTTAGTCGTGCTCTCTGGATTAGGCGTGACCCAGTTCGCCGATTTGAGACCAAACCCTGCCGATAAGATAATTACTGGAATGAGCAGTTGTAGCCATTGGCGGTGAAGCAAGGCATAAGCAATCGCGCCCGAGCTGACAATGGTTAGAAAGGTGAGCAGTTCAACACCACCAAGAGGTGCAAAGTGCGCGAGTGGACTCTCTATCTGGCTGTAGCCGAGCCACAACCAAGGGAAGCCCGTCATTACCCAGCCGCGTAACCAATCGGCGATGAGCCACAGTACGGGGGCGATCAGCAGAAGACGAATTCGGGTGGATTGAGGGAAAAAGCGATTGAGTATCCACGTAAACAAGGCGCTATACATCGCCAGATAGCCAATGAGCAGTGTCATTAGGAACACACTGGCAATCTTTGGCATACCACCAAAATTATCGATACTGATATGGACCCAGCTGATGCCCGTAGCAAACTGACCTAATCCCCAGGCGTAGCCAATCCACAAGGCACGCTTGGCACTCTGTTGGTGGATTAAGAGCAAAAGAACCGCGGGAGAAATAATGGCTAGCGGCCAAAGTTGATAGGGGGCAAAGGCAAGTGTGGTTATCGCGCCAACAAAAACGGCCGCGAACGGCCGTTTTAGGCGATGCAAAATAGGATTTAACATCGTTATCTTTTCTGAATATCCCCTAAGGGAAATTAGCGTTACTCTTCGGTTGATTCCAAAAGAGACTCTTCGTCAGGAATGGTGACTTGAAGTTGTAGCACTCGACGGTTGTCAGCAGAGGTGACTTTGAAGCTGTATTGCTCAATCTCGACCACTTCCCCACGCGAAGGAAGATGACCAAACGCAGTCATGACCATGCCACCTACCGTATCGACTTCGTCATCGCTGAACGACGTATTGAAGGTTTCGTTGAACTCTTCAATGGTCGTGAGCGCTTTCACGGCAAACGTGTGTTTGCTGAGTTTGCGAATGTCTAACTGTTCTTCATCATCAAATTCATCTTCGATATCACCAACGATTTCTTCGAGGATATCTTCGATAGTGACAAGACCAGATACACCGCCAAACTCATCGACCACAATCGCCATATGATAGCGTTCCTCTCGGAACTCCTTGAGCAAACGATCGACACGCTTACTTTCAGGAACAACCACCGCAGGTCGGATCACTTGTTCGATATCAAACGGCGCACTTTGAGAGCCTAAATATTTAAGTAAGTCCTTCGCTAACAGAATACCTTCTACATGGTCTTTGTCTTCGCTGATGACTGGGTAGCGCGAGTGTTGCGCATCAGTGATCAGATTAACCAGCGCGTCTAAATCGTCGCTTCGGTCGACAGTGACCATTTGCGAGCGTGGGATCATGATGTCACGCACTCGCATTTCAGAAATCTCCATCACACCTTCGAGCATATCGCGAGTGTCATGGTCGATTAGGTCATTCTCTTCAGAGTCGCGGAACACTTCCACGAGCTCTTGGCGATCTTTTGGTTCACCTTGGAAAAGTTGACCTAGGCGTCCGAAGAAGGACTTTCTACTCGGACCTTCAGATTTTTCTTTCTTACCTTCTAGAGAAGAGGGCGAATTATCTTCGTTCATTGTTTCTCATTTAAGTAACGCTATCAGAAGTGTGATAGCACACGTTCGCAACATAGAGCGATGTTGAAGTGGCGCTATGTTACTGTTTCTCAGCTAAGTATGGGTCTTCAAAGCCCATCTCTTGCATGATTTCGGTTTCGAGTGACTCCATCTCTTCGGCTTCGTCATCCTCGATATGATCATAACCTAGCAGATGCAGACTGCCATGTACAACCATATGCGCCCAGTGAGCAAGCAGAGGTTTATTTTGCTCTTGTGCTTCACGCTCGACGACTTGCTTACAAATAACCAAGTCACCCAACAGATTCATCTCAATGCCTGGTGGCACTTCGAAAGGGAAAGAGAGCACATTGGTTGGTTTATCTTTTCCACGATACTCGTGGTTAAGCTGATGGCTTTCTTCTTCGTCTACAATCCTGATCGTAAGTTCCGCATCCTGTTGAAATGGGATGATGGTCTTGTCTAGCCAGGTTTGAAAGTCCTGCTCTGTTGGGAGGCCTTCATTGCTTTCGACTGCAAATTGTAAGTCGAGTTCAATACTCATTATTTACCTTCAGATACTTCGGCTTGAACTTGCTTCGAGAGTTCCACTTTTGCGGTTTCAAGTAGCTTCGCTTCTCGCTCTTCACGACGCTTTTTCTCGAACTCTTTACGTTCTTTTTGGTCTTGTGCTTCCCACTTTTCGTAGGCGTTTACAATTCGTGCCACAACAGGGTGACGCACGACATCGTCAGCTTGGAAAAAGTTGAAGCTAATGTCATCCACTTCGCTTAATACTTCGATAGCGTGACGAAGACCTGATTTTGCGCCTCGCGGTAAATCGATCTGAGTGATGTCACCGGTAATGACCGCGCGTGAGTTAAAACCAATACGTGTCAGAAACATCTTCATTTGTTCAACAGTGGTGTTCTGGCTCTCGTCCAAGATGATAAAGGCATCGTTAAGAGTTCGACCACGCATGTAGGCGAGCGGTGCCACTTCAATCACGTTGCGTTCAATTAGCTTCTCTACTTTCTCGAAGCCTAGCATTTCAAATAAGGCGTCGTATAGTGGACGAAGGTATGGGTCTACCTTTTGACTCAAGTCACCGGGTAGGAAACCGAGTTTTTCACCAGCTTCAACCGCTGGGCGGGTCAAGAGGATTCGACGAATTTCTTGTCGCTCTAAAGCGTCAACGGCTGCGGCGACAGCAAGGTAGGTTTTACCTGTACCGGCAGGACCAATACCGAAAGAGATGTCATGGGTGACCATGTTCATCAGGTACTGACCTTGGTTCGGTGTCCGTGGCTTAATGACGCCTTTCTTTGTTTTGATGAACACTTCTTTACCGTGTTCAAACTCAGATTCGGTGTTTTGTTCTAATACGCCTGTTTCTTTGATCGCTAGATGGATTTCATCGGGTTCGATATCAGGAATATTACCGCGAACAGGCGCTGTATTGACGTAAAGCGTTTTAATGATTTCGAGTGCAGCCGCAGAAGTATGCGGTTTACCTACGATGGTAAAAAAGTTACCGCGATAGCTAATTTCAACACCGAGACGGCGCTCAAGATGTTTGATGTTGTCGTCGAATGGGCCGCAAAGACTGGCTAGGCGACGGTTATCAGAAGGTTCTAGATTAATTTCTAAAGTAACAATTTTATTGCTCAAAGTTGCCTCTCATTTATGGCAGCCCGATTGAGACCGGACTGCCAATGATCATATATACCTTATCTAAGATGGTCACTTAGAAAGGCATTTTCAAGCCTAAGGCGTAAAGGTTGCTACACCTAGCTCGTCTTCTCGCTTGGTTTTCGCCATCATTTGTGTTGGTGAAATGATGCTGCGCAGATCCATGTCTTTCTCTGTACGAACCAATTCGCCACGTAATGAGTTGGCAAACACGTCTGTGATTTTCACATCAACAAATTGACCGATGAGGTCAGCGCTGCCTTCGAAGTTAACCACGCGGTTGTTCTCTGTACGAGCGCGAAGCTCCATTAGATTCTTTTTCGATGGACCTTCGACCAGTACGCGCTGTTCTGTATCTAGCATTAAGCGAGAGTAGCGCATTGCTTGTGCGTTGATGGTTTGTTGAAGCTCGTATAGGCGCTCTTTTTTCTCTTGCTCTGGCACATCACATGGGTAGTCTGCCGCTGGCGTACCTGGACGTGGTGAGAAGATAAAGCTGAAGCTCATATCGAAATCAACGTCTTTGATTAGCTTCATTGTGTCTTGGTGATCTTTTGCCGTTTCACCTGGGAAGCCCACAATGAAGTCAGAGCTGATTTGAATGTCAGGGCGCGCTTTACGTAGCTTGCGAATGATCGATTTGTATTCGATGGCTGTGTGAGGACGCTTCATCATCGTAAGAATACGGTCACTACCACTTTGTACTGGTAGGTGCAGGAAGCTTACCAGTTCAGGCGTATCTTCGTAGACGGCAATGATGTCGTCAGTAAACTCAAGCGGGTGGCTAGTTGTGAAGCGAATACGATCAATACCATCGATAGACGCTACTAAGCGAAGCAGTTCAGCAAAACTGCAGATGTCACCATCATGCATAGGACCGCGGTATGCGTTTACGTTTTGGCCTAGGAGGTTAACTTCACGTACGCCTTGCTCTGCTAGTTGAGCAATCTCGAACAGTACGTCATCCATTGGACGGCTAACTTCTTCACCACGAGTGTAAGGTACCACGCAGTAAGTACAGTATTTAGAACAGCCTTCCATGATAGAAACGAATGCAGTAGCGCCTTCAGCACGAGGCTCTGGCAGGCGGTCAAACTTTTCGATCTCTGGGAAAGAGATGTCCATTACAGGCGCTTCGTCTGATTGAGACTGTTTGATCATCTCAGGAAGACGGTGCAGAGTTTGAGGGCCGAAGATTACGTCGACAAACGGTGCACGCTCACGAATGTGATCGCCTTCTTGGGTGGCAACACAACCACCAACGCCGATAACAACGCCTGGCTTTTTATCTTTAAGAGTTTTCCAACGACCTAGCTGGTGGAATACCTTCTCTTGTGCTTTTTCGCGGATAGAACAGGTATTAAGTAGTAGTACGTCTGCTTCTTCTGGTTCTTCTGTAAGCTCGTAGCCATTAGCCGCGTTCATTAGATCTGCCATTTTCGATGAATCGTATTCGTTCATCTGGCAACCCCAGGTTTTAATTAGCAGTTTTTTACTCATGTTGTTCGCTCGATCGTTAGTTTAAATTAAGGGAGCAAATCGCCCAATGTTTCCAGTAAATCATCAAAACATGGTCGGTTTTGTGACTGTTTTTTAGCCGCCCTCACGGCGGTAAGCGGCGTATTGTACTGCTTTCAAAACCACCTGACTAGTGCTGGCTTAAAATCAGTTAAACCCTATATTGTACAAGGGGTTTACCCAGGTAGAGGGTGAGGTTTTTAGTTACATTTTAGTAATGAAAACGTACAATGAAAAACAGTCAATGAATCAATCAATTGAAGTGCAAAATATGAGCAAATTTGATGTCGCCGTTATCGGCGGAGGCATGGTGGGTGCCGCTATCGCTATTGGTTTTGCTAAGCAGGGCAGACAAGTGGCCGTAGTGGAAGGTGCTGCGCCCAAGTCATTTTCTCCTGAGCAACCGCTTGATATACGAGTCTCGGCAATTTCCGAGCATTCTGTTTCCATATTGGATCAGCTTGGTGCGTGGGATGCGATCAAACAGATGCGCGTTTGCCCTTATCGCCGACTGGAAACGTGGGAGCACCCAGAGTGCCGCACGCGTTTCCATGCAGACTCATTAGAGATGGATCAGCTCGGGTTTATCATCGAAAATCGATTGATTCAACTTGGCCTTTGGCAGCAATTGGATCAGTATCAGAACATTACGTTGTATTGCCCTGATAGGCTCGATGATATTGAGTTTGGTGATACGAATCGGATCAAGCTGGCATCTGGTACCGAGTTGAGTGCTAATTTGACGGTGGGTGCTGATGGCGCGAACTCAAAAGTGCGTCAACTTGCGGGTATTGGTGTGACTGCTTGGGATTATCGTCAGCATTGCATGCTTATCAATGTGGAGACGCAATTACCACAGCAAGACATTACTTGGCAGCAGTTTACACCAACAGGGCCTCGCTCATTTTTGCCTCTTGCTTCGTTGAAGAATGAAAGAGGCGAGACACCTCAAGGGTCGCTTGTTTGGTATGACTCACCAGGCCGGATTAAGCGTTTGGCGGCAATGTCTCCGGCAAAATTGCGCGAAGAAGTATTGGCTCACTTCCCACAAGAGCTTGGTGATATCAAAGTGCTTCAATCTGGTTCATTTCCGTTAACTCGTCGTCATGCTCAATGTTACTCGGCGAATCGGTGTGTGCTGGTTGGTGATTCGGCTCATACCATCAACCCACTAGCGGGGCAGGGCGTAAACCTTGGCTTCAAAGATGTTGAAGTGCTGCTTGAGGTGACGCAAGGGAAAGAGGCTTTGTCAGATGAGCTACTTTGCTTGTATGAACGAAAGCGTCGACCAGATAACTTGCTGATGCAATCTGGAATGGATTTCTTCTACAAAAGCTTTAGTAACGACATTACGCCATTAAAGTTGGTTCGCAATGCGGTTTTAAAGATTGCTGAAAATACAGGACCACTTAAAGCGCAAGTGTTGAGGTACGCTCTAGGCCTAAAGTGACTTTTGCCTGAATCACAGCCAATAAAAAACGCAGCCATGAGCTGCGTTTTTTGGTGTTTGGCTAAGTGATAATTACTTAGTTACACGTAGAACTGGAGTTTCACCAACAGTTACAGAACCAGAAAGCTTGTTCAGCTCTTTGATTTCGTCCATGTTAGAGATAACAACTGGAGTAAGAGTCGATTTCGCTTTCTCTTCTAGAAGAGCTAGATCGAATTCGATGATAGTGTCGCCAGCTTTAACAGTTTGACCTTCTTCAGCGATACGCTTGAAGCCTTCGCCTTTTAGCTCAACTGTGTCGATACCGAAGTGAACGAAAAGCTCAACGCCGTCGTCAGATTCGATAGAAAACGCGTGGTTAGTCTCGAAGATCTTACCGATAGTACCGTTTACAGGAGCTACCATTTTGTTACCAGCAGGTTTGATAGCAATACCATCACCAACGATTTTCTCAGCGAAAACAACATCTGGCACATCTTCGATGTTTACGATTTCACCAGATAGAGGTGCGATAATTTCGATTGCACCCGCGTCAGCGCTGTCGTCAGATACTAGCTTCTTAAGTTTGTCAAACAGACCCATTGTGTCATGCTCCTAACGTTTTTATTTAATTCTGTCGAATTATAGTATACCAATCTTACGAGATAGACGACTTTTTTTACCGTCTATCTCATTGGAATTCGTCGATTATTGAGTTTTCTCAGCGATGAATTTTTCTACAACAGCTTCGATTTCTGCCGCTGTTGGTAGAGAAAGCGCTTCTTCAGCCATCGCTTTCACTTCTGCGAAGTTTGAGTTACGGATAACTTTCTTCACTTTAGGGATAGAGATGCCGCTCATAGAGAACTCATCTAGGCCCATACCTAGAAGTAGAAGCGTTGCGCGCTCGTCGCCCGCTAGCTCACCACACATACCCGTCCATTTGCCTTCTGCGTGAGACGCATCGATAACCTGCTTGATTACCGTCAACACTGCTGGAGATAGTGGGTTGTATAGGTGAGAAATCATCTCGTTACCACGGTCTACTGCCAGCGTGTACTGAGTCAGGTCGTTAGTACCGATAGAGAAGAAGGCTACTTCTTTGGCTAGGTGGTGTGCGATAGCTGCTGCTGCAGGAGTTTCAACCATTACACCGATTTCGATGTTCTCGTCGAATGCATGACCTTCTGCACGAAGTTCAGCTTTGTACTCTTCGATTGCTTTCTTCAGTTCACGGATTTCCTCAACAGAGATGATCATTGGGAACATGATGCGAAGCTTGCCGTGTGCAGATGCACGTAGGATACCACGTAGCTGGTCACGAAGAATTTCACGACGATCTAAGCTGATACGTACAGCGCGCCAGCCTAGGAATGGGTTCATCTCTTGTGGAAGATCCATGTATGGAAGATCTTTGTCACCACCGATGTCCATAGTACGGATGATTACTGATTCGCCGTTCATTGCTTCCGCAACTTCTTTGTACGCTTGGTACTGCTCGTCTTCAGTAGGTAGAGCATCACGGTCCATGAATAGGAATTCAGTACGGTACAGACCAACGCCTTCACCGCCGTTACGGATGATACCGTCACAGTCTTTTACTGTACCGATGTTACCGCAAACTTCGACACGGTGACCATCTAGAGTTTCAGCGTGAAGATCTTTCAGCTTAGCTAGCTCTTCTTTTTCAGCAACGAATGCCGCTTTAACTGCTTTCGCTTCTTCTAGCTCTGCCTCAGATGGGTTGATAACGATCTTGTTGTTCATCGCATCAAGAATCAGCATATCGCCATTCTTAACTTGCTTAGTGATGTCGTTAGTACCAACGATAGCTGGAAGCTCAAGAGAGCGAGCCATGATTGAAGTGTGAGAAGTACGACCGCCGATGTCACAAGCAAAACCAAGAACGTAGTCTAGGTTGATCTGTGCAGTTTCAGATGGCGTTAGGTCGTAAGCTACTAGGATAACTTCTTCATTGATATCGCTTAGAGAAACAATGTTGATGCCTAGTGCGTTTTTAACAAAGCGCGTGCCGATATCGCGGATATCTGTTGCACGTTCCTTTAGGTATTCGTCATCAAGAGACTCAAGAGCAGACGCTTGCTCTTCGATCACTGTGTGAATCGCGTGATCAGCGGTCATCTTGTCGTTTTTGATTAGTGCTAGGATTTCTTCCTCTAGCTCTTCGTCTTCAAGAAGCATGATGTGACCTTCAAAGATCGCTTCTTTCTCTTCACCGAAGGTTTCAAGTGCTTTCTGTTTAACAGTTTCTAGCTGTGCAGCAGATTTGTTGCGTGCGTCAAAGAAACGCTGAACTTCTGCTTCAACTTGATCATCAGAAATGGTGTTTGTGTTTAGGACAATTTCATCTTCTTGAAGTAGTAGTGCTTTACCAATTGCAATACCAGGAGATGCTAGGATGCCTGAAATCATAGCCTTACCTTAAGTTGGTCAACTTTAAAAACGGGAGAAATAATGGGTGCGCTAACGATAATTTGTAGCTCAAATTTTGCTCTATTTCCAACAAAGCCATTTTGCTTTCACAAAATGGCTTTGAAAATAGAAGACCGGATTAGTGTAGTTGGTCCATTAGAGCAACTAGGTGGTCTACAGCTTGCTGAGCTTGTGGGCCCTCAGCTGAGATAGAAACTACTGTACCTTTAACTAGGCCTAGAGTTTGTAGTTTGAATAGGCTCTTTGCGCTAGCGCTTTTGCCGTTAGAAGTCACAGTGATGTCCGCGTCGAATGCTTTAGCTTCTTTAACGAACTGTGCAGCTGGACGAGTGTGAAGACCGTTTTCTGCAGTGATTTCTACTTGCTTCTCGTACATGTTATATACCCCAATTGATTTATATTTTGATAGTTTCTTAACCAGAATAGCTTAACCGTAAATGTCCTATTCTGCTAGGCGCACAACGTTCATTTCGTGTCAGAACTGATACTGGTTGTAAATTTTCCGCTTGTGATTTGAATCTGTGTTCAATCTCACGAACGACATAAATACGTAGTTAGCTTTTTTTATTTTGAAGCTAAAAATAAAACTGCCCTGATATTACCAAAGGTGTGGCGAGGATCAACAAAAAAGCCCCTAAATGGGGCTTTTTTGGACGAAAAATTGATTTGACAACATATTACTGCTGGTTTTCTTTCTCGGTAAAGATACCTGCAAACAGTGCTGTACTTAGGTAACGTTCACCAGAGCTTGGTAGAACGGTTACAATTGTTTTTCCTTCAAATTCAGGTAGTTCTGCTAGGCGGTTTGCCGCAACGACAGCAGCACCAGAAGAAATACCAGCAAGAATACCTTCCTCTTCCATTAGGCGTCTTGCCATAGCAATGGCCTCTTCAGAAGTTACGGCTTCAACTCGGTCAATAAGCTCTAAATCTAGGTTGCCAGGGATGAAGCCTGCGCCAATACCTTGGATTTTGTGAGGAGCTGGCTGGATTTCTTCACCTGCTAGCGCCTGTGCGATAACCGGTGATTCAGCAGGTTCAACCGCAACAGAAACAATGTTTTTGCCTTTCTCGCCTTTAATAAAGCGGCTTGTTCCCGTCAATGTACCACCCGTACCTACACCAGCAACGAAAACATCCACTTCACCGTCAGTCGCTTCCCAAATTTCAGGACCAGTAGTTTTCTCGTGAATCTGTGGGTTAGCTGGGTTATTGAACTGTTGTAGCAATAGGTATTTTTCTGGGTCGCTAGCAACGATTTCTTCAGCCTTAGCAATTGCGCCTTTCATACCTTTCGCAGCTTCTGTTAGTTCAAGATTAGCACCAAGCGCTTTGAGTAGTTTACGACGCTCTAAGCTCATTGATTCAGGCATGGTAAGAGTCAGTTTGTAACCACGAGCAGCAGCAACAAAAGCAAGTGCAACACCTGTGTTACCACTGGTTGGCTCAACTAGCTCAACGCCCGGTTTCAAAGTGCCTGCTTTTTCCGCTTCCCAGATCATGTTTGCGCCGATACGACACTTAACGCTGAAGCTTGGGTTGCGTGCTTCAACTTTAGCCAGAACCTTACCGTTGCTGACTTTGTTCAGGCGAACAAGAGGTGTGTTGCCGATAGTTTGCGAGTTATCTTCGTAGATTTTGCTCATGATGTGATCCTTCATCTATTTAGAAGCTCTGCCCGATGACGTTAAGCAAAGCCATGTTGTTCTTTGTATTTTGACTGGGTAGAGATTAGGACAGCTGAAAAAACTAGAAAAGGATTAAAAAGTTATATGATATGAACTTGTACTGAGCAAAAAGAGAATAACGGGGCAAATGATGCGCATTCGCCCCCTTGAGTTTATTACTTTTTGAACTCTGCAACCCACATTGCGGTAGCACCACAGACGGCAACAGGCATCACAATAAGATTTAGAATAGGGATTGTCGTAAAAATACTAACCAAGGCACCAAATGAATACGCTTTGCCTTGTTTTTGTTTCAAATTGTTACGCATGTCGTTGAAGCTTATCTTGTGATTATCGAACGGGTAATCACAATACTGAATGGCCAATATCCAAGCCGTAAAAGCAAACCAAAGAAAGGGGCCAATAGTTTGACCGAGCGCAGGGATTAGCAGCAGTAAAAAAAGCCCGATTGCTTTTGGCAATACGTAGACGAGCTTTCGCCATTCACGAGCGAGGATTCTTGGTGTGTCCTTTATAGTGGAGAGCAAGCCATCCTCGTTCACTTTTTGTTGAGTTAAGTGTTCTTCAACTTTTTCAGCCAGCAAGCCGTTAAACGGTGCCGCAACAAAGTTTGCTAGGGTGCTAAAGAAATAAGAGAACGTCGCCAGTATGGTGAGAACCAATAACGGCCACAATAAGTAGCTAAGCCAAGACAGAAACTCAGGAAGCTGACCAATGAGGTGTTCGATCCAAACGTCTAAATGCGAAAAAAGATAAAAAAGCGCACCGCCGACTAGAATAACATTGGCCAAAAGTGGCAGTAGCACGAACTGTCGAATGCCAGGTCGCATGGCGAGATTGAGGCCATAGAAAAAGTAACCAAATCCACTGCGTTGGTGTTGAGAGTAATCCATAGTTGAGTGTCACTTACTGTTTTAAAAACGAACGTTGGCTATCTTAACAAGAAAAAAGCGTGTTCAAAATCACAACATTCTCGGAACTTCTAACATTAAGTTGTTCTAAAACAGGGTGGAGTTTTGGTAGAGTTACTGAAGTTTAGATATAACCCAATTCAATATTGATGCCCCTAGGCGTTTTTATTGAAGAATTGAGAGCTAAAAATGCAGGAACTGCGATTCGTACTGATAATTGTTGGAGCTTTAGCGATTGCCGCTTTATTGTTCCACGGTTTGTGGACAAGCAAAAAAGAAGGGTCGACAAAGTTTGGCAATAAGCCAATGCGTAAGCTAGATGTCGAAGGTGATGAAGAGTCGGACGTATTGCCTGAGCGAGGCTTTGCACCTGAAGATGACTTTGAAATTATCCGCAAGGAACGTAAAGAGCCTGAGTTCGCGCCAGAACCTGTGTTGGCTGACCCATTGATTGATAGCTATCAAGACGAGGTGGATACGACACCCCAAACCCGTCACCTCGATGAGACAGAGTTGGACGTCCCTTCTATTTCTACTCAATCACTTGATGAGGTTGAAGACAGCCTTGAACCAGTGACGAATGTTGAGCCTGAAGTCGAATCGACGCCTAGCCCCGCAGATTCGGAGCCACAAAGTGAACCAGAAATGGAAGTGATTGTACTGAACGTTCACTGCGCTGGTGATGAACCATTTGTCGGAACCAAACTTTTTGACAGCATGCAGCAAAATGGTTTGCTTTACGGAGAGATGGATATTTTCCATCGTCATTCTGATTTGTCAGGCACCGGAAAAGTGCTATTCAGTGTCGCCAATATGATGCAGCCTGGAACGCTGAAGCATGATGATCCCGCTGAGTTTACGACCAAAGGTATCTCTTTCTTTATGACGCTACCTTGTTACGGTGAGCCGGATCAAAACTTCAAGTTGATGCTGAAAACAGCGCAACAGATTGCTGATGATTTAGGTGCCAATGTGCTTGATGATGCCCGTAACCTAATGACACCTAATCGTATCGATGGGTACAAAGCGCAAATTCAGAAGTTTAAATCGGCAACCACTGCTTAGAATAGCTATTTGCTTTCTGTAAAGGCTCCGATTCGGGGCCTTTATTACTTCTGGCGTGCTCAAGATGATTGATAACGTTAGCATGCCTCGCCATACTAGATGGCCAAACATTTCACCGCTTTGCAATGCGGTACGTGATTCCAACCTATTTATAATCAGAGTTAGTTATGTCGCAACAGATTCAAGAAAAACTCAATCAGTTACGTGAGAGCCTGCATTATCACGGTATTAAGTACTACGTCGAGGATGCTCCGGAAATCCCCGACGCGGAATACGACCGTTTGATGAGAGAGTTGATTGAGCTAGAAGCGCAAAACCCTGATCTGATCTCAGTTGATTCTCCAAGTCAGCGAGTGGGGGGAGCTCCGTTGGATGGTTTTACCCCTGTGGCTCACGAAATCCCGATGCTGTCTCTCGATAATGCTTTTGATGATGATGAATTGAACGCTTTCCACAAGCGTATGCTGGACCGCGTAGCGGGCAGCTCGGTTGAGGCATTTTGTTGTGAGCCTAAACTTGATGGTCTTGCGGTGAGCTTACTCTATGAAAATGGCGTTTTGGTCCAAGCGGCGACTCGAGGTGATGGCGCAACAGGTGAAAACATCACAGAAAACGTGCGAACCATTAAAGCGATTCCTTTGAAACTATGTGGTGAAGGATGGCCAGCGCGTATTGAAGTGCGTGGTGAAGTTTTTATGCCTAAGGCAGGGTTTGAAAAGCTCAACGAACACGCTTTGAAAAAAGGTGAAAAAGTGTTTGTGAACCCGCGTAACGCCGCTGCGGGCAGCTTACGTCAGCTCGATTCTAGAATTACTGCGAAACGACCGCTTAGCTTTTATGCGTACAGTGTGGGCGTGGTTGAAGGCGCGGCATTGTCCAAAAGTCACTATGAGCGTTTTTTGCAGTTGAAATCTTGGGGGTTACCAATGTGCCCTGAGACTCGTCAGGTTGAGAGCTTGGATGATGTTAAAGCTTACTACAAAGACATATTGCAGCGTCGTGACCAACTCGCCTACGAAATTGACGGCGTGGTTATCAAAGTAGATTCGATTGAACTTCAAGAGCGCCTTGGTTTTGTTGCGAGAGCGCCTCGCTGGGCCATTGCGTATAAATTTCCTGCGCAAGAAGAAATTACTCTACTGAACGATGTCGAGTTTCAAGTCGGTCGTACAGGCGCAATAACACCAGTGGCGAAACTGGAGCCAGTGTTTGTAGGTGGTGTGACGGTAAGTAATGCCACGCTGCACAATGCGGATGAAATTGCTCGCCTAGGCGTAAATATTGGAGACAGTGTCGTAATACGCCGAGCGGGTGACGTTATCCCACAGATAGTTTCTGTCGTGGCTGAGCGTCGTCCTGATGACGCGAGAGAGATTGTGTTCCCTTCTCAGTGCCCTGTGTGTGATTCGCAAGTAGAGCGCGTTGAGGGTGAGGCTGTTGCACGATGCTCGGGTGGTCTTGTCTGTCAGGCGCAACGCAAAGAAGCGTTGAAGCATTTTGTTTCGCGAAAAGCGTTGGACGTTGATGGACTAGGGGTCAAAGTCATCGAGCAGTTGGTAGACCGAGAGATGGTCGAGACACCTGCTGATTTATTCAAGCTCTCGGCGGGAATTATTACTGTGCTCGACCGTATGGGGCCGAAGTCTGCACAGAATGTGGTTGATGCTCTGGCAAAAGCAAAAGAGACCACATTGGCACGCTTTTTATACTCGCTGGGTATTCGTGAAGTTGGCGAAGCGACGGCTGCAAATTTGGCGCTGCACTTTAAAACGCTTGATGCGATTAAAGCGGCAAGTCATGAGCAGTTGATTGCGGTTCCTGATATTGGCGATATTGTGGCGAGTCACATCACGGCCTTTTTTGCCCAAGATAACAACCAGAATGTTATTGACGATTTAATTGCACAGGGAATATGTTGGCCTGATATTGAAGAGAAAGGCGAGGATGTTCCTCAGCCACTTGCTGGAAAAACAGTGGTATTAACAGGTAGCCTATCTCAGTTGTCTCGAAATGATGCCAAAGCGGCTCTACAAAATTTAGGAGCAAAAGTGACTGGCGGTGTGTCGAAAAAAACAGACATTCTTTTCGCTGGCGAAAATGCGGGCTCAAAGTTGTCGAAGGCTCAAGAATTGGGCGTGGAAATTCGAACTGAGCAGGATCTTATTGACCTGTTATAAATATGAAAAATAACGTGAAAGCCACCATTAGGTGGCTTTTTTTTGTCTTGAAATAACTAGTGTCTGAGCCTTTTAAAAATGAGATTTATCGTCAGTGATCATCTTCAAATAAAATTAAATTCGAGCTTCTAACTTAATAAAGTGCGATGCACTTCAATATGATTTTAGTTATTTTTATTTTTAATTCATTGTATTTAAAGTGCTTTTTGTTTTATTGAGTCTTTCGTTCTGTTTAATGGAGATCACGATCACTAAGGCTATAAAAATTTGTAGCGGGTCATATTTTTTTAGATGAAAAGAAAGTTCTCATTGATGTTTTGCTTCGCGAAGTTAGTCTAAGTGCATGGATACACAGTGTGTATGCAGGAAATAGAAAATCAAAGATTAAGGTTAATTTGCGGTTTTCAACATAGGAAATGAGTTCTCCCTTCGGCGGCCAACTTAAGGTGAGAAAAAAGAAAAAACAGCTATATCCATTTTTAGGAGTTTTTCCATGGACAAAATGTTTAAAGTATCTGCAATTACAGCAGCACTAGTAGGAGCAATCGCAGCGGCTCCGGCTATGGCTAACCAAGATAACTTGGGCCCAGATTACGCAGGTGCGGTTTCACAATTTTTCGGTGAGTCAGCAATCAGCGGTAACGTGAACTTCTTCATGCGTGATCGTGTTCGCGGCAATGTGAACGCAAATGGTTCTGATACTGAAAAAACTACAAACTTAGACCACGGTTCTGTGTTTGCAAACCTTGGCTTTAATTCTGGTTACGTTGCTGACACTGTGGGTGCAGACTTTGTTATCTACAGCACATTCGATATGTGGCAAAACGGTGGCCCAGACCATGAAATGAATTTCTGGAACGTAAACAATCCTTACGACAAAGTAGCGGAAACAGGTTGTTCAGGAACTTGGGATGCAGATTGTACTGACAATGGAGTCTCGTTTGCTACTGCAGCAGCGAAATTCAAGTTTGGTGATATGGCTACCGCTAAGCTAGGTTACTTCCAACCTTCTGTACCAAGCTCTCTAGGCGTTAACTGGTCTTTTGCTCCTGGTACATACCTAGGTGGTGAAGTGGGCGCGAAAGTGGGTGGTTTCGACCTTGGTCTAGTTGTTGCTGAAGAGTACAAAGCTCCTTGGTTCAAGCGTACTTACACTTTCCAAACGACTGATGGCGAAGATGCTGGTGCATTATACTCTCTAGGTGGTCGTTACACGTTCGATAACGATATTCTTGTTGATGTTGGTTACGGTGCATTGACTGGTGGTGAGCGTAAGAACTTCCACGTCAAAGTTAAAGGCACTACTGACGGCGGCGTTTACTGGTCTCCACAACTATACATCGTAGATGATGAAGAGCAGTACGACAGCACTGCATTCCAGCTAGCAATGCTGACTTCTTTCGCTTCAGGCCAATACTCTTACCGTGCGGAAGCAACATACACGTCAGCTGAGTCTAATGTTGATGGCGCATCAGGTAATATGGCTTATCGCCTAACTAGCCAATACGGTGGCTCAAATGGTGCATACGACATCTGGTGGAACAACCGTTCTGACTTTAACCACGACGGCGAATTCGCAGGTTTCCTATCTGCATCTCGTGACTTCTCTGATATCGGCGGTAAAGGCTTTAGCGCAGGTGTAAGTGGTGCATTTGGTTTCGGTGCAGAAGCTGAAGGCTACAAAGACCTTAAAGAGTACGCTTACAGCTTCTTTGCGAACTATGCAATCCAAGCTGGTGCTCTGAAAGATGCGAACATCTCGTTCTACTACACTGAGTACTTCAACGATACAGATGCTCCAAACTGGGCTGGTTACACTAACTTGTTCCAAGACGAGACTGATTTCAAACTTATGCTAACTATTCCTTTCGCAGTTAAGTAATAAGTATCTGAACCAGTAATCGAATCTACTGTCTAAAAGCTGAGCGTAATGCTCAGCTTTTTTCGTTTCAATCCGGAGGCTAAAATGACAAAAATATGGTTTGTTGCCATTGTACTTATCGCATTACAAGCATGTACTAGCCAACCAAAAACAGCTGCAGAGTATTGGTATGGTCAGGGCGAACGTTTCGGTTCTCGGGGGTTCCAATATGATAATGATGTGCTTGCTGATTTAAAGGAAAAAGTCTCTTTCGATCAAGTGGCTTATGAAAGCGGATATAAGGCGGGCAAAGAAATCTATTGTGATCCTTTTAAAGCCTTTGAGAAAGGGATTGCAGGGACGCGATACACGAATCAGTGTGACGGGCAACCTCAAGAAGTAATGATTAAAGCTGAGTGGCAAAGAGGGTGGGACGCTTTCTTGGGGGCGGACTTTTACAAGTTTTAGTAAACCTAGGCTACGAAGCCAATATAGAATTTAGCTTCGTAGCGTTTCCAGCGTGTTAATTGGACTCTCCTCCATATGCTTTACATAACTCACGTGGAAGATGTTTGACGCTTCCGTCGCTAAACGTGCAATCAATGCCTGCACCAAAGACATGCCCAGCATTTTGAGATGCGTGAGATAGAACCGGACTTATTGCTAATGTTGCAGCGAACAAAATTGATACGAATTTCATAACAGACCTCTAGTTAATTAGTTTAGTAGAGCAAGGTTCGTCAATAAGTATGGTGAGAATTCAGTTAAGATCAAAAATAATTGAAAAATTCAATTTTTTCGACAATAAATAACCTAGTAACTCTGCTGCGAACTACGCTCTAAGTTCATGAAATAATCTGTTTGGAAAGGGTAGGTGGTATTCTGTCTTGCTCGTTGGGGGAAAATATAGCGCACTTAATTTGTGCTGATTTCGTTGTAAGTTTTTCTTAGTAGAGTAAAAACGAAAAAAGCGAGGCATTTTGCCGCGCTTTTTACGTTTAGCGGGTTTAAAAACTCAATTCTTTTGCTTAATGGTAAGCACGATTCCATCTACATCGGTAACTACAACTTGGGTGCCTGCTTGCAGAGGGGTCTCTGATCTGGCAGTCCAAGTCGTATCTCCTAGCTTGATTCGACCTTTCCCTGAAGGAAAGTCTTCACTGAGTGTAACGACTTCACCGATTAGCTGCTTTTCTTTTTGGTTGAGCTGGCGTCGTGAATCACTGCGTTTGTCCTGTGATAACTGCCTACGCCACCATAACCAAGTCGTGATTAAAGAGAAAGCTCCGAATGAGGTCCATTGAAGTTGCCAACTCATCGGCACAACCGTTAAAACAGCACCAACAATTAATGCTGACAAACCCAGCCAGAGGAAATATCCTGCGGTACCGAGCAGTTCAACTGCGAGAAGTGCCAGACCAAATGCCAACCAGTGCCAATGATTAATTGAATCAAGTAACTCGAACAAAATCGCCTCTACTTATCTTGTTTAGACTGATGCTTGAACATCTCCGCAATACCAGCCACTGAGCCCATCAAACCGGATGCTTCAAGAGGAAGCATGATGATCTTACCGTTTTCAGCTTGCCCAATGGATTTAAGTGCATCGGTATAGCCCTGTGCGATAAAGTAGTTCACCGCTTGCATATCACCTTTTGAAATTGCCTCAGAAACCATCGCGGTTGCTTTCGCTTCTGCTTCTGCTGCGCGTTCACGAGCTTCTGCTTGAAGTATAGCGGCTTGCTTATCCCCTTCCGCTTTTAATATCTCGGACTGCTTGTGGCCTTCCGCTTTAAGGATTTCAGCTTGTCGAACGCCTTCCGCTTCCAAAATATCAGCACGCTTATTACGCTCTGCTTTCATTTGTGCATTCATCGCAGCAGTGAGGTCTGCTGGGGGCTGAACATCTTTGATTTCAATTCGAGTCACTTTCACGCCCCAAGGGTTTGTCGCATCGTCAACAATGGTCAATAAGCGACTGTTTATGAGGTCACGCTGGCTCAGCATTTCATCAAGCTCCATGGAGCCTAATACGGTACGAATGTTGGTGAGTGTTAAATTTCGGATGGCATGTTCTAAGTCATTTACTTCATAGGCCGCTTTTGGTGCGTCAATGACTTGAACAAAACACACGGCGTCGATAGTCACGTTCGCGTTGTCTTTTGAAATGACCTCTTGCGCTGGAATATCGAGAACCCGCTCCATCATATTGATCTTATGACCAATTCCATCGATGAAAGGGATAATCATATTGAGGCCGGGACGAAGTGTATGCGTATAGCGCCCAAAGCGTTCCACCGTCCAATTGTTGCCCTGAGGGACCGTTTTCACGGCAGCAATGATGAGTGCAATGATAACGAAGAGCAGTACACCGATGGTAATCAACGAATCAATAGCCATTTTGAGTTCCTTATATCAGTATCTATGTCGATTGTTGCCTATTTAACCACTTGAAACAATGACAGAAATGAGAACTAAAGCTAAGTTTCGATAGAATAAAAGCCGGATAAACCGGCTTTAACTGCATGATTTAGAAGGTGCTAATGGACGGCTAGTAAAGAATGGAGTAGAGCTGTCGACGGTATTTCCCCGCAATTGGGTTACCTTGTCCAAGCGCCGCTAAAATATCCATAAATGATTTTTTGACTTCACCATCGAGCGCATTGAGGTTGGTTTTTAGGTAACTCCAAAGCAACTCTAGAGCCTCTTCATCACGGTTCACTTGGTGGTAGGCGAGTGCTAATTTGTTTGCGATGTCTGTATCCTCAGGCGCTTGACTAAGAGACGCTTCTAACGATTGGATCTCTGGGCTATTCGCCGCTTGAGCGTGCAGCTCTAGTTTAGCGATGAGGCCTTTGTAGAAATTGTCTTGATACTCAAGTGGGATATGTTCAAGTAGCGATTTCGCTTGGTCAAATTTCTGGGTTTCTAGATAACAACTGGCCAACGCGAGTTTCACGTCACCTTTTTGTTTAACGGTGTCATCTAAACCTTCTAGCAAAGGTAAAGCTTGTGCGTGGTCACCGGCTTGGATGAGTTCGCTTGCTTGCTTTAGGATCATTTCATCTTGACTAGGTAGATGCTTGGTAAGCATCTCTTTAATGGTTTCAATAGCTTGAGGTCCGCCCATGCCATCAACGGCTTGGCCATTAACGAACAGTGCGATGGTTGGAATGGCTTGAACGCCAAACTGGCTCGCTATCACTTGCTCTTGTTCGCAGTTAAGCAACGCGAGTGTAAAGGCACCGTTGTATTGCTGAGCAAGCATCTGCAGATCAGGGATCACTTGAGCACTTTCTTGGCTCATTGGTGCCCAGAAATGCACCAGTACGGGAGTTTGCATTGAGCCTTCAAGCACTTGGCGGAAGTTCTGTTCATTAAGCTCGACAATAAATGGTGATTGCATGTAAAGAGTCCTTGCACTTTGTTCGTACAAAGAAAGATATGGGCGCAGCAGAGAGACTTCAAGGCAAGGGGCTGAATAATACAAAAACACCGCCAATTTGGCGGTGTTTTTGCGACTAAATAGCAAGCGAAGGTGTTTATAGAACGATAAACAGAGTTAGCGCAACACCCACACCGATCCAGTTGAGTTGGTTAAGTGTCATGTTATTTTACCGAATGTAACGCTTTAATTATGTGGAAGAGCAATCTTCAGTGACTAAGATAACGTCCAATTATTACGATAAAATTACATCGACTCGTTATTTTTTATGCTGCTCGTCGCAATATCTGATCGAGCACTCGGGTTGGTAGTAGACGCTTTAACAAGGCGAAGACTTTTGTGGGGGTCGTAACGCGATAGCGTATCTTGGGAGTTGATGCTTCCAGCGCATGAATGAGCGGAGCAACACAAGATTCGGCTGGCAGCACAAATGCGTTGTTGGACGATTCGTTTTCAAGCCTTTGCAATTGAGATTGATATTCTGCTTTATGGTAACTGTTCTCGGTATCTACCCATTTAAGAAAGGCATTCTTCGCATTGGCTCTGAATTGAGTTTCAATTGGCCCCGGTTCTATCAGACTAATGTGAATATTTGTCTCACAAAGCTCTAATCTCAAGGTATCGGTCCAACCTTCTAAAGCAAACTTGGAGGCATTGTAAGCGCCACGATATTTCATGGCTGCAAATCCTAGTACAGAACTATTTTGTACAATGCGTCCGTGACCTTGTTTACGCATGATAGGTAATACTTGAGTTACCAACTCATGCCAACCAAAGAAATTCGTTTCAAACTGAGTTCTTAGCGCTTGCGTGGGTAAATCTTCTAGGGCTCCCGGTTGCCCATATGCGCCATTGTTAAATAGAGCGTCTAGCTTGCCGCCTGTTATCGCTAACGCCGCTTGCAGACCATTAGAGATGCTCTCGCTGTTGGATAGGTCGAGTTGTACACAATGGAGTCCTTCCTCTTTTAGCCGTTGTACATCTTTTTGCTGTCGGCATAACGCAATCACTTGGTATCCACGTTGATGTAATGCGTGAGCACAAACGTACCCGATTCCAGTCGAACATCCGGTGATTAAAATGGTCTTCATCAGTTTCTCTTACTCTACTTATCCTTGATCTTGGATAGAGTAAAAGATTAGTCATGATGTTGTAACAAGTTTTTCAACGCGGGTTCAATTCGTGAGTAACTGAAGCGAAAGCCGAGTTCTGTCAGCTTTTTGGGTTTTGCCCTAAGGCTATCAAACAGAAGCGTTGAGCTTTCTCCCATCGCTAGCTTGAGCACCCATTTCGGCGTAAACAAAAAATGAGGGCGATTTAACGACTTGGCAAGTGTTTTACTAAACTGGGCGTTGGTGACAGGGTGAGGGGCGCAGAGGTTGAACTCTCCGTCTGCGTGTTCTGTTTTCAGTAAATAGACGATGGCTCTCACCATGTCCAACATGTGTATCCATGGCATGTACTGCTTGCCACTACCAATAGGGCCACCTAATCCGCACTTGTAAGGCAGCAGCATTTTGTTTAACGCCCCACCTTCAGGTGCCAGTACGATCCCAGTGCGTAAGATACACACTCGGGTTGACGCGGAGCGAGCACGGTTTGCGATGGTCTCCCATTTGGCGCATACGTGGTGAGGAAAACTGTCATTATGGACATGCAGTGCTTCATCAAACGGATGCTCCTGTTGATCGCCGTAGTAGCCGACTGCAGAGCCGCTGATAAACACTGATGGTGGAGATGTGCTCGCGTGAATGAGATCAACGATTTTTTCAGTTAACGTCCAACGGCTATCACAAATCTCTTGTTTCTGCTTTTTACTCCAACGCTTATCGGCAATCGGTTCTCCAGCAAGGTTAATGACGGCATCAAACTCATTCAAATCGTGGTAGGCATCGAGGTTCGATATATAAGAGACATTTCCCATATCAGCGAAATAGACAATGGATTTTGCAGTTTGTGGCGAGCGAGTGAGTAACACTACATCGTGCGTGGTGAAGTGTTTAAGTAACTCTTTGCCAATAAAACCTGTACCACCGGTTAGTAGTATTTTCATCCATATCTCCTTTTCCTCCTATGCTGACCAATAGGAACGCCATTTTTTACTAATTCTAATAATTATAGCGAGTTAGCACAAAATAGGATCACCAATTGATGCGGCACAACGATTATCACAAAATTAACATTTTGTTACGTTTATTGATTTCCGCGTAATGTAAGTCACACCAAAGCACGGTTTCATTTGCCATCATTGATGAAAGATTCGGGATAGGGATTCATGATGGAAGCAATGACAGCGCTAATTAAAGCGTTTCTTGGAAGTTTGAGAGATTTACTTCCCATAATTGCAGTGATTGCTTTTTTTCAGCTACTGGTTCTTCAAGAGCCGTTGCCAAACTTGTTGTCTATTTTGGTTGGGCTGCTGTTGGTTGTTTCAGGTTTGACGCTATTTATATTTGGCCTTGAGATGGGGTTGTTTCCAATTGGTGAGTCCATGGCTCAGTCGTTCGCTCGCAAGGGCAGCGTTTTTTGGCTTATGTTGTTCGCCTTTTGCCTTGGTTTTGGCACAACTGTCGCAGAGCCCGCATTGACAGCGGTCGCCGATGAAGCGGCTGAAGTTGCCGCAGAAGGCGGAATGATAGAGCATAGCCCCAATGCGATGGAGCAGTATGCAGACGGCTTGCGATTTACTGTGGCTTTGTCCGTGGGTTTCGCGATTATGCTTGGCGTACTTCGCATCTTAAAAGGTTGGTCGATTCAATACATGATCATCGGCGGCTACATTGGTGTCGTTGTTCTCACTATGTTTGCGCCAGAAAGTATTATCGGGGTGGCATATGACTCAGGGGGCGTCACGACATCGACCATTACAGTCCCTTTGGTGACGGCATTGGGAGTAGGGCTTGCCTCTGCTATCAAAGGGCGTAACCCCATGATTGACGGCTTTGGCTTGATTGCGTTTGCCTCCCTGTTACCGATGATGTTTGTCATGATCTATGGAATGGTGATCGCATGATAGATGTTTCCCAGTTTATCGACACCTTCATCGGTACGGTTCGCGATGTATTTCCGATCGCCACCATCATCTTTGGTTTTCAATTTGTGGTTTTGCGCAAGCCCGTCAACAACCTCGCTAAAGTGCTTTTGGGCTTTCTCTATGTGATCTTGGGGTTGTCTCTGTTTCTTATTGGGCTTGAGATGGCACTATTTCCACTTGGCGAAACCATGGCAGTGCAGCTGACAGCGCCCGAATTTTTGTCTCAGTTTAAGATATCAGAGAGTAGCGGCGTTAGTTGGCCTGACTATTACTGGGTCTACTTGTTTGCCTTTTGTATAGGCTTTAGTACCACGATTGCCGAGCCGTCACTTATTGCTGTCGCCATCAAGGCGAATCAAGTGTCTGGTGGGGCGATTAGTGTTAATGGCTTGCGGATCGCGGTGGCGCTTGGCGTGGCCATCGGGATTTCTCTTGGCAGTTATCGTATTGTCGCGGGGGATCCTATCCATTACTACATTATTGCTGGTTACATCGTGGTTGTGATTCAAACCTTCTATGCCCCTAAATTTATCGTGCCACTGGCTTATGATTCTGGCGGCGTAACAACGTCCACTGTCACGGTTCCTTTAGTTGCCGCTCTTGGGTTGGGGTTGGCATCGACGGTTCCGGGGCGAAGTCCTATGATTGATGGTTTTGGCTTGATTGCCTTTGCCAGCCTTTTTCCAATGATTTCCGTGATGGGCTATGCCCAGTTAACTCGTCGACTGGATCAAAAGTCGGTGAAAGAGGAGAGCGATGATGCGCTTTAAATTGATTCTAGCTTTTGTTGAAGACAGTAAAACCGACAAGGTTTTGGATGCGGCGAGAGATGCCGGAGCGACAGGAGCAACGGTGATTAATAATGCCAGAGGAGAGGGGTTGAATAAGAAGCGCACCTTCTTTGGTTTAACGCTAGAAGTGCAAAGAGATGTGTTGCTGTTTGTGGTCGAAGAGCATTTGTCTCGGCATATTCTTGAAACAATCAACGATGTGGGGGAGTTCGATCAGGAGTCAGGGCAAGGTATTGCAGTCCAGATTGATATAGAAGACGCGGTCGGTGTCGCACATCAAGTCGAGCAATTAACAAAAGTGGTTGAGGATGAGTTATGAGTAGTCATGAGAAGATCCGAGTTAGAGATGTAATGGCAAGCAATTATGTCATGATTGACGGCCTCAGGACGGTAAGTGAAGGCATTGATTTAGCCAGAGAACATCGGGTTAAGGCGCTGGTGGTCAATAAGCGAAATGATGATGACGAATACGGTTTGGTATTGATGAACGACATTGCGAAAAAAGTATTGGCAAAGAACCGCTCACCGGAAAGAACCAACCTATACGAAATCATGACAAAGCCTGCGCTCAGCGTCTCTCCAGACATGAATGTGAAGTATTGTGCAAGGCTGTTTGAGCGATTTGGCATTAGCCGCGCGCCTGTGATTGATAACGGTGAAGTCATCGGCATGGTCAGCTACAACAACATTGTGATTAACGGCATGGCTAGGATGACGGAGAACCGCTAATTACGTACAATGCCCTCATTATTTTTGAGGAGACTGTGTTGTGAAGCTGTTTTTTGCCTCTGATTTGCATGGCTGTTTGCCTGCAACTGATAAGATGTTAGTGGAGTTTGAACGTTCTGGTGCACAAACTTTGGTTCTGTTGGGTGATGTATTGAATCATGGCCCAAGGAACCCTGTTCCGGAAGGGTACAATCCACCACAAGTTGCACAGCGATTAAACCAGTTTGCAGATCGTATTATCGCTGTGCGCGGTAACTGTGATAGTGAAGTGGATCAAATGCTACTCTCGTTTCCGATGATGATGGACTATGCATGGGTGCTTCTCGAGTCGGGGCAACGCCTGTTTCTGACTCACGGACACCTTTATAACGCAGCGAAACGCCCAGCATTGCGCAGTGGTGACGCAATCGTCCATGGCCATAGCCACGTTCCTGTTGCGATGCGAGATGGCGAGCAATTTATTTTTAATCCAGGTTCAGTGACGTTTCCTCGTGAAGGGTATGTGGCGAGCTTTGGGTTGTTGGAGAACGATACGCTCTCTGTTGTCGCTTTTGGCGGAGAAAAAATCGCGTCGGTATCGTTGCGCTGATGTTGATTAAGGCAGCGTTGGGCTGCCTTATTTACTGTCTGAGTGACCTAAATCTCGCTCGGGATCGATAAGGTCTCGAACTCGCTGCTTTAACACTTTGGCTTCTGGAAAGCCGCCATCTCGTTTCCTCTCCCAAATCAACTGGCCATTGCAGTGGATCTCGAACCGACCGCCAGTATCGGGATGGAGAGAGACGGATTCGATCTCTTCACTGAATGTATGCAGCAACTCCTGTGACAGCCATGTCGATCTCAACATCCAGTTACACTGGCGGCAATAAAATATGTCGATAATGGCTTTGTCCATCTCTCTCTCCATCTAAAGTAGTAATTTGATGCCTATGGCAAACGTCAACAGCTCGAAGCACACTTTAATAAACTGATTGCTATAGCGAGTTGTTAAATAGGCTCCCAAGCTACCGCCGGCAAAAGAGCCGAGCAGCAGTACAGGCAGCCAAGGCCAATATATTGGTGCACCAGCCTGAACAATGGCCAGTCCGCCAACCCCATTCCAAAACAAACCGACACAGATTAAGGTCAGTGCAACGGCTTGTTTGTAGCTGTAGCCAAACCAACGCACCAGAAATATGGTTACCAATAGGCCTGACCCAGCGGTTAATGAGCCATTGATTATGCCAATGATCATTAATCCTATTCCACCTATAAACCAACCTGTCCGGGTTCGATGAATCGGCGTTTCTTGCTGGCCAAGCTGCTTCTTGAACCGTGAATAAATACCAATCGCCAATATCATCACCCCGAGGAGTGTCTCGGCGATGTCTGTGGGAATCAAAAGGACGATGTTTGCTCCGATGACGGCCCCAATGCTGCCAACAGCAACAACATACAGGGCGACACGGTAGTCAAAAGTACGGTTTCTTATGTGGGTAAAAGCCGCGCCGATACCCAGTGCTACGCTAGCCACTTTATGTGTTGCTAAAGCTACGGAGAATGGGAGCCCCAAAAATATCAGTAGAGGAAATTGCAGTAAACCCGCGCCTCCACCAGAGAGTGAGGCAAGTGTATTGGCGAGAAAAGAGCCCCAAAAAAGGCCAAAGGTGTTTATCCAGTCCATTAGGTTTACACAAAAAGGGGCGTCCTGCCCCTTGGTTGGTTGTTAGTTTGAGAAAAGAACTGTGGAGCCGTGGCTCAAGCTGGTCAATAGTAGTGTTTTATTATTGACGATGTCGATACGTCTGCTTTGCTGGGCGTCCATTTTGAAAAGCTGAGTAATAAGCTCTAGCTGCTGCGGCGTGAACTCTTTGCTTTGAGCGGCAGAGATGTCTTTAAACTCTATTGGATTCACCAACAAATAGTTGTCACTGATATCCCACTCTCCGGTTTCAGAAATATTGATCACGACGTCGTTTTCTTCTATGTCGCTATCGTCTGCAAACAGGCGAACGGTTGAAACGCGAATGTAAGTTTGGTTAGGCAGGTACTTCACATTAGACGTCACATCCGCTTTTCGCAGAGGTCCAACAGACTCTTCTTGTTGCTCTTGAAGCGGCGTTGCAATCACGGTCACCATTTTTGACTGCCATTCTTTAGAAGTCAGAACTTGTTCAACTTTGAGGTCGCTTCCCCAATAGAGCCAACTGCTAAAAAGAGCGGAAACAACCAGTAGGCCTGCGGCTAATTTTTGATTCATCGTCATATATCCTATTGGCAAACTTTACCGAGATCTTTTTGTTCAGCGAAAATACGCAGTGTGATGTTTTCACCTGAATGTTCAAGTGAGTGAATGTAATTCAACACCAACTGGTTGTTTTGACCACCAGTTGCAATCACTTCAATCGGTGCAAGTGCTTCTGTATGAGTCTCGTTGTATCTTTTGACACATTGCTCAATCGACGGATACCAACTGGTTAGGTCAGGATGGTTAATTGGCGTCTTTATCGTGGTGTTGTCAAACACGGCAATTTGGCGGAATTTGGACTCTGCAGGGTTGGTCAGTAATACCACGCTGAGTGGCAAAAACAGCGCCAATAGGATGACAATACGACTGATGAGTTTGCTTTTCGGTGTCACTGCAGGCGCAGTTGCCGCAGGAGGCGTGACACTGTTTTCTTCCGTAACGGTTAGACTCTCTTGAAGCGTTGACTCTTCAACCGCTTCTAAACCAACGTCTGTTGACTCTGGAGGGAGAGTTTCGGCTTGGTTTTCGCCACTCATCAACGGAGTGGTTCGCTCGACACTTGTGATCAATTGGTAGCCGCGTTTTGGCACGGTTTTCACATACTGAGGAGATTTAGTCGAGTCTTTTAGCAGTTTACGCAGTGTGGATATCGCCTGAGTTAGGCTCGAGTCATCCACTTCAAAACCTTGTCTGCGCCATACAAAGTCATGCAGGTCGTTACGAGAGATCACTTCATTGGGTTTCTCGCACAGTAGAAGCAAGATTCTACTTTCGTTACTGCCTAAGCGAATGAGCTCGTCTTCACACTCTCTATCGATAAGAGAATTAGTATTTGGATCGAACGTGAATCGGTTCGCTAAATTGAACTTAGTACCTATATTGCTCATCAATTTCGGCCATTATTATTGAAGTTTCAGGTAAGTAATTTCACCGTTGGGGCGGTGTACAAGTCGAGAGTATGACTGATTTTTAGTTTTTTTGATTTTTTCGGGGTACAAGGATAGTCAAGTTTGAAGTAAAAAAACACTGTTTTTATCTATTTTGACCTTGAATTTACATTTGTCACCCTCATGTTAACTTGCAGATTAACTTTGTCAAAACCTCTCCAAGACCGAGAGGGTTGATTGGTATAGGTGTAATGGAGCGAACATGAGCGAAACAGCAACACAAAACAAAGAAACTCGTGGTTTTCAATCTGAAGTCAAACAGTTACTTCACCTGATGATTCATTCTCTTTACTCAAACAAAGAGATTTTCCTACGTGAGTTGATTTCTAACGCATCGGATGCATCCGACAAGCTGCGTTTTCAAGCCTTGTCTAACCCTGAGCTTTACCAAGGTGATGCAGACCTAGGCGTAAAGCTGTCTTTTGATGAAGATGCTAATACGCTAACCATCTCTGACAACGGCATCGGCATGAGCCGTGAAGACGTGATTGAACATTTGGGCACAATTGCTAAATCTGGTACGGCGGAGTTCTTCTCAAAGCTGTCTGAAGACCAATCGAAAGACTCGCAACTTATCGGTCAATTCGGTGTTGGTTTTTACTCAGCGTTCATCGTTGCGGATGCGGTAACTGTCCGCACTCGCGCTGCAGGTTTAGAGGCTGAGCAAGGTGTTCAGTGGCACTCGGCGGGTGAAGGTGAATACACCATCGAAGATATTTCCAAAGCGTCTCGTGGTACTGACATCATCCTGCACATGCGCGAAGAGGGCAAAGAGTTCCTTAATGAGTGGCGCCTACGTGAAGTGATCAGCAAATACTCAGATCACATTGGTATCCCGGTTTCGATTCAAACAGCAGAGCGCGATGATGAAGGAAAAGAAACGGGTGAGAAAAAGTGGGAGCAAATCAACAAGGCTCAAGCGCTTTGGACTCGCAACAAGTCAGACATTACCGACGAAGAATACCAAGAGTTTTATAAGCATGTTTCCCATGATTTTGCCGATCCGCTAGTGTGGAGCCACAACCGCGTAGAAGGTAAAAACGACTACACGAGCCTACTGTACATCCCATCGAAAGCCCCGTGGGATATGATGAACCGTGATCATAAATCGGGCCTTAAATTGTACGTTCAGCGCGTATTTATCATGGACGACGCTGAGCAGTTTATGCCGTCATACTTGCGTTTTGTTCGTGGTTTGATTGATTCAAACGATCTACCGCTGAACGTTTCGCGTGAGATTCTGCAAGACAACAAAGTCACACAGTCGTTACGTAACGCGTGTACTAAGCGCGTACTGACGATGCTAGAGCGTATGGCGAAGAATGATGAAGAGAAGTATCAATCATTCTGGAAAGAGTTCGGGCTTGTACTAAAAGAAGGTCCAGCAGAAGACATGGCCAACAAAGAAAAAGTGGCTGGTCTACTGCGTTTCGCTTCTACAGAGGTAGACTCTGCTGAGCAAACCGTGAGCCTTTCGTCTTATGTTGAGCGCATGAAAGAAGGTCAAGACAAGATCTACTACCTCACAGCAGACAGTTACGCGGCGGCGAAGAATAGTCCTCACTTGGAGCAATTCAAAGCCAAAGGCATCGAAGTGGTTCTAATGTTTGATCGCATCGATGAGTGGTTGATGAACTACCTGACTGAGTTTGACGGCAAGCAGTTCCAGTCGATCACGAAAGCGGGTCTTGATCTCAGCAAGTTCGAAGACGAAGCGGAAAAAGAAAAGCAGAAAGAGACGGAAGAAGAGTTTAAATCTGTTGTGGAACGCACGAAAGCGTACTTGGGCGATCGCGTGAAAGAAGTTCGTACGACGTTCAAGCTTGCGTCAACACCAGCTGTGGTTGTCACCGATGACTTTGAAATGGGAACGCAGATGGCGAAGCTTCTTGAAGCTGCAGGTCAAGCAGCCCCAGAAGTGAAGTACATTTTCGAGATTAACCCAGAGCATGCGCTGGTTAAGCAAATGGCGGACGAAGCGGATGAAGAGGCCTTTGGTCGTTGGGTGGAAGTGCTACTTGGTCAAGCAATGCTCGCTGAGCGTGGCTCGATGGCCGATCCATCTCAGTTCTTAGGTGCAATCAACTCGCTTTTGACTAAGGGCTAACACGCTAAAATCAATGAAAAGCTCGCAACTTGCGGGCTTTTTAATTTATTTGCGCTTATCGTGAATAAAACGCTTATAAATCGCCATTAAGTGTGAGTGTTTAAGCATTCTTTAGTCTAAATTCACGCTTCGACAAAGTATTGTATGATAGAATGCAATCTTGAAACGAAGCGAACGGGCGTGTAATGTGCACGCCTGTTTTATTGTTAAACGTTTGAACCGTTATACCGAAACTTACCTTGAAGCGTGACAAAGTCAGTCATAGTGAGCTTCGGTATAAATCATCATTTTCTTAAGAGGATTCAACATGCGCATCATTCTTCTAGGTGCTCCAGGTGCAGGTAAAGGCACACAAGCTAATTTCATCATGGAAAAATACGGTATTCCGCAAATCTCTACTGGTGACATGCTGCGTGCTGCTATCAAAGCAGGTACAGAACTTGGCAAACAAGCTAAAGCTGTAATCGACGCTGGTCAGCTAGTTTCTGATGAAATTATCCTTGGTCTAATCAAAGAGCGTATCGCTCAAGATGACTGTGAAAAAGGTTTCTTGCTAGATGGCTTCCCACGCACAATCCCTCAGGCTGATGGTCTAAAAGAGATGGGCGTTGATGTAGACTACGTGATTGAATTCGATGTCGCTGATGACGTGATTGTTGAACGTATGGCGGGTCGTCGTGCTCACTTGGCTTCAGGCCGTACTTACCACATTGTTTACAACCCACCTAAAGTGGAAGGTAAAGATGACGTGACTGGCGAAGATCTTGTTGTTCGTGATGACGACAAAGAAGAAACTGTTCGCGCTCGTCTAGGTGTATACCACGAGCAAACTGCTCCACTTATCAACTACTACGGTAAAGAAGCAGAAGCAGGTAACACCAAGTACTTGAAATTCGACGGTACTAAGCAAGTTGCAGAAGTAAGTGCAGATATCGAGAAAGCACTAGCATAAATTGCTAACCGCGATTTTTGAAAATTTGTTATAGTGAAGGCGGCCCAATAGGGTCGCTTTTTTTTGCTTATTAGGTTGATCTTTAACGATCTTCTTTCCGTAAAGAACCATTTAAGTGTAGATAGGAAGTTATGCAGAACAATAAAAAACAAGGTGTGCTGTTGGTCAATTTAGGCACGCCAGATGAACCTACAGCTCCTGCAGTGAAACGCTTTTTAAGTCAGTTTTTGCATGACCATCGTGTGGTTGATATGACTCGTTGGTTGTGGTGTCCGATTCTGCACGGTGTGATATTGCCAATACGCTCACCAAAAGTTGCGAAACTGTACCAAACGGTTTGGATGGACGAGGGTTCTCCTTTGATGGTTTATTCCCAACGTCAGGCTAGTAAGCTAGAAAAGCAACTCGATATGCCTGTGGAGCTTGGGATGACTTATGGAAATCCAAGTTTGCAGACTGGCGTTGAAGCTTTGCTTGCGCGCGGCGTAGAGGAAATCACGGTATTGCCACTCTACCCGCAATATTCTGGAACAACCACGGCTGCGGTTTCCGATGGCTTAACCAAAGCGTTCAAGGCCATTCCGGTTATGCCTCAGTACCGATTTGTTCGTGATTATCATGACCATCCTTTATACATCAAGGCACTGGCGGAGAGCGTAAAGCGTTCGTGGGAGAAAAATGGCCAAGGGGATTACTTGCTATGCTCTTATCACGGCATTCCGAAGCGCTATGCTGACAACGGAGATATTTATCCTCAGCACTGTGAGCGCACGACAGAGCTACTCGGGAAAGAGCTAGGTCTAAGCAGTGAACAAATTGGTATGACCTACCAGTCACGTTTTGGGCGAGAAGAGTGGTTGCAGCCTTATACCGATAAAACATTGGAGAAGCTTCCTGCCAAAGGTGTTAAGAAGCTCGATATCATGGCACCAGCGTTTTCTTCGGATTGCTTAGAAACGCTAGAAGAGATTTCGGAACAATGTTTGGAGATTTTTACCGAACATGGTGGCGAGCGCTTTACTTATATTCCATGTCTGAATGATGATGATCGACATATTGAGATGATGTCAGATTTAGTCTCACGCTAATTCTATTGTTATCAACGAGAAGCTGCCTAAAAGGCAGCTTTTTTTGTTATTGAGCCGTCTAGATACGTTGAAATGTCTGTCCAAGTCCAAATTAACGCGCCAAATCAGCTATTGATAGACGTGATTATTCAGTGATCGAGATCGAATTATTATTATTGAAAATTAAGTGAAAGCTAAATTCGGTGTGCCGCAGATAACGAATTTTGATCACTAACCACCTAAATGCGTGACGCGAATCACTATAGTTTTATTTAGGAGTTTTTAAGTGACTGAATTATAGGTGTTAAATTAGTTTTTTCTTTTTGACAGTGAAGCAGATCGCACAAAGTTTTGATTTATTTTTTATCGTAAATTTAATCCGCCAAGATACCCATCAAGCCAGGGAGGCAACTCTTCTTTGCGGTCTGAGGTGATGAATTACCCAAATAAGAACCGCGGCTAACTTTAATGATTAAGGCAGATTTTCATGAAAAAACTATTTACTTTAAGTGCGCTTTCTCTTGCTTTCGCTTCTACTGCATTCGCGGGTTCTTCATATGTAACAGGTAACGTACAGTTTCATTCCGATGATCTACATGGCTCAGATGTGACATCTACATTAGAAGCAGGTCATACGTTTGATAACTCGATTGGTGGTTTTACGGTTTACACCGAATTCGATGGCATCCAGTTAGGGGACTTATCAACTGAGCGTGAAAATGTGGGCACAGCCGACAACCCAATTTACACCAACGGTAGCTCTTCAAGCGCCTATGTCACCATTGGTGGTGAGCAGTCGTACAATATTACCGATAACTTGTGGGTAGCAGCAGGTTACCAACATCTCTTGTCTGAAGGTGAGAGTGTTCAATACCGTCCGCTAGTTAAAATTGGCTACAACTTTGACAACGGTCTATCGATTAGCAACCGTACCCGTGCTCATATCGATGCAACGGATGCGGATAACGATACTGATTTCCGCATGGACAACCGCATTGCTTACACGGTGAATGAAGAGCTGGCGCTTAGCTACAATAACGTTTACATGATTGATGCGTCCGTTATGGACCACGAGCTTCGCGCAACATGGACGCGTAAAGGTGTCCAACCGTATTTTGAGTACCGCAATCAAGCAGACAATGAGAACAATGCTTTTGTTTTCGGTGCTTCATACGGCTTCTAAAGAACTTTAATACTGTCCTTTAACAAAAAGCCCAGCAGTCATGCTGGGCTTTGCTGTTAGTTCCCTTTGTAGTGGCGATACTCAAAGACTTGGCCTTTCTCATTGAATGCGTAGACAGAGTACTCGTCTTTCTTATCTCCGTACTCCATACCCGGCGATCCCATTGGCATTCCGGGTACCGCCAAGCCTTTTGCATTTTTTGGCGGGTTGTCGAGGAAAGCTTTGATGTCGTCTGCTGGAATATGGCCTTCAAACACAAAACCATTAATTTCGGCTGTATGGCAAGACGCCAGTTCCGGTTTTACCCCTAACTTCTGTTTAATAGGATTCATGTTTTCATGCAGTTTTTCTTCGACATTAAACCCAGCTTCTTGCATATGTTTTGTCCACTCCGTACAGCAACCGCAGTAAGGGGACTTATGGTTAAGCACATCGGCCGCGAGAAGGTGGCCAGACATTAGAGCAAGAGTGGTAAGAGCAATTAGTTTTCTTTTCATAGTAACCTCTACAAGCGAGAAGACGCTTTAAATAATCTTAGACGATTTGCATTGCTGACAACGGTAATCGAAGACATTGCCATGGCAGCTCCAGCGACAACGGGGCTAAGTAAAAATCCAAACGCTGGGTAAAGCACACCCGCAGCGACAGGGATGCCAAGGGAGTTATAAACAAAGGCGCCAAACAAGTTTTGTTTCATGTTTTTCACTGTGGCCTTTGATAATTCAATCGCATTGACCACAGCAAATGGAGAAGAGTTGAGCAGAGTCATCTGTGCGCTTTCAATGGCGACGTCACTTCCGCTTCCCATTGCGATACCGATATCGGCCAAAGCCAAGGCTGGTGCATCATTGACACCGTCGCCGATCATAGCAACACGCATACCTTGTGCTTGTAAATCAGCGATATGCTGCGCTTTCTCATCAGGTAATACTTGCGAGATCACTTGCTCAATCCCTAACTGATTGGCTATCGCAGAGGCAACGTTATGATTGTCGCCCGTCAGCATAACAGGCGTTATCTGGATGCTTTTCAATGCTTGGATTGCGGCTGCCGCGTCCTCTTTGATTGGATCTGAAATTGCGATCAATCCAAGTACCTGCTCATCTAGGGAAACAATGATGGGTGTCCAGGCTTTCGAGTTGCACTCGACAATGGATGTCTCACATTGAGTTAAATCCCAACCCTGTTGCTGTGCTACCGGCAAAGATACCGCAGACAATTTCTGACCTTTTAGTTGAGCCGTAACGCCTTTTCCGCGCAGGTTTTGAAAGTTATCGACCTCCTCAAATTGAAGGTTTCTATTCGTTACTTCGTGGACGATCGCTTTCGCAAGAGGGTGCTCGGAGTGTCTTTCCAGTGAGCCCGCGAGTGAGAGTAACCACTCACTATTATTGTTGGTTGCAAAGACATGCTGAACTGTCGGCTTTCCTTGCGTCAATGTCCCTGTTTTATCGAATACCACAGTATTGATTTGGCTTGCGGACTGAAGGACATCAGCATCTTTGATTAAAATTCCTAGCTCGGCCGCTTTGCCCACACCGACGGTCACCGACAATGGTGTTGCCAATCCTAGCGCACATGGGCATGCGATGATCAATACGGTTGTCGCGACGACAAGCATATAGCTGGCTTTCGGATCAGGACCGACAAAATACCAAATGGCCGCAGATACCAAAGCGATGGCAACGACGACAGGTACAAAGATTGAAGAGATTTGGTCTGCGAGCTTAGCGATGGCAGGCTTACTGCTTTGTGCTTCTCTCACCATTGAAATGATTCGAGATAGCATGGTGTTACTGCCGACACTGTTTGCTTCTATAAGTAGTGTTCCGTCTTGGTTAATGGTTCCCGCAGAGACAAACTGCCCTTGAGCTTTATGGCAAGGAATCGGCTCTCCTGTCAGCATCGATTCATCAACGTATGACTCGCCAGACACAACTGTGCCATCGACAGGCACTTTCTCGCCGGGCTTAATGCGCAACATCATTCCTGCGGTAATATTTTTGATCGAAATGACAGCATCTCCGTTTTCGGTGACGACTGTCGCTTCATTAGGTTGAAGGTTAATCAGCGCTTGCAATGACTGCGTGGTTTTCGCTTTTGCTTTCGCTTCAATATAGTGGCCTAGAGAGATGAGACCAACGATCATCGCACTGGCTTCAAAATAGACATGGCGTGATGATACTGGGAACCAACTTGGGACGAGCACGACCAACATAGAAAATAGCCAAGCTGCTCCTGTACCCAATGCAACCAGAGTGTCCATCGTTGCGCGCTTGTGGGTCAGTGCTTGCCAAGCGTTAGTAAAAAAGCTACGTCCTGCCATTGCCAGCAACCATAGGCAAACAACCCCGACGATTGCCCAAGCGAATTGATCCTGACTATTGCGGATCATCATATTGCCACCGAACACTCCCCATAGCATCAGTGGGGCGCCGATCAGCATGCCATGCCAGGCATTCTTTTTGTGGTGGCTTTTTAACGCTTCTTGTTGTTCTATCTGCTTTTGCTGTTGTACATCTAGGTCTTCAATGATTTCGGCTTGATAGCCAGCGAGTGTCACTGAGGTGATCAATTGCGCGTTCAGTTCCTCATTGCGACGAGTTGCCATTACCAAAGCACTTTGCTCTGCGAGGTTTATTTGCGCTTTGGTCACACCGTCTACGGCCAGTAATGCTTTTTCAACCGATGCGACACAGCTAGCGCAGGTCATCCCATTGATAAGCAGATGGGTAGTGGATGTGTTCTGTGCTTCCTGTGAGATCTCTTCAGAATAGGTAGAAGAAGAGGAATCGATCGCGACGTGTTGTTCTTCCTTTATAGTCTCTTCCCATTGCTGTGCCTGATAGCCTAACTGCTTAACCAACTCAATGACATCCGATTGAGTCAAGGCGGTGTGAAGAGTCAGCTCCGTTTTATTTGCAGAGAATGTAGCCACGAGCGGGTGTTCATAGAGCGCGGCCTCAAGCTTGGCAACACACTTACCGCAGTTGAGGCCACTTAAAGAAAGGTGGTGGTGATAGCCGGAGCGATAGGATAGGGCTTCAATCGATTGATTCACCTCATCAAACGAGCTTTCACTTTCAAACTCGACTCGATGAGGGGAGAGATCGGTGATCACTGCTTTATGTTGTTCAACCAAAGCCTTCTCTACTTTTCTAGCGCAGCCCATACAGTTAAGCCCATGCAGCGGAATATCAAATCGAAGCATAATTTTATTCTCTAAACCATCAACGTTTACTGAGAATAAACCTTACCGCAAGGGGAAGGTCAAGTATTCAGTTCCTCCATTAAAAACGTCAATTTTGCTTCAAGCTGTGAAAGAGTTGACCTATTTTTATGCGAGCAATTTCAAAGATTTATTCTGTGTTTTCTAAAGTTCCGTAAAACAACAAAAAAGTTGCGTGATCGCCATAACGAATTCGTCTGACTACGTGCTTGTTTAATCGCTAGTAATCTAAATTGACGTTTTTGTCTAAAAAAACAATGCTCCTAAATATCTGTATATAAAGGTTTTTTGTTTGTTGTTCTTTTTTGATTTTGAACTAGAGCAGACTATTTTTGCTTTGATTTCTTAACGCGAAAAAAGTTTGCCAACATTCTCCCCGTCCATAAATAGTCCCCCTGCAAAATCAGTGAGTTAGCGGTTTTACAAGGGAAAGGAAATTAAAATTTTTAAATAGGGGTTAAATCTTATGTCTCATTTCAAAAAGACTCTACTAGGCGCAGTGATTGCAGCAACTACCATGGCCGCTGGTACTGCGCATGCATATATGATTGGTGATCCAAACGACGCAAACGTAGAAGTTTACGGTGTAGTATCTATTTCAGCAGTGGATTACAACGCGAAAAAGTTTGACGCTACAGGTAAAGAAGTTGATGGCGACGGAATGGTACTAGAGAACGAATCTCGAGTAGGTTTCCGCGCAGCAAAAACCATGAATGATAGTTTAGAAGCATTCATGCAGATTGAATCGGGCTGGGTATTGGATGACGGTGCTAAGCTTGGTAACCGTGATACGTTCGTTGGTTTCCGTGGTGACGATTGGGGTTCAGTACGCTTTGGTCGCATGTTAACGCCAATGTATGAGCTAGTCGATTGGCCGTACTCAGCGTCGAACATGGGTACAACATTTGACCGTGGTTGGAGAGCTGGCGAGCGTTTTAACTTTGACCGTAAGAGCCAAATGGGACGTTACGATTCACCAATGTTTGGTGACATGGTGAAGTTTAGCTTAGCGGGTGGTAACGGTAGCTCAAACTCTGCTGACTCAATGTTTGTTGGTGGCTCTGTTTCTGTTACGCCAATCGACCGACTCACAGTTCATGCGGCATTCGAAGCAGCAAATGAAACTGAGTTTGATACTGATCTAATTGGCGATACAAGCGCATTCTTCGGTGGCTTCCAATTCAATCTAATGGATAACTGGAACGTTGCTGGTGCATACAAAACGGCTGGTTTTGAAGCTGACAAGAAAGGTGGCGCTTATGAAGAACGTGAAATCGACGCATTCTCTTTGCAAACCAACTACTTCATGGGTGATTTCAACTTCCGTTTAGGTTACGCAAACCAAACTGGTGACACGGATAGCAAGTCTGATAAAGAACTTGATTTTACAACAGTAACGGGTGAAGTTGGCTACTCAATGAATTCTGTTTACACCTTCGTTCGTATCGCACAGCATAGCGGCACATACCGCAGCGACACTGAACTAGCGGGTAAAGAGTACGATGATCTTATGATCCGCGTAGGTACTGAGTGGACATTCTAATCATTTGATTAAGACTTGGCGGGCAATGTTGTCCGCCTTTTTCCGTTTGTGCTAGAGAGATAAATAATGATGAAGAAGAGTTTAGCTGTTGTATTGATGGCTTTTGTAACCAGTTTGGCCAACGCTCAAGTTACGATTCAAACGGATAATCGCGTTGAGATTTTGGCGGTCAATCAGAACATTAACCAGATACCGAATCGTGGTAAAGGTGATTTGAAAATTGCCGACGGAGAGAACCAATTACTACTAAGAGTCACGGCGCTCATCGATGGCAATGGGGGTAAAAGCAAGTTTAATTCATTGCCAATGGTAGTGAAGTTTACAGCCAATGACGAAACGTTGAAGTTTGAAACGCCCTTTGCGATTCGTGATGAGCGAGCGGTTCGTAACTTTGAAAAACAACCCAGTGTAAAAGTGACTCGTAACGGTCAAGAGGTGGATGTCACAACGGACATCATTTTTGATCAGACTTTTGCGCTGATAAAAGACTATGACGAAATGCTCGCTGGTTACAATCAAGCTGGTGGCCAAGCGGCGATTCAAGAGAATACGGTTAGAAATCAAGTTGTGTTAGATAAACCGTTAAACTCAAGCACGAGTTCGACCAAGTTAGCATCGAACAGCGCGCTTCAAAGTGATTTCTTGTCCATGTCACCACAACAGCGCCAAGAGTTTATCGCTTGGGCGGTAAAACATATCAACGATTGATTGTAGATTTGCATATCGGTGCTAAAATAACGCGCAATTTTGGCACTGCCCTCGATAGGTTAGGGCGTGCGGTCATCTAGACAATCAAGGTATTTATACATGACGGTTAAAACTCGTTTTGCTCCTAGCCCAACAGGCTACCTTCACGTTGGTGGTGCGCGTACTGCACTTTACTCATGGCTATACGCTAAAGCTCAAGGCGGTGAATTCGTTCTACGTATCGAAGACACTGACTTAGAACGTAACTCTCAGGAAGCGGTTGATGCGATCCTTGAAGGTATGCAGTGGATGGGGCTTGAGTGGGATGAAGGTCCTTACTTCCAATCAAAGCGTTTTGACCGTTACAACGAAATGATTGACAAGCTGCTCGCTGAAGACAAAGCATACAAGTGTTATGCGTCTAAAGAGCTGCTTGAAGAAATCCGCGCAGAGCAAGAAGCGGCGAAAGAAATGCCACGTTACGATGCTAATCACCCTAAAGTCGTGGCGGCAAATGCTGCAGCGAAAGAGGGCGACGCATTTGTGGTTCGCTTCCGTAACCCGAAAGAAGGCAGCGTAGTGTTTGATGACCAAATTCGCGGTCGTATCGAAATATCTAACAGCCAACTGGACGATTTAATCATTCGTCGTACCGACGGTGCGCCAACTTACAACTTTGTTGTTGTTGTGGATGACTGGGATATGGGCATCACGCATGTTGTTCGCGGTGAAGACCATATCAACAACACACCTCGTCAAATCAACATCTATGAAGCTTTGGGGGCTCCGGTTCCAACTTTCGCTCACTGTGCGATGATTTTGGGTGATGATGGTGCGAAGCTATCTAAGCGCCATGGCGCTGTTTCAGTGATGCAATACCGCGATGAAGGCTACCTACCAAATGCACTTAATAACTACTTGGTGCGTCTAGGTTGGTCTCATGGCGACCAAGAAATCTTCTCTCGTGAAGAGATGATTAATCTGTTTACGCTTAATGCGATCTCTAAATCTGCATCGGCGTTCAACACTGATAAGTTACTTTGGTTGAACAACCACTACATCAAGACCTCTGAACCAGAATATGTTGCAGAGCACTTGCAGTGGCATTTAGACAACCAGAATTTAAACATTGAAAACGGTCCTGCAATTACAGAAGTGATCAAACTGGTTGGTGAGCGTTGCAACACTCTTGTTGAACTGGCAGAGCAAATTCGCTACTTCTACGAAGATTTTTCAGAATTTGAAGCGGGTGCGGCGAAGAAGCACCTACGCGGCGTTGCCAAAGAGCCTCTAGAGCTTGCTCTTGCGAAAGCGGAAGCGTTAGCAGAGTGGACAACGGCAAACATTAAAGAAGGTGTTATTGCCGCTGTTTGTGAAGAGCTAGAAATCGGCATGGGTAAAATTGGTATGCCACTACGCGTAGCCGTAACGGGTGGTGGTCAGTCTCCATCTGTTGATGCTGTTATGGAGCAGATTGGTAAAGAGCGTTGTGTTGCTCGTATCAAGATGGCGCTTGAATTCATCGCTGAGCGTGAAGCAAACGCATAACGACGCCGATAAGGTTGAGCCGCAGTGTAAATACTGCGGCTTTTTTTTGCGCGCTGTTTTATTTACGGTGTAAGAAGGTTTCTGCCACTGCGTATTTGCATGATTATTTTGTTGAGCAACGAGAAGGGCTAAGTGATTGAGAACAGATTTAGTACATCATTGAAAACACAACAGTTAATAAACTCTCAACTTGCTCCAGTTTTGTGTCTTAAAAGTGAGAATGTGTTCAGGATTGTCGATAAACGTTAATTATGTAGTCATTCGATTTGTACTAATAATGAGATAAGGTATATCTTATTAACTGTTCATACCCAACAGTTTGTTATTGAGTGTGAGATAAATTACGTAATGTATATTTTGCGTATCAATAAGGAAATAATAATGAAAAAGTTAGCAGCGGTAATATCAACAACTCTTCTTGTAGCTTCGGCGTCGGCGAATGCTCAATTCTACTTAGGCGCAAAAGCGGGTGTGTCTTGGTTGAACAACTTATGTACTTCTTCTTCTAGCTCATGTGATGAAGATTCATGGGCACTAGGTTCATTCCTAGGCTATGAAGTGGATGAGTACGTTGCCATTGAAGGTGGACTGGAAACGCTTGGTGAAACAACGGGTGCAGGCTACAAAGACGCAGGTCTTACGGCGTACACGATTGCACCACGTCTTTCATTCCCAATGAACGAAGACATTGATCTGTTTGTAAAAGCAGGTGCGGCGTTCGTTAAGTACGGCAACAAAGATGATGAAAATCTGTTTGGTGCTGTTGGTTTGAACTACAGCCTGTTTGAGAACATCGACATTCAAGCAGAGTACCAACACATCAACGACATCGATATCGATGTATCTTCTTTCCACGCGAATTCATTCACACTTGGTTTCCGTACTAAGTTTGGTGGTAGCTCAGAGCCAACACCAGAGCCAGTACAAGAGGTAATGGTTGTTGAAGAAACAGTGGTAGAAGAAGTGGTTGTCGCAGCGCCTGTGATGAAATCATTCAATACTCAACTTGTAGGTTCAGGTAACTTTGAGTTGAACAGCTCTAAGCTAAAACCAGAAAGCACTCAGAAATTGAACGAGCTTGTTGCGTTTATGAACCAATACCCACAATCGACAGTAGAGGTGGTTGGTTACACTGACTCAACAGGTGCAGCAGCATACAACCAGAAGCTTTCTGAGAAGCGCGCTCAAGCAGTCGCTAATGAGCTAGAAGCGCAGGGCATTGATGCTTCACGTATCACGGTTAGTGGCCAAGGTGAAAACAATCCTGTGGCTTCAAACGAGACCAAAGAAGGCCGTATGATGAACCGTCGTGTAGAAATGACAGTTCCAGGTTTCGAGTACGAAGAGAAATAAGCAATAAACTCTTCTTCATAATGAAAAAAGCCTTGGTATCCACCAAGGCTTTTTTACTTCAAGTCAATGCTATTTAAGCGTCCCATATATTCTAGTATTTCAAGATTCTCTTTGTTTGCTTCGAGTAAGGCCTTTTTGGTTTTAGTGTAAGCCGCTAAACGTCCATGCTTTTTGATGGAGCAAACAACACTCTGATAGATCAATTTGCCGTTTTCATCGTAGTTTCGCCAAGCCGCGATATAGCATTCGTCTTTGGCATCTGGATGTGCCTTCGTTGGGCGCGGCTTAAAAATAATTTTGGGCTCTAATGAGTGGGGAAGACGCGTCATCAAATAAGGATCTTTGAGGATTCTTCGCCAAAACTTGCCCCACATCTCGGCGCCGAGTTCATTGCGAAGCTTGATTGCTTTTTTCAGTCCCTTTTTTTCACCAATTCGAATGTAGCCCACAGAGCGATGGAGCACTTTATCATCGGGCGTATGAATGTGAATCTTAAACGCGGTTTTGGCTTTTGAAATAAAGCGGTGACCCGTATTGGTGATTAGATTGCTCTTTTTCATCTGCTATTATCGATAACTTTGTTAATAGTCATTCTAGATGAAAGGAGAGAGTTGTTGAAGTTCAGATATGAAAAAGGGCAGAAAGAAAAATAGCTTTCTGCCCTCAATATGGCGCTCCCGACAGGATTCGAACCTGAGACCTATCCCTTAGGAGGGGATCGCGCTATCCAGCTGTGCCACGGGAGCATGCGCTCATTCTAATAAAAATTGCGCTCGTTTTACAAATAAGGTTTTGATTTACAGCAATTTATGCATCACATCGCCAATTTGTATGCTGGTGGCCATTTCAGGTTGGTCGACAATAAGCTCAGCTTCATTTTCGTAGACACGTGATACGGTCAGCGTAATATCCGTTTCTGTAACCTTGTTGCGCGGCAAACCACGTTGATCAATAAAGGAACCTGTATGCCAAAGCTGCAGCTTATCGCCCATTTCAACGCCGTGTATGCGCCCTAAATCCATAGTAATGGTATTACCCCATTTCGCGACCACTTCTGGCAGAGTGATTTTGCATGAAACTTCTGACTCGAGATCCAGCATGATATTACGGCTGATTCTTAGCATCATATCGCCGTAGGTTGATGCCCAAAAGCGCGCGCTCTTGGTATCGACCTGACTGGTTTTTGGAAACGGCCAACGGGCAACTTCACGATAGTTACGGTTATAGACCTCATTGCCGGTCTTGCCGTCAAATATGGTCATTTCTAAAGCAAACTGGCGATTAATAACATCATCTCTCAATAGGTTTTGCTCGATTGTTGCTGTCAGATCCGAAATCTTTCCGCCAATAATGTATTGAGCACCAGTATCCTCGGCAATCATCTTCAAACGCTCTGGGTGACGTTTATCAATCTCATAGTCAGTGGTACCAACGGATACGAAGCTTTCAGATTCTTGGTCTAACTGGCGGTTAATCACATTGGCGAAATCGTCACCGATGTTATAGACCTGTCCCATTACGGCTTGTTGAGGAGAGAGAAGATCAATATTGCCGACCAGGAAGGTTTTTTTGTATTGATCGACGTGGCAACCTGTTGCCGAAGGATAAATATCGATTCTTGCTTTTACTACCATGACGCCGCGTCGAATCTTCTGTTCATCGACCAAGATATAACGGACTTCACTGTTGCTAAACTGGTACTCCTTGCGATCGCTTTCCAGCATAGGACGCAGGTTTGAAATGCTGCCAATGTCTGCCCCAGAATATTTGAATGCTTTATACAGAGCATCTTCTAAAGCGTGCACACGGGCGACTTCCTCCGAAGAAACCACCGTTGCCGTCCCCGTTACTTCGTACCAGCCAGCAGAGGCAATATGAGTGAAAGTACTCATAAATAGGCTAACTATAGCTAGGAGAAATGTTCTTTTCATATCTGTGTACCAAGTTGGTTCATTTTTTGCTTGTTAATATTTAGCTAATTTTGGTGACGCTTTTCTTAATCGTTGCACAGTTGAGGAAAGCAAAGAGCGTTCCACTTTTAGAAGAGAGCTAAAAGATCACTCGCTCGAGCCATAATGTATCGGAGATTAGAGAATGAAAAGATGGTTAATGTTAGTGCCGGTGGTGTTTTTGACCGCATGTGCCTATGCGCCAATATACAACGGTAAAGAACCTTATCCCGGTTCCCAGTTTATGTTGATGGAGAGTCCGCGTCATACTCTTGACTTTTTTATTGAAAGTATGACGGAAGACTTAATGATTTCGAATACCAGTGTGTCTGCCCGCACGCCTATTGCGGTCACCTCATTTGTTGACTTGCAAAATATGGACGCGACGAACTGGCTAGGAAACTCTGTATCCGAAGGTTTTATCCATCAGTTTCAGAGACGTGGATTCAAAGTCGTTGATTTTAAAACGACAGGGTCGATTCAAGTGACTCATCAAGGTGATTTTGCCTTTAGTCGCGATTGGAAAGATTTGGCTCAAGAGCAAGACATTCAGTATGTTTTGACAGGCACTATGCTCCGCCAAGAAGGTGGTGTTCTCGTGAATGCTCGAGTTGTGGGAATGCAGTCACGAGTGGTTGTGGCAACAGCGCAAGGATTCTTACCTGCTGATCGCATTGGTCGCGATTTGGATACGCTTAATAGCATCCGTACGCAAGATGGGGTGCTTATCCGCTCCGATCCAACCATTACTCAACCATACACCGTAATTCTACGTCCATAGGAGCTAATATGAAGAAGGTATTTCTACTCGCGATTGTGATGATGATGGTTGGTTGCCAGCCGTTGGGCACCATGCGAGCTGAAGATTGGCTTACGGCGGTCGGTTATGCCAGCATTAGTGAGCAAAAAGGGCGTAACGAAGAAGAGAAGCAAGTGCGTGCGATGCGGGCATCCAAAATTGATGCTTACCGAGAGTTGGCTGAGCAAGTCTATGGAATGCGCGTTAGCGGGCGTGCTGATCTAAAAGATCAACGATTAGGTACTGAACTTACTTCGGGAGCGGTTGATGGCGTTATCCGTGGTGCAGAGGTTGTGCGAAGCTATAAAGTTGGAGACAGCTATGTAACAGAGCTTCGTTTGGATATCCAAAAAATGAATAAACTGCGCGATTACGGCGAAGTCCAACAAGTTCCAGAAAAAAGGCAGCAAACCTTGTTTTAAAACTCTCTACCTCTCCGATCAAAAAAAGCGGCAATTTTTGCCGCTTTTACTTTTTAATGTGTGGAAGCTGTAAGGAGATCAGGCTTTAATGTTGGTACCCAGCGTCGATACATTTCTCGTTTGACCTTCCGCTGTGTATGTCATCCCAAGTTTTCCTTGCGATTGCTGCATCAAATTATTGAGTTTGTTGAAGCTAAGCTGCGCTCGTTGTAGCGCCTCACCATTTATGGCATTGGCTTGCTGACACTCAGTGATTGTCTGACGGATTTTTTCTACCAGAGGGCTCAACTCTGGATTGGTCGACAGGCTTTCAACGTCTGGGTGCTTTGCGATACGCTCATCAGTCGAGCGTAGCTGCTCGATCAACGTTATTTTCTGCTTGGCAATCCGCTCAATATCTTTAGAGATTCTATTGGTAATGGCGACTTTCTCCTTCCCAAGAAGTTGAGAAAGCTCTTCCGCGTTTTTGAGTTGAAATTCAACTAATCCTTGCAGTGCTGCCATAAAAGAAAATCTCTAGATTACAAACCACCGAGTTCTTTTTCGAACTTCATCATATTGTCAGCGAGTTTTTCAGGATCAACTGTGTAAGACCCATTTGCAATCGCTTCTTTAATCGCCGCTACCTTTGCTTTATCAAAGCTAGGCTGACTGGCCATTTGTGAGTGCATCTCTCCGACTGCTTTGCCCTGTGTACTTAATGAAACAGAGTCTTGGGCAACGGTGGATTTTTTTGCCGATTCGGTATCTGAAGTGGGTTTGTCATTTCGTACTGCACTTCGACTTGTCGACGTTGTCATCGTTTGACCAGAACGAATATTATCTATGCCTGCCATATTTGAGCCTTTTCAATATTAAAAACCTGTACCGTCCATATCGACTTTACGGGAAATAACTTTAGCGTTTTTTAAGGATGTTAGGGAAATAACGCTAGAATACAACAGTGACTTCAGATATTCCGGTTACGCGTCCTTCTATTATACGATTTGATTTGCTGTTTTTCACTCTAATCTGTTCGCCATGAGATCCATCTGTCAGTGCGACCCCTTTTGTCGTGATCACCATTCCTGACTTGACCGCTTTGATGGTGACCGTTTCATTTCGGCAGACGACACAAATATCATTTTCTTCAATTACTTCGCCGCTACGCAGATTTTTTTTTGTTTTTGCACCAATTACGGCATCTAGAGTGGAAAAGCCTTGCCGCCTATAGCGTTGCAAGTCTACCATACTAATAGTGACATCAGTGGAAGCAATGATTTGCCCCCTTGAGAGTGGCGTGGTCAAGGTTACTTGCGGCCCAGTTCTTGTGAGGCGCACTGGCACATAGACTCGCCAGTTATCGTTTTGACACTCGACCAAAACCGTAATATTGCTGGCATTTGGGTTTGTCGAAGTAGAAGAGGTTTGCAAACCAGTCGGGCAATCTGTGGCAAAGATCCTACTATCTATAGAGGCGGCTTTTGCATTTAGATTGCCGCCAACCGGGCTCTCTATGTTATCCAAGATATGTTGCTCGGCGGCTTGTTGAATGAGAGAAATTTGACTTTCTGTTGCTGATGTCGCTGAAAAACTCAAGAAAAAGAGTAAAAAGCCGATAGACTTATAAAACTTTTTATAGAAAGCTCTACAATTAGTTATGGAAAAAGAGCACAAGTGTGATTTTGAATACATCATTCTGTTTCTCTGGTTTTTTTCATGGTCTTCAGTAGACTACCATTTTTTTAGCATGAAAGTTTGAGATGGAGATGAGCTTATGACGGGTATTCTTGATTCCGTGAATCAGCGTACACAACTCGTCGGTCAAAACCGATTGGAACTGCTAACGTTTCGTCTAGTGGGGCGTCAGCGTTACGGTATTAACGTATTTAAAGTAAAAGAGGTACTGCAGTGCCCTAAGCTTACTTCAATGCCAAACTTACACCCTCTCGTTAAAGGTGTTGCCCACATTCGCGGCCATACCGTTTCGGTGATTGATTTAAGCTTGGCCGTCGGTGGTAGGCCAACCACAGATGTCGACAAAGCGTTTGTCGTTATTGCCGAGTTTAACCGTACCATTCAAGCGTTTCTTGTGACTTCTGTTGAACGTATCATCAATATGCACTGGGAAGCAATTCTTCCACCGCCTGATGGTGCGGGTAAAGCCAACTACCTAACGGCAGTGACCAATATCGACAACGAACTTGTCGAAATTCTTGACGTTGAAAAAATCCTTGCGGAAATCGCACCAGTTGACGAGACCATGGATTCAGCGATCAGCGAAGAAATTGCTCAAGTTGAAACAGAGAAAGAGATTGTTCGTCGTATTCTTATTGCGGATGACTCAACGGTGGCACGTAAACAGGTAGAGCGAGCTATTACCTCGCTGGGTTTTGAAGCCGTCTCAGTCATTGACGGTAAGAAAGCCTATGAGAAGTTGATAGAAATGGCCGCCGAGGGCAGTATTTACGATCAAATCTCACTTGTTATCTCCGATATTGAAATGCCGGAGATGGACGGCTATACATTAACTGCAGAGATCAGACGCAATCCGGATCTGAAAGATCTTTATGTAATTCTTCACTCTTCACTCAGTGGGGTGTTTAACCAAGCGATGGTCGAGCGGGTAGGCGCGAATTCGTTTATTGCCAAGTTTAACCCAGATGAGCTTGGTAATGCGGTAAAAGCTGCACTCACAAAATAAAAGAGAAATTAATGACAGCGATAACTATAAGCGATCAAGAATATCGTGATTTCAGCCGTTTTTTAGAGTCTCAATGTGGCATCGTATTGGGTGATAGCAAACAGTACCTAGTGAGAAGTCGTTTGAGCCCGTTAGTGACTAAGTTCAAATTGGGCTCATTGTCTGACTTGTTACGAGATGTCGTGACGGGACGTAATCGAGAGTTACGCGTTGCTGCCGTTGACGCAATGACGACTAACGAGACGCTTTGGTTCCGTGATACTTATCCTTTTGAAGTGCTTGCGAATAAGCTATTACCGGAAGTTGCGGCTAACAAGCGCCCAATCAAAATCTGGTCTGCGGCAAGTTCTTCTGGTCAAGAGCCGTATTCAATGGCGATGACTATTTTGGAGACCCAACAGCGCAAACCTGGCATGTTGCCGAGCACGTCGATAACGGCAACCGACATCTCTGCCAGTATGTTGGACATGTGTCGAGCGGGGATTTACGACAACCTTGCACTAGGTCGCGGCCTTTCACCCGAGCGCCGTCGCAACTTCTTTGAAGACGCAGGCGATGGTCGAATGAAAGTAAAGGATAACGTCAAGCGTTTGGTGAACTTCCGTCCTCAAAACCTGATGGACAGCTACGCCTTGCTTGGCAAGTTCGATATTATCTTTTGTCGAAACGTGTTGATTTACTTTTCGCCAGACATGAAGTCTAAAGTTCTCAATCAGATGGCTAATAGCCTCAACCCAGGTGGTTACTTGTTGCTTGGTGCTTCTGAGTCATTGACCGGGCTGACTGATCGTTTTGAAATGGTTCGCTGCAACCCAGGTATCATTTACAAGCTCAAATAAACCGACATGCAAAATTATTAAGCCCAGCCTGACGTGCTGGGCTTTTTTGTTGCTGTCGATAAATAACTTGTATACTCAATGATGACATTCCAATCTTTTAGCAATCTAAACTTGGCGTATTTTTTGCTGGATTACTTGTCGAGATCGAAGTGAAGTATCTTGTTCCTTAAAGTTGGTACGCTACTTGCTTTGTATTTCATTAGTAACGGTCAGTTCTTTATGTAGAGGTTAACATGGCTATTTCATTCGACAATGCTTTAGGTATTCACCAACACACTGTTGGGCTTCGTGAGCGCAATGCTGAGGTTATTTCAACCAATATTGCTCAAGCGAATACGCCTGGGTATAAGTCGAAAGGAATGGACTTCCAAAGGGCTTTGCAGGCGGCAACATCAGAGGCAAGCGTTGGTCTTAGCCGTACTGATAGTCGGCATATTCCTGCCTCTACTCGCGTGACAGGGGAAGTGATGTATCGTCTTCCAACCCAACCTGACACAGGTGATGGCAATACTGTGGATGTTGATTTGGAGCGTAATCTATTTATGCAAAACCAAATAAGACACCAAGCCTCACTTGACTTCCTAGGAAGTAAATTCAAGAACTTAACGAAAGCTTTAAAAGGGAGTAACTAGATGAGCTTATTCAACGTCTTCAATGTTACTGGCTCTGCCATGAGCGCTGAGTCTGTTCGTCTAAATACGACTTCAAGTAACTTAGCCAACGCAGACAGTGTGTCTAGCTCGGCCAAAGATACTTACAAAGCGCGCCACGCTGTATTTGGTGCAGAGTTAAGTAAGGCTAAGTATGGCAACGATCATACTGTGCCAGTCAAGGTTATGGGGATCGTGGAAAGCGATAAACCGCTCAGTGCGGAGTACAACCCAGATCACCCACTCGCAAATGAAGAAGGCTATATCTACAAGCCTAATGTCAATGTGATGGAAGAAATGGCAAACATGATTTCTGCTTCTCGCTCGTACCAAACGAACGTGCAAGTGGCAGATGCAAGTAAACAAATGCTGCTGCGTACGCTGCAGATGGGTCAATAGGGATAAGGGGGTAACATATGGCCGATGGCATTAACAATGTTGGTCAAAGCAGCTTGTCCTATATCGACCAGCTTAAACAGCTTCAGGACAAGAATAAGCCAAATGAGACCACGGGTAAGCAGGATCTTAAACAAGAAGACTTCTTATCTTTGCTCACGAAGCAACTTTCTCAACAGGATCCGTTTAAGCCGGTCAGCAATGACCAGATGATTGCACAAATGGCGTCATTCGCGACAGTAGACGGCATCGGCAAAATGAATAACCAGTTTGAAAGTTTGAATGCTTCGATGACTTCAAATCAAGCGCTTCAAGCCTCTTCCTTGGTTGGACGTGATGTGTTGATTCCGGGTGCTGCTGGTGTGAAAAAAGATGACGGCAGTATGGCTGCCATGGTTAAGCTACCTCAAGCCGTTGATAACTTGATGGTTCGAATAGAAGACCAAATGGGGCAGCTCGTTCGTACCTTTGACGCGGGGTCTAAGCCTTCGGGTGATAGCCGCGTCGAATGGGACGGCAAAGATTCAAACGGTAATCCATTGCCGGCAGGTAAGTACAAAGTGAGAGCTGCGGGCTTACTTGATGGAGAAAGCAAAGAGTTTGAAGTTTCGACTTATGCAAACGTCAACAGCGTTCTTCTGGGTAAAGGTGATGGTAACGTACTGCTCAATCTGGCTGGCTTTGAGTCGCCAGTTCGACTTGCTGAAGTACTAGAAGTTGGTAAAGCGTAACGCTTGTAAAAGCGACTATGCTAGCTAGATAGGAGAATTTGGAATGTCTTATGTTGCATTAAGCGGTATTTCCGCTGCTCAATTAGATTTGAATACAACCAGTAACAACATCGCAAACGCGAACACATTCGGCTTTAAAGAGTCGCGTGCAGAGTTTGGTGATGTTTACTCTAACTCACTGTTTACAAACGCTAAAACAACACCAGGTGGCGGTGTTCAAGCGCAAAAAGTAGCTCAGCAATTCCACGAAGGGTCGAGCGTTTACACGAACAATCCGATGGATTTGCGTATCAGCGGTACAGGCTTCTTTGCAGTAGCAAAAGATCGTTTAACACCGACGACTAATGAGTTAACGCGAAACGGTGCGTTTCACCTGAACAAAGACAACTACATGGTAACAGCGAACGATGAATACCTGTTAGGTTATCAAGTGAATGGCGATACGGGTGACGTTCTCTCATATGAGCCTTCGCCAATTAACATTCCAAAAGAATTCGGCAAACCAAAGCAAACGGCCAATATCGAAGTCGGTGTAAACTTGCCAGCGGGTGGAGATTTAAAAGATCCAGCCCTGTTTGACTACTCCGATCCTGAAACGTACAACCGTTCAACTTCATCGACAATTTACGACTCTATGGGTCAGTCGTATAAGTTAACAACCTACTACTTGAAGGATCAAACACAAGCGAACACGTGGCAAACCTACTACACCGTGACCGACAGTGCGGGTGAAAAGCCTGTCAACATTCTTGGTGGCGATGCAACAACGCCAACAGGTCATGTGGGTCACACAATGAAGTTCAACAACGATGGTACATTAGCCAGCCTTAACAGCGGCAATAATATCGTTTCTGGTCCATTAGGTGGTACAGGTCCTGATGATCCAAATGCGATTAACTTAAATGGTGCTGATGTTAGTCAAACGTTGTCCTTTGGCCTTGATAGTGCGACACAATTTGCCGCTCCTTTCGAGCTAACCAAGTTTGATGAAGATGGTGCAACCACTGGTTTCTTAACCAAAGTGGATTTTGATGAAAATGGTAGCGTCCTTGGCACATACTCAAATGGTGAAAATATCACCTTGGGTCGTGTCGCTATGGTTCGCGTTGCGAATGAGCAAGGTCTTGATAAGAAAGGTGGCACTCAGTGGGATTCCACTCAGTTCTCTGGTGACAAGATCTGGGGTGAGTCTAACAAAGGCTCTTTCGGTTCTATCAACAGTGGTACGTTGGAGCAATCCAACATTGATATGACCCAAGAGCTAGTGGATCTCATTACGGCTCAACGTAACTTCCAAGCGAACTCTCGTTCACTTGAAGTACATAACCAAACGCAACAAAACATCCTGCAGATTCGATAATTTCAGCGAATCTAACAAGGCTGCATCGTGCAATGATCTGAATGGCAAGCTGGTGGCAATCATCAGCTTGTTATTATTGCCGCATACCACCATCCCTATCTTTTTTTGCCTCTCTCTTCCTTTTGTATAGTTTAAGTTGTTGACTTTAAAGTGAAATTAAAGTTGGCACTACAATTGCATTTGTTGATCCGAATTGTGATTTTTGGAGCAAATTATGGATCGCGCACTCTATCTTGCTATGAGCGGAGCCAAGCAAAATATGCAGGCTTTGCAGCTTAGAGCAAACAACTTGGCAAACGTCAGTACCACGGGTTTCCGTGCTGATTTGGCGCAAGCTCGTTCGATGCAAGCATACGGAGAAGGACTACCGACTCGAGTGTTTAGCATGACAGAGCGCCCAGGGCATAATTTCCAACAAGGCAGTGTTATTACGACAGGACGAGATCTCGATGTGACGATTGAAGGCAATGGCTGGATATCGGTGCTCGATAAAACGGGCAAAGAGGGCCTGACTCGTGATGGTAACCTAAAGATTGATGTTAACGGCTTACTTGTCAGTGGTAATGGCAACTTAGTGCTAGGGGAAACAGGCGCTCCAATCACCCTGCCTATTCCTCTTAGTAAAGTTGAGATCGGCACAGATGGGACGATTTCGGTCGTACCACAAGGTGCACCAGCGGATGCCATCGAAGTTGTCGATCGTATCAAGCTGACAAATACCGACAACCAATCACTATTCAAAGATGTTAATGGCTTATTCAGAGCTAAAGATCCTAATGCGGCATACGAAGCGGATGCCGGTGTAAAACTGCTCACAGGCGCAATTGAAGGTAGCAATGTGAATGCTATCGGTGAAATGACCAGCCTGATTGACTTGCAACGCCAGTTCGAAATGCAAGTGAAGATGATGAGCACAGCAGAAGAGATGGACAAATCGTCAGATTCTCTGCTTCGTATGAGCTAATAGAGATTTAGGAGAAGATTATGCATCCGGCATTATGGGTAAGTAAAACGGGCTTAGATGCTCAGCAAACCAACATTTCAACCATTTCGAACAACCTAGCGAACGCCTCAACCGTTGGTTACAAGAAAAGTCGTGCGGTGTTTGAAGATCTGTTTTACCAAAACATCAATCAACCGGGTGGTCAGTCATCGCAAAATACCGAACTGCCATCGGGTTTGATGTTAGGCGCGGGTTCGAAAGTTGTCGCAACGCAAAAAGTGCACACTCAAGGTAACACGCAAACAACCAATAACAGCCTAGATATGATGATCGAAGGGGATGGCTTTTTCCAAATCCTCATGCCTGATGGAAACATTGGTTATACACGTAATGGTCAGTTTACTGTCAATGACGAAGGTGCCATCGTGACTTCAGGCTCGGGCTACAATTTACAGCCTGAAATTGTGATTCCAGAAGATGCCATTAGTATTACGGTGGGCACAGACGGTGAAGTCTCGGTGCGTATTCGTGGTGAACAAAATAACGTGGTGGTTGGGCAGATTGCCACGGTTGACTTTATTAACCCAGGCGGCCTTGAGCCAGTAGGTCAGAACCTTTACTTGCCAACGGGTGCAAGTGGTGACCCGCAAGAAGGCGTTCCTGGTTTTGATGGCTTTGGTGACATTCGTCAATCGATGCTTGAAACATCAAACGTCAATGTGACAGAAGAGTTGGTCAACATGATTGAAGCTCAACGCGTCTACGAGATGAACTCAAAAGTCATCTCGGCAGTCGACAAGATGATGAGCTTTGTAAACCAACAACTTTAATCTTTGACGCGAGAGGTAATTAGCATGAACCGTTTATTTGCTTTGTTCGTTGTGACTGTGATGTCGGGTTGTACGATGTTAGAGCCACCTGTTGAAACGCCGGATGTGATTGGCGGTACAACGACCGTTGATGCTGTTGAGGGTGACAAATCTGGTGATGACCAAAGCGGCATTGTGGATACTCTGCGTGGCAGAAATGATCCGGTTGCCGGAGACCCTGCGTGGGCACCAATCCACCCTAAACACAAACGCGAACATTACGCTGCAGAGACAGGTTCGCTGTTTAACTCCGCAAGTACAAGCAGTTTGTATGATGATTCAAAGCCGCGTGGCGTAGGTGACATCATTACCGTCACGCTCGATGAAAAAACCAAAGCGGCAAAAAGTGCCAATGCGGACATGTCGAAAACGAACGATTCCTCTATGGAGCCTCTATTTGTTGGTGGTCAAGAGTTGAAAGTTGGCGGCGACTACAATTTTTCATATGACCTAAACAACACTAACACCTTTGCGGGTGATGCCAGTGCCAACCAAAGCAATAGCCTATCGGGTTCAATTACGGTGGAAGTGATTGAAGTATTGGGCAACGGTAACTTGGTGATTCGTGGTGAAAAATGGCTAACTCTCAACACCGGTGATGAATACATTCGTCTTAGCGGAACCATCCGACCTGATGATATTTCGTTTGATAACACCATCGCCTCTAACCGTGTTTCCAACGCTAGAATCCAGTATTCAGGCACTGGTACACAACAAGACATGCAAGAACCTGGCTTTTTGGCACGATTCTTCAATGTATCACTTTAATCTCGCTTAACGACGCTTTTCTGGCATCGACAAGAGCGTAACCCGAGTTAAGGTAAAGGTATCCCATGAAGACGTTGATTCTACTTATCACCAGCTTAACGTTGCTATCAACACAGGCCTATGCTGCACGTATCAAAGATGTCGCGCAAGTTGCCGGTGTTCGAAGCAACCAATTGGTAGGCTATGGTTTGGTCACAGGTCTGCCGGGTACAGGTGAGTCTACGCCTTTTACCGATCAAAGTTTTAATGCGATGCTGCAAAGTTTTGGCATTCAGTTGCCACCTGGTACAAAGCCTAAAACCAAAAATGTCGCAGCCGTGATTGTAACGGCTGAATTGCCGGCTTTCTCGAAGCAAGGTCAAACCATTGATGTGACGGTATCTTCTATCGGTTCGGCAAAAAGCCTCAGAGGCGGCACATTGATGCAGACCATGATGAAAGGTCTTGATGGTCAGGTGTATGCGGTGGCGCAAGGTAACCTTGTGGTGAGTGGTTTTAGCGCAACGGGGGCTGATGGGTCTAAAATCGTCGGTAACAACCCAACCGCGGGTATGATTTCAAATGGCGCGATGGTTGAGCGAGAAATCCCAACCCCCTTTGGTCGTGGCGATTACATCACCTTTAATTTGTTAGAGTCGGATTTTACTACTGCCCAACGCATGGCGGATGCGGTCAACAACTTCTTGGGCCCTCAAATGGCTTCTCCGGTAGATGCAACCTCGGTTAAAGTCCGTGCTCCTCGTGACATTTCTCAACGAGTGGCATTCCTATCGGCAATTGAAAACCTAGAGTTCAACCCAGCCGAAGGTTCAGCAAAAATTATTGTTAACTCGCGAACTGGTACGATCGTTGTCGGTAAGCATGTTCGTTTGAAGCCTGCTGCAGTGACACATGGTGGAATGACGGTGGCGATAAAAGAAAACCTAAACGTCAGTCAACCGAACGCATTCGGCGGTGGTGAAACGGTCGTGGTTCCCGATACCGATATTCAAGTGACGGAAGAGCAAGGCAAAATGTTCAAGTTTGAGCCTGGTCTAACGTTGGATGATCTCGTTCGAGCGGTTAATGAAGTCGGCGCAGCACCATCGGATCTTATGGCCATTTTGCAAGCACTTAAGCAAGCCGGAGCCATTGAAGGCCAACTGATCATTATCTAAGGAGCTGAGCATGATTAATAACGGCAATGACATTGGCTTCATTCACGACATCGCAGGGCTAGATAAGCTTCGTAAGCAAGCGGTTGAAGGGGATGAAGGCGGCGAAAAAGCTGCATTGACCGCCGCGGCGAAACAGTTTGAAGCAATTTTCACTTCGATGCTCTTCAAATCCATGCGTGATGCAAACGCGAGTTTTGAATCTGGTCTAATGGACAGCCAAAATCAGCAGTTTTATCGCCAAATGATGGATGAGCAGATGTCGAGTGAGTTGAGCTCATCAGGCTCGCTTGGTCTTGCGGACATGATCGTTGCTCAGCTGTCGTCGGGCAGTGTTGAAAACCAGACGGCGGCGAACAAACACGTTGATTTCGAAGCCATGATGCAAAAAGTGGATCAGGTCAGAGAGTCACGTGCCAACGATGCAATGACAACCGTATCGGTTACACGTGCTCAGCCTAAGCATTCATTTGATAGTCCTGAATCTTTTGTTGATTCAATGCGACCATACGCTGAAAAAGCGGCACGTGCATTGGGCGTTGATTCGTCACTGTTACTTGCTCAAGCTGCTCTAGAAACAGGTTGGGGACAGAAGCTAGTTAGCAACAGCCGTGGCAGCAGTAACAACCTCTTCAATATCAAAGCAGATAAAAGTTGGGGCGGTGATAAAGTGGCCACTCAGACGCTGGAATACCATCAAGGTGTGCCGGTTAAAGAGAACGCGGCTTTCCGTTCTTACAACAGTTTTGAAGAAAGCTTTAACGACTACGTTCGTTTCCTTAATCAAAACCCGCGCTATACCACCGCTTTGCGCCATGGCGGCAATGATGAACAGTTTATTCGTGGGATTCATCAAGCGGGATACGCCACAGACCCTTACTACGCAGACAAAGTCTTGCGGGTAAAAGCGAAAATCGACCAAATGTAAACAGCTCACCTTCGGGTGAGCTTTTTAGTCTCTACTCTCTAAATTCTAAAAATGGCACATATATTGCTTTTAAATCATTAGATGTTCAGTTAACACTGATTTTTAAAGGTTTCTTGGGGGCAATATGGCGTCTGATCTACTGAGTTTAGGTTCACAAAGTGTCCTTACGGCTCAGAGACAACTCAACACTACTGGCCATAACATCTCTAATGCAAATACAGAGGGTTACAGCCGTCAGTCTGTGGTGCAGGGGACAAATATACCGCGTCAATACGGTGGGGAAACCTACGGTATGGGTGTCCACGTGGAAAAAGTTCGCCGCTCATGGGATCAGTTTGCCGTTAACGAACTCAATATGTCCACCACGAGCCATGCCCACAAACTGGATGACGAAGCCAATCTAGAGATGCTGTCAAACATGCTCTCTTCCGTTTCTTCGAAAAAGATTCCTGAAAACATCAATGAGTGGTTTGATGCGGTTAAGTCATTGGCCGATTCACCGAACGATGTGGGTGCGCGTAAAGTGGTGCTTGAGAAATCAACATTGATCACCCAAAACCTCAATGACTTCCACGAAACCGTTCGCCGCCAATCAGACGTAACGAATAAAAAGCTTGATTTGGGTATTGAGCGAATCAACCAGCTTGCGCTTGAGATTCGCGATATCCACCGCTTAATGATGCGTACCCCTGGGCCTCATAACGACTTTATGGACCAACATGAAAAGCTCATCAACGAGCTTTCTGAATACACCAAAGTCACGGTCACACCTCGTAAAAATGCAGAGGGTTTCAATGTCCACATTGGCAATGGCCACACGCTCGTTTCGGGAACGGAAGCCAGTAAATTAACCATGATTGATGGTTATCCTGATGTTCACGAACGCCGCCTAGCAATGATTGAAGGTAAAGGTATTAAGGCCATTACCTCAAAAGACATTGATGGAAAACTGGGTGCCATGCTAACCATGAGGGATGAAAAAATTCCTCAGCTAATGGATGAGCTCGGCAAGATGGCCGCCGCTTTTTCATACGACATCAACAAACTACAGTCGCAAGGGTTAGATCTTCGCGGTGACATTGGTGGACTCATTTTTACTGATGTGAACTCGGATATTATTGCTGAGTCTCGTGTCGTGACATCGTCAAAATCTCAGGCTGACCTTGCTGTGTACATTGAAGATACCAGTCAGCTTGTGGCGGGTGAATATTCACTGCAGTACAGCGGTGGTGACTACTACGTAACCCGACCAAGCGGTGAGCAGTTTGTGGTTCCAGTCATCGATGATGCCATTACTTTAGATGGGATTCGGATTGATATTCGTCAAGACCTCGCTGCAGGGGAACGCGTACTTATTCGTCCTACTCGTAACTCAGCGGCGCAAATCAAAATGGAAACCAACGACCCATCGCATATTGCCGCCCAAAGCTATGAAGCCTCGACAACGTTTGCTCAAGGTAGCGCGAAGTTTCGCATTGATGAGGTGGGGGACTTGCGTGAGTTCGAGGTTATCGTTTCACCAGATGGGAAGCAGTTTGCCGTTACTGACACGAAAGGCAAAATTCTTATGCAGCCGCAAGACTATCCGCCTTCTGGCCCTGTGACGGTTCAAAACACCACCTTTGAACTCACCGGTGGCGCGTTGCCGAACGATAAGTTTACGGCAAACCTTGTCCCATCTGAGGGTGACAATGGCAACTTGCTAAAAATGCAAAATATCCAGACAGAGAAAAAACTCAATGATGGTGAGTCGACCATTCTGGATATTTACCACAACTTAAATACTGACGTGGGCTTGCAGATGTCGACGGCATCACGACTAACGGACGTATCACGCTTGGAGAAAGAGGCAGCGCAGGAGCGTGTCGCATCAATCTCTGGCGTAAACCTAGATGAAGAAGCGGCAAACATGATGAAGTTCCAACAAGCTTATATGGCTTCTTCGCGCATCATGCAGGCGGCAAACGACACCTTTAATACCATTTTGGCGTTGAGATAGGAGGGGTAAATGTTGAATCGTATTTCCAGTTTTCATAACTACCAATCCGTGCAAAACGATTTGCGCCGCCAAGAAGGTAAGGTGCATCACAATCAAGCGCAGCTAGCATCGGGTAAAAAGTTAATGAAAGCGAGCGATGATCCGCTTGCGACGCATTACATCCAGAATATTGGCCAACAAAAAGAGCAGCTTCGCCAATACAGCGACGCCATTGTGTTAACTCGCAACCGCCTTGAACACCATGAAGTGATCATCTCTAACGCAGAAGAGTTTGCGGATGAAGCTAAGCGTACGGTCATGGAAATGATCAACGGTGCCTTATCTCCGGAAGACCGCTTTGCTAAACGTCGTGAGATTGAAGAGATATCAAACAACTTCCTCAATTTGGTGAATGTTCAAGATGAGTCGGGTAACTACATTTTTGCCGGGACTAAGCCGAAGAATCAGCCATTTTTCCGCGACAAAGATGCGGAAGTGGTTTACGCCGGTGATGACTATCAGCGCAAAATGAAGATTTCAAACAGTCTTGAAATGCCAATCAATGACCCTGGCAGCAAGCTGTTCATGGAGATCGATAATCCCTTTGGTGATTTCTCTCCAAAGTACGACTTACAAGAAGCCTCTGAACTATTACTAGAGCGCGCGATTAATTTGAACCCCGATGATCAGTCTACTTACAAAGTGACGTTCGTTGATATGCCAAATGGCAAGTATGGGTATCAGCTTGAACGTGATGGCTCAGTCGTACAAGCCGACACGTTTGACCCGAGTAAGGGAATCAAATATGAAGATGTCACGATTCAAGTGAAAGGTCAGATTACGAAAGGGGATGCGATCGAGTTAGAGCCGCGTCGTACCTACAGTATTTTTGAAACCTTCAAAGAGGCGATGGACTTGTCGTCTGGTTCGGTCTCTGACTCATCGAACACAGCGCAGCTTCATCAAGTGACTCAAGAATTCCACGCGGCGTTCATTCATTTGAACAAAGCGAGAACCGATGTGGGTGCTCGATTGAATACGCTAGATATTCAAGAAGAGCAACACGCGGATTTTGAAATGACGCTGGCCAAGTCGAAAAGTAACTTTGAAGACTTGGACTATGCGGCGGCGATTATCGAGTTCAATGAGAACTCGCGGGCTTTGCAAGCGTCACAACAAGCGTTTGGTAAGACAAAAGACCTAACCTTGTTCAACTACATCTAGTGTGGATGAGCGCCTTAAGTGCAATGCCTTAAGCGCAATAGCCAACCCTGACGAGTACGGAGCGATCGCTACGGCAATCAGGTGGCAAGTGAGCGGCAAAACCATTGCCGTTCAGAATGGACAAAAAACAAACTAAAGAACTAGTCGTATTTGAGTTGCTTTAAGTTGTTGATTAAACGTAATTAAATAAATTTATCGCTGTTTTTATAAACTTGGCACACAACTTGAATTGTTCTGAGTAGAGTGAAAAACACGTTTTAAGCAGTTGTCTGCTTAGCAAGGCATTTACGGTCAGTGCTTCCAAATGAGATTAAGCTGGCCGCTTCGCAAGCACTTGCGAACTCACTAGGAGAGCAAATTATGACCATAACAGTAAATACTAACGTATCGGCAATGACCGCACAGCGTTATTTGAACAAAGCGACAGGTGACTTGAATACTTCAATGGAACGCTTGTCGTCAGGCCAACAGATCAACAGTGCGAAAGATGATGCGGCGGGTCTGCAAATCTCCAACCGCTTAACAGCACAGTCTCGTGGTCTGGATGTTGCGATGCGTAACGCCAACGATGGTATCTCGATTGCGCAAACGGCTGAAGGTGCGATGAACGAATCGACGGCCATTCTGCAACGTATGCGTGACCTATCGCTACAATCTGCCAATGGTACTAACTCAGATTCTGAACGTACAGCGATCAATGAAGAGGTGTCGGCGCTACAAGACGAGCTAAACCGTATCGCGGAAACCACATCTTTCGGTGGTCGTAAGCTACTTAACGGTACGTTTGGTGAGGCGTCATTCCAAATCGGTGCGAGTTCTGGTGAGGCTATCATCATGGGCTTAACAAGCATCCGTGCTGATGACTTCCGTATGGGGGGTCAAAGCTTTATCTCTGAGCAAGGGAAAGGCAAAGACTGGGGCGTGCCGGCAAATGCGCGAGACCTCAAGCTTGAGTTCACAGGTAAAGATGGTGATCCGGTTAGTATCGATATCTTGGCGAAAGACGGTGATGATATCGAGGAGTTGGCCACTTACATCAACGGTCAGACTGATCTGGTAAAAGCGTCTGTCGATGAGGAAGGTAAACTGCAACTCTTCGCATCTCAAGCTGAGCTTAAGAGTGACCTAAGTATTTCTGGTGGTCTAGCGGGGGAGCTGGGTCTCAATGGTGGTCCTGGTGTTCAAACTACCGTTCAGAGTATTGATGTAAGAAGCGTGGGTGGCGCGCAAAATGCGGTTGGTATTATCGACTCGGCGCTACAGTATGTTGATTCTCAGCGTGCTGACCTGGGTGCGAAACAAAACCGACTAAGCCACAGTATCAACAACCTGGCTAACATCCAGGAAAACGTAGAGGCATCGAACAGCCGAATTCGCGATACAGACTTCGCGAAAGAAACAACGGCGATGACCAAAGCACAAATTCTGCAACAAGCTGGTACTTCGATATTGGCTCAAGCAAAACAGTTGCCGAACTCTGCAATGTCACTATTGCAGTAGTAGCAATATGCTTCACTAGCGTAATCCCAGACGTGGGGCTAGTGAGGAAATTGCGGCAAGCATAGGTTAGCGTTTAAGAGGCTCTCTCTCACACCCTGTCTCTCAATCGTGATGCCTATGTGACAAATAGCCAAGCTATGATCATTTCTCTCGATCTCCACATTGCATGGCTACCCTCTAGCCCCGGTTCTCTCAAAGGAAAAGGGGCTTTTCTTTACCTGTAACCTCCGTTCCTAGTGCTGTTCCCATCACTTTTCGCACCAGCGCCGACACCTGCTGCGGTCATAACCATCCATTCTTGTTCGATAATGTCACCCGACCAGTTTGGGCAAAACTTTAGCATCAAATTTCATATTTATTTATTCGATCATACTTTCAATGATATAGACCGAAATTGCCTATTTAATCCGCTTTTTGCTCTAAAGTTGAACAATTAATTGTCGCTATAGAAGTTACTTTGAGAGAACTCATTGGTTTTCCGAGACGTCGGAAAGCTTGACCGAAGTTCCGGTAACGGAAAATCAATAGGAGAGACCACTATGGCGGTTAATGTAAATACCAACGTTGCAGCGATGACAGCACAAAGACACTTGAATGCCGCGTCCACTGCTCAACAAACTTCAATGGAAAGACTATCTTCTGGATTTAAGATTAACAGCGCAAAAGATGATGCTGCGGGTCTACAGATCTCCAACCGATTGAACGTTCAAAGCCGAGGTTTAGATGTTGCCGTTCGAAATGCTAACGATGGTATTTCGATGGCGCAAACAGCGGAAGGTGCGATGAACGAGACAACGAACATACTTCAACGTATGCGTGACTTGTCACTTCAATCTGCTAACGGCTCAAACTCCAAGTCTGAACGTGTCGCGATCCAAGAAGAGATCACCGCTCTGAATGATGAGCTCAATCGTATTGCTGAAACCACGTCGTTTGGTGGCAATAAATTGCTTAACGGTACCTTCGCAACCAAATCATTCCAGATTGGTGCGGACAATGGTGAAGCCGTGATGTTGACAATGAAAAACATGCGTAGCGACAACACCATGATGGGCGGCAATAGCTATGTTGCCGCAAATGGACAAGATGCCGATTGGGCAGTTCAAAGTGGTGCTAACGACTTGACCATCACATTAACGGACAAATTTGGTGAAGAGCAAAATATCGAGATCAATGCGAAAGCAGGTGATGATATTGAAGAGCTTGCCACTTATATCAACGGTCAAACCGACTTTGTGAAAGCGTCTGTTGACGAAGATGGCCAACTGCAGTTATTTACCGATAACAACAAAGTAGAGGGTGTAGCGACGTTTGGAGGCAGCTTAGCGGGCGATCTTGACATTGGTGCGGCACAGGCAGTCACCGTGGATACCATTGATGTGAGAAGCGTTGGTGGCGCTCAGCAGTCTGTGGCGATTGTGGATGCAGCACTTAAGTTTGTTGATAGCCATCGCGCAGAGCTCGGTGCTTTCCAAAACCGATTTAATCATGCAATCAATAACTTAGATAACATTAACGAAAATGTGAACGCGTCTAAGAGCCGAATCAAAGATACCGATTTTGCTAAAGAGACAACGGCACTGACCAAGTCTCAGATCTTGACTCAAGCATCAAGTTCAGTGTTAGCTCAAGCAAAGCAAGCGCCCAACTCAGCGTTGGGGCTTTTAGGCTAAGGAAATAATCGTTAGTTATCTAAAGTCATGACTCAAAAATACAAAACCAGCTTCGGCTGGTTTTTTTTCGATATAGAGTAATTCCCAAAGTTCAAATAAGCGAAAACCCAGCTAAAAAGCTGGGTTTTCTCAATAATGGTGCGGAAGGAGAGACTTGAACTCTCACACCTTGCGGCGCCAGAACCTAAATCTGGTGCGTCTACCAATTCCGCCACTTCCGCAACAAATTTGTATTCATAGTGCTAATTGGTAAAAGCAGTATGAAATTGTAAATGGTGGCTACGACGGGATTCGAACCTGTGACCCCATCATTATGAGTGATGTGCTCTAACCAGCTGAGCTACGTAGCCACTCGTGAGCGAGACAATATAAACTGTTGCGCTCGTAGTGACAAGCCATTTTTATAATAGGCTTAACACTATCAATAATGGCAGGTCTACCTGGATTCGAACCAGGGAATGGCGGCATCAAAAGCCGCTGCCTTACCGCTTGGCGATAGACCTGCAGCATAGTCGTTGAGACTATAAAACATGGTGCGGAAGGAGAGACTTGAACTCTCACACCTTGCGGCGCCAGAACCTAAATCTGGTGCGTCTACCAATTCCGCCACTTCCGCATCTATTCCTAATCATTTTCGTAAAAATGTTTAGGAATGGTGGCTACGACGGGATTCGAACCTGTGACCCCATCATTATGAGTGATGTGCTCTAACCAGCTGAGCTACGTAGCCATACCATGTTGTGGTTCCTTTCAATCCGTAGTCGTCTTGTTGGGAACGGGGCGCATTATGCGAAGTTGAACCAATCACGTCAATAGTTTTTTTGAATAAATCGAGATAAACGGACTGTTCGATTTCTTTTTAAACAAAGAGGCGCGTTAATCATCGAAAACTGATAACAAAATGACAGCAGAACGAATACTTTATTGATGGAATATCTGAAGGAATAAAAAAGCCAGCATAAGTGCTGGCTTTTAAACTCAATGACTTGAGCGAATATTATACGTTGAAGCGGAAGTGAATCACATCACCGTCTTTTACGATGTATTCTTTACCTTCCAAACGCCATTTACCTGCGTCTTTCGCGCCGCTTTCACCGTTAAACTGGATAAAGTCATCGTAGCCAACAACTTCCGCACGAATGAAGCCTTTTTCAAAGTCTGTGTGGATCTTACCTGCCGCTTGTGGTGCTGTCGCGCCTACTGGGATCGTCCAAGCACGCACTTCTTTTACACCCGCAGTGAAGTAAGTTTGAAGAGTAAGTAGATCGTAGCCTGAGCGGATTACTCGGTTTAGGCCTGGTTCTTCAATCCCCATATCCGCCAAGAATTCTTCACGGTCTTCATCATCGAGTTCAGACAGCTCAGATTCGATTGCAGCACAAACTGCTACAACCACGTTGTTTTCTTTTTCTGCGTATTCGCGAACCGCATCTAGGTAAGGGTTGTTTTCAAAACCATCTTCATTCACGTTTGCGATGTACATAGTTGGTTTCAGCGTTAGGAAGTTTAGGTAACCAATCGCCGCCAGCTCTTCTTTCGCTAGTTCAACCGTACGAGCCATGCCGCCTTCTGTTAATACAGGGAGCAGTTTCTCCAACACAGTCAGTTCAAACTTAGCGTCTTTATCGCCACCTTTTGCTTTCTTCGCATTACGCTGAATGGCACGCTCACAAGAGTCTAGGTCGGCCATTGCAAGCTCAAGGTTGATAACCTCGATGTCTTCGATTGGCGAAACTTTACCCGCAACGTGGACGATGTTTTCGTTTTCAAAACAACGAACAACGTGACCAATCGCGTCTGTTTCACGGATGTTTGCTAGGAACTTGTTCCCTAGGCCCTCACCGCGAGATGCACCCGCTACCAGACCAGCAATGTCAACGAATTCCATTGTTGTTGGTAGAATTTTTTGTGGGTTAACGATTTTCGCTAGCGCGTCCAGACGGAGATCTGGCACAGGCACAACACCAGTGTTTGGCTCGATAGTACAGAACGGGAAGTTAGCTGCTTCGATGCCCGCTTTAGTTAGTGCGTTGAACAGAGTTGATTTACCAACGTTTGGTAGACCAACGATGCCACATTTAAAACCCATGATAATAACCTTATTCAGCTTTGAACGTGTGTAGACGATTTTGTGCTTTTGATAAGCCATCCTTAATTAGGATGTCGAGGCAACGGACGGATTCGTCAGCGGCCGCATCAAGAAGCTCTTGTTCTTTCGCAGGTGCTTTACCTAACACAAAACCTGCTACTTTATCTTTGTGTCCAGGATGGCCGATACCAATCCTTAAACGATAAAAATCTTTGCAATTGCCAAGTTTACTTATGGTATCGCGAAGGCCGTTGTGACCACCGTGACCACCGCCTTTCTTGAATTTAGCAACACCAGGAGGTAAATCCAGCTCATCGTGGGCAACCATGATCTCTTCTGGTTTGATTTGGTAAAACTTCGCGATGGCTGCGATCGATTTTCCAGAAAGGTTCATAAACGTGGTTGGGATAAGCAGGCGAAGGTCCTGACCGTTCATCATGATGCGTCCCGTTAGCCCAAAAAACTTTGCTTCATTCTTTAGAGTAATGTTGTGGACGCGCGCCAGTTCTTCTACTACCCAAGCCCCTGCATTATGGCGGGTTCTAGCGTATTCTGGCCCTGGATTTGCCAGGCCGACAAGAAGTTTGATCTGTTGACTCAAGGTTAGGATCTCTCTTGGAATCTCAAAAAGCGCCGTATGATAGCACAGATATCTCTCATCGGGCGAGATACGGATACTTTCATTGCGGCAAATAAAAAACACCCCAAAGAGGGGTGTTTTTAAATGTTTGACTAACTTGAACTAAATTAGTTGAACATCGCAGAGATTGACTCTTCGTTGCTGATACGACGGATCGCTTCTGCCAGCATGCGAGATAGGCTTAGGCAAGTGACTTTACCTGTTGCTTCCATCTCTTTTGGTAGCGTGATTGAATCGGTTACGATCACTTGGTCAAGAACAGAGTTGCCAATGTTTTGCGCTGCGTTGCCTGAGAATACAGCGTGAGTCGCGTAAGCAAACACTCGCTTGGCTCCGCGCTCTTTTAGCGCTTCTGCCGCCTTACATAGTGTGCCACCTGTATCGATCATGTCATCAACGATGACACAATCACGACCTTCAACGTCACCGATGAGGTTCATAACTTCAGAGACGTTTGCGCGTGGACGACGCTTGTCAACGATTGCGATATCGATATCACCAAGTGCTTTTGCTGTTGCGCGAGCACGAACAACACCACCAAGGTCTGGAGAAACCACAACAGGGTTCTCTAGGCCGCGAGCCTGCATATCTTCAAGCAGTACAGGTGTACCGAAGATGTTGTCTACAGGAACATCGAAGAAGCCTTGGATTTGTTCTGCGTGAAGGTCGATAGTTAGAACGCGGTCAACGCCAACGTTTGAAAGGAAATCTGCAACAACTTTAGCAGTGATTGGTACACGAGCAGAGCGTACGCGACGGTCTTGACGAGCGTAACCAAAATAAGGGATAACTGCTGTAATACGGCCCGCTGAAGCGCGGCGCATTGCGTCAATCATCACTACAAGTTCCATTAGGTTGTCGTTAGTTGGTGCACACGTTGATTGGATGATGAAAACATCACTACCACGAACGTTTTCGTTGATCTGTACAGCGACTTCGCCGTCAGAAAAACGAGAAACAGTTGCATCACCAAGAGAGATGTATAGACGATCAGCAATACGTTGGGCTAGTTCAGGTGTAGCGTTACCAGCAAATAGCTTCATATCAGGCACGGTGGAAACCTCAGGGTTGCGTCCAGTTTTTAGATAGATTGTGTGTGGGCCAAGCGGTACTTAGCCAGCGTCTCATGTAGAGGGGAGATGTTTCGCCCTTTAGCTACGAAAGCAGAGACGTTGTCAGGAAGTTTTTGGTAGATGGTTTTCGCTTCGTTTTCGCTAGAAAATTCAGCAAAAACGCACGATCCGGTCCCCGTCAATCTTGACGGCGCGTATTGTAGCAGCCATGAAAGTTGCTTATCAACCTCTTGGTACAGCATTCGAACAATTTTTTCGCAATCGTTTCCGTAATCATGGTTAAGAAGCGTTGTCAGGTCTCGTTTCGGCGTATTTCGAGTCAAATTCGGATGAGTGAATATGTATGCGGTTGCTATGCTCACATTTGGTCTTACGACCAAGTACCATTTCTCGCTCGGAGAGGCTTGAGTCAGTTGCTCTCCAACCCCCTCAGCAAAGGCGGCAAAGCCGCGCGCAAATACGGGGACATCGGCTCCGAGGTGAAGTCCAATGTTCGCCAGTTCGTCATCGGACAATCCGGTTTGCCACAGATGATTCAGTGCGACGAGCACGGTTGCTGCGTTGGAAGAGCCTCCGCCGATACCACCGCCCATCGGTAAGATTTTATCTAATTGAATATCCGCGCCAAATTTACAATCGGCGGCTTCTTGAAGTGCCCGAGCTGCTTTCCAAATGAGGTTATCTTCTAAAGCAACTCCTGGAATATCAGGCGTCAATGTGATTTCGCCACTGGAGTTTGCAGTGATGCTTAAGCTGTCACCATAGTCGAGAAACTGAAATAGAGTCTGCAATTCGTGGTAGCCATTCTCACGGCGACCGGTGATGTAAAGAAAAAGATTCAATTTAGCTGGTGAAGGCCAATGTGTCGTTTCCGTGATCATTCGTTTATTTTCCACTTAGATATCACAATATTGATCGAGGTGTCATTTTGAGTCAGTTTGAGTTTTTGTGGCAGTGGCAATGGAACGCCATCTACTTGTACATCACGATAGTTTAAGTAAGAAAGTTGCCATTGTTGGCCGTTGATTTTTTTCGTCAGTGATAAAACGGTGTTAGTGTCGCTGAGTTGGTAGTGGTCTGCCGCGGTGGGTTTGCCCAAAAGCCAATCATTTAATTGCTCAACAGGAAGCGTTAAGCCTGTCAGTTGATAGATCAAGGCTTCTGCACTCGGGGAAGAAAAACTCTGATCATCGTAGGTTTCGACAAACGCACCAGAGGGAGTAATTTTTAAGTTTAATGCTGTCTGACCAAGGAAGGTGGTCAATCGCAACTGGCTGGATTGAGCGGCGTGTTGCCATTGAAAATTGAGCGATTGACGTTGCTCTGGAGAGATATAGCCCAGTTTTCCACTGGATTGGTACTGTTCGATGGCTGCGAGTCGTTGCTGGTGAGTTTGCCATTCAACATTGGTACTGCTGGTTTCAATACTGGCACAGCCGGATAATACGACAGCGCTCAGCAAACAAATCCAAAGAGGGCGAAATTTCGTCATCATGCGGGTCTTTTGTCCAATTTAAGCCTTGCGTTGGGCGCCACTATATCACTGAAATCACGAACTAATGAAAACATATCCCTAATACCCTTTAATTAAATTGGGCCATCAAGTAAAATTCCGTCCTTATTTGTCCACATCTGATTCAGAGAACTCGCGATACATGTCTTTGCTTGCTATAGGTATCAATCACAACACGGCCTCGGTAGAACTGCGTGAAAAAGTTGCTTTTGGGCCGGAGAAGTTACCTGAAGCACTCAAACAGCTCAGTGAAAACCCTGCTGTGAACGGCAGTGTCATTTTATCGACCTGTAACCGCACTGAGATTTATTGCGATGTCAAAGGTGCGGGAAAGAGTAAGCTCATCGACTGGCTGTCTCAGTTCCATGAGGTCAGCCCAGAAGCATTGAAACCGAGTATTTATACGCATGAAGAGCAAGCGGCTATTCGCCATCTGATGCGTGTCTCATGTGGATTGGATTCTCTGGTTCTTGGTGAACCGCAGATTCTTGGCCAAGTTAAACAAGCCTATTCAGACGCGCGTGACGGCAAAGCTGTTGACTCTGCGATGGAGAAGTTGTTCCAAAAGACATTCTCTGTGGCGAAGCGAGTGCGCACTGAGACTGACATCGGCGGCAATGCGGTATCAGTTGCTTATGCCGCTTGTACGTTAGCAAAACACATTTTTGAATCGTTAGAAGATTCAACGGTATTGCTTGTTGGCGCTGGTGAGACGATCGAGTTGGTTGCCAAGCATTTGTCAGCCAATGGCTGTAATAAGATGATTGTGGCTAACCGTACGAAGGAACGTGCTTTACCTCTTGCAGAGGAGTTTGGTGCCAAGATTATAGGTTTACCGGAAATCCCTGACTATCTATCGCAAGCTGATATTGTGATCAGCTCTACGGCAAGTCCATTGCCTATCATTGGTAAAGGGATGGTGGAGAGCGCGCTTAAATCTCGCCGTTACCAACCGATGTTATTGGTCGATATCGCGGTTCCACGTGATATCGAGTCACAGGTGGGGGAGTTAAACGACGCCTATCTGTATACCGTTGATGATCTGCAATCGATCGTCGACAACAACATCGAACAACGCAAAGTCGAAGCGATTCAAGCGGAGGCGATTGTCAGTGAAGAGAGCGCGGCGTTTATGTCGTGGCTTCGTTCACTACAAGCGGTCGATAGTATTCGCGATTATCGCCGCAGCGCCAACGACATTCGAACAGAGCTATTAAACAAAAGTATGCAGTCTCTTGCTGCCGGGGCTGATCCAGAGAAAGTCCTTCTGGAGCTGAGCAATAAGCTCACCAACAAGCTGATTCACGCACCTACACGTGCGTTGCAAAGCGCAGCAGAGCGCGGCGAGCCAGCAAAGCTCGCTATCATTAGACAAAGTTTAGGTCTGGAAGATTGTTAATCTCCCCAAGACTATTCATTACGAACCTGAGTTAAATAAAACTATGAAAGCCTCGATTCTAACTAAGCTAGAAACACTGGTTGAACGTTACGAAGAAGTTCAACACCTGCTTGGTGATCCCGATATTATCGGTGACCAAGATAAATTCCGTGCATTGTCAAAAGAGTACTCTCAGCTAGAGGAAGTGACTAAGTGTTTCCAAGCTTACCAACAAGCTCAAGAGGATCTTGTTGCCGCTGAAGAGATGGCGAAAGAAGACGATGAAGAGATGCGCGAAATGGCGCAAGAAGAGATCAAAGAAGCGAAAGAAACCATCGAACGCTTGACCGACGAACTTCAAATTCTTCTACTACCAAAAGATCCAAACGATGACCGCAACTGTTTCTTAGAGATTCGTGCGGGTGCAGGTGGTGATGAAGCGGGCATCTTTGCGGGTGACCTGTTCCGCATGTACAGCAAGTTCGCTGAAAAACAAGGTTGGCGCGTTGAAGTGATGTCTTCAAACGAATCAGAACACGGCGGTTACAAAGAGATGATCGCAAAAGTCTCTGGCGATGGTGCTTACGGTGTTCTTAAGTTTGAATCAGGTGGCCACCGAGTACAGCGTGTTCCGGCTACTGAATCTCAAGGCCGTGTTCATACCTCTGCGTGTACCGTTGCTGTGATGGCGGAAATTCCAGAAGCGGAAATTCCAGAAATCAAAGCGGCCGACCTTAAGATCGACACCTTCCGTGCATCTGGCGCGGGTGGTCAGCACGTTAACACCACTGACTCAGCAATCCGTATTACTCACTTACCAACCGGTACTGTGGTTGAGTGTCAGGACGAGCGTTCACAGCATAAGAACAAAGCGAAAGCGATGGCGGTCCTTGCTGCACGTATCATTCAGGCGGAAGAAGCGAAACGTGCGGCGGAAGAGTCGGACACGCGTCGTAACCTGCTAGGCTCGGGTGACCGTAGTGACCGTATTCGTACCTATAACTACCCTCAAGGGCGTGTTTCAGACCATCGCATCAACCTGACTATCTACCGTCTTAACGAAGTAATGGAAGGTGATCTGGCAAGTTTGGTCGACCCTGTTATCCAAGAGCACCAAGCGGATCAACTAGCGGCACTTGCAGAGAACAACTGATCGATGTCGACGGAAAACAGTGTTGAAAACACACTAAAAAACGCCGTTGTTAGGCTTCAAGAGAGCGGCAGTGATTCGCCCTCTCTTGACGCAGCGGTGTTACTTTGCCATGCCCTCGACAAACCACGCTCCTTTTTACTCACCTGGCCCGACAAACTTCTAGACGCAGAACAACTTACGCAGTTTGCTTCATTGTTGGAACGTCGTCTTGGCGGTGAGCCTGTCGCCTATATCGTGGGAGAGCGCGAATTTTGGTCGTTGCCGCTTGATGTGGCACCCAGCACGTTAATTCCGCGTCCCGACACGGAAAGACTGGTTGAGATTGCGCTGGATAAAGCGTCCGACAGTGAAGGGGAGCTCCTTGATTTGGGGACAGGCACAGGGGCAATAGCTTTAGCTTTGGCTTCTGAGTTACCTAATCGCAGGGTGTGGGGCGTTGATTTAAAAGAAGACGCTCGGCAACTTGCCTCATCCAACGCTGAGAAGCTTAATATTCCAAACTGTGAGTTTCGTTCAGGTAGTTGGTTTGACCCGATTGAATCTGGTACGCAGTTTGCTTTGATCGTATCGAATCCACCTTATATTGAGAAAAGTGACCCTCACCTTTCCCAAGGTGATGTTCGATTCGAACCGTTGAGCGCGCTGGTGGCAGAGGACAACGGATTAGCCGATATCAAATACATCTCTGAGGTTGCCCGTTCTTATTTACAGCCGGGCGGTTGGCTGATGTTTGAACATGGCTATGATCAGGGAATCGCCGTTCGAGATCTATTAGCATCGCTTGGTTATGACCAGGTGGAAACATTCAAGGATTACGGTAACAACGACCGAGTAACCATCGGATTGTGGCCGAAAAAGAAATAAGAGAAACAACATGTACGAAGGATTAAAGCATTTTCATCTTCTGACCGTCGCTCTAAGTGCGACTTTATTATCGGTAAGATATGCGTTGATGATGGCAAATTCCAAATTGCTCGACAAAAAGTTTTTTAAAGTTTTCCCTCATATCAATGACACATTTTTATTAATTTCAGGTATCTACCTAATTGTGGTTACCGGTTTTATTCCGTTTACTGCCGCTGCCCCTTGGTTAACGGAAAAGATCACCTGTGTGCTTGCGTACATTGCACTTGGCTTTTTTGCACTAAAGCTTGGTAAAAACAAACTCCTACGAACGTTTTCTTTCTTTGGTGCTTTGGGGTGGTTAGCGATGGCCGGTAAAATTGCCATCACTAAAACGCCTATTCTGTTTGGTTAATACTTTTAGGTAGTCATTAATGCTTGAGTTGTTTGACGAAGACTTTGACGCAATGGAACTTGTAGAAGGTGCATTGGCATTGAATAAAGCCGTGAACCCCGCTACCGACGTACATTGGGCTGAGAATGAACTGCATAGACTACTGCAAGAAGCAGAGCTTTCATTAGCTCATGAGACCAATGAGCGGCAGAGATTTGATGCGTTATTGCGACTTTTCTACCATGAGTGGGGATTTCAGGGCGACCAAGATGCCTATTTTGACTCTTCAAACGGCTTCATTGATAAAGTACTTGAGCGCCGTAAAGGTATCCCAGTTAGCTTAGGCGCGCTTCTGCTTTACTTTGGGCGTCAACTTGGCTTTCCGGTGAAAGGCATCACGTTTCCGACCCAGTTTTTAATCAAGATTGATTGGTTCGATGAGACTTCCCAATACATCAATCCATTTAACGGTGAATATGTTTCTGAACATACGCTTGGTGCTTGGTTGATTGGTCACAGCGGCCCATTGGCGAAACTCAAACCGAGTCATTTGAAAGAAACAGACAACCCGACTGTGATTGGTCGTTGGTTGGCTCTACTGAAAAGTGCGCTGTTGCGTGAGCAACGCTATACGTTGGCTCTGAGGTGCACGGATTTAGCCCTGACGTTTGTCCCCGATGACCCGTATGAGATTCGCGATCGCGGTTTTATCTATCAACAGCTAGATTGCCATCAAATTGCATTGACCGATTATCAATATTTTATTGATCAATGCCCAGATGACCCAGCATCCGAATTGCTAAAGAATCAAGTCAACGCCATGAGTTCGACTCAGGTTGTCTTACACTAAGTCTATTCACAATGAATAGAATCAAAATTTAAGAGAGAAGAAAATGGAACAGAAAATCGTTCACGTTGGTGATATCCCTGTTGCAAACGACAAACCTTTCACCCTATTTGCTGGTATGAACGTGCTTGAGTCTCGAGACCTTGCAATGCAGATCTGTGAGCACTACGTAAACGTTACCGAGAAACTGGGCATTCCATACGTGTTCAAGGCTTCTTTCGACAAAGCAAACCGCAGCTCTGTCCATTCATACCGTGGTCCAGGTTTGGAAGAGGGCATGAAAATCTTCCAAGAGTTGAAAGATACCTTCGGTGTAAAAATTATCACTGACGTTCATACCGAAGCGCAAGCTCAGCCGGTTGCGGATGTTGTCGATGTGATTCAGCTGCCTGCATTTTTGGCACGCCAAACGGACTTGGTTGAAGCAATGGCTAAGACTGGTGCCGTTATCAACGTTAAGAAGCCTCAGTTCATGAGCCCAGGTCAAGTTGGTAACATCGTTGATAAGTTCAGCGAGTGTGGCAATGACAACATTATTTTGTGTGAGCGTGGCTCATGTCATGGTTACGACAACCTTGTGGTTGATATGCTTGGTTTTGGCGTTATGAAAAAAGCATCAAACGGTAGCCCGATTATTTTTGACGTGACTCACTCGCTACAGATGCGTGACCCATCAGGTGCGGCATCGGGCGGTCGTCGTGAACAAACGGTTGAGCTTGCGAAAGCGGGTCTGGCAACAGGAATTGCAGGTCTGTTTATTGAAGCGCATCCAAATCCAGATCAAGCACGTTGTGACGGCCCTTCAGCGCTTCCTCTCAACAAGCTAGAACCGTTCTTGGCACAGATGAAAGCACTTGATGATTTGATCAAAGGCTTTGAGCAAATTGAAATTAAATAGTTCGTACTATCTAAGTTTATATAAGCCAGCTATATCGCTGGCTTTTTTATTGGGTTTAACTAGAGTTGAATAAATAATAATCGAGTGTTTGTTAATCTAAGATAAAATAAAAACAGATTTTTATTATGTTATAACATAACAAAAGTTAGCGGCTAAAAGTGGCTAAATGACACGAAGTTTGCTGTTTGTGTTGATTAAATGGCTCAAGTCACATTTGTGGTTAAAATTGCAGTTATTCTATATAAACGTTTGCCTGTGATCTTTTATTTGCGGTGATGTAATTCCTCTCGTGTATTACATGATTAATGATTATTAAGAGTGATCTACCTATCATAAATATGAAATTCAAGTGTTACTTTAATTACCTTAATTTAAACTAGTTCAAGTTTTACTGCTCTTTCGGTGCATTTATACCGAGCGAGTCTATTCATTGAGAGCAGTAAGAAAAAGCAGTGGAAATCCCCAAAAAAAGTTCAAAAGGTATGACAATGAAGCAAGGCCTGATCGTAAAAAGCGCAATTAGCGCAGCAATTTTGGCTACTCTAGCGGGTTGTGCAACGGCACCACAGCATGAGTGGGAAGCAGACAAAACCTATAAGCTAACCGTTCTTCACACGAACGATCACCACGGTCGTTTCTGGCAGAACAAATACGGCGAGTACGGCATGGCTGCACGTAAAACGCTAATTGATCAGCTGCGCGCTGAAATCGCTGCAGAAGGTGGTAGCTCGCTACTACTATCGGGTGGTGATATCAACACTGGCGTACCTGAGTCAGATCTACAAGACGCTGAACCAGATTTCAAAGGTATGAGCAAAATTGGTTACGATGCAATGGCACTTGGTAACCACGAGTTCGATAATCCTCTAGACGTTCTAGAAAAACAGATAGAGTGGGCTAACTTCCCAATGCTTTCTGCAAACATTTACGACAAGAAGACTGGCGAGCGCATGTTCCAGGCTTACGAAATGTTTGAACTACAAGGCATCAAAGTTGCGGTTATCGGTCTAACGACAGAAGACACGCAAAAAATCGGTAACCCAGAGTTTATCGGTGGTATCGACTTCCGTGATCCTAAAGAAGAAGCGAAGCAACTGATTGCTGAGCTTCAGAAGACAGAAAAACCAGACCTTATCTTTGCTGTAACGCACATGGGTCACTACGAAAACGGCCAACGTGGTGTAAACGCTCCGGGTGATGTTGCGCTAGCACGTTACCTAGATGAAGGTTCTCTGGATATGATCGTAGGTGGTCACTCACAAGAACCTGTATGTATGGAAGCACCAAACGTTGTTAAGAAGAACTTCAAGCCTTCTGACGAGTGTAAGCCAGATGAGCAAAACGGTACTTACATCGTTCAGGCGCATGAGTGGGGCAAATACGTAGGTCGTGCTGATTACGAATTCCGTAACGGCGAACTAGAAATGGTAAGCTACGATCTGATCCCAGTGAACCTGAAGAAGAAAGTGAAGATCGACGGTAAGAAACAGCGTGTTCTTATTGAAGATGAAATTAAGCAAGACGAAGAGCTACTTGAATTCCTACGTCCATACCAAGAGCAAGGCCAAGCGCAACTAGACGTTAAGATTGCTGAAACCAACGGCAAGCTAGAAGGCGATCGTAACGTTGTTCGTTTCCAACAGACTAACCTAGGCCGTCTAATTGCAACCGCTCACATGGAGCGTGCAAAAGCAGACTTTGCGGTAATGAACTCTGGGGGTGTACGTGATTCAATCGCTGCGGGTGATGTGACGTACAAAGACGTACTAACAGTTCAGCCATTCGCGAACATTCTGACGTACACAGATATGTCAGGTAAAGAGGTACTAGATTACCTAAACGTAGTTGCAACTAAGCCAGTTGACTCTGGTGCTTACGCACAGTTTGCAGGTATCTCTATGACGGTGGCGAACGGTGAAGTTTCAAATGTATTCATCGGCGGAAAACAGCTACGTCTAGACGAGACTTACCGCTTCACAGTACCGAGCTTCAACGCAGCGGGCGGTGATGGTTACCCTAAACTATCAGGTCACCCAGGCTTCGTTAACACAGGCTTTGTTGACGCAGAAGTACTAAAAGAGTTCCTAGAAGCAAACAGCCCAATTGATGTGAACAAGTTCGCTCCATCAGGTGAGATGGTTTACAAGTAAGTTGACTCCAACTTATAGTTCTCATTAAGCTTAAACGCCACTCAGTTGAGTGGCGTTTTTTGTTGCTAATTTGGGAGGGAGTATGACTCCTGCTATTAATCTCGCTAAGAAGAAAAAAGTTCCTCATGTTATCCATCAGTATGAGCATGACCCGCGTGCTGACAGTTATGGGTTAGAAGCGGCGGAAGTGTTGGGGCAAGATCCCGCGAAAGTCTTTAAAACTTTGTTGTTTAGCGTAAATGGTGACGCAAAAAACCTAGCGGTTGCGATCATACCAGTTGCCCAGAAGTTGAACCTAAAGCAGGCAGCCAAAGCAGCAAAAGCGAAAAAAGCGGAAATGGCGAACCCTGATATAGCACAGAAAACGACTGGCTATGTGGTGGGAGGAATTAGCCCACTTGGGCAGAAGAAAGCCTTGCCAACGTTTATCCACAATAGCGCAGAAGCGTTAGAAACCATGTGCGTCAGTGCAGGCAAGCGCGGGTTAGAAATCGAATTAGCCCCAAAAGATTTAGCGGCGCTCACTCGGGCTCAGTTTTGCGAGTTGTGTCTGGATTAAAAAAAGGGTTGGCGTAGTGCCAACCCTTTTTGCTATTAAACGAAGAGAAACTACTTCGCTTCTTCTTCCATTTGGGCGTTATCAACAACGTGGTTTTCACCAAGTTCTTTTGGCAGGATAAGGTTGAGCATAATCGCCACGATGCCACATAGGCTCACACCTTGTAGGCTAAACTCACCAATACCAAATGCCATGCCGCCAATGCCAAATACAAGCGTGATCGCAACAATCACTAGGTTGCGAGATTTGTGTAGGTCAACATTGTTTTTGATCAGAGTATTTAAACCAACCGTCGCAATGGAACCAAACAGCAAAATCATAATGCCGCCCATGACCGGCATTGGAATGGTTTGCAGTATCGCACCAAGTTTACCAACCAAAGCCAGGACGATGGCAGTAACCGCAGCCCAAGTCATAATCACTGGGTTGAATGCTTTCGTCAGCATGACGGCACCAGTAACTTCTGAGTAGGTAGTATTTGGTGGAGCACCGACCATAGAAGCGGCAATTGTCGCCACACCGTCACCGGTAATAGTGCGATGTAAGCCTGGTTTCTTGATGTAGTTTTTACCTGTCACGTTAGAGATGGCCAACATGTCGCCCACATGTTCTACTGCAGGGGCGATTGCGACCGGAATCATAAATAGAATCGCGTTGATGTTGAACTCAGGCATGGTGAAGTTTGGTAGAGCAAACCATGCTGCTTCTTTTACTGGAGTAAAATCAACGATGCCGTAGCCCAAGCTTAGGCAGTAACCCACAACAATACCGCCAAGAATTGGCGTCAGTTTCAAAAAGCCTTTTGCAAACACGCTCAGTACGATGGTCGTAAGCAGTGATGCGATAGAGATAACCAGCGACGCATCAGCATCAATCACTTGTGCGCCATCGACTTTACCCAAAGCCATGTTGACCGCGACCGGAGCTAAACCAAGGCCGATCACCATAATTACTGGACCAACCACGACGGGTGGCAACAGCTTGTGAATAATCTCCACACCGCGCACTTTGATTAATGCTCCCATCGCCACATAGACGAAGCCTGCAGCCATCAAACCACCCATGGTTGCAGGAATGCCCCATGTTTGAACACCATAAAGAATAGGAGCAATGAAAGCGAAAGATGAGGCAAGGAAGATTGGAACGGTGCGGCGAGTAACAAATTGGAAAAGAAGGGTACCGATACCAGCGCCGAACAGGGCAACACTTGGGTCGAGGCCAGTTAACAATGGCACAAGGACGAGGGCACCAAATGCGACGAACAGCATTTGAGCACCTTGGATGGCATTTTTCATATTGTTATTCCTTTGGGTGGCGGTAAGTAGTAATTACTCTACAGAAAATAAAATTCGCGGGATTTTATCACCGTGCCAAACGATTGCAATCTGAACTGGATCAAATATTTTGGTTTTTATTCATAGATGACCAAAATGCAAGCGAGAGTTGGTGATTACGTAGGACGGGATTACAGAGAGCTTTAGTTGCTCCATTATCAATAGTTGCTTATCATCGACGTTTAAAGTGAAAACTGGATCCTAGGAAGAGTATGCGTCATTTAGCTTTATTGGCTTTAAGTTTGGTCGGATTGCCTGCAATGGCTTTAACCACTGTTGATTTGTACCGTTCAGAAGTGATTCTGGACCAAGCGGTGGACAATGCCGACGCCAAAGCACGTGTGGAAGGCATGAAAGAGGTCATTGTTAAGGCCTCTGGCGATCGTAATGCCATCAGCAATCAGGTTGTACAAAAAGCCTTGAAACAAAACGGTCAATACCTGACTCAGATCAGCTATGGTGACTTGAATGGTTCGCAAACACTTAAAATGGGCTTCAGTGCACCGCATATCCGCTCTTTGTTAAGTCAAGCGCAGCTACCCGTTTGGCCAGCAGATCGCGCTAACTTGTTGGTCTGGTTGGTTGAAGAAGGGCAAGCAGAGCGCAATATTGTGTGGGAGCATGCAGATTCTTCCGTGTTGACTCAGATGAAGCAAGAAGCCGATAAACGCGGACTGCCTTTGACAGTTCCTGTTGGCGATTTTGATGATATTACCGGTTTGAGCGTGTCTGATTTATGGGGAGGGTTTGCCTTACCTGTGGGTCAAGCCAGTCAGCGCTATCCGGTTGATGCTGTGTTGGTGGTGAAAGCGCAAGGCAACAGCGTCAGATGGACCTTGTATGATCAAAAGCCTGCGACTGTGGGTGTAACGCGTCAAGCGCCTATTACAGGCTCGAACAATGGTGCGGATGCAGCAAGCAAAATGGTCAATCAAATTAGCGATTACTACGCTAAGAAAAGTGCCGTTGTTGTGGCGAGTGAATCGTCCGAAACCCTGAAAGTACGTTTTACAGAGCTCAATGATGCGGTTGGCTTTTTTACGCTGGAGAACAAGCTAAAAGGGCTAAGCTCAGTGGCTGCGATTGATATCTTGAAGATTCAAGGTAATCAAGTGACGTTCAACATTCACTTGCTCTCATCGCAAGCGGAGTTCGAACAAGAAGTTAAACGTGTTGCCCCTGTTGTGCAATTAGAAAATGCCATTGAACGTGAGGTTGTGCCGCCAGTAACGGCGGAGACTGATATCTCTCGTTCTCAAGATGTAGCGGTTATGAATACAGAATCAAACGACGCAGAAGCGATTCAACCTGTCACAGTCGAGAGCCTGCCAGAAGTAATTCCTGCGGAGTCTATCTTGCAGTTCGAGTGGCAAGGCAAGCCGTATGTCTACACTGCGCCGGTTGAGGTTCTACCTGAAGATGCGAACGACGTATCGAGCGACATTGAAGGGGAAGCCTTGGATAGCTCAACGAGTTCCAACGGCTAATAAAACGAGAAAGGGCTGCATTTGCAGCCCTAATTGTTTCAGATGATATTAGTTGTCTGATTCGAAACGCGCTTTTTCTTCTTTCTCAACTTTTGATAGTCTTTTTAACTTCAAGCCTAACTCTTTTCCTCGTGCTCTGGCGTAGAGAATATTGCCAAAAAACGCACTTGTCGCAAGAAGCAGCTCTACAACAGCTAGCCAGCGCTCTCCACCATCGACATAAAGGATGGTCAAACCGTGTAGAAAGTAAAACATGAGAATGAAGTTCGCCCAAGCATGGGTATAAGGTTTTCCTGCCAAAATCCCGGGTAGCGGCAGTAATAGTGGGATAGCCCAAGCGATCGCGAGAGTGGTGCTACTGATGTGCGGGTGCGGAGATAAACTCAGTTGCCACAAGGCAATCCAAGCGAGTAACGCCAAATTGCCAAACAGAGCAAGCATACGAAACCGCTTAGTTTGAGGCTGCATCTCGTGCATGGTTATGATTCCTTCATTTTCAGTGCCGTCGAGGCGAGGCGTTTTCCAAGTTGTTGCGCCAGTTCGATTTCATCTGCGGTCAGTCCCGCAGTACCGGAACTGACGGTTGTTGCACCATATGGTGTTCCGCCACTTGTCGTGGTGTGCAGCTTTGGTTGTGAATAGGGGATACCCAATATCATCATCCCATGATGCAATAATGGCAGCATCATAGTTTGCAGCGTTGTTTCTTGTCCGCCGTGTAGGCTTGAAGACGCGGTGAAGACGCAGGCAGGCTTATCTATCAGATCACCTGATACCCAAAGCGCGGTGCTCTTATCCCAGAAATGCTTTAAAGGTGCCGCCATATTGCCAAACCATACTGGACTACCCATGGCTAAACCGTGGCACTGCTTAAGTTCATTGAGCGTAATTATTGGGTCGTCTGCTTGGTCCGAACCGTCAATCTCTTCAACGGTTCTCAGCAAGGCCTCGCAACCCTCGACAGATTCAATACCGCGTGCAATTTGCCTCGCCACCGCTCGCGTAGAGCCGTGGCGACTGTAATAAAGAACAATGATTTGGCAGATCATAGAATCTCAAGTACTTGCTCTGGCGGGCGACCATGACGCGCTTGACCGTTATTCACAACGATAGGGCGCTCGATGAGTTTTGGATTGTTCGCCATCGCTGAGAACAGTGTCTCGTCATCGGCTTCTGCTAAATCGAGCTCTTTGTAGAGCGCCTCTTTGGTGCGCATCATGGCACGAACATTCTCAACACCCAGTTGAGTGTAGAGCGTTTTTAGTTCTTCAATACTCAGTGGTGTATCTAGGTATTTAACCACTTCCGGTTCAATACCTTTTTCTTCTAGTAGAGCAAGGGTTTGGCGACTTTTAGAGCAGTGTGGGTTATGAATAATCACGACTGACATAGGTGAACTCCTGTTTTTATTGTAATGCTAAGAAACGCTCTCGTTGGACCATAAGCTGATCAATACGAGCATCGTATCTGGCTTGTTTCAAACTTCCTAACTCCGCGAGTTGGCTCGCTTGAGTGTAATATTGAATGGCTTTATTCCAGTTTGCTTTTAGGGCGAGAATTTCGGCGCGCGCCGCTAAATCTTCATCACTACGACCAAGATGAATGCTGGCTTCCGAAAGCAGGTGCCAGCCATTTACGTCATTTGGATAGTCATGTGTATAACGCTGCAATACTCGAATCGCTTCTTCGTTCTTCTCTCGTTTGATCAATACGTTGGCATAATTGATGGTGATCACCGCATTGTTTGGTGTTGCGGCCATCGCTTTTTCAAGCATCGACTGTGCGAGCTCTGGTTTCTTCTGTGCGATATAGAGATCGGACATCGCGTCCAGATAAAAGTGATTGTTGCGATCGCGGCTTAGCAATTCTTGTAAGATTTTGTCCGCTTCTTCAAGCTCGTTGTTATCGAGGTGAACCAGCGCTTTCCCGTATTGAAACGCGACTTTGATGCTTGGGTCTGCTTTCTTTTCCGTACGCTTAAACCAGTCTTGAGCAGATTTGGCTTGTATCCCTGCATATCTGGCGACGATTCGCGCGCGCGCGAGGTTGTAATCGAGCGAGGGCTGAACGCGAGGTTCAGGGTAGTTTTGTGCTCTTGCCCGGCTGTCGGTGATACGGTCTTCAGGGAGCGGGTGAGTCAGCAACATCGGCGGCGGTGTGCTGGCGTAGCGATACTCATCTGCGAGGCGGCCAAAAAACCTTGGCATGGCTTTCGGTTCAAACCCTGCCTTGGCTAAGGTGGCGATACCAAAGCGATCGGCTTCTTTTTCATTGCTGCGGGTGTAGTTAATTGTCCCTTGCATACTACCAGCTGTCGTTGCGGTGATAGCTGCCATCCCCGCCTGTGGAGACGCGATGGCGAGCAACAATGAACCTGCTAGTGCGGCTAACGTAGCAGGAGAGCGCCGCGCTTGATCTTCCATGCTTCGCGCCAGGTGGCGCTGCGTGACGTGGGCAATCTCGTGGGCAACAACTGAGGCGAGTTCACTCTCGCTTTGTGCATGCAAAAATAAACCAGAATGGAGCGCAATGTAACCGCCAAAAAACGCGAAAGCATTGATGTTTCTGTCACGAATCATGAAAAAGGTAAATGGGGTTTTTACGTCGTCCGCGTTCGCAACTAATCGGTGGCCTAAGTTACTCACGTATTCGTTTAAAACGGGGTCATTGACGATGGGCTGACTCGAGCGCAGCATCCGCATGTAAGCGTCACCGTAGATGAGCTCTTGATCAATCGTGAGAGTGCTACTGGCCGTCGTGCCGATGTCTGGAAGCTCGATACTGTTTGCACTAATCGAAGGTGCAACGAGTGCGGCAGAAACACAGAGGCAGACCAAAGAACGCGTACGTTTTAACATAGATTTCAGATGATACTCCATTGATAACATTGTCAGATGTTGGATTTGATTGACTGACAGGTACCTTTTTGACACTTCATCATTGAGATGGTTTCGTCACGCAATCCAACTCTTATATTGGACTGTAGGTCTGATAAGCCAGCGGCGTGTGAAAGATCTTCGTCGCTAACTTTTTACACTGACGCGTTTAAAAAAACACTATACAATGCTTCCATGATAAGCATCGAGCGAAAGAATGGAACCTAATATTTTGGATTTACGCCAAGAGCGGTGTCCGCTGGCACTGTTACTTGCTAAGCGTCACACTAATCTATTAAAGGTTGGTGACTCCTGCTGCATTCTTATTCGCGAATCGAGCTCTAAAAGTGATATTCAAAAATTTCTTCAAAAGCAACATTTTGACCTGTTGATTGAAGAGATGGATGACCACTTCCGAATCCACGTGAACAGAACTAAGGAAATGTGTTGAATGTTTGAAATGGTAAGCCGTTGGTATAAGAGACGTTTTTCAGACCCGCATGCGGTGAGTCTTGTTGCCATTCTCCTATTTGGTTTTATTACCATCTATTTCTTCGGCAATTTAATCGCACCTTTGTTAGTTGCCATTGTTCTTGCTTACTTACTGGAGTGGCCAGTTTCTCAACTGTCTCGTTTAGGTGTTCCTCGTACGTTAGCGGTCATACTGGTGATACTTGGATTCAGTAGCTTGATGCTGGTGGCTGTATTCGGCTTAGTACCGACCATCTGGCAACAAGTCGGGAACCTAATTAATGACATACCAACCATGTATGTCGGTTTGCAGAGCTTCATCGCTGAACTTCCTCATCGTTATCCTGAACTCGAAAACTTCCAAATCGTCGAATCTTTGGTGACGAATGCGAAAAACCAAGCAATCGGCATGGGTGAAACGGTAGTAAAAGGATCATTAGCGTCTTTGGTTAGCCTTGCAACCTTAGCGGTGTATCTAATCTTAGTGCCACTGCTTGTTTTCTTCTTGCTGAAAGACAAACAAGAAATGATTGAAATGGCGAGCGGCGTGTTACCTCGTAATCGCCGTTTAGCGAACAAAGTGTGGCATGAGATGAACGAGCAAATCTCAAACTACATCCGCGGCAAAGTGATGGAGATTCTCATTGTTGGCGGTGTTAGCTATGTGACTTTTGCCATTCTTGACTTGCGATACTCGGTATTACTTGCCGTAGCGGTTGGTCTGTCTGTACTGATTCCCTATATCGGTGCGGCGGCAGTCACGGTTCCTGTGGCGATGGTAGGTCTATTTCAATGGGGACTCACCCCGCAGTTTTACTGGCTATTGATTGCTTACGGCATTATCCAAGCGCTAGATGGCAACGTGTTAGTACCGGTCCTGTTTTCTGAGGCGGTTAATTTGCACCCTGTTGCAATTATCGTCGCGGTGTTGGTATTTGGTGGCTTGTGGGGCTTTTGGGGGGTGTTCTTCGCCATTCCTTTAGCAACCTTGGTAAAAGCAGTATGGAATGCACTGCCTAGCCACGACGAGGAAGTGCACCCAAACACATAACATCACTTGTTACTCTCGCTGATAGATAAAGCCTCAAACAAAAGTTTGGGGCTTTTTTTGTCGGTTTTCGCAATCTTCTCGTAAAATTACATTTACACACGTAAGATTTTGTAAGAAATTTCTCAAGTAAACGTTAGTCAGGGCGATAACAAGAATATTACAACAACTATAATTATTACTGACAAATTTGAGGGAAGATATGAAATTTAGCCAGAAGATCGTTGCGGCCTCATCTGGATTGCTGCTAGTGACTGTTGCTCTGTTGTCTATTCAGCAGTTGAGCACGGTTAAAGAAGAGGTGGAAGCACTCGTCGATACCAGCCTGACTGAGATGGTAAACGGGGTCAAAAATACCGTTGTCTCAGAGATGGAAAGTAAAAAAGGTCTAGCAAAATCGATGACCGAAGTGATTGAGCTAGCACCAAACGACCAAGTTTACGTCAAAAATATTCTTGAGAAACCAACACTGAAAAGCAGCTTTCTCGCAGTAGGTTTTGGTTATGAGAGCAATGGTTTCGTGATTGAAAATGATGATGGCTGGGAAGCTGGACCAGATTACGATCCACGTGTGCGTCCTTGGTTTATTGATGCCAAATCGAAAGGCCAATTGGTGGTTACTGCACCTTACGTAGACGTCTCCTCTAAAAAAGTGATTATCTCCATCGGTACCCCGGTCAAAGAAAACGGTCGTTTTATTGCGGGCATGTTCTATGACTTAGAACTTGGTGGTCTTGCTGACTTGGTCAACAGTGTTAACTTACTTGATGCAGGCTACTTATTTATCGTCACCGCAGACGGCACGACGATCGCGCACCCAGATGCTAAAAACAACGGCGAAAACCTCTCTTCATATCTGCCTAAAGCCACGGTGAGCGAAGGCAATCAACGCTTTGAAAAAGACGGCGTGAACTACCTTGTCCACTTTACCAAAGTGCCGTCTGAAAACTGGTATATCGGTGCGATTGTTGACGAAGACATTGCGTTTGCTGCCATTGATTCTATGCGCAGCAGTTCGATGATTTATGGCATTATTGGCGTTGTACTGAGCGTTCTGATTTTGACCTTCTTGATTCGTGTGTTGATGCGCCCTCTAGATGTGCTTAACGCGGCGATTCAAGATGTTGCGTCTGGACAAGGGGACTTAACTAAGCGTCTTGACACGAACACGGACAAAGAATTTGCTCAGTTAGCAGAAGGCTTCAACACCTTTACCGAAACGCTACAAAAGCAAATTCAGCAGTCTAAAGCGATTGGTGCGGAAATTCTTCGTGGTACAGAAATGACGGTCCAAGGATCGCATGAATCTGCAGAGGCGATGCGTAGCCAGTTGCAAGAGCTTGAACAGCTTGCCACGGCAATGAATGAAATGGCGGTCACTGCAACCGAAGTCGCGAACAATGCGCAAGGCGCTGCTGCAGCGGCTCGTGAGGCAGATGAAGCTACTCAAGATGGTTCATCGGTCGTGAGCGATACCACAATGTCAATCGACACCTTGTCTGCTCGTATTGATCAAGCGGTTGAAGAAGTGCAAGGTCTTGAATCAGCGACGGCGAACATTGAAACCATTTTGAAAGTAATTAACGATATCGCAGACCAAACAAACTTGCTGGCATTGAATGCGGCGATTGAGGCTGCGCGAGCAGGGGAGTCTGGTCGTGGATTTGCGGTGGTAGCTGATGAAGTTCGTACATTGGCTCAGCGCACACAAGAATCAACCACTGAAATCCGCAGTATGATCGAACAATTGCAATCGGGCGCAAGCTCAGTTTCTGCCGCAATGAACGAGAGTAAAAATACGGCGGTTGATGCAGTAGATAAAGCTCAAGCGGCAGATGGCGCGCTGCAACGTATTCGTGATGCAATCCAACGTATTACCGATATGAACATGCAGATTGCTTCTGCGGCAGAAGAGCAAAGCTTGGTGGCGGAAGAGATTAACGCAAACACGGTCAAAATTAAGGACCTGTCGACTCAGGTAGCGGATGCGGCTGAAAACGCCAACATCGCGATGCAGGTTCAAACCGAAAATGTTCGAGAGCAAGACAACATCTTGAACAAGTTTATTGTTTAATCAGAGTAAAACAAAACGCCAGCGAAGTCGCTGGCGTTTTTTTATTCGTTTGGAGCTATCGCTTATTTATTTTCGTTTAGATAATCCAATACCACCTCGTGGTGTGTCTTGGTTTTAAACTTATTGAACACGTGCTCGATAACGCCTTCTTCATTAATCAAAAAACTGATTCGGTGCAGTCCATCATAGACCTTACCCATAAATTTCTTCTCGCCCCACACTCCAAACTGCTCTGCAACTGCGTGGTCTTCATCAGACAGTAGAGTGAAGTTTAGCGCGTCACGTTCGATGAACTTACCAAGACGCTTTACAGGGTCGATACTTACACCCAATACCACGACATTGTGCGCATCGAGTTCGGCTTTGACATCACGAAGTCCTTGGGCTTGTACCGTACAACCTGGTGTCATCGCTTTTGGGTAGAAGTAAAACAGCACTTTTTTGCCAGCAAAGTCACCGAGTGATACGGTGTTGCCATCTTGATCCAATAATGAAAATGCGGGTGCTGGCGAGCCTGCAGTTAAAGTGTTCATTGTTCTTCCTTTTTATAGACTGTTTTTAATGAAATTAAGTGAGCCTTGTACGGCTAATTTCTGGCAAAGTTCATCAAACTCTTCTTGTAATTGCATGATATTGCGTTCGGAATCGACACTGGCCGTAATAGCGATATGGAACTGATTAGATTCACTGCCCACTTTTTCTTTGCTAATGGTTTGAGCGCTCAATGAAGCAAGTCCAATCTCTTTCTCGGCAAAAAATTGCGTGAAGTGCTCTGTCAATCCTGGCTTGTCTTCAGACTCAACAAACACTTCCATCGTGTAAGAGGTATCAAGCGGCGCATGAGTTGAGGTGCGCTTCATGATGGTGATGAGGTTATGCTCTTGACCGAGCAAAGGTAATGTCGTTTCGACGCGAGTGACGGCTGCATTGTTGCCAGAGAGCAGCATGATTAGGGTGAACTCATTGCCAAAAAGTGCAATGCGACTGTCAACAATGTTGCATCCAGACTGAGTGACCAGGTGAACAACTTGGTTGCACACACCCGGGCGATCGGTTCCGACCGCAGTAATCACCAAATGTTGAGTCATAGTCTCACTTATTATCTTGTTAGGATTATTAATTCGATAGCTTAGCACAGATGGCGATGATAGAAATGCTAGTGCTTCGCTTTAGAATTAATTTTATACAATTGAATCGATGGTTTGATTTTCCTTACTCGATACTGACATTAAGACAAATAAAAGGCGTAATTTGCCAAATATCTAACATCTGATAAATATTCATTCATTTAGGTGATTTAAGCGCAGTTAATCGCTTGTCTTTTTCAATCGCCTTACAGTACCATGCAGAAAGTAACAAATGAGGGAGAAGGACATGTTTTCAGGAAGTATCGTAGCGTTAATTACACCGTTTAATCATGATGGCGAAGTCGACTATGTCAGCTTAAAGAAGCTTGTTGACTACCATGTAGCCGCGGGTACCAATGGTATCGTTGCTGTCGGCACCACAGGTGAGTCTGCAACGCTAACTATTGAAGAGCATGTCAAAGTCGTGTTGAAGACGGTGGAGTTTGCCGATGGCCGTATTCCTGTGATTGCAGGTACGGGGGCAAATGCAACCCATGAGTCTGTCACGTTTAGCCGCTTGCTAAATAACTCTGGCATTGTTGGCTGCTTAAGTGTCACTCCTTACTACAACAAGCCAACGCAAGAAGGGCTTTTCCAGCACTATAAGGCGATAGCTGAAGAGAGCGACGTTCCTCAGATCCTATATAATGTCCCAGGTCGCACTGCGGTAGATTTAAAGCCTGAGACAGTTGCACGCTTAGCGGAAATCGATAACATCGTGGCATTGAAAGATGCAACGGGCGATCTTGGACGAATTGCAATTCATCGTGAACTTTGTGGCGAAGATTTTATCTTACTAAGTGGCGATGATGCGACGGGTCTTGAATTCGTTAAGCAAGGCGGCCAAGGCGTGATTTCTGTCACGAACAATATTGCCGCTGAAGATATGGCGACCATGTTCCGATTGGCCAAAGAAGGCAAGTTTGACGAAGCGGAAATCATTAATCAGCGATTAATGGCTCTTCACAAGAACTTGTTTATTGAGTCTAGCCCGATTCCAGTGAAGTGGGCCGCGCACAAACTTGGTCTTATCACAAACGGTGATTTGCGCCTTCCTCTGACCGAGCTGTCAGAAAGTGCGCGCCCGATTGTGGCTCAAGCAATGACAGAAGCCTGCATCTACTAATTTAAGAAAAATTGCCGAAGACCACTCTTCGGCATTTACTTATCAGGAGTTTCAATGAAATTGTCTCACCAGCTAGTTCTCAGTTCGCTAGCTGTTTTTGTTTTAACAGCATGTTCTGGTAACGCGACTCAACGCCGTCAGGCGAAAGATGACTTCGAGTATCTTGATACTCCAGCGTTAGAAGAATGGAAGATGGCTGAAGGTGCGGAGCCTCAGTTTTATACCAACTATCAAATCCCTCAGGGTGATTACGCTGGTGGCATCGGAAAAGAGGTCGACATTCGCCCACCTCAGCAAGTGCTTGAGTTAATCCCTGGAGCTCGAGCAGAACGTAAGCAAGGTGAAACAACCCTATGGTTGCTCCGAGAGAGTGAGCTCGATACTGTTTGGGCGACTGCGATGAAAATGCTTCAAGAGCAAAACATCGGTATTCGTGAGCAAACCGCGACACGTGTCGAGACCGATTGGGTGACTTGGTCATCGGAAGATGAAGACGTTGAACTTGGCGCTCGTTATGAAATCGATAGAGTGAAAGCGGGCGGACGTCACGGCTTTAAAATTGCTCTAATCGACTGGAAAGAAGCAGGCAAAGAGATGCCTGTCACTGCGCTAAATAAAGAGCGTTACAATGCCTTGATGACTAACTTGGTGACGGCGCGTTACGATCTTGACCTTCGTGAAGAAGCACAGCGCAAAGCGCAAGAATTGGTTAAGCATATTCCAATTACCATGGGCTCCGACCGAAGCGGTTTCCCTGTTATTATTGCTCGTACGCCTTATAACGTGCTTTGGCAACGCTTGCCGCGATTACTGCCAAACATGGGCTTTACGATTGAAGAGCGCAATCAGTCTCAAGGTACGATAAAAGCGAAGTATGCTTCGCCAGACGATGAGTTTTGGACAGAAATCGGCGTTAAGCCAATTGGTTTAAGTTCAGGTACTTACACCTTCTTGTTTGGTGACTTGGGTAACCGTACGTCAATTAACGTAACGGATTCCTCAGGTAAGCCAGTGGAAGAAGAATTACTGAAAGATATGGTGCCTGTATTGAGCGCTGTAGCTGGTAAAAACAACCAAGAGTAATTTACCGTTACGCTGAGATAATAAAAAAGCTGACTTATCACTAAGTCAGCTTTTTTTGTTTCTAGGTGAACGCTATAGAATCATTGCGGCAATCCAGCCAAAAATGATAAGAGGGATGTTGTAGTGCACAAAGGTGGGAACGACGGTTTCCCAAATATGTTCATGCTGGCCATCCGCGTTAAGTCCTGATGTTGGACCTAAGGTTGAATCTGATGCCGGTGAACCTGCGTCACCAAGTGCCGCCGCTGTGCCCACAAGGGCAATGGTTGCCATTGGTGAGAAACCAAATGCCGCCGCCAAAGGAACGTAAATCGTTGCGAGAATTGGAATCGTAGAGAACGAAGAACCAATGCCCATAGTAACCAACAAGCCTACAACCAGCATTAATAGTGCTGCCATTGGTTTGTTGTCACCAATGCTGGTTGATAATGCTTCAACCAAAGATTCGACACCGCCTGTCTGCTTCATTACTGCGGCAAAGCCTGCTGCGGCAATCATGATAAAGCCAATCATAGCCATCATGTGAACGCCCTTGGTAAACACGTCGTGCGTCTCTTTCCATGCAATCACACCACCGAAGGTAAAGACCATAAAGCCAGCCAAACCGCCGATAATCATTGAGCCCGTTGACAGTTGAACTGACAAAGCAGCAACAATACCCGCTGCGGCAACCCAAATATTCTTTTTATTAATGCCTTTGGGAGTTTCTTCAATATGAGTCAACTCAGTTTCTTTATACTCACGTGGCTTACGGTAGCTGAAGAAAATGGCTGTAAGTAAGCCAAAAATCATGCCCGCTGCAGGTAGTAGCATTGCGACAGGAACCTGACTAGCAACGACATTTTCTAGACCATTGTCATGCAAGTTCTTTAACAGGATATTGTTTAAGAAAATGCCACCAAATCCGACTGGTAAAACCATGTAAGGAGTGACTAGGCCGAAGGTGAGTACACACGCAATCATGCGGCGGTCTAGCTTCAGTTTTGCGAACACGCCCAATAGAGGTGGAATCAAAATGGGAATAAAGGCGATATGGACAGGCACAATGTTTTGTGAAGACATGGTCACAAGCACTAGTGCAATAAGTACAGCATACTTAAGGCCTGTAGAGGCTGTACCATTTTCTTGGCCGTGAATGCGTTTGATAACGCTGTTGGCAAGAAGGTCGGTAATACCAGATTTTGAGATAGCGACGGCAAAAGTACCAAGCATGGCGTAGCTTAGTGCGATCGTTGCACCGCCCCCAAGACCGCTTTCAAAAGCAGCAATAGCGTCGTTGAGGCTCATGCCTGCTACTAAACCACCGACAATCGCACTGAATGTCAGGGCAACCACGACATTCACGCGCATCAGTGCTAGGAGCAGCATGATACATACTGAAATAACAACAGGATTCATAGTTTTCTCTTTGTTGTGTTTACTTATTAATTATTGTTCTCGGCATCAGCGTCAATGAGTGGCCAACCCCCTAGGGCTTTCCATTTATTGACGATGCCGCAAAAAAGCTCTGCTGTTTTTTGTGTGTCATAGAGAGCAGAGTGGGCTTCTTTGTTGTCAAATTCCATCCCAGCAGCTTTGCACGCTTTGGCTAACACAGTTTGCCCGTAAGCGAGACCGCTTAGCGTTGCGGTGTCGAAGGTTGCGAAGGGATGGAAAGGGACTCGTTTAAGCTTGCTACGGTCACTGGCTTCCATGACGAAGCTGTGATCAAACTGAGCATTGTGCGCGACGATGATGGCACGACTGCAATCGGCCGCTTTTTGCTCTTTGCGTACTAGCTTGTAAATTTCTTTGAGTGCTTCTGACTCGGGAATTGCCCCACGAAGTGGGCTAAAAGGGTCACGAAGACCGATAAAGTCGAGCGCCTCTTTTTCGATATTGGCGCCTTCGAATGGCTCAACATGAAAGTGAATGGTCGATGCGGGTTGGAGATCGCCGTTGTCATCCATTTTTAAAGTAACGGCACAAATTTCCAAAAGTGCATCGGTTTTGGCGTTGAACCCTGCAGTTTCAACATCGATAACTACGGGGAAATAGCCGCGAAAGCGTTTTTTAAGCGTCAATGCTTCGTTTTCTACAGTCATGTTGGCTTATAATTGTGTGACAAGGGCAGCATTATTGCAGATTCTTTGATCAAGAAAAACCGCATTGTCGAATTTAAAGTCAATCGTAATTGATAGTTTTATTTTTCCTTGTGTGATGGAGAAGGAATGCCACCTTGGCGAGATTTTTGCATTGTATCTACTGTCTCAACTGAGCGCGGCAATATTCCGCCTCAGCCCATGCTGTCATTAAGAGAAGTAACACACTATGAAGAAGCGGTTTGCAACAGGACTGACACTCGCCTTAGCGACGATTGCACACAACAGTTGGGCAATGGATGTGCGCTACGTGGCTTCGCCACAACAGTCCCAGTGGCAAATGATCACCAATACACCGCTAGAGTGTCGTTTGGTCCATCCCATTCCGAATTATGGCGATGCCGTGTTTTCTTCTTTTGCCAGCAAAAAGATCAATCTTGATTTTGAGTTAAAAATGAAGCGCCCAATGGGGAAAACACGTGATGTTTCCTTAACTTCTATGCCACCGGCGTGGCGTCCGGGGGAAGGTGCTAACCGAATCACCAACATCCGATTTTTCCAGCAGTTTGACGGTTATGTCGGCGGGCAAACGGCGTGGAGTATACTCAGCGAGTTGGAAAAAGGGCGTTACCCAACATTTAGTTATCAAGAGTGGCAAAGTCGTGATGAGCGTGTGGAAGTCGCGTTGTCATCAGTACTGTTCCAGAATTCCTACAATGTGTTTAGTGACTGTATCGCAAATTTATTGCCGTATAGCTTTGAAGATATCGCCTTCACGATTCTTCACTATGACCGAACCAGTGTTGAGTTAAACAAGCAATCACAGAAGCGTTTGGCGCAAATCGCGGAGTATATTCGTCATAATCAAGATATTGATTTGGTGTTGGTGTCCACTTACACCGACGCAGAAGACAGCAAGAGCGCCAGTCAAAATCTTTCAGAGCGACGAGCTGAAGTGCTGCAAGATTACTTTAAGTCGTTAGGTTTACCTGAAGATCGCATTCGAGTGCAGGGCTATGGCAAACGCCGTCCTGTGGATGATAACGCGTCACCGATTGGGAAAGACCGAAACCGAAGGGTGGTGATTTCTCTGGGGCGAACTCAGGTCTAAAGCCAAAATAGCCAGCATGTCGCTGGCTATTTTGAGCAGGATCGGTGATTAGTTTAAACGGAACTTAGCAATAAGATTGCAGTTGGTCGCGGTGTCGATATCTTGCACCAGCTGGGCAATTTTAGGATTTGGATGGCGCTTCATAAACTCGATCAACGCTTTTTTACAACACCCCATCGAATCGATAAAGGCGTCACAATCACTGTTTGGACATTGTGGAACCAAGGTTAAAACTTTTTCAGATGCGAGTTGAAGGTATTTAAGCTCGTAGGGTACATCACCCATCTGGCGCCAGAACATCGCCATATTGTGACAAGATATCACCGAAATCATTAAGCGATCTTCGACGTCAACGTCATCGGCATCTCCGATACGCTCACTGAGTGTTAATGCTTGTTGATAGTGAAGAATACTCCGTAAGTGATCCTCTTCATTCATTGCCATGTCTGCGAGCAATGTATGTTTCTCCCACTCTGCAATACCCATGATCTCATTCTCCTCGTGATTAGTAGAGTGAGATTAAATGATAATTATTATCAAGTAAAGGTTAAAAAATAAGACAGCGTGTTGCTGCCTTATTTCATACTTGATTCGGTCGTTTAACCTTCTAGCCCCGCTGTGGCCGATTTGTTCTGAATAAGCTCGATCATGTAGCCATCAGGGTCTTTCACAAAGGCAATATGTGTTGAACCACCTTTTACTGGGCCAGGCTCTCGGGTCACGTTGCCGCCTGCCGCTTTGATTGCGTCACAAGTGGTGTAGATGTCGTCGACACCTATTGCGATATGGCCAAATGCGGTGCCAAGGTCGTACTCTCTCGTACCCCAGTTGTAAGTTAACTCAATCACGGCACCTTGCGATTCATCACCATAACCTAAGAATGCAAGCGTGTATTCGTACTGCTTGTTTTCATTGGTGCGAAGTAGAGTCATTCCCATGACTTCGGTGTAAAACTGGATCGATTTATCAAGATCACCTACGCGAAGCATAGTGTGCAGAATGCGTCCGTTTGACATTGTTCACTCTCCTAACTTTCTGGATAGACTTTTTCTTTGAATTCACACAGGTCTTCAATAATACAGCTTCCGCAGCGCGGCTTGCGTGCCACACAAGTATAGCGGCCATGAAGAATGAGCCAGTGATGGACATCCAATTTGAATTCTTTAGGTACGACCTTAAGCAATTTCTCTTCAACTTGGTCGACATTTTTGCCCATAGCAAATTTAGTGCGATTGGATACGCGGTAGATGTGGGTATCGACGGCAATGGTAGGCCAACCAAAGGCAGTATTGAGCACCACATTCGCCGTTTTACGCCCGACACCCGGCAAGGCTTCTAGTGCCTCGCGATCTTCTGGTACTTCACCGTTGTGCTTTTCCAATAAGATCTGACACGTTTTAATCACGTTCTCAGCTTTCGAGTTAAACAAGCCGATGGTCTTAATGTACTCTTTGACACCATCCACGCCTAAATCAAACAATCCCTGAGGGGTGTTGGCAACAGGGTAGAGCTTATCCGTTGCTTTGTTGACACTGACATCGGTGGCTTGCGCTGAAAGCAGGACCGCAATCAACAACTCAAAAGGGGTACTCCAGTTGAGCTCGGTTTGCGGGCTTGGGTTGTCTGCTCTCAGCCGTTCTAATATTTGACGGCGTTTATCTTTGTTCATTTGAGGCTGCTTTCCAGTGTTTTTTTATTGTTAGTTTGTTACTCGCGCTCGTTCTATCGTTGGTTTTTCTTGTTTTGGTTGGCGAGCTTCAAGTTGTTTATCGATAATATTTTTGACGGCGATGAGTAGCCCCACACCAATAAAGGCACCCGGAGGGAGAAGGGCAAGCAAGAAGCTGTTATCAAACTGAAAGACTTCGATTCTCAGCGCTTTGGCCCATTCACCGAGTAGTAGGTCTGCACCTTCAAATAAAGTGCCATTGCCTATCACTTCACGCATTGCACCGAGAACGACTAACACGCTTGTCATGCCCATTCCCATCCAAAAACCATCTTGCGCAGACGGTAAAACATCATTTTTAGAGGCGAAGGCTTCTGCGCGGCCAATGATGATGCAGTTGGTGACGATCAGTGGAATGAAAATCCCAAGCGACAGGTACAAACCGTAGGCGTATGCGTTCATTAATAGCTGAACACAGGTCACCAGTGCGGCAATGATCATTACAAACACTGGGATACGCACTTCTTTTGGTACGTAGTCGCGTACTAGAGAAACGGTGACGTTGGATCCGACGAGAACCAACAGCGTGGCGATACCCAGTCCAAGTGCGTTGGTGACAGTGGAAGAGACCGCCAACAGTGGACAGAGCCCGAGTAGCTGCACCAGTGCGGGGTTGTTGTCCCACATACCATTTTTAATCAGCGCTTTGTGTTCACTCATTGTTGCCTCCGCAGTTTAGAGGTTGGTTGAGAATTTGCTCACGATGTGTGTTGACGTAAGAGACGGTATTCTTGACTGCTTTTACGACAGCACGCGGTGTAATGGTTGCCCCGGTAAACTGATCAAATTGCCCGCCATCTTTACGCACTTTCCAGGTTGATTGATTTTCTTCGGTTACCGTTTTGCCCGAAAAACTCAATATCCAATCGCTGACACGCAGGTCAATCTTGTCACCTAAGCCAGGTGTTTCTTGATGGCTTAGAATACGTGAACCAAGAACTTCTCCGTTTTGTGCGATGCCAACAATCAATTTGATCGCGCCATTGTAGCCATCAGGTGCAATGGCTTCGATGGCCAATGCAGACGGTTGTCCTGCGATTGACGCCATATAAACCGGCATAGGTTGTTCGGTGCCTAAAGCAGAGTCACTGACAAATGTGCAGGCTTGATATAGGTCGTTGTCATGCAACTCTTGAGGAATCACTTGGTTGAGTACTGACAACAGCTGAGCTTGCTCTTGCTGGTGGATCTGGTCTTTGGTTAAGTAGTGCGTCAACGCGACTAAGCCTGTGGAAGCACAAGCAAATACGGCAAGGACAACACCATTTTTACGAATTGCTTTTAACATGCTGCTCCTTAGTGTCCATAGGTACGTGGCTTAGTGTAATAGTCGATCAGAGGGACGCACATATTGCCTAAAAGAACGGCAAAAGCGACACCGTCTGGGAAGCCGCCCCAGCTTCGAATAATAAACACCATCACACCAATGAAAGCACCGAATATCAAACGTCCCTTAACCGTCGTTGACGCAGAGACAGGGTCAGTTGCGATGAAAAACGCGCCTAGCATGGTTGCGCCAGAGAGCAGGTGCAGTATTGGTGAAGCGGTTTCACCCGGAGCTAATAATAGGAACAGGCCACTTGCCGCCGTTAGACCCAGTAAAAAGCTGACGGGAATATGCCAGCTAATGATGCGAAGTTTAATTAATGCAAGACCGCCAATCAGATACGCTAAGTTCACCCATTCCCAGCCAATGCCAGCAAGAGCGCCAAATTGTGGCTGAGACATCGCTTCGCTCGCGGTATTTCCGGTAAGAAGGGCTGTCTTAAACGCATCCAGTGGCGTTGCCATCGTAATTCCATCGATACCCGAGCGAATTTGTTGCAGCGATAGGCCATCTAAGTTGAATCCGGTAAAGATGAGCGAGAATGCATCCCCCATTGAGATAGATGTCGCTTGCAGCTCATTCGGTGATACCCAGCTTGTCATCTGGACAGGGAAAGAGATGAGCAAGACGACATAAGCGACCATGGCAGGATTGAATAGGTTCTGTCCTATGCCGCCATACAAGTGCTTTGCGATGACAATGGCAAAAATAAGACCGATGACAACGATCCACCATGGAGAGAATGGTGGAATGGCGATCGCAAGCAACCAAGCGGTTACTATGGCGCTGTTGTCGCGCAGTGCCGACATCGGAGAGCGCTTGCGGCAAACCATCACTAACGCTTCTAGGCTTAAGCCGACAGCTAAAGCGAGTATTAGCTGAATTAGGGTTCCCCAACCAAAGAAGTAGGTTTGTGCTGCCAAGCCTGGTAGTGCACATAATGCAACCCACTTCATTAGGTCAGGAGTGCTTCTGCGACTGTGCGCATGGGGTGAGCTGGCAATAAAAAAGGCCACTACTCTTTCTCCTCAGAATTTTGTTGTTCTTTCGCTTGTTGTTGCGCAGCTTTGCGCGCTTTAGCTCGTGCAATGGCAGCCGCGACAGCAGCTTTTTTTGGATCGTCCGCTTGTGCAGGCTCAGCCTCGGTTTCCTCAACTTGCGGCTTCGCTTCTGGTTGAGCTTGCTCCGCTTCTTGCGCAGCTTTACGCGCTTTAGCTCGCGCAATGGCAGCAGCAACAGCGGCTTTTTTTGGATCGTCCGCTTGTGCTGGCTCAGCCTCGGCTTCCTCAACTTGCGGCTTCGCTTCTGGTTGAGCTTGCTCTGCTTCTTGCGCAGCTTTACGCGCTTTTGCTCGGGCAATGGCAGCAGCAACAGCGGCTTTTTTCGGATCGTCCGCCTGTATAGGCTCAGCTTCGGTTTCCTCAACTTGCGGCTTCGCTTCTGGTTGAGCTTGCTCTGTTTGCTGTGCAGCTTTACGCGCTTTTGCTCGTGCAATGGCAGCAGCGACAGCGGCTTTTTTCGGATCGTCCGCTTGAGCAGGTTCAGCCTCGGCTTCCTCAATTTGAGGCTTCGCTTCTGGTTGAGCTTGCTCTGTTTGCTGTGCAGCTTTACGCGCTTTTGCTCGTGCAATGGCAGCAGCGACGGCGGCTTTTTTCGGATCGTTCGCTTGAGAAGGTTCAGCCTCGGCTTCCTCAACTTGCGGCTTAGTTTCCTCTGCTCCTTGCGCGGCTTTGCGTGCTTTCGCCCGTGCGATGGCAGCAGCGACAGCGGCTTTTTTCGGGTCGTCCGCTCGAGCAGGTTCAGCCTCGGCTTCCTCAACTTGAGGCTTCGCTTCTGGCTGAGTTTGTTCTGCTGCCTGCGCGGCCTTACGTGCTTTCGCTCTTGCTATCGCATCGGCGACTGCAGCTTTTTTATCGCTGGTAGGCGCGTCGCTGTTTGTTTGTTCGGCTTTCTTAGCTTTTGCTCTAGCGATTGCAGCAGCAACAGCGTCTTTTTTGTCTGAGCTGTCAGCACTATGCTCTGAAGGCGATTGTTGAGCTTTTTGTGCTTTTCGCTCACGAGCTTGGCGTTTGCGTTCCTCACGCAACTTCATCATTTCGGAATTGTCGGGTTCGCTACTGCCTGAATTTTGCGCAGCAGCCTGTTTAGCCTTCGCTTTGGCTATGGCAGCGGCAACCGCAGGTTTTACCGTATTTTCAGTAGGTGCTTTGTCCGATTTCTGCGCTTTTACGCGTGCGATGGCGGCGGCAATCGCGTCATCACTGCCAGACTTTTTCATCTCTTTGCGACGATCGTCAGCCGCTTTCTTGAAGCGATTTTCTCGTTCGGCTTTATCTCGCTCCATGCGCGCTTTTTTCTCTTCAAAGCGTATTTTCGCGCGCTCTGCTGCTTCCGCCTCTTCTTTACGAGTGCGAATTTCTGCTTTTGCTTGGCGGTAGTATTGAACAAGTGGAATTTCACTCGGGCAGACAAATGCACACGCCCCACATTCAATACAGTCTTTTAGGTTTAGCTCTTCACACTTATCGAACTCTTCAGCTTTGGCGTGCCACTGGAGTTGTTGAGGAAGCAATGACGCGGGGCAGACTTCTGCACACTGACCGCAACGAATACACGCCATCTCATAGTGATCTGGTGAGATCTCTTTGCGAGTCGGTGCGAGGATGCAGTTTGCGGTTTTGGTGACGGGCACATTGGCATGTGGCAAGGTGAACCCCATCATAGGGCCCCCCATAATTAGGCGAGGCAGTTTTTTATCGGCTTTGTAGCCAAATTCATCGAGTAGCGCTTGCACAGGAGTACCGATTCGCGCCCAAACGTTTCTTGGCTGCTTAAAGGTATCGCCTGTTAACGTAACGATGCGCTCGATGAGTGGTTCGCCGTCGCAAACCGCGCGCTTGATAGCCTGTAGCGAGCCGACATTTTGCACCAGCAAACCAATATCTGCAGGTATCCCATTTGCTGGCACTTCTTTATTGGTAAGAATTTTGATGAGCTGTTTCTCACCACCAGAAGGGTATTTGGTCGGAATCACTCGGATGACAATGTCTTTATTTAGTGCCGCGTGTTGTAGAGCCGCGACCGCGTTTGGTTTATTGTCTTCAATGCCAATGATGGTCAGTTTCGGCTTGAGAATATGCTCAACAATTTCGATACCTTGGATGATTTCGTCGGCATGTTCTTGCATCAACATGTCATCTGCGGTGATGTACGGCTCACACTCCGCCGCGTTGACAATCAATATATCGGTACGTGCTAAGCCAGATTGAATCTTCTTCGCCGTCGGGAAGCCTGCGCCACCCATGCCTGAAATACCCGCTTGGCGGATAATTTCAATCAGTTCATCAGGGGAGGATTGGCGATAGTCTTCCACGCATTCGCGATCTATCCAGGTATCTTCGCCATCTGGATGAATGACAATGCACAGCTCGGATAATCCTGAAGGGTGAGCAGTTGTTCTATGCTCTATCGCTACAACCTTGCCGGAGGTTGGAGCGTGGATAGGTAGCATAAAGCTGGTGTCGTATTTGGTCAGTGCTTCGCCTTTTTTGACCTCGTCACCCACATTCACTGTTATCGTACCCGGCTTGCCAATGTGCTGTTTGACAGGCAAGACAATCTCGCTAGGGAGACTGGCACGCGCGATGGGTGATTGAATGGACTGTCGCTTGTTTTCTGGTGGGTGAATACCGCCTGGAAAATCCCAGAGAGCGCCCGTTCTAATTTGTTCGATTAATGACAACATACCAGTCCTTAATTCACACTTTTCTGCTTGGCTGCAGAATCGGTAATATCAACAACAGGAATGGCGTCCAGTTGCCATTTCCAGTTCGCTGTAGTGGTTTCTACAGGAATCATTTCAATACAATCTGTCGGACAAGGCGCGACACACAGGTCGCAGCCTGTACATTCATCTTTTATAACGGTGTGCAGTGCCTTGGTGCCACCCACGATGGCATCGACAGGACAAGCTTGGATGCACTTAGTACAGCCGATGCACATATCTTCGTGAATAAAGGCAACAGTCTTAACATCATCCAGTTCGTGGGCTGACTCTGTGGCTTCTACGCCCATTAAATCTGCCAGTTTTTCAATCGTGGCTTGCCCGCCTGGAGGACATTTATTGATTGCATCGCCGTTCGCGATCGCTTCTGCATACGGGCGACAGCCTGGGTATCCACACTGACCACATTGAGTCTGAGGTAAGATGTTGTCGATCTGGTCTACGATAGGATCCGCTTCCACTTTAAAGCGAATAGAAGCAAAGCCAAGAATCGCGCCAAATACGGCAGCCAATGCTGCTACGGCTAATACCGCAATTAGAATCGAGCTCATTACAATTTCACCAACCCAGTAAAGCCCATGAATGCCAGCGACATAAGTCCTGCGGTAATCATTGCGATAGATGCACCTTTAAAGGGAGCGGGTACGTCAGCCGCGGTAATACGTTCACGCATGGAAGCAAACAGAATCAGCACTAACGAGAAACCGACCGCAGCACCAAAACCATAAATGATGGATTCAATAAAGTTATGGTTTTCATTGATATTGAGTAACGCGACACCCAGAACCGCACAGTTGGTCGTGATAAGGGGTAAGAAAATCCCCAGTAAGCGGTAGAGTGTTGGACTGGTTTTGTGGACCACCATTTCCGTGAACTGTACGACAACAGCAATCACTAGAATGAAGCTCATGGTCCTGAGGTACTGAAGACCAAGAGGCGCTAGAATGTAGTTTTCAACAAGGTAGGCACACACGGAGGCGAGGGTTAAAACGAACGTTGTCGCTAACCCCATTCCGATTGCTGTTTCCAGTTTTTTGGACACGCCCATAAATGGACATAAGCCCAAAAACTTCACCAGTACAAAGTTGTTTACTAGGACTGTGCCTACCAACAACAAAAGATATTCGGTCATAGTTATTTATTTGAGAAATTCCGATCCCGATATTATCGTGCTTTGCCAAGCCAATAACAACCAAGGAAAGATAAGGTTTTATGCTGTTGAGTGAAATTTATACGGATTTGGTGGCAAAAAGTCGCACGAAATATCGATAGAGAGGGTCGTCGATGCTTATCAGATGGGCGTAGCGCGATCGAACTTAGGTTGTAAACGCCATCAATGCGAAAAAAGCCCAATCTCTCGATTGGGCTTTTCTCTAAATCTGGCTCCTCCTGCTGGGCTCGAACCAGCGACCTGCGGATTAACAGTCCGTCGCTCTACCAACTGAGCTAAGGAGGAATTGCTTTAAGCGGGGCGAATCTTAACGATCCAGTTTGACCCTGTCAACATTAAATAGGCTGTGAATGATGATTTTTTGCGTAATAAAAAACTTTACTTTCTTGTAGCCCTTATCAGACAAAGGCTAGATTTACTTATCCACCAAAATTGTGGATAACTATGTTAATTAAACTTGAGCAATTAATAAACAATCGATTTGTAGAGTATTAAGTCTAAAAATAATCAATAAAGATCATTTTGTAACCGGTTGTATAATAAAGCGTCAGGTTAACTTTTAGCCATTTTGTGACTAAATTGGATCGAGTGGATTATTTCTGTGATCAAGTGATATAGCGGGAAAATGTGAATAACTTGTGAGCTATTTGAAAGACTTTTTGAGAAGGGATCTCTGCTAGGGCGGAAGATAGTAACAGGATTGAAATTGATGATCTAGCGATCACAGTACAAATTTATTAAAACAGCGAGATATTTTTTCCTCAGCTATTGTTTCTGTATATTTATACAGTCACAATAATGGATTGATGAAAAGTGGATAAGGCCGAGGTGTCTATGGGTAAAGTATTTGAATTGGTATCGGATTATCAGCCATCGGGCGATCAGCCGACCGCCATCAATCAGTTGCTAGAAGGTTTAGATTCAGGGTTAGCCCACCAAACTTTGCTCGGGGTAACAGGGTCTGGTAAGACGTTTACTTTAGCGAATGTGATCGCCAAAGCGCAACGACCAGCCATTCTCTTAGCACCGAATAAAACGCTAGCAGCGCAGCTGTATGGGGAAATGAAATCATTTTTTCCTCACAATGCGGTTGAGTACTTTGTTTCGTATTACGACTATTACCAACCAGAAGCCTATGTCCCAACAACAGACACCTTCATTGAAAAAGACGCTTCAGTAAACGCACATATCGAGCAGATGCGTTTGTCTGCCACCAAAGCACTACTTGAACGAAAAGATGCCATCATTGTTGCGTCGGTCTCCGCGATTTATGGTTTGGGGGATCCAGAAGCCTATCTGCAAATGATGCTGCATATTCGTCGCGGTGATGTTTTAGATCAGCGCGATATTTTGCGTCGTCTTGCAGAACTTCAATACAGCCGTAATGATGTTGCCTTTGAACGCGGTCAATTTCGCGTTAGGGGAGAGGTGATCGACATTTTCCCTGCAGAATCGGATCAAGATGCGGTTCGTATTGAGATGTTTGATGATGAAATTGACTGCATTAGCATTTTTGACCCACTGACGGGTGTGGTAAAACAGCGCGATTTACCACGTTTCACTATTTACCCGAAGACCCACTATGTAACCCCACGTGACCGGATTCTAGATGCGATTGAAAACATCAAGGTCGAATTGGAGTCGCGTAAAAAGTATCTCCTAGAAAACAACAAATTGCTTGAAGAACAGCGGATCTCACAACGTACTCAGTTCGATATAGAAATGATGAACGAACTCGGTTTTTGTTCTGGAATCGAAAACTACTCTCGTTACTTGAGTGGGCGCAAAGAGGGAGAGCCGCCTCCGACTTTGTTTGACTATCTTCCTCATGATGGTCTTCTAATCATCGATGAATCGCACGTCACCGTGCCACAAATTGGCGCCATGTATAAAGGTGACCGTTCTCGGAAAGAGACTTTGGTAGAGTTTGGTTTTCGCCTACCTTCGGCACTTGATAACCGACCAATGAAGTTTGAGGAGTTTGAATCTATTGCTCCGCAAACCATTTTTGTTTCAGCGACGCCCGGTAATTATGAGCTGGAAAAATCTGACAACGAGATCGCCGATCAGGTGGTTCGTCCTACTGGTTTACTTGACCCTGAATTAGAAGTACGCCCTGTAGCAACCCAAGTGGATGACCTGTTGTCTGAAATTCGAATTCGCTCTGTTAAAGATGAGCGTGTTCTGGTTACCACACTCACTAAGCGTATGGCAGAGGATTTGACTGAGTACCTTACGGAACATGATGTGAAAGTGCGCTATCTCCACTCTGATATTGATACGGTTGAGCGTGTTGAAATTATCCGCGATCTGCGCTTGGGCGAGTTCGATGTCTTGGTCGGCATTAACTTGTTACGTGAGGGCTTGGACATGCCGGAAGTGTCTTTAGTTGCTATCTTAGATGCCGACAAAGAAGGTTTCCTTCGCTCCGAACGGTCATTAATTCAGACCATTGGTCGTGCTGCGCGAAATGTCAGTGGTAAAGCGATCCTGTACGCGGATTCGATCACCAAATCGATGAAGAAAGCGATGGACGAGACCAATCGCCGCCGAGAGAAGCAGCAGGAATACAATGCAAAAATGGGCATTGAACCACAAGCTCTGAAACGCAACATTAAAGACATCATGGAGCTCGGTGACATCACCAAGAGCAAGAAGCAGCGTGTGAGTAAAGCGGTACCGTTATCGAAGGTAGCGGAATCGTCACAACGTTATGATGTCATGACACCACAACAGCTTGAGAAAGAGATCAGCAAACTAGAAGCGCAAATGTATCAACATGCGCAAGATCTGGAATTTGAATTGGCGGCAGAAAAGCGCGATCAGATCGAAAAACTGCGTCAGCAATTTATCGCCAACAGTTAACGGCTTTATCAAGATAAAAAAATAGCCAATAGATAAGGTATCTATTGGCTGTAATTTGTGAATAATACATTCACTAACAACGTCAGTTGGCTAGGTGACCCATGAGGGTCATAGTACTTTTAGCAGATACCGTGCCACAAATATTGTGCGTGATTCATCCAAATTCCTACTAATTTTTGCCAAAACAGCCCAATCAATTTGCAAAATGCAAAGCGCAATGCAATCATTTAACAAATTGCAAAATAATAATTGGCTAGGCTATGCAAGAACACACAGATAATCAGAACGCAAAATATTTGCTGATGGTTGAGGATACCGCGTCTGTCGCGGCTCTTTATCGCTCCTATCTAACCCCGCTTTGCATCGACATCAATATTGTCGGTACAGGACGGGATGCAATCGAAAGTCTTAATTTTCGAACCCCCGACCTTATTCTCCTTGATTTGCGTCTTCCCGATATGACAGGGATGGATGTACTTTACGCGGTGAAAAAGAAAAACCCAGACGTGCCAGTTGTATTTATGACCGCGCATGGCTCTATCGATACGGCGGTAGAGGCGATGCGTCACGGCGCACAGGATTTCTTAATCAAGCCCTGTGAAGCCGACCGACTACGTGTCACCGTCAACAATGCATTACGCAAAGCGAGTAAGTTGAAAAACGAGGCTGACTATCCAGGTAACCAGGGTTATCAAGGGTTTATCGGTAGTAGTCAGACAATGCAGGCCGTTTATCGAACCATTGACTCTGCGGCGTCGAGTAAAGCCAGCATCTTCATCACTGGTGAGAGCGGTACGGGTAAAGAGGTGTGTGCAGAAGCGATCCATGCAACCAGCAAGCGCGGTGATAAACCGTTTATCGCGATTAACTGTGCTGCGATTCCAAAAGACTTGATTGAAAGTGAACTGTTCGGTCACGTTAAAGGGGCATTTACCGGTGCCGCGACCGATCGTCAAGGAGCGGCTGAACTGGCCGATGGCGGAACTCTTTTTCTTGATGAGTTGTGCGAAATGGATCTCGACTTACAGACCAAGCTTTTGCGTTTTATTCAGACCGGTACCTTCCAGAAGGTGGGATCATCTAAAATGAAAAGCGTGGATGTTCGTTTTGTGTGCGCGACCAACCGTGACCCTTGGAAAGAAGTGGAGGAGGGACGTTTTAGGGAAGACTTGTACTACCGTTTATATGTTATCCCGCTTCATTTGCCACCATTGCGCGAGCGCGGTGACGACATCATTGAAATTGCCTATTCGCTGCTGGGCTTTATGTCAAAAGAAGAAGGTAAGGATTTCGTCCGCTTGTCTCCGCAGGTAGTGGATCGATTTGCCAGCTACGAGTGGCCAGGAAATGTGCGCCAATTGCAAAATGTGCTGCGCAATGTTGTGGTGCTCAATAATGGCAAGGAAATTGATTTGTCTATGTTGCCTCCGCCATTAAACAAACCGACGGAGAACCAAATTCGGGTTGATTTGCCTGTGTCTGATGAGTTTTCAGTGCAAGACATTTTTCCACTTTGGTTAACAGAAAAGCGAGCCATTGAGCAAGCTATTAAGGCATGTGATGGCAATATCCCTAAAGCGGCGGGCTATTTGGATGTCAGTCCATCGACCATCTATCGCAAGCTGCAATCATGGAATTTGAAGGAAACACAGTAATTATCATGGATGTATTAAACAAAGAGAAAATTGAGCGTTTGGCCAGCGAGATTGGCGCGGACAATGTCCCCATTCTCCTTGATATATTCTTAGGCGAGCTAGCTCAGTACAAAAGCAAGCTGACTGATGATTCGAGCTTGGATGTGGTGTCTTATCTAAAAGAGATCAGTCATGCACTCAAAAGTAGTGCTGCGAGCTTTGGGGCTGAGGTGCTGTGTGCTTATGCCATAGAGTTGGATTCTATGGCAAAAGCCGGTCAATCGTTTGATCCAAACAGCAGCCGAGACAAAATGATTGATCTACTGAGTGAAACCGAATCGCACTATCAGCGTTTAGTTTCTCAGTAAGGCATCAATGGCGTCATGCAATTTGTCTCGGTCATGACGCCAGTCTCGATTGGGTGAAGCGAGCGGTGTGGTGACACAGTTCCACTCTTCTAGTTCAGGGTGCGCTTCTTCGCCGAGCACCACGTCTATCTGTCGGCCTTGGCAGGCTCGCTCGCACCATTCCAGTTTTTCACGTAAACTCATTTTACCGGCGGGCCCGAACTCAGGCGATAAGTTCTCAACGAATATAAGCTGAGCTTTCTTGTTATTGGCGATTGCGCGACCAACTTCTGACAGGAGTAATGGCGGCATAATACTGGTCAAAAAACTGCCCGGACCAAGAATAATGGCATCCGCTTGCTCAATGGCGATCACGCCTTCTTTTGTCGCAGGGACTTCTGGCTCCAAATCAAGCCTAACCAATTTCTCAGGCATCTCATCAACACTGGTTTCGCCAGTCACCCAGTGTCCTTCAGTCGATAGCGCTTTTAAATCTGAAGGATGTTCAGACATCGGAATGATATTTACATCCACTCTGAGCATGTTGCGGATTAGGTTTGTGGCATCGAGAGGACGTACTGATAAGTTGTCTAATGCGGTGAGCATGAGGTTACCCAAATTATGGCCATCAAGTTCACCCGAGCCTTTGAAACGGTATTCAAACATCATTGAACTGATGGAAGGATCGGTAATCAACTGATTAATGCAGTTACGCGTATCGCCCCATGCTATGCCGCCTTGGCAGCTGCGGATTCGGCCAGTAGAGCCGCCGTTGTCTGTGGTTGCAACGATTCCCGTTGCGTTCTCGCCAAAGTCTTTTAAAGCCGCAAGAATACGACCAAGGCCATGCCCACCGCCGATCGCCACCACTTTTTTGCTTGAATACAAAGTCATTATTTTCGTCTTATTTTTTTATAACCAACTACAATTTAGAATATTGTATTAATAGGAGATACTCAAAACGAGGTATTTTGAGTTACGTGCATGTTTTTTTGACCTCGAGGGTAGAAACACGCACGAATATTAAGTATTTTACTCGACAGCTGCTGGTGGTGTACATATTACGCGAACCAGTTGCCATAACTCCGAGCTCTGCGGGCTAAGTTTGTAAATAAATAAGCGTGTAGAGCCAGTGACAAGTTGTCACAAGGGCAAGGTTGGAAATGACGTTGCCTCCCGTGTTTGGAAAGGTGTTCCGTGGCGCAACAATTCGAAGATAAATTTCATCGCAAGTTTTATTACTTGCGTCTTTCCGTTACTGACGTTTGTAACTTTAAATGCACATATTGCTTGCCTGATGGCTATAAACCATCGGGGCAGAAAAACTCGTCTTTTTTATCCGTACCTGAAATTAAGCGCGTCGTTCGCGCGTTCGCTGATTGTGGTACGTCAAAAGTCCGCATCACCGGTGGTGAGCCAAGCCTGCGTAAAGACTTCAACGATATTATCCATACGGTGTCTGAAACACCCGGTATCACCAAAGTCGCGACGACGACAAATGGCTATCGGATGGAAAAGCAGGTCGCTGACTGGAAGCAAGCTGGGCTGACGCACATTAATGTCAGCGTTGACAGCTTAGATCCTCGCATGTTCTATCAAATTACGGGTGAGAATAAATTCTCTGAAGTGATGTCGGGGATTGATCGCGCGTTTGAAGTCGGGTACGAACAAGTCAAAGTCAATGTCGTGTTGATGAAAGATCTCAACGCCAATGAGCTGCCCGCCTTTCTCAACTGGATCAAACATCGTCCAATTCAACTGCGTTTTATTGAACTGATGCAGACCGGGGAGATGGATGAACTGTTCCACAAGCACCACGTTTCTGGCGTAGCGATTCGTAATCAACTGATTGCGAACGGTTGGCTTCTGAAGGTTCGTGCGAACAACGATGGTCCCGCTCAAGTGTTTGTCCACCCAGATTATCAAGGTGAGATTGGCTTGATCATGCCTTACGAAAAAGACTTTTGTGAGAGTTGCAACCGACTTCGTGTCTCCGCTAAGGGTAAGCTGCATTTATGCTTGTTTGGCGATCATGGCGTTGAGTTACGCGACCTGCTTCAGCAAGACTCACAAGAAGATGCGTTGATTCAACGCATCCAAGAACAGTTACAAACAAAATCCGTCAGTCACTTCCTGCACGATGGAAACTCCGGTATGACGCCACATCTTGCGTCTATCGGCGGCTAATCACTGACAACACGTTATTATCTTTATCTTGGTTAAGCGTTGTACTTGGCCAAATCAGAACAAATTGACTACAGGTAGGTGAACAATGGGTCACGCAGAGAGCAAATTTCAACCAGCAAACATCGCCGTATTGACGGTGTCGGACACACGTACCGAAGAAAATGATACCTCGGGCGGCTATCTTGTTGAACACGCGAAAGAAGCGGGTCACAACGTTGTGGACAAGCAGATCGTCATCGATGATATGTACAAAATCCGCGCGATTGTTTCTCAATGGATCGCTGACGAAAATGTTCAAGCCATTATGATTACAGGTGGCACGGGCTTTACCTCGCGTGATAGCACGCCAGAAGCGCTGAAACCACTGTTCGACAAAGAAGTGGAAGGATTTGGTGAGTTGTTCCGTATGGTGTCATACGAAGAGATCGGCACGTCGACGATTCAGTCACGTGCAATTGCTGGATTTGCTAACCATACGGTGATTTTTGCTATGCCAGGGTCTACGGGTGCTTGTCGCACGGGCTGGACGAAGATCATCAAGCAGCAGCTGGATGCAAGCCATCGTCCATGTAACTTTATGCCTCACCTATCGGTATAAGTGAGGGACAGTATGAGCGAATTTACGCACATCAATGCGTCGGGCGAAGCCAATATGGTCGACGTGTCAGCGAAAGCAGAAACCGTTCGCGAAGCGCGCGCTGAAGCCTTCGTCCACATGGCTCCTGAGACATTGCAGTTGATTGTTTCTGGTTCTCATCATAAAGGGGACGTGTTCGCGACGGCTCGAATTGCCGGTATCCAGGCGGCGAAGAAAACATGGGACCTGATTCCGCTTTGTCACCCATTGCTGCTTTCTAAAGTAGAAGTACAACTTGAGGCGATTGAAGCTGAAAACATGGTTCGAATTGAATCTGTGTGTAAGCTTGCCGGTAAAACGGGTGTTGAGATGGAAGCGCTCACTGCGGCTTCGGTTGCGGCGCTGACTATTTACGACATGTGTAAAGCGGTACAAAAAGACATGGTGATCGGTCAGGTTCGTTTGCTCGAAAAAACAGGTGGAAAGTCAGGACACTTTAAGGTGGATGCATGATTAAAGTACTTTTCTTCGCACAGACTCGTGAACTCGTAGGCGTGGATGAAATCGAAGTGGAGAGCCAGTTTGAGACAGTAGAAGCGCTGCGTGCTCATCTTGCGACACAAGAAGGCAAGTGGGATCTTGCTCTTGAGCCTGGCAAGCTGCTTGCTGCGGTAAATCAATCTATTGTGCCGCTTGACCATTCGTTAACCGAAGGAGACGAAGTCGCCTTTTTCCCTCCAGTCACGGGTGGCTAACATGGATAAGCGTATTTCTGTTCAAACGGCAGATTTTTCTGTCGGCGCCGAATACGACGCCCTTGCGCAAGGGACTTCGGCAGGTGCGGTTGTCACTTTTACGGGTAAAGTTCGCGATATGAATTTGGGTGATAATGTCACTGGCTTATCGTTGGAGCACTACCCAGGAATGACCGAAAAGGCGCTGGGTGATATTTGTGATCAAGCAGAGCAGCGCTGGCCAATCTTGAACATGCGTGTGATTCATCGCGTTGGGGATTTGGATATCGGCGATCAAATTGTATTTGTTGGCGTGTCTAGTGCCCATCGTGGCGCTGCTTTCGAAGCGTGTGAGTTTGTTATGGATTATTTGAAGACCAAGGCTCCGTTTTGGAAGAAAGAGCGGACAACCGACGCAACACGCTGGGTCGAGTCTCGCGACTCAGATGCAAAAGCTGCCGAGCGTTGGACAGAAAAATAAATTGACGATGCCTTTGATGAGCCCTCCCTTCGTGGAGGGCTTTTTTGATTTCACGTAAGCTGGTGGATAGTACCGCGCTGCTGATTTTTTGCATGAAACAGCGCTTTGTCGGCCAATGCTACAATCTTTTCTGCGGTGGTATGGGTGTCGGTTGCCTGATTGAACTTGATGCCAATGGTGATGGTCACGTGATTTGCGACACTTGATGCCTCGTGGGGGATGTTCAAATCCAAAATTGACTGCCTGAGCGTTTTAGCCCGTATGAGGGAGTCGTCTTGGCTGAGTCCAGATAGATAGACAAGAAACTCATCACCTCCATAGCGAAAACAGAGATCATTGGAACCTGCCCAACACTGAATCGCTTGGCCGATGGCGATTAACGCGCGATCGCCTTGAATGTGACCATAGTGGTCGTTGTACTGCTTAAAGCAATCGATATCTATCATCAGAATGGCGGAGTGTGTCTGGCGTAGGTGAGTTAGTTCTATGGCATCAGGCAACAGCACATCGAGTGCATATCGATTGTACAGTTGGGTCAAATGATCCATGTAGGTGAGCTTTTCAAGTTCAAGCTGTTGGCGAGCCAATGTATCGAGTGCGCGCTTGTACTCCGTGATGTTTCTTACTGTCCAAAGCACCAGATCGGTATTGGGCAGTGGAATGACGAGCGCACTAAAGTGTTGGACATCGGTCGGCCCTTCGACACCGTCGAAACAGGATAAATCTGTGGGATCGAGCGAATATTCAAGTTCTGCGGGTTTTTGGCTTTCTACGACGTCTACGATCACCTGGCTAAACCATACCGCTTTGTCTGCCGGAAGTACTTGGTATTGCGTAAGACCTACCAGCGCGTCTGGATTGTGATGGCGTTTTGTATCCCTGCCGCCCCACGCTTCGACATAAATCCCCGATTTATTGATCAGAAAAGTAGGTTCGGGCAACGACTCAAACACCGAATTGATCATGCTTGGATTCGTGGCAATCGCCTTTGAAAAAGTAGAATTCACTCAGCCCGCCTTTACTGGTTTTATCAATCCTACCTATAGTTTAGACAGTTTAGAGTACATCGTGATCATACGGAGGTTGTATTTGTGAGTGCTCAAGTGATTAAAAGGTCAATAATTATTGCTGTGGTGGTAGGGACTCTGCTCAACCTTATCAATCAAGGGGACGCAATGGTCTCAGGATTAAGCCTGAACTGGTTTAAAGTGATTCTAACTTACTGCGTTCCTTTTGCTGTTTCCCTTGTCAGCAGTTGGTTTACACAACGAGAAATCGAGAAGAAAAATGAGTCACTAAAAAGTTGATAGGTAATAGCAATTGTAAAAATTGGTGATTTCCATTTAGTAAAATCAAGAAATTAGACAACAATTACAGTATCAGCAGCGTAGCTTGCACGTTAAGGAGACATAAATGGAATCATTAAAAGTAAAAGACTACATGACACTGCAAGCAGTGACGTTTTCCCCTGATATGTCATTGAGTGCCGCTTTAGAAAAGGTACTCGACTCTCGTTACCTAGGCGGTCCGGTGATTAATGAAAAAAAAGAAGTCATCGGCTTTTTATCAGGACAAGACCTACTCGATAAACTGATCAAGGTGTCTTACTACTGCCAAGATACTCACATTGTATCTGACTGTATGCATTCGGAAGTGCTGTCGGTGACGTCTGATACATCCATCATTGAATTAGCGGAAATGATGACAGTCGGTAAGCCTAAGGTCTATCCAGTAATCGATAATGGGAAGCTTGTCGGCATTATTACTCGTCGAGATGTGCTTCGAGCGATTGGCAAAAACATTGATGATTGTTTCAAGCACCCTGTATAGCGAGGCGTGCCTAGTTATATGAAAGGCGCCTGGTGCGCCTTTTTTCGTTCTCTCCAATTCGTAAAAAGTATTTGACCTTGGAGTCGACTCTAAGGTTTAAGATGAAGGTATATAGAAAAGGGAGATACAATTATGTGCACTAAACATAACGCCTGCTGCTCTAGCAAAATTGCGGTCAATCCTTCACAAGTGGGTTCTTGCTCTAGCCCGAAAATTGCCAGTATACAGATGGCAGGAGTGCCACAAACCGAATCAGACTGTTGTGGATCCAATACTTGCAGTAGCGGTGGCGATCCGTCTGATGAAGAAAGTGAGTCCGGTGCCTCAATAGAGGCTATCTATACTCACAGCTGGAAAGTGAATGGGATGGATTGCCCATCCTGTGCGCGAAAAATCGAATCTGCAGTTAGCAAGATTGAAGGCATTGTCGAAGCAAAAGTGTTATTTGCCACCGAGAAACTGGTGGTGAAAACCAATCACCAAAATGTTGCCCAACACGTTGAGAAAGCCATCCAAGACGCGGGCTTTTCATTCTCGAGCCCAACCAAACCCGAAGCAGTGCCAAAGCAGGGGTTAGCCAAACTTATCGATGGCAATGGTCAAATATTAAGCATCGCCATCGCGATGTTGGTTGCTGCGCTTATCAAGCCTACTTTGCCTCAAGTAAGTGAGTGGTTATTCGTGCTTACCTGCTTGGCGGGTCTCTATCCTATTGCTAAACAAGCCGTGTCATTGGCGAAATCGGGCACGCCTTTCGCGATAGAAACGCTCATGAGTGTTGCGGCTCTTGGCGCATTGTATCTTGGTGAAACCGTTGAAGCTGCCATGGTTTTGCTGCTGTTTTTAATTGGCGAACGTTTAGAAGCGTTTGCTGCGTCTAGGGCGAGAAGCGGCGTTCAGTCTTTGATGGAGTTAGTACCGGAAAACGCGATTCAGATTATTGACGGCCAACGAGTGGAAGTCTCGGCCAGTGAACTGCAACCCGGTGATATTATCGAGGTTTCGCCCGGTGCACGTTTGCCCGCTGACGGTCAGTTATTGGGTGAAGTGGCAAGCTTTGATGAGAGCGCACTTACCGGAGAATCACTACCCGTTGAGCGTTTTGAAGGTCAGTCAGTCATGGCTGGAGCTGTGGTAGTGGATCGCGTAGTACGCTTTACCATCACCTCTAAGCAGGGCGAAAACGCAATTGATCGTATTCTTCATCTTATTGAAGAAGCCGAATCTCGCAAAGCACCACTAGAGCGCTTCCTTGATAAATTTAGCCGCTGGTACACACCATTAATGATGGTGGTGGCGCTTCTTGTCATCATTACGCCACCTTTGTTGTTTGCTCAGCCTTGGGAAACATGGGTGTATCGCGGCCTGGCGCTGCTTCTGATTGCATGTCCTTGTGCCTTGGTGATATCGACGCCTGCGGCCATTACATCTGGTCTCGCGGCGGCGGCTCGTCGAGGGGCGCTGATCAAAGGTGGCGCGGCACTTGAGCAGTTGGGTAAAATAGAAACAGTAGCGTTTGATAAGACTGGAACCTTGACCAAGGGGCAACCAGAGGTGACGGACATATTGCCTCTAAACGGCTGGAGCGAACAACAGCTTCTCGGAAAAGTGGCGGCGATTGAAGTTGGATCAAGCCATCCTCTTGCGAAGTCCGTGGTATGCAAAGCGGATGCTCTCGGAATCGACATAGTCGAAGCAGAAAGTAAGCAAGCGCTGGTAGGAAGTGGCGTTCAAGGTTATATCGAGGGGATTCTTTACCAAGTGATTGCGCCAAGTAAACTGACGATGACACTCGACCCTGATATTGACAACCTGGTTGGTCAATTGGAAGCGCAAGGTAAGACTGTGGTTGTTGCGACTGCTGGAGAGAACCAAGTGATTGGGCTCATCGCTTGGCAAGATACGCTGCGTGATGATTCAGCTCAGGCGGTCAAAGCACTCAAGGCGTTAGGTATTAACGCCGTCATGTTGACGGGCGACAACCCCAGAAGTGCCTCAGCGATCAGTTCAATGATCGATATTGACTACAAAGCGAGCCTGCTGCCGCAAGATAAAGTGACTTATGTTGAGCAACTCTCGGCAAATGCCAACGTGGCGATGGTGGGGGATGGCATCAATGATGCGCCTGCAATGAAAGCCGCCAGTATTGGTATTGCGATGGGCGGAGGCACCGATGTGGCATTGGAAACAGCAGACGCTGCGATCACTCATAACCGTTTATTGGAGTTGGCAGGGATGATTGAACTCTCGCGTGCAACACTTAACAATATTCGACAAAACGTTGCGTTAGCCTTGGGTCTTAAAGGTGTGTTTCTTATCACCAGTTTGCTTGGTATTACGGGACTTTGGGTGGCGGTGTTAGCAGATAGTGGCGCGACGGCGATAGTGACACTCAATGCGTTAAGGTTGCTTAAATTTAAATCGAGCCAAGACGCATAGTCATCCCCGTTTCATTCATCTGCACAATAACCCTCCCATTTGATGAGAGGGTTATTTTTTATGCAACTCACGTCGCCAATTTACTAAAAAGTGTGATGCAAACCGGTTTTACTTGCAATGTCATAATTTGTTACTCATGTAGTTGTGAGTTGCGTCACTCTTTATTTTTGAGGAGTTGGTTAGAGTATTCCTGTACCCGATGAATTTATAGAGTGAAACCGGTGTTCGAAGAAAGAACGGATTTCACCTCAATAAGGAGCCCCCTATGTCTCAAGCTGTATTCCACCTAGGTGTTACCCAAGAAGATCTTGCTGGTGCAACATTAGCGATTATTCCTGGTGATCCTGCGCGTGTTCAAAAAATTGCTGAAGAAATGGAGAACCCTGTTTTTCTAGCAAGTCACCGTGAATACACGCTTTACCGAGCTGAGCTTGAAGGTAAGCCAGTTGTCGTTTGTTCAACCGGTATCGGCGGTCCTTCTACATCTATCGCAGTTGAAGAGCTAGCTCAACTTGGTGTTCGTACTTTCCTACGTGTTGGTACAACTGGCGCGATTCAGCCTCACGTAAACGTGGGTGATATGATCGTATCAACGGGTTCTGTTCGTCTAGATGGTGCGAGCTTGCATTTCGCTCCAATGGAGTTCCCAGCAGTAGCAGACTTTGAAGTAGCTACAGCGATGAAAGCCGCGGTTGAAGAGTCTGGCGCAACAGTGCACATGGGTGTTACTGCTTCAAGCGATACCTTCTACCCAGGTCAAGAGCGTTACGACACTTTCTCTGGCCGCGTTGTTAAGCGTTTCCAAGGTTCGATGCAAGAATGGCAAGACATGGGCGTACTGAACTTTGAAATGGAGTCAGCAACGCTGCTTACTATGTGTGCAAGCTCTGGTCTGAAAGCAGGCTGTGTCGCGGGCGTTATTATCAACCGTACGCAGAAAGAGATCCCAGATCACTCAACGCTAAAAGAGACTGAAGCACGCTCAATCAAAGTGGTTGTAGAAGCGGCTCGTAAAATGCTTTAAGGCTCGCGCTAGTTAACGCGACCCAATAGAAAAAACCTCAATCATGGTCAGCCAGATTGAGGTTTTTTAGTCTTCAAATTCAGCGGTCAGTTACGCAACAAACTCTTCTGAATCTGGGCGGTTGGTAAACTGCACGCCGTTTAAGAAATCGCACAGCAGTTGATCGTCACACGCTTTGTAATTCTTATTGTTCGGTTTGCGGAAGTAAGCACCAACCTCATATTTGCTTAAGCTCACGCCCATTAACTCCAGTACGTCTAGTACATCTTCCGCTTTCATGTTAAGCGCGATACGCAACTTCATAAAAATCATGTTGTTGGTTAGCTTATGTTCAGGCTTAGGTTGTTCGCCTTCTTTTTTCCCACGCTTTAGGTTGATAAATCCGTTTAGAAATAGCGCCAGTTCTTTATCTTTCATTTTCGTTGCCGACTTATCAGAGTCAGCTTTTAACCAGTCATTGACTTGGTTTGGTGCGATAGGTGAATCCACTTGCTCAAATGCCTTTACGATTTGTGCAGGTTTGAGATTCAATGAATGTTGGATACGGCGCAGGATTTCGTTGTTAGTCACAGTGGGTGCTCTTAGGTCTATGAGGTCGAGTTGACCTGGTTTTGTCGGGGAGGACTTTAGCAAAGTTGCGGCATGGTGGATAGTGAGAAATTGAGCTCAAGCCGAGATTGGCCTGAGCCCTAAAGTCGTAGAGACTAAGCGAGCGTGATCTTAGGCAGTGGCTGATAGAGGCTTTCAGTCATCTCCGATAGCATTTGGTCATATACCTGCGAGATGATTAATGAGATATCTGTCGTTAATTGGTACAGGTCATCATTGCTTGCGGTAATTGTGTCACTGGCGTGGATTTCAGTGAGAATATGCATGGCTTTGGAGCTTGTCGGAGACGCAACCGATAGCGGACTCACCAAGGAGAGCTGGTTGAGCTTGCGCTTGGTTTTGTCGCAGTAGTATTTCACGCGCAGTTCTCCTTCTGGGTAGCTCCTGTCTTGAATCGAGATTCTAAGCTGAGTGAGCACTTCCATGCTATCAAGTACTTGCTGCCAATTCATATGGTACTCATCGCTGACGTCTTCGCGTCCGGACTCAATCAACCAAGCGATGGCTATCTCGTCCATTAAAAACATGCAATGGCGAATGGTTTTGCCATGAATCACTTGGTTACGAGCAACGCTTCGTTGATCCCAATCTTTATATAGCGACTTTAGCTTCAGTTGGAGAATGCGATACATGGGCTTGTTTTCAAACGGTGCATTGGCAATCAATTGGTTGGAATAATCGAGCATAGCGTCGCAAACACCATCCAATTGCGCCTTCACGGTTTGTGTTTGTTGGTTCGAAAGGGCTTGATGGGTCAAGGATCTGTGCTTTCGGCACAGCTGCATCAGCTGTCTAAGTAAAACTAGTGTGTCGAACTTACGTTCTAGACCGCTGTGGCGCTGACGAGAAAAGTGGAAAAGTGCCGCTAAAACGGCCAATGAAACAATCAGTGAATAGACAACAAGCATAACCAACTCCTTGTAATGGTTTACCTATCAAGTGGTAGAGCAGATTTGGTGCCATAAATTTAATTGTTATTATTCAGTAGCTTATGTTTTTATTTGAGAGGGTGATTGAACTGTGATGGTGCAGAGAGCACCGTTGTAGGGAGTAAAAAAAGCCCCACTCAAAGAGCAGGGCTTTCAATTGGTTGGTTTGTGATTACATCACACGCATGCCTGGTTGTGCGCCTTCGTGCGGCTCAAGAATCCATAGGTCGCTGCCACCTGGGCCAGCGGCTAGGATCATGCCTTCAGACATACCAAATTTCATCTTACGAGGTTTTAGGTTCGCTACCATTACGGTTAGCTTGCCTTCCAGCTCTTCAGGTTTGTACGCTGACTTAATGCCAGAGAACACTTGACGAGTTTCACCGCCGATGTCCAATTGGAACTTAAGCAGCTTGTTTGCTTTTGGCACTTCTTCACACGAGATGATGCGCGCGATACGCATATCAACGGCTGCGAAAGCATCAAACTCAATCTCTTCTGCGATAGGATCTTTGTCTAGTTCCGTTTGGCTTGCTTTGTTCTTCGCTGCTTCTGCCGCTTCTTTTGCTGCAACTTCTGCTGCTGCATCTTCTTTAGACGCTTCAATCATCGCTTCAACCTTCTTAGGATCGATGCGGTTGAATAGGGCTTTGAACTTAGTGATTTCGTGACCAGTCAGCGGTGCAGCGATGCCTTCCCAAGTTAGCTCTTCGTTTAGGAACGCTTCAGTACGTGCAGCAAGCTCTGGCATTACCGGTTTTAGGTAAGTCATCAGCACGCGGAATAGGTTGATACCAACAGAACAAATGTCTTGTAGCTCTTGGTCTTTACCTTCTTCTTTCGCCACAACCCACGGTGCTTTCTCATCAACGTATTGGTTTGCTTTATCTGCTAGGGCAGTGATTTCACGGATAGCACGACCAAACTCACGAGTCTCGTAAAGCTCTGCGATGCGGTCAGCTGCTGCTGTGAACTCGTTGTATAGCTCAGGCTCTGCAAAGTTAGCAGATAGCTTGCCTTCAAAGCGCTTAGTGATGAAGCCAGCGTTACGAGATGCTAGGTTAACAATCTTGTTTACTACGTCAGCGTTAACGCGCTGAGTGAAGTCTTCAAGGTTAAGGTCTAGGTCATCGATACGGCTGTTTAGCTTAGCTGCGTAGTAGTAACGTAGACACTCTGGATCTAGGTGATCTAGGTATGTTGCCGCTTTGATGAACGTGCCTTTCGATTTAGACATCTTAGCGCCGTTTACCGTTACGTAGCCGTGTACGAATACGTTATCAGGCTTGCGGAAACCAGAACCTTCGAGCATTGCAGGCCAGAATAGAGAGTGGAAGTAAACAATGTCTTTACCGATAAAGTGGTAAAGCTCAGTTGTGCTGTCTTTTTTCCAGTACTCATCGAAATCTAGGTCATCACGCTTGTCACATAGGTTTTTGAATGAACCCATATAGCCGATAGGGGCATCTAGCCATACGTAGAAGAATTTGTCTTTTTCGCCTGGGATCTCAAAGCCGAAGTAAGGCGCATCACGTGAGATATCCCACTGTTGTAAACCAGACTCAAACCACTCTTGCATCTTGTTTGCTGTTTCAGATTGAAGCGAACCAGAGCGAGTCCACTCTTGTAGCATGCTTTCAAACTGAGGCAGGTCGAAGAAGAAGTGCTCAGAATCTTTCATTACTGGCGTCGCGCCAGAAACTGCTGATTTCGGATCAATCAGTTCAGTCGGGCTGTACGTCTCACCACAGTTATCACAGTTGTCGCCGTATTGGTCTTCAGACTTACACTTAGGACAGGTACCTTTTACGAAACGATCCGGTAGGAACATCTCTTTTTCAGGGTCAAATAGCTGAGAAATCGTACGGCTTGAGATGAAGCCATTTTTCTTAAGCTCTAGATAGATGTGAGAAGCTAGCTCACGGTTCTCTTCTGAGTGCGTGCTGTGGTAGTTGTCGAAGCTAATATCGAAGCCAGCGAAGTCTTTTTGGTGTTCTTCACTTACTGCAGCGATCATCTCTTCTGGCGTAATTCCCATCTGTTGTGCTTTTAGCATGATTGGTGTGCCGTGAGCATCGTCAGCACAGATGAAGTTTACAGTGTTGCCACGTAGGCGTTGGTAGCGAACCCAAATGTCAGCTTGAATGTGCTCAAGCATATGACCTAGGTGAATCGAACCATTAGCGTACGGAAGGGCACAAGTTACCAGCAGTTTTCTTGGATCGTTTGCCATACTTAATAATCGCTTCTAATGATGTATAAAAAATAGAGAGTAATACTACCTTATCCCACCAGTGACTCCAAGGCATCAAAGACCGGAATACCTTAGTTTTTTCAGGGTTCAGTATCGGCTGGTGGAGTGTTACGATTGGATGCATAAGGAGGACCTATGCGTCAGTTCACTTCAAAGCAAGATTTCTGTGATTGGTTAAACCAATTTGAGCATTCAAGCCTAGCGCCTGAATGGGCATCAACACCCAACATTGTCTCGGTAGCGAGCCATGGCTTTAAGATTCAACTGCCTTTTGCTGCTAACCAGTTAGATCAAGATCTGGCTGAGTGGATCTCATCCCAACAGGTAAAGGGTGAAGTTGCTGCTTTTCATTGCGACATTGAGGTTTCACCAAAAGCGTTGCAAACCAATGTTGCCGCAGAAGTTAAAGGGGTAAAAAACATTATCGCGGTGACTTCGGCAAAGGGAGGCGTAGGGAAATCAACGACATCCGTGAACCTTGCGTTGGCCATCGCCCGTTCTGGCGCCAAGGTTGGCTTGCTCGATGCCGATATTTACGGACCGTCAGTGCCGATGATGCTAGGGCAGATGAACGCTTCGCCTGAAGTTAGAGACAATAAATGGATGCAGCCGATAGCCTGCCACGGAATCTACACTCATTCGATTGGTTACCTTGTTTCCAAAGATGAAGCGGCAATTTGGCGTGGACCGATGGCCGCAAAAGCCTTGGCTCAATTGCTTAATGAAACCGAATGGCCTGATTTAGATTACCTTGTCATAGACATGCCACCAGGCACTGGTGATATTCAATTAACACTTGCACAGCAGGTCCCTGTTACAGGCGCGGTGATTGTGACGACTCCGCAAGATTTAGCATTGGCAGATGCGCGCAAAGGCGCAGCCATGTTCAATAAAGTTGACGTTCCAGTGATTGGCTTGGTCGAGAACATGAGTTACCACATCTGCAGCCACTGTGGTGAGAAAGAGCACATCTTTGGTGCGGGCGGGGCAGAAAAGATGTCAAATGAATACGGTCTCGATTTGCTCGCTCAAGTCCCGTTGCATATTCATGTGCGTGAAGATATCGACAGCGGTATGCCAACAGTGGTTGCAAGACCAGACTCAGAGCATTCAATCTGTTACTTAACCTTGGCCGAGTCCGTGTGTTCTCGCATGTTTTGGCACGGTACGCCTAAGCCTGAATCCATTCAATTTACCATGGTTGAGTAAGGGTGAATGCCGTAGAAAAGAGCGCTTTTTGAGCGCTCTTTTTGGTTCTTATTCTTTGTAATCGTTTGCGTTAGGCGTTTTTATTCCAATTCCTAAATTGAGCCGAATCACAACTAGTAACTGCAGACCGAACTCCCTATAATCAGGCGGTTTATCTAAAATTGTCCTAGTACACAGCGCTCACAGTAGCGAGCACTGCTAGTATTAGCTTATGACACCAATCAACATTCATCGGGTGCAAGAATAATGTCTGATAATAATCAATGCGTCATCGTCGGTATTGCTGGCGCGTCTGCTTCTGGAAAAAGTTTAATCGCTAGCACTATTTACAACGAACTGCGTGCAAAAGTGGGCGATCATCAAATTGGTGTGATTACGGAAGATTGCTACTACAACGATCAAAGCAAATTGAGCATGGAAGAGCGTGTTAAAACGAACTACGACCACCCGAGCGCACTCGATCATGACTTGCTTTGCGAACATCTAGAGAGCTTGGTAAAAGGTGAAGCGGTTGAAGTTCCTGAGTACAGCTACACTGAGCACACTCGTACTGACAATACGACAACCATGACACCAAAGAAGGTGATCATTCTTGAAGGTATTCTTCTGTTAACTGACCCTCGTCTACGTAACTTAATGCACGCAACCGTATTTATGGACACACCACTAGACATTTGCTTGCTTCGCCGTGTTAAGCGCGATGTTGAAGAGCGTGGTCGTACAATGGACTCTGTGCTTAAGCAGTATCAAGAAACAGTACGTCCAATGTTTATGCAGTTCATTGAACCATCAAAACAATATGCAGACATTATTGTTCCACGTGGCGGTAAGAACCGTATCGCGATTGACGTGTTGAAAGCGCACATCGCCAAACTACTGCGTGCTTAAGCAATCACGAAGACTTTATTTTTTATGAGATAAGTGGCACTTTAGGTGCCACTTTCTTTTTATGGTCCTTAGAACAACAAAGTGATCATTTATACTTGGGATTGTGTCCTGGACAGCAGGATCAATTCACACAGCAAGGATAATGCGAATGAAGAAACTGTTCCTTTTTGTTGCCATCCCCATCATTGCTATCTTGGGGGCGATTCTCGCTCTCGTCTTATTGGTGAACCCAAATCAATTTAAACCGATGATTATTGAGCAGGCAAAGGCTCAAACTGGTTTAGAGTTGGTCATTGACGGGGACATTAGCTGGCAATTTTTCCCATCGATTGGTCTAGAGTTAGGCCAAACAGAGCTAAGAAACCCACAAGGCTTTAGCAAACTCAACATGTTTAAAGTTGATAGCGTGGTTATTGATGTTTCAGTTACGCCGCTGTTCAACAAGCAACTCGAAATTGGCAATGTTGTTCTGGATGGTGCGCAGGTATCGCTAGAAACACTCAAAGATGGTCGTAAAAACATTGATACGTTGACGAAGGCTCAGTCAACTCAAGCACAAACGGCAGAACCATCTACGCAAGAAGCCCCTTCAACGACAGAGCCAAGCGCCACAGAAACGGCGTCAGCAACGTCTGATTGGTCAATTCAATTAGCGGGTGTCACCATCTCTAATGCTGGCGTTGAAATTCAAGACCTACAGGCGGGAAGTTTTACCAAGCTTTACGATGTTAATCTCAGCTTATCTGAGTTCGCGTTTGATGAATGGGTAAAAGCCAACTTTGGCGCGAAAGGTGAGACAAATCAGCAAAAGTTTGCCGCAAGTGGCCATGCTGAATTCCAGCTTGCAAAGGGCTTTGCCAAATACGCACTGCGCAATATCAAGTTAGAGAGCAGCTTTAGTGACGCCACGACGAAAATGGACACGATCAAACTGTCACTAGACACCTTTGAATTTGATGCTGCTAACTCGTTGAGTTACGAAGTTAAAGGCAAAGCGGCGGATCTCAGCATTGATATGACTGGCGCAGCGACATTAACGGTCGATGAAGCGATCAGCAAAGTCGTGCTCGATAAAATGAGTTTGGATGCCAGCTTTGAAGGGGATGCGCTGCCGCAATCACCAATGAAAGTCGCCATGGCTTCAGACTTAACCTTTGAGCTCAATAAGAGTCATTTGAGTTTTGTGCTCGAATCGCTGACGGCGAATGCCTTGGCGTTTGATGGTAAAGCGGACGTGACGTTAGCAGAGATTCCTAAAGTTCGTTTCGCGTTGCACAGTCCAAATATCGATTTGGATGAATTTCTTGGTTTGGGCCAAGCTCCACAAGATAAGGAGCAAGCCCCAAGCTCTGGTTCTGATGATTCAAAGCCAGCCACGCCAGCAGAAGAGGTTGAGCCGGATTTATCCGCCTTGAAGACCTTAGATGTAAAAGGTGACATGACGATTGATAAATTCAAGGCAAACAATGCTCACCTACAAAATGTTAAAGCGAGCTTCTCGGTTAAGCGTGGTATCGCGGAGCTAACCTCATTCAGCTCCAACCTTTATCAAGGCTCGATTACTGCAAAAGCAAAGTTAGACGCACGTAAGAGCCCTGCGACGTACACCGTGGAAAAACGGATCAAGGGCGTTAAAGTTCAGCCGCTACTGAAAGACGTGGCTGACAATGACATGCTTGAAGGTACGGGCAATATTACTGTAGATCTCAAGGGCGAAAGTCTCACGCCAACAGGGATTCAAAGTAACCTAGTTGGGACGATGGTCATCGACTTTGCCGATGGCGCGGTCAATGGTATCAACGTCGCTCAATTGATTCGTGAGAATTACGCCAAAATCAAAGGCGAAAAGTTCGATGATAAGGAAGGCGTACAAAAAACCGACTTCAGCGCCATGAAAGCAACCTTGAAGCTGAATAAGGGTAATGTTTCGACCAATGATTTGACCATGCACTCGCCACTTCTTCGTATTCGCGGCAACGGCGAAGCCAACTACATCCAGCAAACGGTTGATTTTACCGTCAGCACGTCGATTGTTGGTTCATTGGAAGGTCAAGGCGGTAAAGACATTGACGAGCTTAGAGATATTACCATCCCAATTAATATTTCGGGCAAGTGGTCCGAGCCGAAATATAAGCTGGTATTTGATGATGTCTTAAAGCAGAAAGCGGAGAAAGAGATTGACCGCGGCGTTGAAAAGCTCACCGATAAAATCAAAGATGAGAAAACGAAAGAGGCAGTAAATAGCTTGATTAAAGGCTTATTTAACTAATCCGTTCTCCTCAGAAAAGCCAGTATAGTCATGCTGGCTTTTTTCATTATTGGGTTGGTACGGTATAGCGCTGTCTTATCTGATAATACTGAGGCGAGGACTTCAGTTCCTCAAGTGCATTTTGCCATTTGCGTAACACTTGTGGATCGGTGCCTTTGGAAAAGGCGATGTACAGTTCGATATCAAATAAGCTTATTTCGGAACGAACGACATCTGTCCCATCCATTTCTAGAGATTTAAGAAGACTAGGCATCGCAAACTCACCCGCTACCATGGCAGTGACTCGATTATAAATCAGAAGACGAACGTTCTCTTGCGGCTGGTTTGTTATCCACAAATTGTCGAACCCCAACTCAGTTAATACCTGATGTTCTGGGTAGTTTGCTGTAACTGCGATGTTTTTCCACAACTTTGCACTTTGGATAGTGTCTTTCGAAGAGTCAAAATCGTTGGTGTGATAGAGGTAGACTCCATCGGACAAAATAGGACCCACCCACTCAAACTTATCATTGCGTGCCGGGGTTCTCGCCACACAAAATAAGGCTCGATTAGGAAGGAGTTCAAGCTTTTTGATCGCACGGGACCAAGGTAATACTTGAATGTTGCTATCCACATTGAGCTTTTCGGTGATAGCTTGGACGAGCTCAACACCGATACCAGTTAGTTTTCCTTGATCGTCGTAATAGCCAAACGGGGCAAAATCTTCCGTCATAATAGTGATTTTGGCGTTCACATAGACTGACCAAAAACAGCAAATGGTAATCAGTGTTATTTTGAGTATCGACATACTTCAATTATTGTTGATAGATAACTCATTTATAATAGTCGATGAAAACAAAACCGTTTGACTTGTTACTGAATAAATCGGAAGGGAATAAGAGCAGCGTTCATAACAAAAGCTGCTCTTTTAGAATATGTGATTGGCTGCTTTTACCAATCAACGCCTTTCAATGCTTTCACTCCGGACTCAAAGGCATGTTTGACGTTTTTCACTTCCGATACCGTGTCGGCCATTTCAATCAGTGTGCGGTGGGCACCACGACCCGTAATCACGACAGATTGCATTTTCGGGCGATTTTCCAGCGCTTCGACCACTTCATCCAGCTCGATGTAGCCGTAGCTCACCATATAAGTCAGCTCATCAAATAAAATGACGTTAATCGATTCATCTTTGAGCATACGCTTACACTCTTGCCAGACGATCTGCGCTGCTTCTGTATCTGCCGCTTTATTTTGTGTTTCCCATGTGAATCCTGTGGCCATGACTTGAAACTCTACGCCTAACTTTTCCAGCAAGTTGCGTTCGCCGTTATCCCAAGTGCCTTTGATAAACTGGGCAACGGCACATTTTTGTCCATGACCTACGGCGCGAGCGATGGTGCCGAAACCAGACGTCGACTTTCCTTTGCCGTTGCCCGTGATCATCAATAGTAGTCCTTTTTCTTCTTGAGCTGCCGCGACTTTAGCATCGACTTTCTCTTTTACTTTTTGTTGTCTTGCTTTGTGACGAGCGTCTTTGTTGTTTTCTGCTGTCATGGGAAATCCTTTTTTAATTCATCATTCTGTGGCTATCATAGCGCATCACAGCAGACTCAAACACCTGCGAATCTTAAGGACAAAGGTGCGAAATGGGGAGAGGGCAATGAAAAAAATTTTAGTAGTGTGCATGGGCAACATTTGCCGATCGCCAACCGGGGAGGCGATTCTCCGAGCTAAGGCGAAGGCGCGCGGAGTCAGTGTCGAGATCGATTCTGCTGGAACTATCGGTTACCACCAAGGGAATCCGCCAGATCCACGCTCTAAAGCCGCTGGGGAAATGCGAGGCTACTCATTTCAAGGAATTCGATCCAGAAAAGTTGTACCAGCAGACTTTGATGATTTTGACCTGATTTTAGCCGCCGATCGCGCAAATTTAGACAATCTTATCGCAGAGTGCCCTAAGCATCATCAACATAAGCTGAAGCTGTTTTTGAACTATGCAGCGTCAAACTATGTTGAGATTCCCGACCCTTATTATGGAGGCGATCAAGGTTTTGAGTTGGTGTTAGATTTGATCGAAGAAGCGAGTGACGGTGTCCTTGATGCTATCGAGAATAACTAAGCTGCCATAACCCGGCCACTGAAGTAGTCGTTAGAGACAATGTATTCAGTATTGCGGATCAATTCATCTTGAATTTCGGCCCAATGCATTGAGTCATGCTCAACGGCTGGAACCACACCACCAACGCGGATATTAAATGGGGTTAACTGTTTCGCCCAGCTTTGGGTAAATCCTGCCACCATGGACGTTGCATTATCTAGCCCAGACAAGTCTTGGTAGTCATTGTGAGAGATCACATTGACAATCACGCCATTTTTCTTCTCTTCACGCATTCTCTCTGCGGTCGCTTGCCCAAAGGTAAACAGGGTTGCGGCCATAAAAGAGAGGCGTTGAGTGAACACATCACTGGCAGATTGATCAAAAATGTTCGGCATCGCTTGTACTGTGATCGCATTGATCAGCACGTCTGGAGAACGCTGAACTTGATGATCAATAAAATCAAATAACGCCTGAATTGAATTCATCGAATGATCAGGAATCGAAAATTGGTAGATGTCTTTCGAGATGTCCGAGCAAAGCTGATAAGTTTCTGATAATTGGGGAGTCTCTTTATCGCAAAGTACGACCGTAGCCCCAAGTGAAGCAAAGTGGCAAGCCATTGTGCTACCGAGTTGGGAACCTGCAGACGTTACAAGAACGACAGAGCGATTAATATTCATTGGTATTTCCCCCTGAAACCAATCAATAAGGTGTGTTTGGATAGCATGGTTGATTAACTGTTATTAAGTTGTGAATGACGTCAAATTAATCCATTGCTTCACATAGGAATCGGCGTTTCTTTGCGGTCATTCACATTAAATGATTGGTTTAGTGAACGAGCAAACAAACTGAGCAGGCAAGTTTGTGATCTTAATAAAGAAAGGGGTGCACTATGCTTGTGCAGAAATCTGAAAACTGCGTTGTGCTGAGATCAACTTATTGTACAAATCAGCAGGCATGAGTTGTTTTGGCTCTTTCTCGCCCAATTGTCGACGTTGATGGCCGGAAAGGTTGTGGTAAACCTCTTCTGGTAGATCGTGAGTATCTTCAGGTAGATAGGTCAACGCATCCGGTTTAAGGTAGTGGCTGAGCTTGGCGCTCGGCAATCCCGCACTATGGAACAAGCTCGCTTGGGTGGCAGAAATGTCGTAGGAGCTTTGATCGGAGCGCAGTGGCTGCGGATCGGGAAGCTCAAAGCGTTGGCGTAGGACATTTTCTGTCAGTTCAGGTTGTTCTATCTTTTCGACAGGTGTGTTGTCTCGCACATCGTCAGAAAACATCGACAAAATAAGGGCAAAGTCAGCTCTGCGACCTTCGTGGACGGCGTGGCTGATACCCGTGCCGAACTGAAGCTCGTTGATAATGCTCGCTTTGTCTAAAGTATGGATTTGCATACATGCCCTCATCTATTGCTTTTATAGCGACGATAGGCAGCGAAACTTTAGCGAAATTGCTGTTAAGAAAAGAAAAAAGCCAGCTAAGTGCTGGCTTTTTAAGCGACTAAATTTTAAATCCTAGGGGAGAGGATTATTTTGCTAGGTTTTCAGCAACGAAGTCCCAGTTAACGAGTGCCCAGAATGCATTCATGTAGTCTGGACGAACGTTACGGAAATCGATGTAGTAAGCGTGTTCCCATAGGTCAACAGTTAGAAGTGGAGTCGTACCTTCTTCTGTTAGTGGCGTTGCAGCGTTAGACGTGTTCACGATTTCTAGAGAGCCGTCTGCTTTCTTAACAAGCCAAGTCCAAGAAGAACCGAAGTTGTTGATTGCAGAGTCAGTGAATTTCGCTTTGAACTCTTCGAAAGAACCGAATGCTGCGTTGATTGCATCTGCAACAGCACCTGTTGGTTCGCCACCTGCGTTAGGCGCTAGACAGTGCCAGTAGAATGTGTGGTTCCAGATTTGAGCTGCGTTGTTGAATACGCCACCAGTAGAAGTTTTGATGATTTCTTCTAGTGATTTGCCTTCGAACTCAGTACCAGGGATAAGACCGTTTAGTTTAACAACGTAAGTGTTGTGGTGCTTACCGTGGTGGAAATCTAGAGTCTCAGCTGAGATATGTGGTTCTAGTGCGTCTTTTGCGTAAGGAAGAGCTGGTAGTTCAAATGCCATTGCTCGATTCTCCGTTAATATGAAAGAGTGAAGACCCTTTCGATTGCTTCCAATGTTATTTGTTATTCGTGATCGTTAGAAAAATAGATCACGGTCATTGTGCTGACTTGCGCTCTAGTTTAGCAATTTTTTGCCTTATTAAAAGCTTAGCTAGGCAATTTCTATATGAAATTTCATTATGGTCTAAAACCCCATGTAGATTGGGCTTTTTATTCTCTACCAATGGTTTAGAATGTCTGGATAACTTGCAGTAACTCCATTAAGAGGAAGCAATGGAAACTATCGACAAAATCAAACAGCAAATTGAAGAGAACGCGATCCTTCTTTACATGAAAGGCTCGCCTAAGCTACCTAGCTGCGGTTTCTCTTCTCAAGCGGCACAAGCTCTGATGGCATGCGGCGAGAAGTTCGCTTACGTAGATATCCTACAAAACCCTGATATCCGTGCTGAGCTTCCAGCGTACGCACAATGGCCTACTTTCCCACAGCTTTGGGTTGAAGGTGAGCTGATCGGCGGTTGTGACATCATCATCGAGATGTTCCAAAAAGGCGAACTACAGCCAATCATCAAAGAAGCCGCTGCTCGCGCTGAAGGCGGTGAAGAGGCGTAATTCGCTTCTTAGATGCTGCATAATACTGTTTAAATTTACAGTTTTTCTTGATTTATAAGGGCCGCATTATCAAAATGTGGCCCTTATTGTATCTATTCGATGTGTTTTTATGTCTCGTCTCTTTATTGCGGAAAAGCCAAGTCTTGGCCGAGCGATTGCCGCAGCGTTACCTGGCCCTAAAAAAAACGATCAAGGTTTTATTCGCTGTGGGAACGGGGATGTTGTGACATGGTGCATTGGCCACTTGCTCGAACAAGTAGAGCCTGATGCCTACGATGAACGCTACAAAAAATGGAATCTAGCCGATTTACCCATTGTCCCAGAACAGTGGCAGTTGCGACCAAGAAAGTCTGCGAGCAAACAGCTTACGGTTGTGCGTAAGTTACTAAAAGAGTCCAATCAGATTATTCACGCTGGAGACCCTGACAGAGAAGGGCAGCTGCTGGTGGATGAAGTCTTAGATTATTGCAAAGTCAGTAAGACCAAAAAAGAATCGACCCAGCGTTTATTGATTAGCGATTTGAACTTACCTGCGGTTAAACGAGCGCTCGATCAGATGCGCAGTAATCGTGACTTTATTCCTTTGTCTGTTTCTGCGTTGGCACGTTCACGAGCCGATTGGCTGTATGGCATGAACATGTCTCGTGCGTATACCCTGCTTGGCCAAAAGGCTGGCTATCAAGGTGTGTTGTCGGTTGGGCGAGTGCAAACGCCAGTTCTGGGCTTAGTTGTACGCCGAGACGAAGAGATCGAAAATTTTGTTCCTCGCGATTATTTCACCTTACATGCGCTCATTCCTTATCAAGGAGAGGGCTGTGTATTTGATATTCGTGCGCGTTGGAAGCCAAGTGAAGCGTGTCAGCCTTGGCAGGATGAAGAGGGTAGAGTTCTTAACCGTAAGTTGGTAGAGAATGTTGCTCAGCGCATCGCGAATCAGCCTGCCAAGGTGGTGGAATCAGAACAGAAGCAAACCAAGCAGTCGGCACCATTACCCTATTCGCTCTCTGCGCTGCAAATTGATGCCGCCAAGCGTTTTGGGATGAGTGCGCAACAAGTTCTAGATACATGTCAGTCTTTGTATGAAAAACATAAGTTGATTACTTACCCTCGTTCGGACTGTCGTTATTTGCCTATGGAACACTATGGGCAAGCAAGTAGCGTTTGTGATGCAATTGGTAACAATGCTAAAGAATTAGGAAATGCGGTTTCTGGCGCTAACCTCAGCATCAAGTCAAAAGCGTGGAACGACAAAAAAGTCGATGCTCACCACGCCATCATCCCTACGCCTAAAAAAGCGTCAGTGAACGCCCTTTCTGGCAATGAAATGAAAATCTATCAGCAGATTGCCCGCCAATATTTAATGCAGTTTTATCCGGCGGCGGTCTATGCAGAAGCAAAACTAGTGTTTGATATTGCAGGTGGTACATTCATAGCCAAAGGTCGACAACTTGTTTCGGCAGGTTGGAAAGCGTTGATGGGTAAGCAAGATGAGGAGGATTCCGGTGTCGACGCTGTCCCTCCGTTAGCCGAAGGAACGATACTTACGTGCCGTGAAGGGGAAATCAAAGACCGTAAAACCGAGCCGCCTAAGCATTTTACAGAAGCTACTTTGCTTCAGGCTATGACGGGGATTGCGCGTTTTGTCGAAGACAAAGAACTTAAGAAAATCCTTAAAGAAACCGATGGTCTTGGCACAGAAGCGACACGCGCGGGCATCTTAGATACCTTGTTTAAGCGCCAGCTCTTGACTCGCCAAGGTAAATCCATTTTGAGTAGCCCCGCAGGACGAGGTTTAGTGCATGCGCTGCCGTCTGAGTCGACGTATCCAGACATGACGGCACATTGGGAACACCAATTGCAGGGCATGGCCGAGCGAAATCAAGCCTATGGCCCTTTTATGCAGGCACTGCAAACCCGTATCGATGGTTTGATGTCTCAAGTTAAATCGGGGGAGATTCCACAATCGCTGCGTCATCTACCTAAGGTTGAGCGGCCTGCGTTCAAGCGTAAACGCCGAACCAGTGGCAAAGGAAAAACAGCGGGAAGAAAAGGATCGTCGAGCGCTAAAGCATCCTAACCTGTGACGGTTTTTATGTATTCTTTTGGCGTAATCCCAAACTTGCTCTTAAAGCGTTGGCTAAACCGCTCTTCGGATTGATAGCCACACATTTGCGCTAAGTTGAGTGTGCTCCACGGTGTGGATTGCATCAGGTGAAGAGCATGGTTGAGTCTTACTTCTGCTAGTAGCTCTCGATACTGTAAGCCTTCTTGTTTTAGCTTACGAATCAGCGTGGCTCTGCTCATCGCAAACTTGTCCGCCACCTCTTCTAGTGGATGATTTTCGCCAGGTGAAAGGGCGAGATAGCGACTCAACTTATGACTTAGCGATGCTTCTTGCGAAGGAAAGAGCAGTTGTAGTGCCCCTTTTTCTGCTAGCTGCTGGTACAACGGCATAAGCCATAAGATCTGTGTCTCACTGCTCATGGTGCTTAGGTCGAAAGAGGCTAGCGCATCTAAGCTAGCAAGCAAAGCCTTATCATACTTTAAGAGTGGCGAATCCGAGGAACCTTGATGCTCATAACTCAATTGCATCATCGATTCAGTTGGCAGATGATGGAAGCTAAATACCCGCGATAAAAACGGTCCTTTATCAGGCATATTTTCGAAACTGAGAGAGCTCGATGCTGGGCAAAGTAAAAAACGCTGATGGGTGAGCGCGACGGCATCTTCTTTCCAATACAGTCTTTTGCTCCCTGACAGCACTTGAATCAAAGTAGGGGAATGCATGGTGACATTTCTAAGCTTTTGCAATTGCTTGGCTCGAAATGTGGTTACTTGGTACTGATAGTTCATTCCCCAGCCCTTGTTTAGCGAGTGTAAGTTGCTGTCAGCGTTGCTTTATCAAGAGCAAGACTGTTTAGTGTAAAACCAATCACCGCTGGTGGTGTGTTTTCATTTAACCCTAGCTTAGCTTTAGGAAGTGCCCAAACGGTAAATTGATAGCGGTGCATACCATCTTTTTCTGGAGGGCAAGCGCCCCCAAAGCCCACCGAACCGTAGTCAATTCGATGTTCCTGACCACCAAGTTTTTTGATGTTTGCTCCTCTTGGAAGCTCAGACAGGCTAACAGGGATATCGGTTGCAATCCAATGCCAGAAGCCACTTCCAGTTGGGGCATCAGGGTCATAGGCGGTGATCGCAAAGCTCTGTGTACCTTGAGGAACATTATCCCATTGCAACTGAGGTGAAATATTGCCTCCATCACAGCCCCAGCCAGAATATTCAAAGGTTTTGGCCATAGGGTGACCTTCTTGGATATCTTTGCTGCTAATGTCGAATGCTTGCGCTGCGGTTGAAGTCATGACTGCGAGAGTCAGTAGACTGAGTGTTGTTGTTTTCATGGGGTTGCTCCTACGCTTAAGTTCGAAGTTAGTGTAGCGAGCTTGTGGTTCTCAAGTTCGACAATAAGTATCAATATAAGCCAATGGTATGGCTAAGGTGATACTTATTGTGAAATAAATTGCTGAGGTTGTTACCAAGGGAGCGGATTTCCATCATAGTTAATGAATTGCCCAGATTGAGAAGGCTTTGTCGTATCTATAACGTTGTATAAGCCACGAGCTGAAGTTTCGGTATCGATGAGGGCGTTAGGTCCTCCCATTTCGGTTTGCACCCAGCCAGGATGAAGAGCCAAGACAGTAAAACCTTGCTTTGCGAGATCATTGCTCAGGCTCTTTACGACAGAATTTAACGCGGCTTTTGATGAACGATAAATATAGCCACCGCCAGACGTGTTTTCCGTCATGCTCCCTACTTTTGACGACAAACATGCGATCTTTTTAAGCCTACCTTTTTCAAGGTTTGTGTAGAATGCCTCGACAAGTTTGAGTGGGGCGATCGTGTTGATCTCGAATACTTTACGCCACTCTTCTACGTCTGTGTTGCCAAACCCATACCCTTTCGGACCGTAATAGCCTGCGTTATTCACCAGCACATCGATTGCTGATAACTGCTTCGCTAATGCTTTGACTGACGCGTAGTCGGTGACGTCCAGCTGGTGACATGTGAGGTTTTTATGGTTATTTGAGAGTAATTGCTGTGAGCTGTCGGCGCTTCGATAGGTAGTGTGTACCGACCAACCTTGCTCTAAGTAAAGTTTAACAAGACTAAAACCTATACCTCTATTTCCGCCAGTGATGAGAATGGTATTCATCGTGATATCGCCCCTCAATTCAATACTGAATCCGTAGGCTATCAAAATTCCGGCTAGTTTTCCCTAGCTAAGAGACGAGTTGGACAACAAATAGACCCGCCGCGACAAACATCGCAAGAAATAGAATCAACGCTGAAGCGGTTCCGGAAATAATGCCCAAATAAAAATAGAGAGTTCTATACACGATAGTAAACTGATTAAATGATAATTATTATCATTTAATCAGTTTTTCAACCTAGGTTCAAGCTGATACCATAAAACAACATCAACACTTTACTCGCTGCTATGATACCGCTGATCTATCACTCAATTTACTCGCAACTGCCGCTTCCAGAAGGGCACCGATATCCGATTCAAAAGTACCAACTGCTTTATGAAGCCATCACTCAGCAACGAGAGTGCGACCCTAGGTGGAAGCGAGCATTTCAATTTGTAGAGCCGTCACCGCTATCGGCAGAATGTGTCAAGCAAGTACATTGTCATGATTATATTGATGCACTTTTTAGTGGTGCTTTACCCGCGCCTAAAATGCGGCGAATTGGCTTTCCTTGGAGTGAAACTCTGGTGAGTCGTACTCTTACATCAGCGGGTGGAACCAGTGAAACTGTAGAGCAGAGTGCTAAGCACGGGGTCGCGATTCATCTCAGTGGTGGTTATCACCATGCCCACAAAGATTTCGGTAGTGGTTTTTGTTTGATCAATGATTTGGTACTTGCGGCGAAACGAGCGCTTACCTTAGAGGGAATAGAAAAAGTCATTGTTATCGATAGCGATGTGCATCATGGCGACGGCACGGCAACCTTATGTGAACAAGAAGAAAACATCGTCACGCTTTCTTTCCATTGCGATAAAAATTTTCCCGCACGCAAACCTGACTCAGATCTTGATGTTGCTTTAAGTAGAAATACGGGCGATGAGGAGTTTTTGAGCACATTTCGCTCCGTCGTGGAGATGGCTATCTCGATTCATCAGCCAGACCTTATTTTATACGACGCTGGCGTGGATATTCATCACGAGGATGAGTTGGGCTACTTTGATGTTTCTACTAAGGCGATCTATGAAAGAGATAAGTTTATGTTCTCTTTAGCAAAGGATAATGGGTTGCCGATTGCGTGCGTAGTAGGTGGTGGGTATCGAACCAATCATGGTGATTTGGTTCCAGTTCACATGCAGTTGATACACGCTGCTTACGATGTGTATGCTTGCTAACAACGAAAAAAGCCGCTAATTGCTTAGCGGCTTTTTTACGAAATGTGGCGGAGAGATAGGGATTTGAACCCTAGATACGCTATTAACGTATGCCGGTTTTCAAGACCGGTGCTTTCAACCACTCAGCCATCTCTCCGTTGTTGAAGCGAATAATATAGAGGTTTAGAAAAGTTGTAAACCCTTAATTTTACTGTTTGCTTTAATTATGACCGCTTGAACACAATAAAGTATTTAACAGGCCGTTTTTTATACTTTATCAGCGACTAAAAACAAAAAAGAGAGCCGAAGCTCTCTTTTTAAGGTGTATTGGTCGGACTGACTGGATTTGAACCAGCGACCCCCGACACCCCATGACGGTGCGCTACCAAGCTGCGCTACAGTCCGATTCCGATAATGTAATAGGTTGCTATGCTTTAGTCAATCCTAACACCATGATTTAGTTACTTTTAACGTAGAAGCGCTGTAGCTCAGTTAAGCCTTGCATAAGTACAGGAAGCGTTGGATTTTCGTCCTTTAGTCGCTTGTAGCTGCTATCGTAAAGTTTATAGTTGCCAAACTTATCTATCACTGTGGTGTTTTTAGTCGTGATTAACGCCAACTCGCGCGAATCTCCGGCTAAAATCCACTTTCTTGAACGTTCATCAAATAAGTTACGGCCACTACTGAAGTCATTCGGGTTAGAGGAAACACCAAGCAGATCTTGCAATAAGGTGACGGAAAGATCGAGGTGGCTCGTTCTATGCTGATACTGAGTGGCTACCTTACCTGGCCAGTGAATGACCATAGGTACCACCAATTGATATTGGCTGTAGTTGGAGTTAGCTCCCCAACTATTCGTGTTGGTCTCGTTAAACTCAGTACCGTGATTTGAGGTCAAGACAATGACGGTAGAGTCTGAAAGTTCAAGCTTTTCGACATAAGCAAACAACTCAGCTAGCTCGTTATCTGCGGTTTGAACGGACTTCTGATAACCAGCTTTGATCTTTTCACTGCTGGTTTGTTTCTCATCACCGCTGTCGTAGGCGCTAAAGTTGTCTAACGTTGTTAATTCAATGAAGCTAAACCAAGGTGAATCACCTTGCTCTTGCACCCAGGTAGCCCACGCGTCAATGGCTTGCTTATCCTGAGAAAGTTCACCATTAAAAGGTACTCCGGTAAAAGGCATGCCTCGGAATATGGATTCGCCGTAAATCGGATCGTCGAAGTTGTCGCCACTGAACAAGCCAAAAGCGTACTCTTTGTCTAGCAAGGTATCGACGATGATCGGTTTAGTCCCTTGTGTTTTGATGCTTGGGGCGTAAGCACTCGGTAATCCATAAAACAGGCCAAACACACCAAATGAATCATTACTTGAACTGTAGTGATTTGAGAAATTGAGATTGTTGTTGGCAAACTCGTTTGCTGTTGGCATCCAGTCGGCGTTTAATGCGTCGCCACGAAGGTTGTTGACGCTAATGACTAAAACATTAAGTGGGTTAGCGCGACGACTAAATTCGAGCGCTTCAAGCGGGTAGCTAACGAGCTCTGTGTTTTGTTCTTTATTTTGCTGCAGGCGCTCCAAGTACTCTTCTCGGTCCAGTAAGCCGTGACGCTCCATAAACGATTTTGCTGTCATCGGGTAGGAGAGCGGGAAGTTCGCACGTTGCGCAGTAATCGGATTGTAAAAGTAAGCATCGGCCCACACGTAAATCAAGTGACTTGAAATAAAGCTGACAAAGAAGAGAGCAGCCAATGGACGCCCAACATGCTTGTGAGAGAGCTTGCGTTGTTTTCTCCATACCCACTCAGACAAGCCAAGTTGGAGCATAAAGATAAGTGGCATTACGATAAATAGATGCTGTAAGTCCGCACTGACACGAGACTTATCATCATTGAACAAGACTTCCCAAACCACGGGGGTTAAGTGGAGGTTAATCGTTTGATAGGCCTGAGTATCAATCAGTAACAGCGTAAGCCCAAGTGTGGCAAAGCAGACGGCAATCAGTCTAAACAGCTTTCTTGAGGGAACAAGAAATGTCAGCGGGAACAATACTAAAAGGTAGAGAGCGAAGACAAGAAAGCCAAAGTGGCCGACCCAAGACATCGCCAAATAAAACTGGCCGAGCAAAGTTTCTGGCCAAGGTGATTGAGTGATATAACGGGTGCCGATCAACATTGCTGCGATAATGTTGAAGAAGGCAAACCAGTGCCCCCAACCTACCAAACGTGATACACGTTCGCCGTATGTGTTTCCGCTATCTACCATGTATGTGTTCTATTTATTTGCGATTAGTGTGATTTTTCTTCAATCGAAGAAATAAGTGCTTGTGCAAATTTTTCAGCAATTACTTTGCGTTGTGAAGGTGCAACATCTTGATTTAAGACATTGGTAGCGATATTGCCTGCAATCATCAGAGAAAGCTCTGGTGATGACGCATGTTTTTCAAGCACAATCGCGATCTCTGTAAGGATCTTCTCAACGGTCTCGTCGCTGTATTTAGATGTAATCGGCATAAGTGTTCTAATGTTGATAATAAAGCGGCTTATGATAACCTACAATGCCACGCAACTGAAACCTATGCAGCGATAAATTTCATCATGAGCCTTCAACTATCCAACGTTATCCTTCATCAACTGCAAAAAAACGATTCAGACGAACTTATCGTTAATTTTAGAACCGATTCTCTTGCCAATGATGCTTCTACTGAAAACCTGATTGCTGAACTGCACCGAGTGTTTCACTCCAAGGCGGGCAAAGGCTTTGGCTCGTTTAAATCAGACAGCGAATTTCAACAGTGGTTGCAGCAAATGCGCAAAGGAGAGCTTGGCTTCTATGACTTTTCGCAAAGCAGCGCGACTCGTTTGAAAGAAGAATTGTCAAAGTACCCGTTTGCGGATGAAGGTATCTTGGTGATTGCCGAGTACCAATCGTTGGCAACAGATTACCTATTTGTTGCCATCATTCCATCTAACCAAAGTTTGAAAGTGACAGAAGGTTTGGACATCAGCGCGACGGACTATTTAGACCTGAGCAAAATGGACATCGCTGCGCGCATCGACTTGACCAGTTATGAGACGGACAAAGAGTCTAATCGCTACCTCGCCTATATTAAAGGCCGAGTTGGGCGCAAAGTGGCGGACTTCTTCCTGGATTTCTTGCAGGCTGAAGTTGGACTGGATACTAAGCAGCAAAACCAAGTATTGATGCAAGCCGTCGAAGACTTTTGCGCGGACTCAAAATTCGAAAAAGATGAAGTGATCAGCTACAAAAAACAAGTGGCAGACTACTGTAACGAACAGATTAAATCGGGCGATGAGGTGCAGGTACGAGAGTTATCGGGAGAGCTGCCTTCTTCTCAAGACGGTACCAGCTTCTTAGATTACACCCAAGAGCAGGGATACGAACTGGAAGAGAGTTTTCCTGGTGATCGTACGACAGTGCGTAAATTGACTAAGTACGTGGGTGCGGGCGGAGGACTCAATGTCAGCTTTGACAGTCTTTTACTTGGCGAACGTATTTTTTACGATCCAGAAACGGATACCCTTACCATTAAAGGGACGCCGCCCAATCTTCGCGATCAATTGACGCGTAACCGCTAAACCTCAGAATATAGGACTAGGCGCAATTAATTAGTGCTTAGTCCTACCTTTCCTCCCGATAACGTATATTCTTGTATTCATAGCAATTTGTTCAAATAGGTATTGCATGGAACGCAAGTGGTTGAAGTTAGGCCTAGTACTTTCGTTACTTTGGCTCCTCGCTTTGGTCGGGATAGGAAGTAGCTACCGCACTGTAGAGTCAAGTCGGCTGCAAGTGGAAGAGCTCGGCTATGGCATTGATAGCCTGAGAAGCTCGCTCATTTACGACGCACCTTATCGAACTAAAATGATCGAGCGCCAAGCGTTGGATTTGCAGCTCATTTATGCCCTTCGGCTTCAGATTGACGCCTTCTATCAAAAAAGTTGGCTGATGCCAGATCTCAATCAACTTCTATTTTCAACCGATCGTTTTATCGAGCAGGCGCAGGCTTATCTCGATAATGAGTTAGCAGTCCAAAAGCTAGCCAATACCATTCGCCAAACTCGAACCCAAGACACCAATTCTGAGGCGCTCTCAAACAAGTACTTCCAATTAAGTGCCAATGTGTTTGAAGCTATGTACCTCTCAGAAAAAGCCAATGCTGAAATATTCCGCCATGTGGATAAGATATATCAAGAGTCCACAACGCTAGAGCCTCCTCAGCGTCAGCAACTACAGAAGGTATTGGTTGATGTTTCGCAAGTACTCAGTAGCTACGCTCAAGGCTCCTATTTAGTTGACAAGCTGATTTCTCATGATGTGTCTAATCACATCTCGGCGCTTGAGATTGACTACCGTACGCTTTTACGTCACCACCTTATTGCTGCGGTAGGGGTAACGCTACTTACCATGACGGGTTTCTTAGTCTTACTCTTTTTAGCTCAGAGCAATCCTAGTTCCATTTCAAACATCGAGATTGAAGAGAGTGATCCTCCGGTTGCCAAACCCGTTGTCTCAGGAACCAGCTCGCCCAAAGTGGTTGAGGCAGAGCCGCAAATAAACTTCGATGTCATGCTCAGTTCCTTAAATGGTGATGTTGAATCGGTGTGTATGTTATTAGAAGTGTTTGTCGCCGATCATGCGGATGATGTGAATGAAATCACCCGTTTGCTTACCGATTCCCCTGAAGATGCGCAAAGAAAAGCGCACAGTTTGAAAGGGGTCGGTGGGAACTTAGGGGCGCATAAACTTAGAGAAGCCGCGGCTAAAGTCGAGGCTGCAATCCAACAAGACGTTTCACAGCTTTCTGGTTTGTTGGATGAGTTAAATGAGTGTTTGACCATCGCGATTCAGGAAGCGAAAGCATTCTTAAAAGAAAACCAAAGCTAGTTGTTTGCTTTCAATAAGAAGAGCGCCTTTGTGGCGCTCTTCTTTGTTTGTAGGTAGTGAAATTAAGCCGTTTGGTTTTGGTATTGGGCTTCTTCTTCAGTCGCGGGCGCGGTTGGCTCGCACTTATCAACAAACCATCCCATGTAAGAGGTTATGATGGTGACGATGATACAAACGAAACTCAGCCACATAAAAGGTGCGTATGAGAGCGTAGCAACGCCCAAGATACTTGCCATGTAAATGCCGTTGTCACTCCAAGGCACCATACCCGAAGTCAATGTCCCACCAAATTCCGCGTTACGAGACAGGTTTTTGCGCTTGTAGCCTAAGCGGTCGTAGTTTTTCGCACAGATTTTTGGCGTCAGAATCAATGATACATACATTGCTGAACCAAAGACGTTACCCATAAACGCGGTACCAATGGTGCTGGTTGCTAGAGAGCCAGCACTTTGAACACGACGCTCAAACAGTTTCGCTATCGTTTCTAGCACACCGACTTTATCCAGAAGCCCACCGAAACCTAAGCCGAAGACGATCACAGCAACAGACCCAAGCATGGACGACATGCCACCACGATTTAAGATCGAGTCAATGAAAGTGACACCAGATTCGATTTCAAATGGCGCCCACGCGGTGTTGAACGCTTGTAAGAAGTCCACGTCTTGAATCATCACTGCCCAGATAATGCCGAGTAGAGAACCGAAGCTAATTACAGGGAAAGATGGCATACGCATCGCAAGTAATCCAAGTACGATAATGACCGGTACAAACGAGTAAGGTGTGATGTAGAACTGTTGTTCCATCGCTTGGATAACAGACTGAACTTGAGACATGTCGACGTTACCCGCGTAATGGAAGCCAAATGCGGTAAACATGATACCCGTGATGATGTAGCTGATAAGCGCAACAGGCAGCATGCCTTTGATGTGCTCCATTACCTCAACATTCGACATTGAAGACGCAAGAATCACCGAGTCTGACAGTGGCGACATCTTATCACCGAAGTAGCATCCTGATAGTACCGCACCTGCTGTGATGGGGGCTGGCACGCCAAGCCCTTGGCCAATGCCCATCATCGCAATGCCGGCGGTGCCCGCTGCACCCCAAGAAGTACCGGTGGCGAGGGCCGTCAATGAACAAATGATCATAGTCGCAAGAAGGAAAATAGAAGGATGAATTGCTTTTAGACCATAGTAAATGATGGTTGGAACAATGCCGCCGGAAATCCAAGTACCCACTAATGCACCAACTGCAAGAAGAATAAGTACCGCGCCAAGTCCGTTAGAAATACCGTTTAGTGCCGCTTTTTCAAGCTCTTTATATTGGTGGCCTAAACGAATACCCAGCACCATGATGATGAACCAGCCAATATAGAGTGCAAGTTGAATGGGTAGATCTAATTGGGCAGTAAATGAAAACGCCATCAATAGAAACAGTCCGAGGGAGACAATAACCTGCATCAAGCTTGGCAGACGGGGGGTAAGTTGCGTCATACAGAGCCTCTTATAAGTGTTATGAGTCAGTACAAATAGCAACTTATTTACTATTTGCTATGTGAGTGTGAACGCCTTTTAGGTGTGGGTGCACTTTACATTAGTCAGAATAATATTTCGATATAATGTGCATCTATTGTGATTCTGGTCTGCTTAGTGTGTTTTTTGTGGTTAATAATATGGTTAAACGTTAATTTTAATGGTTTGCAATGTTTGTGTTTGTAAATTTTGTGTAGCACGTGGTTTTTGTTTTTGTGGTGATTGATGAGTATTTTGGTTGGGAAAATAACAAGTGGATACAAAGTCAGCAAAATAGGTGGTTTAGCTTAGGTTGAGTCAACAAGAGCTAAAAGTTACAGATTTGATGCAATTTTCACTTGAGATTTTGCTGCGAAAATTGAATATTGGTGTATTCCCTTTTTAAATTGATTACACGGAGAGTTGAGAATGAGAGTAGGTTTAGTTGGTTGGCGTGGCATGGTTGGTTCGGTACTGATGCAACGCATGGTTGAAGAGAAAGATTTTGACCTTATCGAACCGGTATTTTATAGCACCTCTCAAGTAGGTATCCCTGCTCCCAACTTAGGCAAAGACGCGGGGCTTCTTCAAGACGCATTCGATATTGAAAGCCTAAAGCAGTTAGATGCAGTGATCACGTGTCAAGGTGGTAGTTACACCGAGAAAGTCTACCCAGCACTTCGTCAAGCAGGTTGGAAAGGCTACTGGATTGATGCGGCATCGACTCTGCGTATGGCGCAAGACTCTATTATTACTCTAGACCCAGTAAACTTGGCGCAGATTCAGCAAGGCATTCATGGTGGCACCAATACGTTTGTCGGCGGTAACTGTACGGTGAGCTTGATGCTAATGGGCCTTGGTGGCTTGTTCGAGAAAGGCCTCGTTGAGTGGACTAGCGCAATGACGTATCAAGCCGCCTCTGGCGCAGGTGCGCAAAACATGCGTGAACTGATTTCTCAAATGGGTGTGATCAACGATTCAGTGAGTTCTGAATTGGCAAATCCGTCGAGTTCTATTCTTGATATCGACAAGAAAGTCGCTGACACCATGCGCAGCTCTTCATTCCCTACGGACAAATTTGGCGTGCCGTTAGCCGGTTCTTTGATCCCTTGGATCGATGTGAAGCGTGACAATGGCCAAAGTAAAGAAGAGTGGAAAGCGGGCGTTGAAGCGAACAAAATCTTAGGATTCCAAGATGCGCCAGTGCCTATCGACGGTACCTGTGTCCGCATCGGTGCAATGCGTTGTCACTCTCAAGCTTTGACGATCAAGCTGAAGCAAAATGTGCCAATGGACGAGATCGAAGAGATGATCGCCACGCACAATGATTGGGTTAAAGTGATTCCAAACGAGCGTGATATTACCGCGCAAGAGCTAACACCAGCGAAGGTGACGGGGACACTCTCTATCCCAGTGGGTCGTCTTCGTAAGATGGCGATGGGTGATGATTTCTTAAACGCATTCACCGTAGGTGACCAATTGCTATGGGGTGCAGCGGAGCCACTTCGTCGCACACTCCGTATCATTCTGGCTGAAAAAGCGTAACGAAAGCTGGGCAGCAGTTCTTCGAAAAGCAGTTTTAGGTGTGGTTCAGATATGATAAGTACCTAGATGAATAACTGAAAAGGGTTGGCATAGAAGCCAACCCTTTTTCGTTTTTCGCTATTCTTCAGCTACAACCCGCTTGTCAGGATCGGCGAGCTCGCTGCCACAGTGTTTACAATACAATGCGTCTGCTTCGTGGCCGCTTTGGGAACAGTTTGGACATTTAACTAACGATTTGTGTGAATTCATCTCTTGATTTAATTCCGCAGTAATAATGCCTGTCGGGACAGCAAGTATTGAGTAGCCAAGCAGCATTGTTACAGAAGCGATCGCCTTGCCGAGCGCGGTTTGCGGGATTAAATCACCGTAGCCAACAGTAGTGATCGTCACAATCGCCCAATAGATGCTTTGAGGAATACTCGTAAAACCATTTTTAGGTCCTTCAATGACGTAAATCAGTGCGCCAAAAATAGTCACGAGAATTGCAACGGTACTAAAGAAGATAAAAATCTTACGCCTAGCCATAAGTAGCGAGCGAAGCAAAAGATTGGAGTCTTGCAGATAGCGAACGAGTTTGAGTACACGGAAAATCCGCATGATTCTCAGCGCACGAATCACGCCCATGAAAGCGGCCGAAGGGAAGAAAAATGCCAAATAGGTGGGCAATATCGCCAATAGGTCAACAACGCCATAAAAGCTCTTGGCGTAAGCGCTGGGCTTGGGCGAGCAGTAGAGTCTCAGAATATACTCAATCGTGAACAGTGCGGTAAACGTGTACTCAAGATACTTGAGTTGTGCGCCCCATACCGAGCGAATCGAAGGGATCGATTCCAGTAACAATACGACCAGTGAAGAGACAATCGCGACAATTAAAGCTAAGTCAAACGCTCGACCTGCTTTTGTGTGCGAGCCAAAAATAATGATGTATAGGTGATGTCTGAGTGAGTTACGCGGCATGATAGAGCGACCAAAAATTCCATCTCTCCATCATACCGAGTTTATTTAAGTCAGGCTAATTTTAGCGCTTATGCCAACCCAGGGAATAGGTTGCGCAGACCATTTGCGATGAACTCAATGCCCAGAGCGCCCAGAATCAAACCCATGATACGAGTGATCACGTTAATCCCAGTTTGGCCAAGGAATCGAACGATCAAGGGAGCGGAACGAAACAGCAACCAAGTCGAGAGCGCAAATAAAACGATAGTAACGATGATACCAGCGGTATCAAACATGCTCGGGTACCGAGAACCATAAACAATGGTTGAGCTAATCGCACCTGGACCTGCCATCAACGGCATCGCTAGGGGCACGACGCCAATCTGCTCTCGGCTAACGTACTCTGACTTCTCTTGTTTGTTTTGCTTATCCTCACCCAACTTACCGCTCATCATTGAGAACGCAATGCTCAAAAGCAGCAAGCCGCCCGCAACGCGGAATGAATCGAGCGAGATACTGAACATATCCAAAAGCATTTGGCCTGCAAGTAAGGAAACAACAAGTATGATGGCGACCGCGACATTGGCCGTCACTGCCGTTTTATGCTTTTCTTCTTGAGTCATATGGCCAGTCAGGGACACGAACACCGGCATGATACCGACGGGATTCACGGCAGCGACTAAGCCGAGAAAAAACTGCAGAAAAATAGCGATTTCGAAGGTTTGCATTAAAGAATGTCCACAGCAAAGTTAACAACAAGATTAGTACACGCGGAATATAGTCTAAAATCTGTTCGTCAACGAATGAAAAAAACTAACCTGTAAATCATTCCATTACTGAGAAAATCTAATTATTGAATAAATCGTAAATACTAATGACATACTTTGTTACGTAGAATCTGTGTCGACATCATGTTGTTTGACACAAACGTTAACATCTGCACATTTTCGATAAAAAATAAGTCGGTATGTAGAGAGAAATGCAGCTTTAGATATACTCTCAGTAGCACAAGGTTTGTGGACCACATGAAAGTTTGTGGCCAAAAAATGAAACTTTTTTACAAGATATTGTTGTTTTTCCATTTAATGCAACTGAATGCTGATATTTTGAACAATTATCTTTTGTGAACTAAATCTTTATATTTCATGCGTTTACGTGGTTTTTTGGGATTTAGGTACCACTAAGTAGGTAAATAGTTTTTCAGAACTGATCTGGGTCAATTTTTTTCATAACCTGAAATAATATACTCAGCCCTGAAAGCAATTTACTAAGAAGCCTGCTTGTTTAGATAACAAAATCAGTTGAACAGTACTCTTACTAAAAAGTTTTTAATATTTGTTAATTTTAGGAGAATCCCTATGCCTGTAACTAATCTGGCTGAACTAGATGCAATGATTGCTCGCGTTAAGAAAGCGCAAGAAGAGTTCGCTACTTACTCTCAAGAGCAAGTAGACAAGATCTTCCGCGCTGCGTCTCTTGCAGCTAACCAAGCTCGTATCCCGCTAGCTCAACAAGCGGTTGAGGAATCTGGTATGGGTATTGTTGAAGATAAAGTAATCAAGAACCACTTCGCTTCTGAGTTTATCTACAACAAATACAAAGACGAACAGACTTGTGGCATCCTAGAAGAGGATGACAACCTAGGTACAATGACTATCGCAGAACCTGTAGGTATCATCTGTGGTATCGTACCAACAACTAACCCAACTTCTACTGCAATCTTCAAATCTCTAATCTCTCTGAAGACTCGTAACGGTATCATCTTCTCGCCACACCCACGTGCGAAAAACTCGACTAATGATGCAGCGAAACTTGTTCTAGACGCAGCAGTAGCAGCAGGTGCTCCAAAAGACATCATCGGTTGGATTGACCAGCCATCTGTAGAGCTTTCTAACGCTCTAATGAAGCACGACGACATCGCTCTTATCCTTGCAACTGGTGGTCCAGGCATGGTTAAAGCAGCTTACTCTTCTGGTAAGCCAGCGATCGGTGTAGGTGCAGGTAACGTTCCTGTAGTTATCGACGAAACAGCTGACGTTAAACGTGCTGTTGCTTCTATCCTAATGTCTAAGACTTTCGATAACGGCGTAGTATGTGCTTCTGAGCAGGCTGCAATCGTAGTTGACGAAGTTTACGACGAAGTAAAAGAGCGTTTCGCTTCTCACAAAGCAGTTGTTCTTTCTAAAGCAGACGCAGACAAAGTACGTAAAGTGCTTCTAATCGACGGTGCGCTAAACGCAAAAATCGTTGGTCAACCAGCGCCAGCAATCGCTGAACTAGCGGGCGTTAAAGTTCCTGCTGATACAAAAGTACTTGTAGGTGAAGGTCTAGGTAAAGTTTCTTACGACGACGCATTCGCTCACGAGAAACTATCTCCAACTCTAGGTCTATTCCGCGCTGACAACTTCGAAGACGCAGTTGCTCAAGCAGTAACTATGGTTGAGATCGGTGGTATCGGTCACACGTCTGGTCTATACACTAACCAAGACGTTAACGCAGACCGCATCCGTTACTTCGGTGACAAGATGAAGACTGCTCGTATCCTAATCAACATCCCGACGACTCACGGTGGTATCGGTGACCTGTACAACTTCAACGTTGCGCCTTCTCTAACTCTAGGTTGTGGTTCATGGGGTGGTAACTCTATCTCTGAGAACGTAGGTCCTAAGCACCTAATCAACAAGAAAACTGTAGCGAAGCGAGCTGAAAACATGTTGTGGCACAAACTACCTAAGTCTATCTACTTCCGTCGTGGTAGCCTTCCAATCGCAATGAGCGACCTAGAAGGTAAGAAACGCGCGTTCCTAGTAACTGACCGTTTCCTATTCAACAACGGTTACGCTGACGATGTAGTACAGCTTCTTAAAGCTCAAGGCATCGAAGTTCAAACTTTCTTCGACGTAGAAGCGGATCCAACGCTATCTGTTGTTAAGAAAGGTGCAGAAGCTATGCAAAGCTTCCAACCAGACGTAATCATCGCTCTAGGTGGTGGTTCTCCGATGGATGCAGCGAAAATCATGTGGGTAATGTACGAGCACCCAGAAACAGCATTCGAAGAACTAGCAATGCGCTTTATGGATATCCGTAAACGTATCTACAAGTTCCCTAAAATGGGTAAGAAAGCTGAGCTTGTATGTATCACTACAACTTCAGGTACTGGTTCAGAAGTTACTCCATTCGCGGTTGTTACTGACGACGAGACAGGTGCTAAGTACCCACTAGCTGACTACGAAATCACGCCAAACATGGCTATCGTTGATGCTAACCTAGTAATGAACATGCCTAAGTCTCTAACAGCATTTGGTGGTTACGATGCAGTAACTCACGCTCTAGAAGCTTACGTATCTGTTCTTGCTAACGAATACTCTGATGGCCAAGCTCTACAAGCACTTAAGATGCTAAAAGAGTACCTACCTTCAAGCTACGCGAACGGTGCTGGTGACCCAATCGCTCGTGAGAAAGTACACAACGCGGCAACTATCGCTGGTATCGCGTTTGCGAACGCATTCCTAGGTGTTTGTCACTCTATGGCGCACAAGATTGGTGCTGAGTTCCACCTACCACACGGTCTGGCGAACGCACTACTAATCTCTAACGTTGTACGTTACAACGCGAACGACAACCCAACTAAGCAGACTGCGTTCTCTCAATACGACCGTCCACAAGCACGTCGTCGTTACGCTGAAGTTGCTGACCACCTAGGCCTAAGCCAAGAAGGTGACCGCACTGCTCAGAAGATTGAACGTCTACTAGCATGGCTAGACGAGCTAAAAGCTAACCTAGACATCCCAATGTCTATCCAAGCGGCTGGCGTGTCTGAAGCTGACTTCGTAGCGAAACTAGATGAACTAGCGGTTGAAGCGTTCGATGACCAGTGTACAGGTGCTAACCCACGTTACCCTCTAATCACTGAGCTAAAAGAAGTTCTACTGGCTTCTTACTACGGTAAAGCATTCGTTGAAGGTGAAACTTTCGAAGGTACTACGGTAATCAAGAAGAAAGCAGACCAAGAAGCAGCGAAAGCGCCTAAAGCTAAGAAAGCAAAAACTGACGCATAAGTAAGACGTTAGTTATGAGATAAGTTTTCGCTAGCACGACACTTATCTATCGGGAAAAGATAAAGCCCCAGTCGAATGACTGGGGCTTTTTTACGCCATGACTTTGGTGTTGTTGTCGAAATTGGCTATGGCTAACGGTAATAGGAAGTGGATGATGATTGAACCATGGTCTGTGGCTCTGGATCTGTCATTAAGTCGCTTGCGTGTGTAAAACTAGCGAGTGCTGGGGTTGGTCAGTATGGTTGCCTGAGGGAAGGGGAAGGAACAGGCAGAAAAAAACCGACGTTTTCTCGTCGGTTTTTGTGGTTATATGCTTGCAAAGAAGAGTTATTTATCGTCTTCAGGAAGCTTTACATTCAGCTCAAGGACTGAAATGTCGTCATCTTTATGCTCAAAAGAAAGGTCGACCATGGAGGGGTCTACGGCAACGTACTTGCCGATCACTTTCAGAATGTCTTCTTTTAGTTGTGGTAGGTAAGATGGCGCTGGGTCACCTTGACTACGACGCTCTGCAACAATAATTTGCAGACGTTCTTTGGCTAAGTTCGCAGAGCTTTTTTTCTGCGGGCGGAAAAATTCAAGTAATGACATGCCGATTTAGCCTCCAAATAGTCGTTTAAAGATTCCTTTCTTCTGTTCGGTCAGGAAGCGGAAATCCACTTGCTGGCCAAGCAGGCGCTCGACTGTGTCGTCATAAGCCATGCCCGCATCAGATTGCTCATCAAAAATGACAGGTACACCTTTGTTTGACGCATTTAACACCGCTTGGCTCTCTGGGATAACTCCTAGCAAACCAATGTGCAGAATCTCTTCAACATCTTCAACACTGAGCATCTCGCCTTGTGTCACGCGCGTAGGGTTGTAGCGTGTCAGTAACAAGTGTTGTTTCACCGGCTCAAGGCCTTCTTCAGCGCGGCGTGACTTAGAGTCCAAAATACCTAAAATGCGGTCTGAGTCGCGAACAGAAGAGACTTCAGGGTTTGTTGTTACAATTGCCTCATCAGCAAAGTATAGCGCCATGAGAGCGCCTTGCTCGATACCTGCTGGAGAATCACAGATCACAAAATCAAAGCCCATTTCGTCAAGCTCATCAAGAACGCGGCGCACGCCCTCTTTAGTTAGGGCGTCTTTGTCACGCGTTTGCGAAGCTGGAAGAATAAATAGGTTCTCAGAACGTTTATCTTTGATCATCGCTTGATTGAGTGTTGCTTCACCGTTGATGACGTTAACAAAGTCGTAGACGACGCGACGCTCGCAACCCATGATTAAATCGAGGTTGCGCAGGCCGATATCAAAATCGATGACAGCGGTTTTCTTTCCTTTCATCGCTAAGCCAGAAGCGATAGCAGCGCTTGATGTGGTCTTACCTACACCACCTTTACCTGACGTTACAACAATAATGCGTGCCATTATCTGTTCCTTATAAATCTTAAATCGTTAACAACTCGAATCGAAGCGAGTCATCATCCAAACTAAACATGATTTTTTGTTGCCAATATTCATCAGCAAATTGTTCTGTCAACCAATAATGACCTGCGATAGACATAAGTTCAGCGTTGAGCTTATTGCAGATGATGACCGCTTCTTTGTTGCCATTCGCTCCTGCGATTGCGCGTCCACGGAGTGTCCCGTGAATGTGAATGGAACCATCTGCAATGACCTCAGCACCTTCGCTGACATGGTTAAGCACCACGAGATCACTATCTTTTGCGTAAATTTGTTGACCAGAGCGCACCGGCGAGCGGACAATTTTGGTCGGCGCCATTTTAGCGGGCGCTTGGCTCGGCGACTTACTCGCAGACATAATGGCAAAAGACGCCTCACTGGCGAGATTTTGCGTTCGCTTGTCTTTACAGCCCGCAACACCAACCGGAATCATACCGGCTGCGGAAATTCCGTGCTTCAGTGCATGAAAGTCAATATCGCCTTCCACCTGAGCAATGTTGATTACCACAGGGGCATTGGCAAAAAAAGTCGGTGCCAGCTCGACTTTCTCATTGAGGAATTTGACCGTTTTTTCCACATCGTTGTCACTAAGGTGTAAAACGGACAATGTGAAGCTACTGCCTTTTAGGTCTGGTGAATGTGACATCTTTTACTTATCAACCTCGTAAGGGCGTTGCCTGAGACTAGGGTTGTCATGTTATATTCCCACAATAAGCTCAGCAAGTTATCTTGCGCTCAATTGAGTGTTTTGCTCTCAAAAATAGCGAAACACTGACGTTCATTGAATAGAAACGGACAAAAGGCTCCCCATGCTTTGTGCAATTTACAAAAGTTCTAAAAAAGAAGGCGCTTACCTCTACATCCCTAAAAAGGACGATTTTTCACAAGTTCCTGACACATTGATGCAGATGTTTGGCAAACCTATTATGGTTATGGTGATCAAACTTGACGGGCGCCAACTGGCATCAGTCGATATCGATAAAGTGAAACAGTCACTTGAAGAAGAAGGTTTTTTCCTCCAGCTTCCGCCTCCGCCAAAAAATCTGCTTGATGAATACAAAGAGCAGAAAAAAGCGCGTCAACAGTCCGAAGAAAAATAACGAAACGGACGCCAAACCTTGCTCAAGGAGGGCAATGTGAAGAAATTATTGTCAGTCGTATTAGGTGCAACCATTGCCAGCTCTGTTTGGGCAAACGAGCAGAGTTTTGAGCAATATGTTGATGGATTAAAACAAGAAGCCAGAGAGCACGGCATTTCTGAACAGGTGATCTCGACCGCTTTTTCAGATGTAACTTATAAGCCTCGCGCCGTAAAAGCGGATCGCAACCAGCCAGAGAAAAAGCTCACGCTGGATGAGTACATTCCGCGGGCAGTGCCAGATTGGAAAGTTAAGCAAGCCAAAGAGCTCTACGAAACGCATTACGAGACTCTTTCCCGTATTGGTGATGAATATGGCGTTCAGCCACGATTTATCGTCGCATTGTGGGGCGTAGAGAGTAATTTTGGCCGCTTCACTGGTAATTACAATGTAATAGATGCGTTATCCACCATGGCTTACGACGGTCGCCGAGAAGCGTTCTTTCGCAAAGAAGCAATGGCGGCACTGCAGATTCTTGAAGAAGGCCATATCCCAGTTGAAGATTTTAAAGGCTCATGGGCTGGGGCGATGGGGCAGTGCCAATTTATGCCAAGCTCCTTCTTAGCGTTCGCCGCTGATGGTAACGGTGATGGTAAGAAAGACATTTGGCAGACCGAAGCGGATGTGTTTGCGTCCGCCGCGAATTATCTGAGCGAGTCGGGCTGGGGAGATAAATACACTTGGGGACGTCAGGTCAAATTACCCAAAGGTTTTGATACCAGTATCCAAGGTCGCAGTGAAGAGAAAGGCAAATATCTTCAGGAGTGGGGCAGGCTAGGCGTGACTCGTTACGATGGCCGTCCACTACCAAAACTGGATGACGATATTAAGGCTTGGTTGATCGCCCCGGATGACGCAAACGGCCGAGTCTACCTTGTTTATAATAACTACAATGTATTGATGAAGTGGAATCGCTCTTACTACTTCGCTCTAGCGGTCAGCCATTTGGCCGATAGAATTGTACTTTAATTGTGTAAAGGGGCTCTTAGGAGCTCCTTTTTTGTTTTGGAGTTTTTGTGTTATCAGAACGCGCGATGCAGATGGTGGTGTTTGCCGCCTTGCTCACTCATAAAAATTTTACCGCTGCGGCACGCAGTCTGGGTGTTTCTGTTTCTCATGTGAGTAAACAGTTGGCACAGCTTGAAGAGTCGCTCGGTGTTAAATTGGTTCAACGCACTACGCGAACATTTACTCCAACGGAAGCTGGCGAAAATTTTTACCACCATTGTCAAAAAGTTGTGCGAACGATTGAAGAAGCGCAGCGAGAAGTGGAAAGTCAACGCGATGAAGTGGCAGGGCTGATTAAAATTGGCTTGTCGCAGTCATTTGGTACCCTACATATTCTCCCCGCCATTGACGAGCTCAGAGTTCGTTACCCAAACCTACAAGTCGAGATGCATTTGTTCGACTATCGGGTTGATATGCTCCAAGAAGGGTTAGATTTATGGATAACCAACAACGAAACCTTACCTGAAGGTTATGTGGCGCAAAGGTTAGCTGATAGTCGATTCGTCGTAGCTGCATCACCAGATTACTTGGTTAAGTACAGTACGCCTCATCACCCAAATGAGTTAGCGCAGCACAATTGTCTGATTTATCGCAGTTGGGAACGAGACTACACAAGCTGGGCGTTTTCGAAACCCGAAGAACAACTGAATGTAAAAGTGTCAGGCAACTACTCGGTGGACCTTGCTGAAGCGGTTCGAGATGCGGCCGTCGCGGGGTGGGGAATTGCTTACTTAGCGACGTACCTAATACGAGATGAGTTCAAAAATGGGCAACTGATACAGCTTCTTCCCGATTGGCAAGCGAGCCAAGATATGCCTTTTTATGCCGTCTACCCAAGTCGTCGATACTTGCCGACCAAAACCGCCGCGGTGATCGAGTTTATCAAACAAAAAATCGGTGCTCCCTGCCATTGGGATAAGCGATTAGCGCCGTATTTGCAGGGGTTCAAGTCGTGAAAGCGACTCACGATATTGTTTCTGTTTTTAGAAACATCTTTTCTAAGTGGAAATAATAAACAAGAGCAAACGTTTAAACTGATTAAAAACAGCATGTTATATCCATGGTGATTAATTGCGCAATGGAAAGTACACTCCATTAACAACTGTGATTTGCATCTCGTTTTTAAGTGAATATTATCCGACGCCAATCTTGTTCCCCCCAATTTTGTCGGATCTTTTATGAATTCTATTCTTGGTATCGTAGCCATCTTGTTTTTAGCATGGCTACTTTCTACAAACAGAAAAAGTATCAACCTTAAAACGGTGTCACTGGCGTTTGCGCTTCAAGTTGGTTTCGCATTGCTCGTCTTGTATGTCCCAGCGGGAAAAGATGCACTTAATAGCGTGACGGGCGCGGTGTCTAACTTAATTAATTATGGCCAAGAAGGTATAGCGTTCTTGTTTGGGGGCCTTGCAACGGGTGGCTTTACCTTCGCCATCAATGTATTGGGCATCATCATTTTCTTTTCCGCGCTGATTTCCGGTTTATACCACATTGGAGTGATGCCAAAAGTGATCAACTTGATCGGTGGTGGGCTCCAAAAGTTACTAGGAATCGGTCGTGCAGAATCACTTTCAGCAACGGCGAACATTTTTGTTGGCATGATTGAAGCGCCTCTTGTGGTTAAGCCGTACTTAAAGCACATGACGGACTCTCAGTTTTTTGCTGTGATGGTTGGTGGTCTTGCTTCTGTCGCTGGTGGTACGTTGGTGGGCTACGCATCACTCGGTGTTGACCTTAACTTCCTAATTGCAGCGGCATTTATGTCAGCACCTGCGGGTCTTTTGATGGCGAAAATTATGGTGCCAGAGACACAAACCGCAGACGCAGAAATAGACATGAACAATGTCGAAATGCCACGCGCGACCAATGTGGTTGAGGCGATGGCAGACGGCGCGATGGCGGGTTTACGTATCGCCGTTGCGGTTGGTGCAACCTTGCTGGCGTTTGTCAGTGTGATTGCCATGCTAAACGGTATGCTTGGTTGGGTTGGTAGCCTGATGGGCATGGAGCTCAGCTTTGAGCTAATCTTGGGGTATCTGTTTGCTCCTGTCGCGTGGCTGCTTGGCGTCCCTTGGAATGAAGCGATTACCGCAGGCTCTTTGATTGGTAACAAAATCGTGGTTAACGAGTTTGTCGCATTTATTCAGTTAATGGACGTTAAGTCCCAACTGAGTGAGCATTCACAAGCAATTGTCACTTTTGCTTTATGTGGATTTGCCAATATTTCAACGATGGCAATGTTGATTGGCGGTTTAGGCAGCGTTGTCCCCGAAAAGCGCCCATTTATTTCTAAATTCGGCTTTCGAGCGATTGCCGCAGGTGTGATGGCGAACTTAATGAGTGCGTCGATTGCGGGCGTTATCTTGAGCCTATAAGCATCGCGAACAGTATTTGCCAATGCTCTAAGCTCCACGAATTAAGTAAACATTAAATAGGGGTTGATGTGCTATCACATCAACCCCTTTTTTTGGTTTCTTAAGAGTCGTTACTTCTTAGTGTGGAACTGCTCACAGGCAATCATGGTGTTTTCGATAAGGCTTGCTACTGTCATCGGGCCAACGCCACCAGGAACAGGTGTAATGAAACTCGCGTTTTCACGGGCTTTGTCATACTCCACATCGCCTACCAACTTTCCTGACTCCAAACGGTTGATACCCACATCGACTACAACAGCGCCTTTCTTAATCCACTCGCCAGGAATGAAGTTTGGCTTACCAACTGCAACCACAACAAGGTCTGCTTGGCGAACGTGACCTTCTAAGTCTTTAGTAAAACGGTGACAAGTCGTGGTGGTGCAGCCAGCTAACAGGAGTTCAAGTGTCATAGGACGACCCACGATGTTTGAAGCACCGACCACAACAGCATGCTTGCCGCGCAGTTCAATGTTGTAACGGTCAAGTAGCGTAATGATGCCTTTTGGTGTGCAAGAACGAAGTTTTGGAATGCGTTGTGCTAGACGACCAACGTTGTAAGGGTGGAAGCCATCTACGTCTTTCTCTGGATGAATGCGCTCAAGAACGTGCGTTGCATCGATGCCTGCAGGAAGTGGCAACTGAACAAGAATGCCATCGATTTCTGCGTCGTTATTCAACTCATCGATAAGTGCCAACAACTCTTCTTCCGACGTTGTCGCAGGAAGGTCAAAAGACTTAGAGACAAAGCCAACTTCTTCACACGCACGACGTTTGCTACCGACATAGACCTGAGAAGCGGGATCTTCACCCACGAGTACCACAGCAAGGCCTGGGGCGCGCAAACCGTTCTCGATACGAGCTTTTACACGTGCTGCAACTTCGGATCGAACAGTTTGGGAAATGAGAGTTCCATCTATATTTTGAGCAGTCATGACTTTCCTTTTGAATTGATAAGGCAAATTATTTTCGGAGCATTGTCGCAGAAATTCAATTTAACATCCATACGCAAACGTTTGCTTTGTGGTGTTTTTGAGCGCTTATTGATTTGATGACCTTTTTTTAGGCATTCAGATCAGAATGTTATGAAAACCCGTTGATTTAAGCGTTTGAACTCGTATAATCCTCCCCTGTAGCGCGCCCTTAGCTCAGCTGGATAGAGCACGTCCCTTCTAAGGATGTGGTCATAGGTTCTTATAAAGTATAAGACATTAGTGCGTAAGTAAGCTACAATGGAACACCTGCCGGGGTGTAGCTCAGTTGGATAGAGCACGTGCCTTCTAAGCATGTGGTCGGGGGTTCGAGCCCCTCCACCTCGGCCATATTTCCTCTTAAGCTCAATAGCTTAAGATAAAAAACCACCACTTTTAAGTTGGTGGTTTTTTTTTGTCTGTACATCTTAATGCACTGGACTTGCACTTGGATATATTGTAAAAAGTATATAAAAGGCAGTGCATACGTAGGGACGAATGGAAAAGATCACTTTTAAATTAGCAACGGGGCAAAAATCGTACGCCCTTTACATTGACGGAGAACCCGTTGATGCGTTCAATTGTTACATGAATGATATAGCGAGAACTAAACCTGCTAATACGGTAAAAAGTAAAGCATCAGACCTCCGCGTGTTCTTCGCTTACCTTAACGCATTTGATGATCCCGATGAGATTGCAAAACTAAATATCGGAGTAAAAACTGGCACGCCTCTACTGACAGAGATGATTTTACAGTTTCCAAACTACCTATCGATGGGGGTCCATTCTTCGAATGAAACCCTTTCTTATTTGGCTGCTAAAAAGACCAAACGCAAGCCGACTGTGCATGGAACCAACCAAAGAATCATTTCTTCAGTTAGAGGCTTCTTACTGGAATCCGCACAACTTCAAGCTGAAATGCAAACAGCATCAGAACTTGGCTTGATTGACCTATCCCTATCGCCTGATGTTATGTTTGGAGAAGCCCTGTTTCGGAAAGAGATCCCAACCTCTCAGCGTAAGGCTTTACTTAAAAAATCTGTCATTGCAGGTGTGGTTTGCAATGGCCCTAAACTTGGCAGAACCTCAATTCTTAAGGCTAGAAAGTCGTTTTACAGTCCAGCGCCGAAAGGGGCATCTGTAAAGAAAGCGTTACCACATGAGGATGCGCTGCCTGTACTTAATGAAACAACAACCTTACGAGACCGTTTGTATTTATCGCTTATCATGGGCACAGGATTGCGAGAAATTGAAGCCGCTAACGTATTGCTGCAAGATATTGATATTAAGAATAGGCGGGTAACGTGTATTAATCCTATGACACGACCACTTGCCTATGGCAATGAATTTGAGTCTATAAGTAGTGAGACTGCTCTTAGCATGGCTTACAAGGGGAGAACGACACCTAAAACATTTTTCATCGAGCCGTTCAGAACAATCTTCTTTGAAACGTTGCAGGAGTATCTTGTTAAAGAGAGGCAGCCATTACATGTTGGACACAGCTTTCTCTTTGTTGTGCTGAAGCGCGGTGAATACTTAGGTCGCCCTTTGACACTATCATCTGATGCGACCAGACAATATGCGTTCAAGCAAGCCCTTAAAAGAGTATACAAGAATAGGGGGCTACCTGTACCTCGTAGATTGGCTCTGTACTCTCTTCGCCATATGTATGGTGTACATTGCTTGAATTACTTAGTTATTGGCTACAGACAAGATGGCACCCTTATCCAAGGGCTTGATATGAATGTCGTCCAAAGTCTGATGGCGCACTCTGAAATTTCCTCCACTGAAGTCTATGCAATACCAGCGATTGAGCTTACTCAAGAGAAAGTCGATAGGGCTTTGCAACTTGTACAGAGTGGAATAATCAGCAGTGAGCAAAAACTATTACTTAACAGCCACTTTGGTGCTGAATTGAAATAATGACTCAACCATTACCTTGTTATACGCCTGAAAACCTAGGATCGCTCGCTAAATCAGTGGCAACGGATTTAGAGTACCTAAGCCCCACATATGCACCTGCTAAAAATAAGCACCAAAGAATGTGGTGTGCATGGTGGTTACACAATAATGTCCACGTTTGGACAAACGAAATGATGGAAATTCTGTTGGACAATATCTGTTTAGACACTACTTGGGTAGAGGTTATGGACGAGTTATTTCCTAACAATGACATCACCGACAACCAGAAGCACTTTTTCCGTTCAACATTGAATGCACTTCTAGCTAATGCTGCTAGAAAAAAGATCGCAATCCTCCCTGCTCATTTTCGGTATGACAAGAGAGTAAAAAATGAGATTTTCGCGAGTAGTCCGATCAGTTTATTTTACCCCAAATTGGCCTTAGAAATTTGGGTTGATATTTCTGACTCAAGCCGTGAGAAACATAAGGGAGTGTTCACTTCAAGATTTGATGACCTAAACATCAAATACACATCTTTGACGGCACAGGTTACCACTCTCTCACGATACATGATTTGCCGTGGCATCGAATCATTTGATGAGATGACCGTGGAGTCTTTTACTGATTTTCGTGTTGAGCATTTTCTTTACACACCTTCAGCTGAGCTCGGCTGGAAACAAGTTTGTCAACATCTTGAACGAAAAGGTTTATTACCTAAGGGTTGGGTTCAACAGTGTATTGAACTATACGCAATCAGGAGACCTAGAGCGATTGCCACTAATGCAATGTCCACTGGCGAGGTCTCATCAAATCGTAGCGGGTACATATCAAACGCCTTAGGTGAGTTTGAATCTCTAAAACAAGGCTCTCAGAATTTTGAATTAGGCGATATCTATAAGAAAGGCGTCAAGCTGCTTTACGCCCAGAACATAAACACTGATATTGTATCGTTTGGTAAGTTTAAGATAAGCCGAAATCTCAGTGAGTACGCGCCAAAGAACATTAATGTTTCTGATGACTGCTTATGGAAAACAACTCAGATGGCGTGGACTGATTTAACTGACATCGAGCGAAACACAGCTAAAACCCGCATCAATGTTCTCCAATACCTTAATGCGTACCTATTTGTCTACCTGCCGTGGTTCTACGAGAGGCACCCAAATTGCTTTTTTGAATATCCAGACACACCTAGTAAATTCTTGCGTTCTGCCTTCGTTAAGCCAGATCCTGTTCTTGATAGAATCTATCTACAAAAAGCGAAGCAGCAAGGCAAAGTAGTAATCTACCCAATGTCACTCCTCTCATTTATTGAGGGCATGACTAGCCGAGCCCTCTCGTTGAATGGTAGCTCTAATCAGCTTAGAGATAATTGCGCAGCTTTGCGAAGGTACTTTGAGGCTACCATGGCTCGATATGGTGAACTTGAAGGCATCGGCTTGAAACAAAACCCTATCCCTAAACTGCGCAATGTTGGCTACAAGCGCTCAGGTAAAACCAAAAAGGACACATTCAACATTGGCTACTGGGTGGTTTTCCGAATGTGGCTCAAAGAGCTTGCAAAAGCTGCTATATTCAGCTCTTCCGCAAAAATTGCAAAAGAAGCATCACCAGAAAGGCGTCTGGCATTGGAAGCCTCGAGGGATAAGTTGTCGAAAGTTAAAGGTTTTGAGCACATCAATGAGATCACACACTCAAAAGACTTTGATAGTTACATTATACCAACTTCGATTGATATCGGCGGGAAAGAGCTTGAAATTGGGGAAGTGAAGCTACCTAGCTGGATGCGCAATCGTACTCGAAAAATGGTTGTTGGTGAGAACTCAACAAGAGTAGACATTGCAAATTATCAGCATCTATTGATTTTAAATGTCTCAGCATATGCAGGGCAACGCTCTTCGAATGGTGGCCATCTTTGCACAGATACATTTGATGCCGATTACATTCCAACGAATGTCAAAGACCCTGCAACCACCCACGTCCCTTTGCGCGTTAGAACTGATAAGGTTCAGGTTCAGGGCTTAGAAAGTAGTATTCAAGAGGATGTTATGATGCTGCTTTGTCATGCAAAAGAGGTGCGGAAAAACTATTCGGACAAAAATTTCTTGGAGCCGAAGCCTTACCAAAACAACGATAAGTCATCTAAAGGGAAGTTTCGACCGCTTCTTCAGGGGTCGGCTTCGCACAGTGATATTCACCCCAACATGGATGCGTATGTGTTTATGTTTGAGGAGTGGTTAAAAAAGCATGGAATTGATTTCGATACTAAGATGACCCTGACGCCACCCAACCTTCAGGTTGAACAATTTAAGTTGGTAAAAGAGCATAACCTGACAGAGTTGACCAAGGTTATGTTGTGTCAGTATGAGGATTTGGGCGAACCCGTAGCTTATTCACCATTAATTCCTAAAACAACTCTGACGCCACACAGTTTCCGTGTGCAATTGGTAACTGTCATTAATATCACCACAGGTGACGCAGATGCCGTAAGGGCGTTTACAGGGCAAACGAGAGGAACCATTGGGTTTTATACCAAAGCAAGCCCAGAAGACGCGGCAGCTCTTGCTATCATTAAAGATAAAATGCAGCCAAGTGGCAACGTCGTTTCTGCTGAGGAAGCTGCTGTTACTGAAGACATGCTAATCCAGATGTTTGACTCTATGGAAGAGGGTAATGACAAAGAGTTTCCTTTTTTTGCAGGCTCTGGTGATGCATTAAGAGTGCTGAAGGTGTCTGGAGGACGAGGTTTAGCAATCAACTATACCCACATTTGCCCCTATGACAATAAGTGTCCCGAAGTGGTCATTAATGAACATGGACGTATGAACTGCCATGAATGCTCACACGCATGTATCACAAGCCACAATAAAGTCGCTATTGGCGCAGCCGCTCGTAAGGCACTTGATGAGGCAAAGGAGTACTCTGCAATGATTATGCTATCGACTAATAACGCCGAGAAGACTCAGTTAGAGATGAAGTGCAATGAGCAGATTCGTATCGCGTCACATTGGCTGACAAAGCATAGCTATATTCGTCAAAACCCAGATAAGTATGTTATTGCGGGAGTTAGTGCCCTAGAGCAATACAAATATGTACCTGATGATGAGCTTTCAAATGGTCTAATGGCGCAGCTTAAGGAGGTTAGCGGAACCCCTTCACTTCAAAGTCAGCACCTAAAACGAATGGCATCAATGGTTGCAACCAAGCTAAGAACAAAGGTGCAGAGACAGAAAGTGCCTGAGCTTTCCCAAAGTACTCAAATGATGCTGGAGTTTGATCCGGTGAAATATGTGGTTCAAAACCTGAGTATGCTCGCACAACTCAAAGGTACTGATCCTGAGACTCTCCTAGTAGAGACAATGAAACAAGAAACAGATGCACCACTATTGGAGGAACTTGAACTTGTCTAAAGAAATCAAATGCTACGATGAGATGGTTAAGCACCAAATCAATGGTGTTGCTAATCGTAAAGCAGTCATTGAAGGCATCCTAAGAGACATGAATTGCGATTCCTACAGTAGCTTCACTGCACTAACTGATGCAGTTGCCGCGAAATTTACCAAGCAAGAAGGCGAATCTATGAGCGGCTCGACTATTAGGCGTAAAGGGAGTAAATACAGGAGTCTTGTTGAGAGCTATTACAAAACTGAAGAGCGCATAAAAAAGCAATTCCAAAACAAGGAATCTCAGTTGCAAGAGGAATTGATGATTGCACAACTTGAACTGAGTAAAACCTCATCTGAGTTGAACTCAGCTCGTAAGGCGCTCCAGCACGCTAATTCTGAGATGGATAGGCTAAGGCTATCTGATATTGAATCTCGAACTGATGAAGGCGTAAAACAAGAGTATTCAGATAAAGAGGTTGCCGCATACAAGGTCTTAGTGGAACTAGTGAAGGCTTGCGAAGAGTCTGGGCTTGATATTGATGGCTATCAAATCACAACCCTTGGTTTCCAAGGCGTTAAAACGCTAATCAGTCAGGAGAAATGCCCAGCATTCTTCAAATGGTACAGGGAACAACTTAAGGGTTAGCCTGCATGAGTTTAGAGACAGGTCAAGAAAGGCATTCTACATTTCGACTATGGGTTTATGACCATATTGATATGGTTAAGTCATGTGAAAATGAGGCAGCAAAACTCAAAAATATTAAGGAAGAACTAGACCTAAGCAACCTTACAATTTCTGAGGAAGGGGTCTTAGACCTCCTTGCTCATATTAGTAACCAAACAGGCGTTTTCGCCCCACAGACTCTTGCTGATACGCTTGGCTTCCCTAACCGGGATAGTGTTCGCAAGAGCAAGTCCATACAGGCTGATCTTAAGTCACTGCTGGATTACCTAGTTCTAAACGAACACCTGCAACCACAGAAAGGTAAAAAAGGCTCCACAGCAAAAGGTAAAGCGTCATCAACAAGTAAAGTCAGCATAAATGATCAGGCACTTATTGCTGAAAATGAAGTGCTCAAAGCTAAAATCGCACAACTTGAGTCTGAGCTGGAAAGTCGAGGAAAGGCAGGCAGGTTGGCTGATGTGATAGCTAAACACGGAGTGGTTTTCCTTGAAGAGCATTAATCAACTCTGGACTATGCGTGTAATTGCCATTTGGTTTTCTAACGCGAACTTAGTCTTTACGGCTGAGCGAATTGAAGGGCATGACGCTGATCCAGATTTAAATGATAAAGACAAGCTGTATGTCGTTAAGGCACCAAAGGACTCTAACGCCATCCCCCTCTCTAAGGGGCAGCTATGGAAAATAGAGGGCGACTACGAAGGATACCCAGAGGAACTAAAATTCAGTTCTGGCAAAACTCGTAAACGCTATACAATCAGAGCAACCAACTTGCGCTGTTTGATGCCTGACACAGGTGATGAGTTCAAGCGCTACGTATCCGACAGTCCTGACTTTAAAGGGATTGGTGCGCATAAAGCTGAAGTTATATGGACTAAGTTAGGTAAAGATGTCTTCAGATTCGCTTACGAAAATGACTTGTCGAAGTTCGACTTTTTGACACCTGAGACAGCTAAGGTATTCGTAAAAGCCTGCAAGCAATACTCAACATTAGAGCACGCTGAAGGGCTAAGGAAATTTGGCTTTAAAACATCAGCAATCAATAAAATCATCACCTTTCATGGCACCGACTCGATTGAAGCAATCAAGGAAAACCCATACGTCGCCGTCTCTCTAGGCATGACATTTAATGAAATAGATGCTCTCGCTCAGAATCCAAACACATTCAATATATCCAGCACGGACGATGAAAGGCGGCTGGTTGCTGCACTCGAATATGTAGTTAAAAAAGAGCTTGAGAAAGGTCATACTGTTAGCGACGAGAAGACTCTCTACAGGCCATTAAGAAGCCTTCTGGAGAGCCAAAGTTTAGCATTCAAGGCATTGAGTCTAGCGAACAAATCCTTGCAAATTCGTAAATCTGAGTTCGGCTTTCATGCTTCAGCCCCGTTAATCATGGAGCATTTTATTGCAGTAGAATTACTCCATCTGAAGTCCCAAGTATCAAGCTGGTCTTCTGAGATGGACTGGGCATTCAATGTTGCTCAAAAGGATCTTCCATTTGAATTAACTGCAAAACAAAAAGAGGCAGTCAAAACAGGGATGTCCAGTGGGGTTTTCATACTGACAGGTGGTGCTGGCACTGGAAAGACAACAGTGCTTAAAACCCTATTCAAGGCTTTGAGCCATACTGGCTACAAGGTTTATCCGATGGCGCTCGCGGGGCGAGCCGCAGAGTGCATCCGAGATACGACGGGATATTTATCTCAAACGATACATGGTGCCCTCATGAGAGGTGATATGAAGTCGGGAGATAAGTCGGTTGTAGTCATTGATGAAGCTAGCATGGTGGACATCCCAATATTGTTCCGCCTACTGCGAAAAGTTCCTGAAAACACTAGATTCATCTTTGTAGGTGATCCATACCAATTGCCGCCAGTGGGATATGGTTTGGCACTGCATGATTTCATTAAGGCCAAATGCCTACCAACTGTCGAACTAGATATTGTTAAGCGCTCATCTGAACAGAGCGGGATTCCAGAGTACACCAGATTGATTAGGCACGGTGTTACACCGGATTGTTTGACTATGGGGAATATCACTTTCCACAACACCCCAAGACAACTGTTCTCTAAGAAAGCTGTTGAGTTGATGACGGAGGCTTGTGGTGACGCTATGGTGGTTGCTGGGAGTAATACTAGAGTGACAGAAATCAATCGAACCACACAGTTTTCTATCAACCCTGACGGTACGCCTATCTTTGATCCAGAAGAAGGAGATTTTGTGGACAATTACAAAATCATTCTACGAAAAGGTGATCCTGTTGTGTTTAATAAAAACTACTGGGATGAAGGCGTCCAAAACGGGACTATGGGGCTTTTAGAAGTGGTGTCTAGGCGGAAGGGCAGCTTTGGAGACGTAACCCTGTCAGACGGCTCTACAGTGGCAATAACCGGCTCTCTATTACAAAGCCTCTCAGCGTCATACTGTATCACAGTACATAAAGCTCAAGGTTCGCAGTTCGACAGAGTTATTGTAGTTGTTGATACGTCTAGAGTTGTAGACAGGTCTTGGATATACACTGCCTTGACTCGTGCAAAAATCAAAGTGGATATCATCAGCACGGAAGAGATATTCAAAGAGACCGTCAAAGCTCCACCACTTTTCCAAAAGAGGCGAACTTTCTTATGGCACTTGCTTAACAACCCAGACTTTAAAACGGCTGCTTAGTCAGCTCAAGCTAGGTAGCACAGTTATGAAAAGGAGCTTCCTAGCACTACAATTTTCGATTTCGGATAAAAGCGAACGAAATGTTCCAACCTAGCTCAGAATTGTCCCTTTCCTATTTAGTGCTTCTATTCATTCACATCCTGTTCATGGGCTTTTCCCTACTAAAAGTTATCCATTCTTCTAATGCATTTCTTCGTGAATCCTCCGTGTTGTATCAAGGGGGTAAATCCCAACTCCTGACTAGCTTTGGCAATTGACATAATGCAAATTGAATCATACGACTATTCATGGCACTCTTTTATTAACTACGACAAACTTATTTAGGGCTGCGCTTGGATATCAAAGAATTCTTAACAAAAATAGATAAACATGAAAGTCTAACAATGTCTTTTCTGGATAGAGAACTAGATGTTTCCGGTGTTTTTGAACAGCAAGGTATTGATGTTTTCATTAAAATAGATTCACCTAGACCTTTTGATGATAACTTCATAGATCTCAGCGTTAGCACCGATACAATTGATTCAACCATATCTGTATCTATAATTAAGATGTCAATGTTATCTTATGAAGGAAAAGTTCAAGAGATTAGAGTTTCTGATAAGGTCGGTAACTATATTGATAAATTCGATTATCTACTAGCAGGTGTTACATCTCCATTTATTGTTAATGATTATAAATGGGAAAGAACATATGAATTCGATGGTGAATCGATAGATGTTAATTATCATTTTGTTAGTTTCTCTGTCACAGCAACGCTGTCCACGAAAATTAGTAGAAATAGTAATGTTTTTTCTTTTATTTCCCAGAAAATAACTGATGAAATTGATGTCCTTACTTGGTGTTACGGCTTTTGCAGAAGTGCTCGTTCTGAGTGGTATATTAGAAGAGAGTTATTTAATGACAAGACCTTTTCTTGTCATTATCTTAGCTCAAATGCTACAGAGTCTTACTCAAACAGAGTAAACCCAATGAGGCAGGAACAAGAGATGTTTAAGCCTTTTATAGAGAATGCAATTAAGAAAGGCTATAGCAAGGAATTGTTGACGAAAAAAGGTGTTTTTCAAGCTATACGCAACTTAGAGTGGAATTCGAAATCTATAGACGATTGGACGCTGCTGTCACATGTGGCTGCGTTAGAGGGGTTTGTTAAGAGTAAAGATGTAACTATTTTGAGCCGCAGTAAGTACAGAAAGATAAGAGATATAATGTTAATAGCTTTGAAGGATAATTATTCTAATTTTAATATAGATATAAAAGACATAGATCAGATTTCTCAGAATATTTATTCAAATAATAGAACGTTAAATGGTTATCCAACTAAGTGGTATGTAGATAAGGCACTCTGTGACTATAACTTGATCGGTTTTCGAGATTTGTATATAGATGATATAAATCAAGCATTATCTAAAAGAAATAAAATAGCTCATGACGGCTGGGGACAACAGTGGGAGCGATGTGTTTTTGATCATGTTGAAGTTGTGCGTAACACTCTATATGTGCTTCTAATGAGCTTTTTTGGTTATCAAGGCGACTTTTATCTATTTGGACAAGGAAAATCAAACCTACAAGAGTTTAAAAATAGTAACTCTGAGTCATAATCAAAAGCCCCAGAGTTAAAGTAATAATTAGCAATAATTTGCCTTATAAAAAATTATTCACGAATTGCTAATGTTAAAATTTTTGAAATACATTTTTGTCCAAAGCCGTGCTTGCAAAACTACAGCTAGCACGTTTCTGACCCAAACTATTTAGCGAATACTGTTAGTAAAGATATGCCGGGTTCATTTTGGCCTAAATTTTCTAATACTAAAGTGTCGACGGTCTTCAGTCTTTACCAAATTACGCCGAACGTGCAATAAAGTCACTGGTTATTAGTAGAAAAAATTAGTTATTCTCAGATAATCCACGAGGTGCCGATGCCAGTGCCATGTTCTACAGTATCATCGAGACAGCCAAGGCGAATGGTCTTATCCTTTATAACAATATGCTTGAGTGCATGAAAGATGCGGGATCGTGGCACGCTTAGGGATGTTCACTCGGAAGGGCTTGGACGTTCTGTATTCAACTACCTAAATTCTGAATCTATGTCTGTACCGTCGGTTGAACAATACAACGGGCATAAACAGTTATTGCTTATGCCCTTTGACTTACTGTTCGTTTTCAGCAGCATTAAGCTGGTCAATAATCGCTTGAATGTTGGCCAATGGGTTTGGTGACGTTGTTTTCCCAAATGCAAATCCATAAATTGGAACATCATCAGGGATCATATCTAACTCTAGCAATACGGATGCTACTGCATTCATTTGTGCACCAGATGTATATACATCATCTAGAAGCACTACTGCCGTAATATCATCAGGGAAGTTAGCTTCATCTTCTAGATACACACCTAGTGTTTCGATGTGTGCCTCAGGGGTTCTAGCATCATTAGATTTGTGTGAAGGCTTTTTAGGCTGCCACCTTTCAATAACCTGATGCGCCTTTATTCTATAGGGTAGTCCCCTTTTTGCATTAGCCCACTCTTCCCACCACATCGACACCTGAATCATGGGTCTGGAATGGTAGCACTCTTCTGGAACAGAACTTGGTATCGGCACTAAAGCGACTCTACCCTCTAAACCAACACCTTCAGCCCACTCGTAAAACTTCTGAATATAGATACCTGACAAACGTTTTAGTGCAACGTTGCGACCATTACTGATTTCTCCTGCATTAGTACAAAAAGGAACACCAAGGTTTCTATTTAATTGCCCATAAGTACGATTTTTAGCTGGCTTTAGACCGTAATAAACATCAAACCAAGTGCTTCTGTATTGCGGTGTATTACAGTCACGATACCTTGGAATAAAATGTCTGGCGTAACCTATATTTGCATCAGGGATTGTGTAGACGTTTGTGTCTTCAAGCCTCACTGTACGGAAGTGTTGTTGGAAATCATAAGGCTCGTATTCTAAGTCGTCATTGATGAAATCAGTGATCACTTCATCTAGTTCATCAATGTTACTCACAACTGCGGTAGGCATCGCGTTGTCTGTAATGTATTTGACATTGAACTCAGTACCCCAAGTGCAAAATACTGATGGTGATTCAATGTAATGACCAAAGTGTATGTCTTTAGCAGTGTCACCGACGACTAAAACCCGAACATCGCTAAAGTCTTGGTCATGATAAGCTGCCAATTCCTCCAAAAACACCTCAATCTCACAACAAGGCTTTCCAGCGTTAGATAAAATGTGCTGGTTATCATACTCGAAACCATGTAAGTTCAGCACAGTTTCACAGTACCTACAGTCTGGGGAATTTGGTGAATCAGTAACGAAAACAACATGCGTATCATGATACATCTCCGATAGCTTATTGATGTAATCAACAATATTTGGGTCGTAAAGTCTGGTTTGGACTTCATTCTCCCGAAGTTTATCGACGATTAATGCTCGACCATGCGTTGTACGCAAGTAAGGTTGGCAATCTGTTGTATCGACTAGCGTATTATCCAGATCAAAAATAATAACTTCCATCGGCTGAACTCCAATAGATTATTAGAATTACTGCCTGATCACTTTCATATTATCTTTGTATTTTTGAACCCACTGGTACTCAGGTTCATAGATGTTGTTTTCTAGGGCGTATAGTTGTTTTCCCTGCTCGACACAGTGCCTAATAGCGTACTGTGTTCCACTTCTATCACCCGCTCGGGCGACTACAACACCTTCACTTGATAGACCGACTGTTGTTCTGTTCCTGTTAGCAAAGAAAGAACCAAAGCTACGTATGCCGATCGGATACTCAGATACCAAAAGATGATTCTTGGCAATTTCATCTTGAAGTTCCCTGTTTTCCTTTGGAAAGTACTGGTCTAAAGGTGTCCCTAGAACCGCTATAGTCCTTCCTGAATGCTTTAATGCAGCTTGATGACCCAATGTGTCAGAACCAGCAGCTAAACCGCTTACAATCGCTTGGTAACCAGCATTCAGCAGTCTACCGATTACTGCATCCCCATGCCTTATGTGCTCGGGGTTGTGTAATTCCCGTGTTCCAATGAATGAAATGGTTTTATTTGCATTTAGCAGGCTCAAATCACCACGGCAGTACAATACAGGTGTTGCACCCTCTACAGACCTTAATTTCTCCGGATATTCAGGATCATTTATGGTGATTACTTTGAAGTCGAAGTCAATCTTGCTGTAAGTCCTATCCAATTGATTTTCAATCTTTTCTTCAATTGGAAACATACCAAAATGCTGATTATAGATGTCTTCAAAAGAACCTATGTTCAACAACATGTCTCGTAGCTTGTTATTAGCTGTGACACTACCTACTGAAACCTTTTTGGTCAGTATCAGGGCTGCGTGACACCATGCAAGTTTTTGATCTTTATTCAAATTAATCACAATAATACTCCAATCACTCTCGAATTTATGCTAATAGGTGCAGTAATTGCAATTGAATATAACTACTTTTTGTCTGCCAATTGATTTAGTTCAAGTTTTAGTCTCATAAGTGGTACTAATACTTTACAACAGCATTTATAAGTGGTGAAAAGTCAATAGATTACACTAATTCTGGGGTTTGCTAAATGATTGATGCTGTTTGTACATATGATGGGAAACGTAAGACTTACAACATCTTTAATTTTCAAAAGATGTCTGATTCAGACATCGAAAAGTACAGGCAGTACCTAGAATGTCCTAATCCTAAATGTGCAGCAGAAGCGTACTACCGCAGACAAAGTGTCGATGGCAAAGCAGCATGTTTTGGTTCACGATACCATGTCCAAGGATGCAACGAAGGACGTTCATCACCGCAACGTGAACGTGAAGTTAAGCATGCACTCGAAGTAGATAAGATCATCGCTGACTCAAATGAAGTTATTTTTGACTTTTTTGCTGCTGTCTCTAAACCATCAGGAGAAAGTAAAACTGATCGCCCATCGAAACCCAAGCCAACTGGGTTGGGCAGCACCAAATCACATACTGGTGCTGTAACTACGGTTAGAAATACTGTCTTAGGCATGGAAATAGCGTTGAATAGTTTAATGCGTGGAAGCGATTTAGCTCAATCAGACACGATCATCACAATAGATGAAAAGTATCCCTACAAAGCTAAGAACTTGTTCGTGAATTTTGCAGATGCAGAACCAGCAGATAACCCAAAAGATGCCCGTCCTAAGATGTTTTGGGGGACAATCTCGCATTCTGACGCAGATATGGAATGGTTAAATCCTGCTGACTGTGATGATGTGGGGATTCCAATCAAAAAACATAAAGATAAGATTTTTAATCGCTTTAAAATCACCGAAAGACGTGATCTAGAAGGTGCGGGATTTATCTTATTTGGCAAGTGCTTCTGGAATGCTCAGAAAACTAGAAAAATCATTGAACTGTGGAATGCTGATAGGATTTTTATATCAGTCGATGAAGACTAAAGCACATTGGTCTGAACTTGTAGTTCCCCCCTCTAATAACGCTAAACTTTAGTGGATGAGAGATTTTGGACAATCTATAAGAGGATTTGCAATACCTTAGGTTGTCCGTTAAATGCTAATTTAGCGAAAGCTGTAGCTTATTTGTGTCCATAAACGTTTTTAGTGGTGCTAAAGTCAGATTTGTACTAATAAGTCAGGTTGCACCACTAGGATACTGATTTTAACTTGAGTATTTTAGCGACTAGTTCTCTTGTGACTCCCTCTCCAAACCTAGAACTTAGGTAACGTTCTGGGTATGGCTGAAATAGCTCTTTGGAACCAGTATCGCCGCAGACATACCATTCAGCGTTTAATCTATGGGCGTGTGCTATCAATCGACGTACAGGGTCACTGTCGTCCATTCCCATCTTAAAAGGCAGTTCAGCTTCGGGAGCTAACGCATCTTCACTAAATACACCATATTCTATAAGAAGCTCACGGGTGTAATAAGGACCTAGCGGGTAAAGCAAAAGTCCAGCTTCTAATGCAGCACTTCTTAGCCTATTTACACCTTTAGGATCAGGTTTCACCATTTTTAATAGCATCGTTGATGGAGTTTTGACCCACTTTTCGAACGCAGCATGCACACTTTCATCGCTGTGAATGTATTGATGTGAGTATAAAAGGCTACGCGTATCGAAGTATAAAATTCTCACTGATATCACCGAATGCTATTGTGTTTTCTGTACTTGATTTGCACTACGCCTATCAAAGGTTAGCATTCAGCATTGATAGACAAAGTGAGCGACTAAAGAGCGGTCATCATTTACGACGCTTAATATATTTCACTGTAGCAAACGCACCGACAAATATACCGATGATGACTCCTACCAAAATAGGCACAACAATATAAGTATTAATAAGTAACATATCTTCCATTAATCGACTTCCCTTTTTGAGTTAATCGTTAACTATCCGGATTTTTTCCAATAGCCTTACGGTACTAAATTCTGGTGAGATTGGGCCCCGGTCTATGAGAGAGCTGATTTCAGAACGAAGATATCTATAAGTGCAACATTTTCCGTCCCAATAGCTCATAGACGCCAAATAATAATTTAAGCGTTCAAGCCCCGGTGGTGGTAGTGGACACTCCTCTTCAACCTCTTCTGAGTTAGTCCAGTAAAGGCATCTATAACCCAGTTTTATGACCTGAAAAACAATATCCCTTAGGTGATCTATATCATTAACAAGAAACGATAACAGGTCTGAATTATGTGGCTGTTTCGTGTGATACGAAACATCGAGTAATTGAGCTTTTTTGTCTAACGTTACGTAAGCACTATTTCCCTGAGATGGATAGTAATTTTCGGCGCAACTCATACTCATCGCCGAACCTATTCTTTTTGAAAACTGTAAAAACCAAGTTCCTTCGGTTCGACTATCACATCTGAAACACATAGCTCCTCCTCACTGCGCTTTAACGTGTTTATATGTATAAAGTAAAAAACACCGTTTGGCAAGAAGGGGTTTTGAGTCAAATGTTTTTAAAAACAAAGACTTACTTGTCATTGCGTCACCAAGTAGAAGGTTGTTGTCCATGCGTAAGTCTTTTGCATTTTATTCACTTTTCAATAGGCAGTCCTAGTCAGATAGGTGAGATCGCCAATAGATTTTCTGCTTGTTTTAATACAGGTTTGGGAATGTGAATAAATTAACTTGAAATGAAAATAAGGTACTGATTATTAAGGGTTAAAGTTTGAGTTTTTGGTGTGACAAAATTGTTTTGTTGGGCGATCTTGATCTATGGGCATGGGAGGCTTCGGAGCTTTAGGTGATAGAGTTTCGATTTCTTCCATGAGGGTTAACATTGTTAAGGATGGTGAAATTCTTGATGTCGATAGATTCCGAGACAGACTTGAAAAATAGCTGCTAATTCTGACTCGCCAAAAGAAAGGGTTGCTTTTGTCAATCAGTTTTTCGAAGTCTGGAGCACCTAGAGAGAACGTTAAAATTGGTTGGCACCTAATCAAATTAATCTACACAATAGTATTTGTGAGCAGAGTTAACAGTCAGGTATTCGAGCAAAGAGAAAGCGACACGCTCTCTCTTTGTTCTCACCAGTAATGTTACTTAATTAGAACTCTTGAATGGGTGTTAAAGGTAGGTAGGACTCTGCTACTTTCTCCCTTTTCTCTATAAGGGTATGAAACCCTTTTTTTGCAGAGAGAGTGGCATACTGAATAATCTTTTGAATATTTGTATTAGGGGTCTCATTAAAGGGGCGACCTGTTAGTTCCACCGAGAATTTCCAATATATGACACACATATCAAATGTCCAATTAGGACGATTTTTTCTGAGTTCGCGAAAATCTTCGTTATTATCTATTGGTGGTTCACTATCCATATAATCTAGCCACAGAACCATTCGCATTTGAAGAGAGGCAGTCAGATCAATGGGGCGCTTATCCCAGTCGGGGAACTGAAAATGGATCGTCCTGTCTGGAGCAAGAACTATATCGTAATGTCTGTAGTTATCCGGAATGAAGTCTTCGACTAACTGGTAGTAGCCTAGCGAGTACATACCATGGTGGAAGGTATGGGAATCTTCAAAACTTTCGATTTTTACTGTTCGGTACGCTTGGCCTTCATCGTTCAGTACCGCACTAAAAAATGTTCTGTCTGAGCCAACTCGCGCACGCAAATTCTCAGAGAAACGACTTGGCTTATGACTTGATATAAGCTCCTTGACATCTTCATCCTTCATTGACGGGCGCATGCCGTGGATAGTTGAGGAATGTACCTTGCCATTAGGTGAATATAAGACAGTCACAGGGTAGATGTCGGCAGTATCACCTATGGACAGTTGGTGGATAGCCTTGTGCCAACCTCCAGACAGACCATTTTTTTCTGCAATGATATCAAGAGCTCGACTGGTACTCAGCTTGTTGCCTGAAGACGCAACTTCTTTCTTAAGTCTCTTTACGTCGTTACGGCAGGCTTTCACCGTTCTGCCGGAAGGGAATACTAGATGGTTGGTTTTATTCGATTGTGATTTAGACACAACTAACTCCTTAACACAGGATAATGTGTAGCCACCGACACACCTGCATCTCTAGTTAAGTTGCAAGAGTAAGAGAGTCTGTTTGTCTACTGTTGGTCTGAAGCGACCTTCGCCATTGGGTGGCTAACTGGGACACATGAAGACCCATACAAGCCAAAGCTAGCATAAGCCTCGTCGTTTTGACAAGCGGTTAAGACTTGAAGGATGATAAATATATTCTATTTAACAGAATGTTAGAGGTTAAGGTGTTTACAGTTTATGGATTAGTTGATCGTCCAATCATACTATTTTTTATGTTGGGTGCACTGATTAGAGTATACGCTTAGCTATACTCAGATCTCTGCAAGAGGTTATGGGTATGCCGAAGAACCAAATTTAGTTTTGGAACATATTTTTTGAATCGTAACCGAAATAGTCACTGATTTCTTGAAAGGAAGGATTAACGAGGGCTCTTGTTATTGTTTTCTGTTCGATGTTGCTCATTACTAGCCTTAAACATGGAAAGGAGACTCTTCATTGTGTCTTCTTTTGTTTTATCGACCACTGGAACGCCTCGGTGCAGATCACCGATTTCGCTTGCCATTTTTAGCAGGTCTAAGTTTGGGTTAGTCATAGTATCTACTTGTGTTTTTATAGTTGTGTCGTAAACCCATACATACCACAAAGATACAGTATAGAACTATGAGAACCAATGTTTTTCAGTTTCTACCCACTGAGCTGCTGTCCAGACTTGGTAAACACTTTACCTCATCGCAAACAGCAACTTGCGCGAAGGGTTGGTCGTTTTTTTGAGCATGTAAACCAAAACATTTTCGGCAGATCATTCGTAAAGGCTGAGTATCCCTATACGAGTGCAAATTCTGTTAATACGGACTTACCTTATCAAACGTTATCCGAAGTAACGTAGGATTACTGAGCGTGTCGACTTCCTGTTCAAGTCATTAAAACCTGTGCAGCACTTAAGTGTTGTGCTAGCTAAGTCACTTAAGCAACTACCCAAAAGAGTTATAAAAACAATATCAAACAGTTAGAATATGTCTATTCAAGTAGGTAGGGTAAGACATGTACTTAAGTAACTTAAAAGCTGAAGGTTTTCGGTGTTTTGGTAAAGAATTCAATATTCAACTAACAGATGGGTTAAACGTGATAGTGGGTGAAAACGGAGCAGGTAAAACCGCCGTCATAAGTGCAATTCGACAGCTATTTCACGACTCTGAATCAGGCATATACAGCGTTACCAGCGATGACTTTTTTAGCCCTTTTGTTGTTCGCGGAAAAACCGCACCATCTTTCTCAATTAGCGCTGAGTTTGATGGACTAGATGTGGGGGATAAAGTAGCTTTTCTTCCATGGGTTGGAGCTTCCAGTACAGCACTATTAAACCTACAAGCCGAAAATAAGGAAATACGAGGGCGATTCAAAAAAGTCATATGGGGAGGAAAGTCCAAAAGCTCCCTGTTTGATCCTGAGTTACTAGATCTAATCCAGTGTATTTATTTGCCACCACTAAGGGATGCTGAATCAAAATTGTCGAACGGGCGTCAGTCCAGACTATCCAAACTTCTTAAAGCCCTAAATCGTAAACAGCTAAAACAGTGTAAAAAAGACAATGAACTACACCCTCTTGAATCCAAGCTGAAAGAATTCAACGAATCCTTGGCTGGTGACGAAAAATTAGGTATCAAGGATGCCAATAAACTCATTACAGAAAACCTGACTAATGCAATCGGACACTACTTCGGGCAAAACACCAGCATCCAATTTGCAGAAAGTGATTTTACTAAAATCGCTGAAAGCCTAACCTTGCTTTTCTTTCCTGACTTATCTGTAGAAGATCAGGAACTATTCCGTGAGCTGAGCCAAAATAGCTTGGGCTATAACAATCTACTTTATATTGCTTCAATTTTGGCGGAACTTACGCTAGATGATGAAGATGAAGAGCAACCCCTTTTTAAACTGCTGCTTATAGAAGAACCAGAAGCTCATTTGCACCCACAATTGCAAATTAGGCTGCTAAATCATCTCAAATCCGTAGCGAATGAAAACAAAAGTGTTCAGGTTATTGTGACGACACACTCGACGGTTTTAGCCTCTTCAGTTGAACTTGAGTCAATCATTCATTTATCGAAGTCACCAGAGCCAACCGCGACACCTCTACGTACCTGCGGGTTGCCTACTGCTAGCAGCCAATTCATCAATCGATGGCTAGATGTGACAAAGTCAAACCTACTATTTGCAGGCGGTGTAATCCTTGTTGAAGGGATTGCGGAACAAATGATAATTCCGACTTTGGCAAGAATAGCTCTAAAAGAGCAAAAGGAAGGGCGAAAAAGCCTTGAAGATCTTGGGATTTCGACAATTAACCTAAACGGGATCTACTTTAAGCATTTCATGCAATTGTATTGCAACATTGACAATGTGGATGATGCAAAAGGAGAGCTTGTAAGTAATAGCATTCCAATAAGGTGTGCGGGGCTAACCGATCTAGACCCACCCAAAGTGACAAAAAAAGACGTTCCAGACCCTAAGAATAAAGGGAAAACTAAAGAAATAGAAGAAAACTTCATCCCATACGAAGGCAATATGAAAGCTGGGACTAACCATGCTATCAAACTAGTTGATTCTATCAATAAGTCAACTAATGCACGGCTATATGTGAGCAAGTACAAGACATTAGAGTATGACTTAGCCATGGAGGGAAACAATGCAGCATTAATGTCCAAAATAATTGCTTCTCTGTGGCCTAAGCCCCAAAAAGGAGAAAGCTCTGTAATCAAGGATTTTGCAGCAATGTCCAAAGTAGATTGGACTAAAAAAACACCGCAGGAAATTGCCGAGGCAGCCCATAAAATTCTTAAACGAATTGATGATGACAATATTGGAAAAGGGATGTTCGCTCAAGTGTTGACCGATGAGATCCAATGTGATGGTTCTAATTTTACTGTTCCTGAATATATCAAAAATGCAATTTTCTGGGCTTCATCGATAGATGTTGCAAAGGAAAAGTGATGAAAATCGAATTTACCGATGAACAACTTGATTATGTGAATTCCAGCATTGAAGAGCACACTTTCTTGGAAGCCTGTCCCGGAAGTGGCAAAACCGAGGTGGTTGCTGCGAAAGTGGCTAAGGAAATCGATTCTTGGAAGAAAAAGCCCGGAGGACTGGCCGTACTCTCTTTTGCCAACAGTGCAACGGATGAGTTAACAATCAGGGTATCAAAGTACCTTCCTCATGGTCAGAGTATGTCCCCTCATTTTTTAGGTACTTTTGATAGTTTTATCTACAAGAATGTTGTATCTCCTCTAGCTACAGAGCTTACTGGATATTTAGGGGAAGGTGGTGACGCGTCGATACGCATCATTGAACCTAGCGCAAATTTAGGCTTTAGAACAAAATATGGTATTGCTAGTCGGGGGAAGATAAATGCTCATCATTATTCTTTCGATCTAATAAATAAAACTGTAGTTTTTGAAACAGGAAAGCCTGAACTAGATAAAGTGCTTAATTCTGTGACTCTAAAAGATTGGGAATTTAAGCACCTTCTAGAGACCAAAAGAAGGATGCTAAAAGGTGGTTTTGCCACTTACCGAGATATTGAATGCTTGGCTATAGATGCCCTTTCTGATGATAAATATCAGCACTTTGTTGAGTTATTTGTAAAGCGCTTCCCACTCATCATTATTGATGAATGCCAAGATCTCTCTGAAGAACAGTTAACTATTCTTCAAGTGCTTGCAAATAAAGGAACCAAGATACATTTTATTGGGGATCTCCATCAAGCTATCTATGGCTTTCGTGACGTTGACCCAGCCAAAGTACAGCAGTTCGTAAAAGAAAATCACTTCACTAACTTACCGCTGACTAGAAACTTTAGGAGTTGCCAGAACATCGTCGAACTTTGTGCCAAATTGACAGGGCGAAATGACATTGTTGGAAATGTATCATGGCTAGACCCTAGATGTTTGGTTGTTCAATACGACAACTGCCCCACTGAGCTGATAGATACCTTTAAAGAAAAGTGTAACGGCTTTAACGACAGTGTACTAGTCTCGAGAGGCCACTCGCAGATTGGCAAATTTCAGGCCTCCGTTACCCAGCCTAATAACATCCAAAAATTGGCTCTTTCTATGAAACTTTACAATCCTAAAGACATGGAAGCTCTAGGTCACTCATTGAAATATTTTTCAGAGTTTATCCGATACCACCTCAGAGAAAGCTGCAAACCAAATAGCCTCAATTGTCCTCAATCTATCGATTCAAACCTTTCTTGGCGAAAGTTCTTGTTTGATTCATTAAACTATCTGATAAACAATAAATTGAGTAGCATTGAAGTTAACTGGTCGACTTGGACAAAGAATGCAAAAACATTAATTCGAGATCTTCCAAGACAGGATTTCTGTTCAGAAACAATTGCTAACATATTAGCTCCCTTACTAGAGGTAAATTTAACCTCTCCATCTGGCTCAGCCAAACTTGAAGTAGCTTCATCATTGGGCTCTACTACTACATCATTAATCCCGTACAGGAAATCAACTATCCATGGAGCAAAAGGTGAAAGTCATGATGTTACCATAGTCATATCATCTGCTCGTGCAGGCAATGATTCTCACTGGAAGAGTTGGATTAAAAACCCTGATAGTGAGGCAGCTAGATTTGCTTATGTTGCGTCATCACGGCCAAAAGAATTTTTGATTTGGGCCGTCAAAACTCTTAAGCCATTAGAAAGGAAGCAACTGGAAGCTGTTGGGTTTAGCGTAATTTGATCTCACACATTCAATTTATCACTTTTCCATACTTCAGCTTACGCAAAATGGATACCTGTGTTTATACAAGGATGATGATCAACATTACTCATATGACTTTCAGATAAGCTAGAAGTACAAATGAGAAAGTGAGTTTAGTATGCGATTAGAACAAATGACTGGGTATTTATTCCCAACTTTAGCTGTGTGGCCTAAACCTTGGTACGAGGGTGGGTTATGGCAAATGTATGATTTTAAACTTCGAGAAGACGGCACGTTGGAATGGTATAAAAGCTACATAGCGACTGCATCAGGTCATGCTAAAGCTGATGTTTATGAATCTTACGAAGATGCCAAAGAGGTTGCTGTAAAAAGAAACGGTGAACTAAAAAGCGTACTTGATAAACTAGGTGTTTCATCCAGCCAGAAGGCATCTCTGTCATTAAAGGTTGATAAAGCAGTCACAAGACAAAGTCGTCTTTTCGGTGAAGAACAACTCATGTTATTGGAAGGTATACGTCGACATAGTGAATCTCCTCGTCCTCAAGAACACGAAATAGTCTTGCCAAAAAATTGTACTTCACTTCTAAAGCCGTTGATGGATGTGTTGCAAGAAACTCCGTACGTAAAACTGGTACGACTTAAATCTTTCGGGGTTAGTTTACTCAGACAGGGAGACCATGATTGGTCAACATTGGCAAAACATACGAAATTAACAGCAAAGTATTTTTATCGAGAAAAAATAGCCGCAGCATATGGTTTGGATGGAGCAGACCATTGGGGACAAACTAAAGCTAAAATTCGAGAAATATTACTGCCTAGAGCAAATCAATTACTCCAGTTGACAAGCGTAAAGCGAATGCTCTCAGAAGCAGAACTCAAAGGAAAGAAAGTCGTTGTTGCTTCTGGATTTGTATTCTGGTTTGAAGATAAAGATAGTGTTGGATGGATTGTGAAAGAAGCCAGCTATTCACAGGCGGAAAAATCTGGAAATATCCTTTGGAAGGAAGGAACTATTTTGTCAAAAAACCACGGGCGTATTGTCGTTCTTCCATACGTAAAGGAGAATGGAGAGCTCGTTCAAGGTCATACAAAGAATGCCCCTCATGATGGAAAGGCAAAGCCAAGGCACCCTAAAGAGTATGTGGAGCTTCCTTTTGAAGTGCTCGAAGATGATCTAATGATAGGCTTGTTTGGCGATTTGAAGTATGAGTAGTTTGGGATTTTCGTATAAAGGGTACTGTGAGGCCGTATTTGAGCATCACTTAGGTTAGCGTTAGGCAGTACGAGTGTAGTTTAGTCGCAATAATAATATTTTTAATGAGAAGGTAAGTTTTATGGGAACTTCGATAGAGCTACGCCTAGGAAAGGTTTCCCTATCGTATTCCAAGAATCATATGGGGATAGATTATGGCTTTTTATTTCAGGAAGGTGACTTAACACGCCGAAAATCAGAGCCAATAGGTTACGAGTACTACGAAAAATACCCAGAAGATAAGCAAGAACTTGACGAAACGGAGGAGGTTTTCGCTAGAACTCTATCTCGCGTCTTGCCTCGTCTCAATTTGCTTGGCTTTACTCTCAAGACTGCACGCGCTGAGTACCAAGCACTGGTTGCAGAAGCTGAAGAAATATCAAACGATATAGAAGAGTTAAAAAAGGAATTTCTTACGTTTGAAGAGTTCTGCGATTTGGCATGTCGCTATCCGTTGATAGATTTGAAAGACGACTATGTTGATTATGATACACCAAATCGAGACTTAATTTCTCAGGGATGTTTTGCTGCTGATATGGATCTATTTGAGCGAATTCCTTCGTTTGAAAACTCAGATCTTTATTGGTCCGAAGCCAGTTACTTTTCCGATAGGGTTTGCATTCTTAGTGCGGAATCCATGCTTCAGGTCTTTTCATTAAATGCGGATAATGCTGAGGTTGAAGTTACATGGGAGTTTGGCCCTATTGTCGATGCTGGCTGGGTTCTACGTGAAGAATTTCGTCCCGGAGCGCGACAAAGACAAAAAGTTTTAATTGCAACCGAGGGAACATCAGACTCACGCATCATTCGAAGAGCTCTTGATGTCTTATCTCCAGACGTGGCTGATTTTTTCAATTTCGTAGATGTTGATGAGCGCCATCCTTTTTGGGGAACTGGAAATCTCGTAAAATTCGCAGAGGGACTTCTACGAATCGAAGTTATGAATCAGGTCTTATTCGTTTTCGATAACGACGCAGAAGGCGTTGATGCTTTTCGCAAACTTGAAAAGTTGAATCTTCCTTCCAACATGAGAGCGATGCTCTTACCTGCTCTTGAGGAATTTAAGGAGTTTACTACTCTCGGACCTGAAGGCGTGAACATTTCTGACATCAACGGGCGGGCAGTTGCGATAGAGTGCTATCTTGACCTTCTTTTAGAACAATATCCTCCTGCTCAGGTCACATGGAGTAACTTCAAAAAGGATATCAATGCATGGCATGGGGTATTGGATTTTAAAGAGTCCTATTCAAAGCACTTCTATGATCAGTCCGATGAACAGCTGCTAAATGGTAGTTACAACGTACAGAAATTATTGAAACTGCTTGATTCGTTAATCCGAGAGGCGGGATTGGTGATCCCAGTTATTTGAAAAGAGCCTTTTGGATTAATCGCTCTAACACCATCAGTTATCAACTAAGTGAACATTAAGGTTTTAACAAGGATACTTTGTTGTTCACTTAGTGTGGTGTGATACAACATTAGTTATAAATCTTAGCAAAATCTGCCTACCTTTAACCAATCCCCCTGACATTGTCCATGCCTCTTTTTATAAGGGCAATATAATGGACTTTTAGTGAGTTAAGGCTGAAATGGGGTCGAAACGGAAGTCAGCCTTTTTATGGTCTCCTAGGTTTCGTTTCGAAAGATATAAATGAACCATTAATGAATCATTTACAGCTCTCTTAATACCTAGTAATGCCGCTTCTACCGTCTGTGAAGGGTGAGTTTATCATTTCTGATATCAAACTTCGCTATTTAACATATAGTGCATAAAGCGCCGTACATTCAGGGCTGGCCAAAAGAAAAAGCCAGTTCCATGCTGCCCATTAATTGTTATTACGCTACAATAGCCTTGTCACTGGAATTGCAGCACACCAAAAGATGAGTGAATCTCAGTAACTGGGGAGTTGGCGCTCCCCAGTTCAACTGAGAAGCTATGCGCCCTCACAACTATGCCTGTTTTCGTCAACAGCAGTGCTTAGCATAGTTATCTCTTCTTTCGCTGCGTCCAAGAGCCATTGCTAATGTATTAAATACGTAACATTAAGCGTGCTTATACCACTCAATGTTACGTATTTAACACATTAAACTCCTCTCATACAGTTAGTTACTAATGTTCAATGTTACTATATAGGCATTAGTTACTAACGGATTGCCTCTACACAAGTCCATCTTAAACGTCTGGACTAATCAAGCTACGTTGCTTAGGTGATTTGAATTAATCATTCTGTCGAATATGCGTTAGTTCTCACTGTAAAGCTATGTGGCTGTGTGGCAGCCCTCATCTATTGTCTAGATTTATTCATCTATGATGGCTGCTGTGATTCAAATGCATGATTTTTAAGCGTTACCATCAGTTGCGAATGGGTATAGCGTGGTATGATGATTAGTAACTAATGGTGTGGAAGGTAACAATGGCGAAGATTAGTAAACCCGCAATATCCAAGATGAGAGAGCACGAACTAGAAAAGATGCTCAAATACTTTCAGACAAGGTTGATCAAAAGGGATGAGTTACTGATTGAAGAGTTAAGGCAGATGGATGCTTATAAGCAGACGGCGAAAATCTCCGGTCTTAATCATGGCTCAAACGAACTGGATGGGCGAGTTATAGATAACTGCCTACGTGCGCTTTCAACATGGAATAATGAGACGTTTGAAGATGGTAAGTGGAGAGAGCTGGCTGATAAACAGGAATATGTTGATACATGGGTAAATAGGTACATATCAAAGAAAGCGTGGGGTAGATATCTAAACTCCGTAAGGGTTTCACGAGCTTCAAGGCTTTCTACATCAAAGGCGGATAACACATCAGCAGTAAAAGTAACGTCGCCTAGAAACCAAACATACTTTGAAGGGAAGCTGAAGAGTCTTTCTAAAGAGTTCGGTACTTCGATGCCCGAGACACGTGGAATTGCAATGGAACTGGGTGTAGAGCTTTTAGAACTGTTTCTAGCTGAAGCTAAAGAGGAGGAGCACAGTGATATTAGAACTGTGATTATCTCAAAGAATCTCAAAGAAATGACTCTAGATGAAGAGAAGCAAGCACGGATCAAACTCGGTGTATATATTGGCTCAGTGGTAGACTCAGCTCGAAATAATATTGCAGACTTTAATGATGACAAAAAGGTAAAGCGTTAAGTAGCCATGACCGTTAACATTTATTGTTAAGCATGTGTTACATATGGAATCGATGAGAAATAAGAAGTAGCATTATTTTTGATCTACGTTTGCACTCGGATGCACTGATTGAGAATTTCACGTTTGCACTTCAGTGCATCAATAAATTATCGCGGATGGGTTGACGGAAAGATCTGCACTTCCTATATTGAGCGCATACATAGAAGGCTAGAACCCTTGTCCTCCATGTGTTCAGGCAAGTTACGCCGATTGAGAAATGGCAATGTGGTGCGGTGAGATTACCCACCCACCCACCGAATGGATATAGGATTTATACTCTATAAAGGTTCGAATCCTATAGGGCGTGCCATTTATTCGAAAAGCCCCGATAGCTCAATGAGTTGTCGGGGCTTTCGCGTATTTGGAAGCAATGTTTTATGCTTTGGCTAGGGATGCTTTTATCGTAAGAAGAAATGTATGAGCACGATGCGAAATTTAGCCCTCTTTGATTTTGATGGCACCATTACCAGCGAAGATACCTATTCAAAATTTCTATATTTTGCCACACCTAAGCCACGGCTTGTTATTGGGTTATCTTTCATATGGCCTGCGATTGCTTTATATCGATGCGGAGTGTTGCCCGCCAGCCGTTTGCGACCGGTACTCTCATTTCTCGCTTTTTGGCGACGTGATGCTGACGAGGTAGAGTGCCTTGCAAAACGGTTTACCCAACAATATTTACCAAGCGTGATTAGAGAAATCGCTCAAACGCGTATCGATTGGCATTTAGAACGTGGCGATGATGTTTTTGTTGTGTCGGCAGGCGTGGATCCGTATTTGAGCATCTGGACTGAATATCAAGGTATCAAGTTGGTGTGTAGTGAGCTCACTAGACGTAATGGTCGATTCACTGGTCGCTACCAAGGTGGTGACTGCAGTAGCGAGAACAAAGTTCGGCTGCTAGCAAGTCGTGTGGATGTTTCCGCTTACACTAAGGTCTTCGCTTATGGCGATACCTTCGAAGATGTCCCCATGTTGCGTATTGCTGATGAAAGCTACCTTAACTGGAAACCGTTCGGTGGAGTAACGCCTGACTCCATTAAAGCATCTTAAAAAAGAAACGCTTGCAGCGAGTTTTCACTAAAATAATATCCATATCGAAACGTTACATATTAGTTCTGCTTATAAGTTAAATAGCAGTCAATATGCCCAAAGATGTCACGGAAATAAGGTGTAACGTTTTATGGAACAAGTCCAAGATAGTTCTGAACTTCAACTGCAACTTGCCAGCCGAGGTTCTCGCTTAATCGCTGCGTTGATAGATTCTATCGTCTTATCTATTTTCATACTTCCCTTGATGTACTTTACGGGAGGATTTGAGAGTTTTGCTCAATCCCCCCCGACAGAGCCAAGCTGGGGGTATCTATTTTTACTCGGTATTCTCAACTTCATTTTATTTGCGATTATCAACCGTAATTTGCTGCGAGATAGAGGCCAGACAATTGGCAAAAAATGGATGAAGATAGGCATTCGCAATCAACAGGGGGATGTACCCAAGCTTAATGAGTTACTGTTCAAACGGTACGCCTACTATTTTTTGATTGGTTATGTACCGCTTATCGGTGGTGTGATAAGCTTTGTTGGCGTTTTGCTCATCTTTGGTAGCTCTAGACGTTGTTTGCACGATATCATTGCCTCGACGCAAGTTATTCGTTTGAACGATTGTTAACTCAAAGGCCGCCGCTATACTAAAGCAACGCAGATTAGCGTTGCTTTTTTGTTTCTGTACATACGCAACGCTTTTCGGTAGCATGACCTCCCTTCCATGAATGAACAGTGTTTGTTCAGCTTCGATTTTAGTTCTTCAGTTTAGACATCATGCGCAGTATTCACACTAAAATTAAACCTGAGTTTGAGCCTTTGTTGTCAGAGCTTGCGCTGCATGCACTGCTTCACCTATACACGAGTAACGCAGGGAAGGTCTCACTTAAGCGTTCGCGCAGCGATGTGAATGATGTCATTTCAGCCTGGCTCAACAAGGCGTCGAACAGTAAGAAATACAAGCCCTTTAAAAAGAAGATTCGTTCGCTTGTTACTCACGCACGCTCACAACGTCTCGACATGGAAGCAATGTTGGAAAATTTGTTGCCGCCTGAAGGTGGGGATGAGTTACCTCATCTTGACAGTTTTCTACTGCTCATCAATACACTAGAGAAAGAACTCAATACGACGGTGTTGGTATCAAGTCCGGAATCCGTCGACCTTCAGTTTAATCCAAAAGGGTGTTTGCTGTGTGTATTGTCTCAAGATCTGAATGCGCATTTTAGCGAACGTAACCGCTTTATCGCCGATATTTCGATGTTGTTCCGTGGTACCAATGGTGAGAAACACGCTTTCTTAAGAACGATTTACTCATCCTCAATTTTTGAACATAAAGTCGAATTTGAAGATGGTGAGTTTGTGAGGATCACTTTAGTACTTCGCTAATTAAACGTGGTGCAACTAAAGTTTATTTGCGTCTGGATTATCATTCTCCCTTACGAGTTACTTACTGATTATAAGTGTATCAATAATGAGATGTCTCATTATTGAACAGAGATTCCCCCTGTCTATTGTTGAAGTCTTTCTTATATCCAACGATATTCTCGCTTCCTAAAATAAAAAAGGAAGTCCGTAATGGAACACAAATATATTTCCCTCACAGCAGTGTTAATATCGTTGAACTCAATGACGGTTTTTGCTTCTGCTGAAGAAGGTGTAGGTTGTATCGTTAGCAAAGAAACTGGAGATAAATACTGCTTAAACGTAGGGGAGCGTTCAGGTTATTCTCTCCCTTCTTTTATTTATGAACATGAAGTCGATGTTTATGCAGGCGCAGGCGCAGGGGTGATGCTTAGTGATTGGGACAATTTATCCTATAACCGTTTGGCGGTTTTTACTGGTTATACCCCCAACTCAGAACTAGAGGCTGTAAAAGCATATAATGGTAAAGTACTAGACTTCTCCGCACCTCGTTCAATGCGAGTTGTTTCTCGCTCTCCTGAAGTTGAACCGGTATTGGCTTGGTCTTGGCAAGGAAGCAGCTTCATGCCGGAATATGATCAAGTGATGGTTTCTCCGGTTGTCGTGCAACTGAATGACGATAACAATGATGGAAAAATCAATAATGAGGATACAGCAGATATTATCGTCATTACTTTTAAAGATAATCAATATACCTACGGTGGATTAGTTCGTGCACTGAGTGGTGTCGACGGCAGCGAAATTTGGGATTACAGCAACAGTGGTATTATTGCTGATGCTCGTAACTCTGTAGCTGCAGGCGATCTTGATGGAGATGGAGTTGTCGAAATCATCACTAGCAATCGAGAAGAGAATTATTACCGCGTTCTCGATAACTCGGGTAACCTAAAGAAAAAAATTGATAAAAATGAAACAAATTGGCGTACTATCGGACAAATTAGTATTGCAGATTTGAATAACGATGGATCAATCGAAATTATTGCACCAGACGGTGTCTATAATTACGATACAGGCATGTTATTGTTTAGTTATGGCTGGACTCCTTCCCCTATACCTCTCGATTTTGATAGTGATGGTAGACAAGAAGTGTTTGCGGAACAAACGTTATTTGATAGAAATGGTGCCTCGATTTGGGCCTATCAATCTAATAGTTCAATTTGGTTCTCGTCTGTTGCAAACCTCGACAGTGATAATGCACCAGAGCTGATTGTTTCTACTCCTGCATCAAAGTCTAGCGCTGAAAATAGTTTTATTTCTGTATTGGAACATGACGGAACCGTTAAATGGAGCGTAAACAATACGAGTAACCCTGGTGGAGGTGTACAAGCTGTTTCCAATTTCTTGGGACACCCTAGTGAAACCTTAGTGGAAGAATCAGATCTTTTTGGCTTCGAGTACGGTGATAGTAAACGCTTGGCTGTGGGTAATGACAGCTTGTTGTACGTAAATTCTGGTCTGGCTATAGACGCAGTTGGTACAACATCGACAAATTTATTTGGTGGGGATGGAGGCCACACTAATAGCCCTGTAGATCTGACTGAGGTACGCAAAATAGCCATTACATCGGGTAAGTATTACTGGGGTGGTAAACACTTATTAGCATTGAAGTTCTATATGAAAGATGGATCGACTAAGAAGTTTGGTTCAACAAATTCTTCATTTTGGCAGCAAACGGATTATTTCCATGTACCTCAAGACAAAGCAATCACTGCGGTGAATATTTGGTCAAATGGCTGGTTGGTTGAGGCATTGCAGTTCGAACTTACTTCTGGGCAGTCAACTAACAATACTGGTATCGTGTATGCTGGCTACAATGCGGTAGATATGTATGACCGTACTGGGCAATTAGTTTGGTCTGTACCTAATGACGACTCTAGTAGTGGAAAAATTGGTGTCTCAGCTTATGATTTTGATGGCGATGGTATAGATGAGGTTGTTGCTCAAGATTTGACGCGTGTTAGGGTTTTGGACGGACGTAGTGGTCTGGTATTAAACGAAATCAAAAATTCGACTGGTACGTTATGGGAATCCCCGGTGGTAGCAGACTTAGCTGGTGATAATAATGCAGAGCTTATTGTTGTTGCTAATGACCATAATCCGAGGTATTCAATTAATCACGGTGTTTATGTTTACAAATCTGTGGATGCTAATAAACCTTGGAAGAACGCGACACGCATTTGGAACCAACACTCTTTCCATCAATCGAACATCACGCAAGATGGTACAATTCCAACCTCCTATGAACCGAGTTGGTTGACACACAATACGTACCGCTCGAGTACATTACCGACGAAGAAGGGCACAGGTACTGACATCATCGGATTCCCAACAGGCAAGCCTACCAACGTAGATTTGGATGATAAGCTTTACGTACGATCTGGTTGGATGATCGATGCCTTAGGCGAAGATAATGACGAAATGGTTGGCGGACCAGGTGGTGTTCTTGGTATCCCTGTTGACTTGGAAAAGGTAGCGAAAATTGAAGTAACTTCAGGCACGTTTTACTGGGGTGGAAATCATATCGTTGCACTGACGTTTACCTATCATGATGGAACTGTCCTGTTTTATGGGTCAAAGCATTACGCCCATTCTCAGAAAACAGATATTGTTGAAATTCCTTCGGGTGAAGAGCTTGAAGAGATCAATGTTTGGAGTTCTGGACAGTATGTTGACGCAGTACAGTTTATTCTAGATTAATTGAAACAAATGCCAGCTTTATCGCTGGCATTTTTCTACGCCAACTTAAACTCCTGCAATTGATCGTGAACTTGGGCTACTTCAGTTTTATAGTTTGTGACAATACTATCCATGTTCGCTGCAAGTTCTCCTGTCCTTTAGGCAATTTCCGCCAGAACATCGATATCTTTGTCAACATCTTCACTCGCTTTGGATTGCTCCGTTGTTGAATTTTTGCGAGAAAAAGCCCCCGTTTAGAGCGCCTCGGACCTGACCTGCTCTTTCTTTCATCTCCATGACGGCGATCAGACTTTTACTTAGGCTGACAACCTATGGGTTCGATAGTTCGCCACTGATTATAGACGCGTTATCAATTTACAACTGATTCAAGCTGGAATAGTACCCAAACGGAGACAACTTAGGTGAGAGAGTATCGACCTGACGACGTACCTCATTCAACTTCGCCAGTTCATTGGCGACATCTGATTTAAGCTTGGTTTGCCAAGGGCGTGGCAAAGTGTCGTCTGAGAATGACATTAATTTTTGAACGTGATGATCGGCCTTTTTGCGATGAGCAATCAGAGCCTTCACTTGCTCAGGATTGCCCTTACTACCCAACACTCCGGCGCTCAGACCACGCTCGACCGCAAGGTTATGGGCAAGATTGTCATAAAGTAAAATCAATTCAGTCGCAGACTTGTCGCTGTTGGCGTTTTCTAAGGTAGTTCGATAGTTAAGGACTAACTCTACCGCCAGCGATAGCGAGATAAGAATGGGTATCCCTGCAAGAAAGAGCACTAAGTGATTAAGGCTAAACCTGTGAATTAACGTATTCATTAACGCTCCTAGCAAAACTGTTGTTGTTATTCAATCAGTATAAGACGTTAAAATGGGGAGGCGTTGTACGTAGAGATTAAATTAAGAAAAATGAATAGGTTCGCACTTGTTGTGTGATCGAGTTTATATGCTGTTCATAGGCAACATTTCAAAGCTTTTGATGCGATGTCATAAAAAGTTCATTGAATACAATATTGAGGTTTATTCAATAATTCATCATATTGTAATGACTATGTAACAAAATAAGGAGTGCCTATGCAGCATCAAGAAATGATTCAACCCACTCATCTTGGCGTGATCAGCCGAACTTGTTTGTTTTCTATTTTTGCTATTTCCCTCGTCTTTGCTTTTATCTAAACCCCAACTGAACTAAGCCTTAGTAAGTTTGTGGTTACTTACTTCTTCTTCACTTATTAGGGCGGTTCACTGGCTCTTGTCGATAAGGTTGTGATATTTTTGCTGTATCCGCTTATTGTTAAAGAGTTGTATGCCTAATGTCTCTGCTTATCCCCAATTTTTCCAATCGATATGCTGACTTACCAAATGCCTTTTACTCCTTGGTGGATCCTCAACCACTGGAAAACAGCCATTGGATAGCATGGAATAGCATATTGGCCGAGCAACTTGGGTTACCTGAAAATCAGCCAACTGGTGATCTGAAATATTTTCTTTCGGGAGAAGGGGACTATCAGACAACCCCAGTACTCGCGATGAAATATGCTGGGCATCAATTTGGTAGCTATAACCCTGATTTGGGTGATGGTCGCGGTTTATTGCTTGGTGAAGTGACGTCGGTAACAGGGCAAATGTTCGATATTCACCTAAAAGGTGCGGGACTCACTCCTTATTCCCGTATGGGAGATGGTAGGGCGGTACTACGTTCGACGATTCGTGAATATCTTTGTAGTGAAGCGATGGCAGGGTTGGGTATTCCCACCACCCGCGCTTTAGGGATGTTGACCAGTGACACCCCAGTTTATCGAGAGAAAGTGGAAAATGGCGCTTTGTTGCTGCGTGTTGCCGAAAGTCACATCCGATTTGGTCACTTCGAGCACTTTTTCTACACCAATCAATTAAGTGAGCTGAAACTGCTGGCTGATAAAGTGATCGAGTGGTATTGGCCAGAATGTCTAAAATGCGATCAACCTTATGCCGCGATGTTTGCAACCATAGTCGAGAAAACCGCACACATGATCGCCTATTGGCAGGCATATGGTTTTGCTCATGGCGTGATGAATACCGATAACATGTCGATCTTGGGTCAGACGTTTGATTATGGTCCGTTTGGGTTCTTGGATGATTACGAACCGGGCTACATCTGTAACCACTCTGATTATCAAGGTCGGTACGCTTTTGATCAGCAGCCTAGAATTGGTCTTTGGAACTTATCGGCTTTAGCGCACGCGTTATCGCCCATTATTGATAAGAGCGAACTTGAACAGGCTTTGAGCCAATTTGAAGTGACTCTGGGCAAAAAATTTAGCCGACTGATGCGAGCAAAGCTCGGTCTAAACTGCAAGCTGGAACAGGATAGTCAACTGTTCAACGCGATGTTTGAGCTACTTCACCAAAACCGAGTCGATTACACACGGTTTATGCGTGAACTCTCTAATCTTGATACTCAATCAACTCAAAATGTCTCAGACTTATTTATAGATAGAGAGGCCGCGAAAGCGTGGCTTGAACTCTACCTTGCTCGTTGTGAATGTGAGGTGGGCGAGGAGGGACAGATCATCTCATCGGAAACACGTTGTGAAAAAATGCGTCAGGTAAATCCCAAGTACATACTGAGAAATTACTTGGCTCAAATCGCTATTGATAAAGCAGAGCAGGGTGATTTCAGTGAAGTAGAAGCGCTTGCTGAACTGCTAAAACATCCATTTGATGAGCAACCCGATAAAGACGCCTATGCGAATCTGCCTCCGGAATGGGGCAAGAAGATGGAAATCAGTTGTTCGTCTTAACAAGATGAATGACTGATAGATCTGTTTTTATTCGCATGACAAACTTGTGAACCTCGTCTGCACTTTGTTCAAATTATGCAAAATAATCAATCAGCTTCTGAGTACCATCTCACTACACTAATAGCCAAGCATCATTGGTAATGAATTAGGGTTTATGAGCGCTAAAATACTTGTTGTAGATGACGATCAAGAGATTCGAGAACTGTTAGACGAATATCTAACTAAGTCGGGCTACCTTGTAGACACGGTCGCAGATGGGGAGCAGCTTAAGCGATACCTAGAGCAAGCCGGTTATCCAGAACTGGTTTTGTTAGATGTAATGCTACCAGGCGATGATGGCTTTACCTTATGTCAGTTTATTCGTCGTGAGTCTAGCGTTCCGATCATCATGCTCACTGCGGTATCGGATGAAACGGATCAAATCATTGGCTTAGAAATTGGCGCTGATGATTACATCGCCAAGCCGTTTAACCCGAGGCAGCTTGTTGCGCGCATCAAAGCCGTGTTGCGTCGGGTGCAATTGAGTGACGACAAACCAGCAGATGCGCTCCCTAAACATATCACCTTTGGTGATTGGCGCCTTGATACCCTCGCACATAAGATTATCCACCTTGAAAATGGCCAAGAGCATGATTTATCTGGCAGTGACTTCGCGCTTTTGATGCTGTTTTTAACTCGTCCGAATGAGGTCTTAGACAGGGACACGATTTCATTTGCCACTCGCGGTAGAGAAGCGTTGCCGTTCGAGCGCGGAATTGACGTTCAATTAAGTCGCTTGAGAAACCGTCTAGGCGACAGTGGTAAATACCCCCAGTACATCAAAACCATGCGGGGTAATGGATATATTCTGGCTGTGCCTGTCACTATCGAGCATTAACGAATGCTGAGTTTACTGCGTCTCATCAAGCCAAACTCACTAGTGACTCGCACCTTGGGTCTTGCGTTGTTGGCGGTGGTGTTGGCGCAGGGAATCGCGACCGCCATTTGGTACAGCGAGTCAAAGCAGAAGGAACTGGCGGGTATTCAAGATGCGTCGCAAAGCATGGCCAATATGTTTGCCTCCACGGTGACCTTCTTTCAATCTCTGCCCGTGCGCTACCGACACATCGTTTTGGACCAAATTCGCAATATGGGTGGGACGCGATTCTTCGTCTCGTTTAATAAAGAAAAGCTGATTGTTGAGCCGATTGAAGAGACTCGCTTAAAGCAGGCTTCGATCCAAGCCGTGTCTTCTGTGTTGAATCAAAAACTCACCAAGGTGGACTCAATTTCCGTTGATTTCTCGCGTCCTGACAATCTGCGTCTCCTTAAAAATGACATTTACCTGCACGATCTTCCGAAATCTTGGGCGCATCATACGTTAACCTTGTCTCCGATAGACCCTCCGATATTGGTAGTCCAAATTGAACTGAGCAGTCATGAATGGGTGTACATTGCGGCGCTGTTGCCCGCACCGTATGTGACCTTGGATGATACGGTTATCGCTCGCGAGCAAATTGTCTTTTTAATTCTCTCAACGACTCTGTTATTGGGTTTGACCTATTTACTGATGCGTCGCCAAGTCAAACCGTTGAAGCGATTAGCCAAAGCGGCGAATGAAATGAGTATGGATATCGATCAGCCTCCGCTTGCTGAAGAAGGGGCAAGTGAATTGGTCACAGCGACTCGGGCTTTCAATCGAATGCAGCAACGTATACGGCGTTATGTCGCGGATAGAGAACATCTGTTTTCGTCCATCTCTCATGATCTAAAAACGCCCATAACTCGTCTTCGTTTACGTGCTGAACTTCTGGAAAATGACACAAAGCGCAGCAAATTTAATAAAGACCTCGATGAGTTGGAAATGATGGTCAAGGGGGCGCTGCAATGTGTCAGAGACACTGACTTACACGAAAACAACGCCTTTATTGACCTCAATGAGATGATCTTGTCCGTGATTGAACCCATGAACCACAGAGCGCAAGTCGTGGCGTTCGTGCCGGTTCCGATGGATCCGATCGTTGCTAAACCATTGGCGATGAAACGGGTCATCACCAATATTCTCGATAACGCCGTCAAGTACGGTACCAGCGCCGAGGTATCCATCGGTGTTTCGGACGAGTGGATTACCATCACGGTAGATGATGCCGGCCCTGGCATCCCCGAAGAGAAACAAGAGCAAGTGTTTGAGCCCTATTTTAGATTGGCTGACGATGACCAAGGACATGGTTTAGGGCTTGGAATCTGCCGCAACATTCTCCATGGACATGGTGGAGATCTCATTATTAGCAATCTTCCCAACGGCGGTCTTCGCGTGCAACTCTTTATCCCGCCTAGCTTAGAAGTCTAATGTAACTTTCTTGTTACATTGGCTTTACGCTTTGTTTCAATCAAAAAATTCTATTTGGATAGACTCCATAGTGTTCAAGCACGAAGTGAACGGGTCAGGAATGTGGTCGGCCCTGATTTCTAATCCAATACATGGAAGATAACAATGAAAATGAATAAAACCCTACTTACTTTATCGCTCTTGTCTGCCTCTGCTCTTTCTCATGCGGGAGAAGTGGAAGTGCTTCACTGGTGGACTGCTGGTGGTGAGGCCAAATCTGCTGCTGTACTGAAAGAGATGCTCGAAAAGCAAAACCACACATGGAAAGATTTTGCGGTTGCAGGTGGCGGCGGTGAGTCCGCGATGACGGTATTGAAAACGCGTGCAGTCTCTGGAAATCCTCCTTCAGCCGCGCAAATCAAAGGTCACGATATTCAAGAGTGGGGCGGATTAGGTTTCTTAACGTCTTTGGATAAAACAGCGAAAGCAGAACAGTGGGATTCAATCCTTCCATCAGTCGTGACTAAAGTCATGAAGTTCGATGGCGAGTACGTGGCGGTTCCTGTTAACGTTCACCGCGTAAACTGGTTGTGGGCAAACCCAGAAGTGTTGAAAAAGTCAGGTGTTGAGCTACCAACCACATTAGACGAGTTCTTCGCAGCGGCAGAAAAGATCAAAGCGGCTGGTTTTGTACCACTCGCGCATGGTGGCCAACCTTGGCAGGATGCAACCGTATTTGAAGCCGTTGCTCTAGATGTACTTGGCAGTGAAGATTACAACAAAGCCTTTGTTGACCTAGATATGGATACCTTGTCAGGCGATAAGATGGTTGAGGTGTTTACCAAGTTTAAGAAAGTTCGCGACTACATTGATGCGAACTCTCCAGGTCGTGACTGGAACGTTGCGACCTCTATGGTTATCAACGGTGAAGCGGCGATGCAAATCATGGGCGACTGGGCGAAAGGTGAATTCTCTGCAGCGGGCAAAGTACCGGGCAAAGATTACATCTGTGCTCCTGCGCCGGGCACGGATGGTCAGTTCACGTTTAACATCGACAGCTTCGCATTCTTTGAGCTGAGCAATGCAGCGAATCAACAAGCTCAGCAAGATCTGGCGAAAACGATTTTAACCAAAGAGTTCCAAGAGGTGTTTAACCTAAACAAAGGTTCAATTCCGGTACGTCTTGATATGGACATGAGTAAGTTCGACCAATGTGCACTGGACTCGATGGCTACGTTTAAAGCGAGCGCGAAATCTGGCGACCTAGTGCCGAGTATGGCGCACGGCCTATCGACGACAAGTTACGCTCAAGGCGCAATTTATGATGTCGTTACCAACTTCTTCAACGATGATTCCGCCGACCCTAAAGAGGCAGCTAAGAAGCTAGCAAAAGCGGTTAAAGCGGCAATCTAACTTAGTCGTTAGAACACTCATCACCCCCAAAGGGCGAGTAGGCTTGTGGGGAGCCTATTCGCCCTTTCCTTAATCTCTAACCCGGATTTAGGTTAGATAAGATGACGTAAGGATTCGTTATGGAGCATGTTGTATCTCGGTATGCCAATAAGTCTGCGCCAAAGCCGAGCTTTGCTGACAGATTACAGCGCTGGCTACCGAAAATCGTTCTTGCGCCGACCATGCTAGTCACCGTGGTGTGTATCTACGGTTATATTTTTTGGACGGCTGCACTTTCAATGACCAACTCTCGTTTTCTACCAAGCTTCAATTTTTCTGGCTTTATCCAGTATGAAAAGTTGATGGATAATGATCGTTGGCTCACTTCAATTACCAATTTAGGTATCTTCGGCCTGTTATTCATGCTGATTGCGATTGGCCTTGGCGTCGGTCTAGCAATATTGCTTGACCAAAATATCCGCCAAGAGGGCGCAATCAGAACCATTTACCTTTACCCAATGGCCCTCTCATTCATTGTGACGGGTACTGCATGGAAGTGGATTTTAAACCCGGGGCTTGGCATCGAGAAGTTGATGCAAGATTGGGGATTTACGGACTTTAAATTTGATTGGCTAGTGGATTCCGAAATGTCGGTTTATACACTGGTTATTGCAGCGGTTTGGCAATCGTCAGGCTTTGTTATGGCGATGTTTCTTGCTGGGCTACGCGGCATCGATTCTTCAATCATCAAAGCGGCACAAATTGATGGTGCAAGCCTGCCAACTATTTACTGGAAGATCATTTTACCTTGCTTGCGTCCAGTGTTTTTCAGTGCCGTTATCATTACCTCTCATATTGCGATTAAGAGCTTCGACTTGGTGACAGCAATGACGGCTGGTGGTCCTGGTTACTCTTCCGATTTGCCAGCTTTGTTTATGTACGCACACTCTTTCACTCGTGGCCAAATTGGTTTAGGTGCAGCAAGTGCGATGATGATGTTAGCGGGTATTTTGGCGATTCTCGTGCCGTACCTGTACTCAGAACTTAGGGAGAAAAAATCATGACCAACAACATGAATTTTGCCCGCCTATTTATTTACGCATGCCTCATCTTTTTCTGTGTTGTCTATTTGATGCCGCTGTTTGTGATGGTGATAACTTCGTTTAAAACGCTACCTGACATCAAAGCAGGGAACTTAATGTCGCTGCCGAAAGAGTGGGTGTTTGATGCTTGGTATAAAGCGTGGGATAGCGCCTGTACGGGGGTGAAATGTGAAGGGGTGAAAGGGTATTTTTGGAACTCATTCCAGATGGTGATCCCAGCGGTAGCTATCTCTACGTTACTTGGGGCGTTTAATGGTTACGTTGTGACCAAGTGGCAGTTTCGTGGCTCTAACCTGTTTTTTAGTTTGCTGCTCTTTGGTTGCTTTATTCCGTTTCAGGTGATTTTGCTCCCTATGGCGGCGGTGCTGGGTAAATTAGGTTTGGCCAACACCACAACCGGGCTGGTGATTGTTCACGTCATTTACGGTATGGCTTTCACTACCTTGTTCTTCCGTAATTTTTATATTGGCATTCCAGACGAGCTGATTAAAGCCGCCAAACTTGATGGCGCGGGCTTCTTTACCATCTTCTTCAAAATCCTATTGCCGCTGTCGACACCTATCATCATGGTGACGGTCATTTGGCAGTTTACCGCAATTTGGAATGACTTCTTATTTGGTGTTGTTTACTCAGGCTCGGAGACACAGCCCATAACGGTTGCGCTTAACAACCTTGTTAACACCAGTACCGGGGTTAAAGAATACAACGTAGATATGGCAGCGGCCATTATCGCAGCTCTGCCTACACTCCTTGTCTATGTATTGGCAGGAAAATATTTTGTTCGCGGCCTAACGGCAGGATCAGTAAAAGGATAATTACCATGGCGACACTAGAACTTAAACAGATCCGCAAAACGTACCCAAAGGCGGAACAAGAAACACTGAAAGGCATTGATATCAGCATCGACTCTGGTGAGTTTTTGATTCTGGTCGGCCCATCTGGGTGCGGTAAATCGACCTTGATGAACACCATTGCAGGGCTAGAAGGGATCAGTGGTGGAGAGATCGTGATTGATGGCCGCGATGTGTCTCAAGTTGAACCTAAAGACCGTGATATAGCGATGGTCTTCCAGTCTTACGCCTTGTATCCGAACATGACGGTGCGCGGAAATATCGCGTTTGGCCTCAAAATTCGTAAGATGCCAGACAACGAAGTTGAAGAAGAAGTGCAGCGCGTGGCAACCATGCTGCAAATTGATCATTTACTTGATCGTAAACCTTCGCAGCTGTCTGGTGGTCAGAGACAACGTGTGGCCATGGGCCGTGCGTTAGCCCGTCGTCCGAAGCTCTACTTATTTGATGAACCGTTGTCTAACCTAGATGCAAAGCTTCGTGTCGAGATGCGCCATCAGATCAAGCGGCTTCATCAACAGCTCAACACCACTATTGTCTACGTAACGCACGATCAAATCGAAGCCATGACGCTCGCCGATCGCATTGCTGTGATGAAAGATGGCGAGCTGCAACAGCTTGGCACACCGCATGAGATCTACACCAAGCCGAACAATATGTTTGTTGCAGGCTTTATGGGTTCTCCATCAATGAACTTCATTAAGACCATGGTTGACCTTGATGACAACGATCAGCCGGTGATTAAGGTCAAAGGGAGTAACGATCAAGAGCATCACATCAAACTGCCACCTTCAATGCGTGAGCAAGATGGCAAGGAAATTGTGATTGGCCTACGTCCAGAACACATTACGGAGTCTGAAAATCCAGATTCATCGGCTTCTACCATGCTCAACCTCCAGCTTGAAGTGTTGGAGCCGACAGGACCAGACACAATAGCGATGATTAAAGTCAATGATCAAGAAGTCGCGTGTCGCCTTTCTCCTGAGTTTGAAGTGAAAGTCGGGCAAGTAGCACCACTTCATTTTGACCTGTCCAAAGCGGTGTTTTTTGACGCTCAGACCGAGCAACGTATCGACTTCAATTGATCGTCAATTTGAGTGCACTCCTGAGTAAAGTCACGGGGGATTGATCAGGTTTGGCTTGCTACCTGATTTGGGAGTGCACTCAACCCCAACTCTTTTTTGATAAAGATGTTAATAAAAGCCCTAATAGCGACTATGCTTAAAGGGAAGTTAGGAGTTAGCGCAGTAAGCACGCGTAGCTGACTTTGATGGAGGGGAGGGACTGCATGCTTTAGTCTCCTTTGCATACTCCCTCTCCTCACATTTTCTTGTTTTCCTCTCTTACAGTCACTCAACCTAGACTTTCCCACCCGTAGTTGCGTTTCTAAAAACACGAGTGGATTGCTACCCATTTGACTCGTTTCAATGAGTGGATTTCCACCCAAAAAAACCGTATTGAGGTTTGCAGAGAAACACAATCTCCAAGGTGTTCTCCGTTAACTCTTTGTTAAATAATGGTAAGTTGCGCAAATGTTAAAGTTGGCTTGATAGTTGCCCTTGTATAGGTACAACACCCAGTGATGGGGTTGTCCATTTTACAAGGAGAATAATAATGTTTAAGCCATTGACCCTACTATCTGTTTCGATTCTTGCTGTCACCAGTTTTAACGCTGCTGCAAACTGTGACCCAGGTGAAACAGTGATTAAATTTAGTCACGTAACGAATACAGATAAGCACCCGAAAGGGATTGCGGCTTCATTACTTGAGCAACGTGTTAACGAAGAGATGAATGGAAAAGTGTGTATGCAGGTTTTCCCTAACTCCACACTCTATGATGACGACAAAGTGCTTGAAGCGTTATTGAACGGCGACGTGCAACTTGCAGCCCCTTCTTTATCAAAGTTTGAAAAGTTCACGAAAAAATACCGTATCTTTGACCTTCCTTTCCTATTTGAAGACGTTGACGCAGTTGATCGTTTCCAAAACTCAGAAGCGGGTGAAAAACTAAAGAACTCGATGAAACGTCGCGGCTTGCAAGGTTTGGCGTTTTGGCACAATGGTATGAAACAGATGTCGGCTAACCAACCACTGCTCTCTCCTGAAGACGCGAAAGGACTTAAGTTCCGCGTTCAGGCGTCAGATGTTTTGGTTGCCCAGTTTGAACAACTTGGTGCTAACCCGCAAAAAATGTCCTTTAAAGAAGTGTATGGCGGTCTGCAAACTAAAGTTATCGACGGTCAGGAGAACACTTGGTCAAACATCTACGGTAAGAAATTCTTCGAAGTACAAGACGGCATTACCGAAACCAACCACGGTATTTTGGACTACCTAGTAGTGACATCAAACGACTTCTGGAAAGGCCTTCCAGCAGACCAACGCGACCAGCTAAACACTATCATCCAAGAAGTGACGGCAACGCGTAACGCGGAATCAACCAAAGTTAACCTTGCGAATAAAAACAACATCATTGAAGCGGGTGGTGAGGTTCGCACGTTAACGCCAGAGCAGCGCCAGCAATGGGTAGCAGCTCTGCAACCGGTCTGGAAGAAATTTGAAAAAGACATCGGTTCGGACTTGATTGAAGCGGCGTTAGCTTCAAACCAGTAGTGGTTTAAGTCAACCTGAAAATAACTATAACGATCCCCCTAACTATTGGCCCTCTTGTCGGGAGGAGGGCCTTTCTTTCCCTGTCATGCCGAGCTGGTTAGCCAGTTTGGTCTATAAAGCGATGTAACTATGGAACAGTCAATTTTTGCCAGAATAGGTAGAGTGACCGACGCCATCGAGGAAACGCTGATTGCTTTTTTCCTTGGTGCGATGACTATGCTCACTTTTGCCAACGTAATTTTTCGATATGTCTTTAACGACAATATTCTTTGGGCCTTGGAACTTACCGTTTTCCTATTCGCGTGGATGGTGCTCGTTGGCGCATCTTACGGCGTGAAAAAACACTTTCATATTGGTGTCGATGTCGTCATCAACTTGGCACCTGAGAAGCTTCGCAGAATTTACGCACTCATCGCGGCGGCATGCTGTTTGACCTTTTCTATTTTGCTTTTGATTGGCTCTTGGAACTATTGGTATCCATTTGCGACAGAGCGTGCGTGGTATGAAACAGACGATATTCCAATGCCTGAAATGCTGCAGTTTATGGCCGATTGGCTCAACGAAGGTGAGCGCTATGAAAAACTGCCGCGCTTTATTCCTTATATGGCGCTGCCAATTGGGATGGCGCTAATGACATTCCGTTTTGTGCAGATCACCGTTCAAATCGCCACCGGTAAGCTCGATCGCCTGATTGCTGGCCACGAAGCAGAGGAGGAGTTAGAAGCGCTCAAAGAAGAGTTAAAAGATGCGGGAGAGGCAATGGAGCCTAAATCTGCAGCCAACTCTGACAATAACGATAAGAGCAAGGAGAGCTAAACCATGGATATTTTGTTTCTATTCGTAATGGTGGTTGGCTTTATGCTAATTGGCGTGCCAATCGCCGTATCATTGGGCCTGTCGAGTATTCTGTTTTTGATGATGCATTCGGATGCCTCGTTGGCGTCGGTCGCTCAAACCCTATTTAATGCGTTTGCTGGTCACTACACCTTACTAGCGATTCCATTCTTTATTCTGGCATCGAGTTTTATGTCTACCGGCGGTGTTGCGAAACGTATTATCCGTTTTGCGATTGCAATGGTTGGCTGGTTCCGAGGCGGTTTAGCGATGGCTTCCGTGGTCGCATGTATGATGTTTGCGGCTCTTTCTGGGTCTTCACCAGCAACAGTGGTGGCGATTGGTAGTATCGTTATCGCAGGGATGATCAAAAACGGCTATTCGAAAGATTTCGCTGCTGGGGTGATTTGTAACGCTGGTACGCTAGGCATCTTGATTCCACCTTCTATCGTCATGGTGGTTTATGCGGCAGCGACGGATGTGTCGGTTGGTCGTATGTTCCTTGGCGGTGTTATTCCTGGTCTGCTTGCCGGTGTGATGCTGATGATTGCCATCTACATTGCGGCGCGCATTAAGAATCTACCTAAACAGCCATTTGTCGGTTGGGGTGAAATGTTTGCTGCAGCGAAAGATGCAAGCTGGGGTCTGTTGCTGGTGGTAATCATCCTCGGTGGTATCTATGGCGGTATCTTCACCCCGACAGAAGCGGCCGCAGTGGCAGCGGTTTACTCTTTCTTTATCGCGAACTTTATCTATAAGGACATGGGGCCGTTCGCAGACAAGAAGAATACTAAGCCTGCGATCGTCAAAGTATTCCAAGCGTTCGTGCATAAAGACACAAAGCATACTCTGTACGATGCAGGTAAGCTGACTATTATGCTGCTGTTTATCATCGCTAATGCTTTGATCTTAAAGCACGTGTTGACGGAAGAGCGCATTCCGCAAATGATCACAGAGTCTATGCTATCAGCCGGCCTTGGGCCAATTACCTTCTTGATTGTGGTGAACGTATTGCTTTTGATTGGTGGTCAGTTTATGGAACCATCAGGGCTGTTGATCATTGTAGCGCCATTGGTATTCCCAATTGCGATTGCACTCGGCATTGACCCTATTCACCTAGGTATCATGATGGTGGTGAACATGGAGATAGGGATGATCACCCCGCCGGTTGGGTTGAACTTATTTGTAACCGCCGGGGTCGCTAAGATGTCGATGATGCAAGTGGTGAAAGCGGCACTGCCTTGGGTTGCAGTTATGTTCCTCTTCCTCATTATTGTTACTTATGTACCTTGGGTATCGACATGGTTGCCAACCACTTTAATGGGACCTGAGATCATAACAAAATAACGTGACTTGCAAGAATTAGCCTCGCTTAACCGCGGGGCTTTTTTTGTTCTATTCGTTGTTAAATTAATCAGTTGGGTGGCGAGGGGAATCGAAAATGATTACTATGCGCAAAGTATTCATTTTATAAATGAAAAAGTTAGAAATACAAAAAAAACGGATATTAAATGAAACGACAGTGGTTATGGCTTGTAGCTTTAGTGATAAGTAGTGTGCAGGCAGCAGAAATAGAAATCTCCCCGGTACCAAGTTGGGTGGTCGAACAATCATTTGAAGCGCAGGCTCAGCGTAAAGATAGAGTAGATGGCAGCATCTACATGCTGGTTTCTAATCAGTTTAATGCGTTATCAAATACACCGACGTTTTATAGTCGTTACGTCACTCAAGCAGTGAACTCTGAAGGAGTAGAGAGCAACTCTCAAATAGCGATAGACTTCGATCCTAGTTATGAAGAAGTGGTGCTCCATAATGTCAAAGTGTGGCGTGAGGGCAAACCCTTGGAACGGTTATCTAGTATTGACGTAAAGCGATTCAAGCGCGAAGTCGACCTAGAAAAGCTGCTTTATAGTGGTCAAGAGACCTTCTACATAGTGATTAACGATGTTCAAGAAGGGGATATTATTGATTATAGCTACTCGATTAAAGGGCTGAATCCGGTCTTTAGTGGCAAAGTCGACCGTTGGATAAAAATGGGCTGGAGTGTGCCGGTTCTAAAGACTTATGCAAGAGTTCTAACGCCTAAGGATAGCCAATATACCGTTAATCGATACGGTGACAGCCGACACCTAAAAGCTGAAATTAACCAAGATGGTAAAATGGTTGAGCATATTTATTCTGATGAACGTCGTTCATACAGCTATCTAAATGAAGCGGATCAACCAGATTGGTTTATTGAGTACCCATATATCAATATCAATAACTATGAGAATTGGGCGGATGTCGTTTCTTGGGCTTTGCCTCACTACCAGATAGACGCCCAAGGTAGTAAGTTTGCTGCTGAAATGAGTAAACTGAAAGCTATTGAAGACCCAGAGAGACAAGTGATTGCTGCGATTAAACTTGCTCAGCAATCGATACGCTATCTGGGGATAGAAAATGGTATTGGCTCCCATGCTCCTAGACAACCGGAGCAAACTTTGCAGCAAGGGTATGGAGACTGTAAAGATAAGTCAGTGTTGTTGACAGCTATGCTACGGGAACTGGGTATTGAAGCAAACCCTGCACTAGTGAGTACCGTATACCGTAAGCATCTAGCCGGGCAACCTTCAGGGCACAGCGCATTCAACCATGTTATTGTCACCTTCTATTTTCAGGGCAAGACCTTTTGGATTGATCCTACCCAAACAGAGCTGTCGGATAGCCTAGCCACAATGACTCAATCAGAGCTTGGTTATGGTTTGATCATCAAACAAGGTGAAATTTACCCGACGCTTATCGACACAAATAACCTAAATCAAGTTGAAACGACATCCACCTTTAAAGTGGCTTCTCATGAGAATGGTGCTTCAACGCTACACGTAGAAACGACTTACAAGGGCAAACAGGCTGACAGAATGAGGCGTTATCTTTCGGCTAACTCAATTGAGCAAGTGATGGATGAATTTGAAGGCTTCTACAACAAACACTATGAAGGTATCTCTGCTTCTAAGAAATTCTATTATTTCGATGACTTAATGAAGAATGAACTGTACATGACAGAGAATTATGACATCGAGAAAATGTGGTACCTGAATGAAGATGATGACCCACAGTTTGAGGTGTATGCAGACGTGATTGGTGCAAATGTGTATGTGTCAGAAGCGAAACGGCGCAGTACTCCTTTTTACATAGGGAGACCAGTCAAAGTTGCTCAAACCATGGTGGTTGAGTTGCCATCACCTTGGAAAATTACTCCAGACGAGCTCAAAGTAAATAATGAGGCATTCGATTTTTCACTGTCGCTTAACGGAGAAGAGGGAAACTGGCTGTCAAAAGTTTCAGGCGAGTATCGTAAGGCAAGGATTCACTATCAGCTTGAAAGAAAGCAGCCAGATGTAATGCCGAATGCGCTCAAAGAGTATAATCAACAAATAGAGCGAGCGTCAGAAAGCGTGGTATATCAATTCACGCGCTACGAATAACGAGCAAAACTAAGCCCCTATCTTATTAATTTGGCTAGGGGCTTTTGCTTTTCTTAGGTCGAGTCTATTCCGTTTTGTAACTGTTCTTATCAATCCCATATTTTTGCATTTTGTCGTACAGCGTTTTGCGTGCAAGTTGTAGGGTATCGAGTGTTTCGTTGATCTTACCGTGATTACTCGCCAAGGCTTGTTCAATTAGAGTTTTCTCAAACTCCGCGACTTGGGTAGTAAGCGGAATTGAATCGGCAATCGGCTGTGTTGGGTTTAGGTGGCCAAGGTTTCCTAATAGGACAAATCGTTCAGCACTGTTACGTAACTCCCGAACGTTACCCGGCCAATCATGACTCATAAGAGTCTGTAAATCAGCTTCAGGTAGAGCATTTGCCGCTTTCCCGTAGCGAGCAGCCGCCACCAGTAAAAAGTGATGAAACAGGGCGGGGATGTCTTCTTTACGTTGTCGAAGCGGAGGAAGGTCGAGAGTCACCACGTTTAGGCGATAATAAAGATCCTCACGAAACTCTCCGGAGGCGGCGGCTTGCTTAAGATCGACTTTGGTGGCAGCAATCACTCTTATATCTACTGGAATCAGAGTGTTGGACCCAACTCGCTCAATCACGCGTTCCTGCAGTACTCTTAGCAAACGAATTTGCGCCTGCATTGGCATCGACTCAATCTCGTCGAGAAACAAGGTCCCCCCTTGGGCGTGCTCGAACTTACCGATTCGTGTGGCATCGGCACCAGTAAAAGCGCCTTTCTCATGTCCGTATAACTCACTCTCAATCAAGTTTTCTGGGACAGCGCCACAGTTGATAGCCACAAAGTTTGCTTCACGTCGAGAGCTCTGCTCATGGATTGATCGAGCGAAGAGCTCTTTACCTGTTCCAGTCTCGCCGAACAATAAAATGTCTGCGTTTGTATCGGCAATGTGAGAAATGGTGTCACGAAGTGATTGGATGGATTGAGTATCACCAATAATTCTTGGACCAAGAGTTTGGCTTGCTTTCAGGCTTCGCTTTAGCTCTTGGTTTTCAAGGGTCAGCTGGCGCTTTTCTATCGCACGATTCGTCGTATCAATTAAGCGGTCAATAGCAAAAGGTTTTTCGATAAAGTCGTAAGCGCCATTCCTTAACGCATTGACGGCCATTGATATATCTCCGTGGCCTGTAATTAAGATAACAGGGACATCGCTATCTTGGTTTAACACGGTCGATAAGAGGTTCTCGCCAGATAAACCAGGCAAACAAATATCTGAGATGACGACTTTAGGCATGCCGTGTTGCTTTATTGCGAGCATGGCGTCTTCTGCACTGGCGAAAAAGAGGGCAGTAATCTCCTCTAATTCGAAGCTCTGTTCAATGGCGATGCGAATGTCGCTCTCGTCATCAATGAAAAATACATCGTACATCAACATGTATCCTTGCGATTGGCATGTGTGGATTGAAGTCTATTGGGTAATGTCAGAGTAAACCTTGCACCGCCAAGAGGAGACTGGCCAACGCTGAGCTCTCCATTCATGGTTTGAACGATTTGCTGAGAAATCGATAGCCCTAGCCCCAAGCCATTTTTCTTGGTGGTAAAGAACGGCTCAAACAGATGGGCTGCGGTCGTCGTATCGATTCCCGGTCCACTGTCATCGATAAAAACCGATACCACAGCATCGTTTTGATGATAGGAAAGGTTTACGATACGTTCTGTTGACGTTTCAACGGCTTGAGCGGCATTGGTGATGAGATTGATCAGCACTTGCTCAATCTGGATAGCGTTAATGTCGACTTTGGCTAACAAGCCCTCGATATTGATGTTGAAAGTGACTTGATGGCTTTTTATCTGTGGGGTCACCAGTTCCTTGGCGGAAATGATTACCGGTGCAAGTTCCAAAAGTTGTACATCTTGGCTATCAGATTTACGGGTGAACGATTTCAGCTGATTACTTATTTTTGCCATCCGATCGGTCAAATTTGAGATACGAGCTAAGTTGTCATCGACTCGGTCAAATTTCTCTTTGGTCAAGAATCGCCTTCCGTTGTCAGCAAAGCTTCGAATTGCCGCGAGTGGGTTATTTAGTTCATGGCTGATACTCGCAGACATTTGACCCAGTACGGCAAGTTTTGCCGCTTGGATAAGCTCATTTTGCGTTTGTCGTAAGGCTTCTTCAGTGCGAGTTCTTTCCAAGATTTCTGCTTGAAGCTCGGACGTTCGCTCCATAACTAAAAACTCGAGCTTTTGTTTTGCTTCAGATTGCAGTTGTTCAAATTGGCGTTTTTTCTGATGTCTTTGATGCGTCAGTTGAAGGGTCAAAAATGCGATAACGAACAGGAGTGTTAATACTAATCCAAAGCTCAAAGTTGGCCACAGCAAGGTGACTTTGTCGGTGAGCACTCGGATGGTCAAATCCAGCTGAGGAAATGGGCGATTGGAAGCCATGTAAACGCCCTTAAATCCACCTTGATTGGATTCCCAAAGTTCAGAGTGTTTAGCGGTAAGATCTCCATGTAACGCGAGAGAGAGAATCGGGGTATCCAAGTATTGACGACTTTCGGTGATGAGCGCCCTGTTAGATTTGCTTATGTCAGTTAAGCTTTTGAACAGCCAAGTTGGGTTACTCGACATAAACACGATGTTGTATTTGTCGGTTGCAACAAACGTACTCTGCTTTCCTTTCCAGTTGCCCTCTATGGCCGAGAGATCCATTTTGACAACGATGACCCCAATGTTTTCCGCCGCGTAAATAACAGGAAACGAATAGTAGTAGCCTCGCTGACCAGACGTTGAGCCCAACGCAAAATATTGACTTCGTTGCCCTTGAATCGCTTCAGAAAAGTAGGGGCGCCAAGCAAAGTTTTTGCCTAAAAAAGTACGGCTTGAACTCCAATTGCTCGCGGCTATAGTGTTGCCCCAACGATCGAGGAGATAGGTGTCCGACGCTTGGATGATGGAATTGACGTCTTCTAAGTATCGATTGGTTAGATCAATCTGTGCCGGATTGTCGGGCTGCAACAGTGCAGATGTCAGCTCGCGGTCTTCGGCAAGTAACTGGGGTAAGTGGGCATACTTGTCTAACTTCGCGTAAATGTGACTAGAAAATCGGTCGAGCTGCGCTTGATGCTCTTCAAGTAGTGATTGATGATTGAAATTCCATACCAACTTTGAGCCAGCCACTAGGCAAGTGACGTAAGCTAAAAAAAGGTAAACATAAGGACGGCGGAATGAGGCCATAGACTTCCATGAAATCAAGGTGACAATCGAGCCTTCAGGGTAATATTTTTTGTTACGGTTGTGTTTAAAGGTGTAACAAAAATGAGGAATAAAACCGGACTTAGATCTCCTTTTTTTGTTTAATTCCAAAAAAAGGCTAGTTTCTCTTGAAAAAGCTATTAATGTCCCCATTTCTGAAGACAATAACGACTTTATTGCTTCTTTTTATAGCAGTTAAGTGAGTTTTTAGGGTAATCCTAACGGTATCTTAGGGATCGGCTCGACAGCTATCGACTAGGTCGGTAGAATGCTGCGTCTAAATTTTTATCCTGAGGCTAATCGGAGATACCTTTCACGAACTCGGATTCGTAAAGATATCGCTCATTAGTCCGATAGCGGATCTTTGCCGTTATCGATACTCGATTTATAAAGAGTACTCGCAGAGTACAAACAAGGATGGGTCCTAATACCTGTTTTTGGATTTTAGGGCACATAAGCTCAGCAAGACTGAGCCAGTTTTGAGGTTAATGAATAATGCAAGTTACTGTTGAAACTCTAGAGGGCCTAGAGCGCCGTCTTAACATTACTGTTCCAGCTGCAAACATCGAAGATGCTGTGACAGCTGAACTACGCAACATCGCAAAGAACCGTCGTTTCGATGGTTTCCGTAAAGGTAAAGTGCCTCTAAAAATGGTTGCGAAGATGTACGGCAAAGCAGTACGTCAAGACGTGATGGGCGAAGTAATGCAACGTCACTTCATCGAAGCGATCGTTAAAGAAAAAATCAACCCAGCAGGTGCACCAACGTTCGCTCCAGTTGAAAACAAAGAAGGTGCAGACCTAGTTTTCAACGCAACTTTCGAAGTTTACCCAGAAGTTGAGCTTAAAGGCCTAGAGAACATCACTGTTGAAAAACCAACAACTGAAGTAAATGACGCTGACGTTGAAGAGATGATCGAAACGCTACGTAAGCAACAAGCTGGTTGGGTTGAAGTAGAAGAAGCGGCTGAAGAAGGCAAGCGCGCAACTATCGATTTCGTTGGCTCAATTGACGGCGAAGAATTCGAAGGCGGTAAAGCTGAGAACTTCCCACTAGAAATGGGCGCGGGTCGCATGATCCCTGGTTTTGAAGACGGTATCGCAGGTAAGACTGCTGGTATGGAATTCGAAATCGACGTAATTTTCCCTGAAGATTACCACGCAGAAAACCTAAAAGGTAAAGCGGCTAAGTTTGCGATTAAAGTAAACAAAGTTGAAGCGCGTGAGCTTCCAGAACTGAACGACGAATTCGTTTCTAAGTTCGGTGTTGCTGAAGGTGGCGTAGACGCACTTAAAGCTGAAGTTCGTAAGAACATGGAGCGTGAGCTTAAGCAAGCTGTTAAGAACCGCATCAAAGAGCAAGCAATCGACGGTCTAGTTAAAGAGAACGAAATCGACGTACCTGCGGCACTTATCGATCAAGAAATCGGTACTCTACGTCAGCAAGCTGCACAGCGTTTCGGTGGCAACCCTGAAGCGGCTGCACAACTTCCACGTGAACTGTTCGAAGAACAAGCTAAGCGTCGCGTAGTTGTTGGTCTTCTTCTAGGCGAAGTAATCAAGTCTGAAGAGCTAAAAGCTGACGACGAGAAAGTGAAAGCGCTAATCGAAGAAATGGCGACAGCTTACGAAGATCCAGCTGAAGTTGTTGCTTACTACGAGCAAAACGAGCAAATGATGAACAACATGCGCAACGTTGCTCTTGAAGAGCAAGCAATTGACGCAATCATCGCTAAAGCTCAGGTTACTGAAAAAGAAGTTAGCTTCAACGAGCTAATGAACCAGCAGCCAGCGGCTTAATAAGCAATATCTTGCGTAGAAGGTTGACGAAACGTTAACTATTCTGCTAACAATGGTCCGTATGATATTTGTCATTCGGGCCATTTATTTTAGGGACATAAGAATATGAGCTACCAAGAAAAAAATGCAATGTCGCCAATTCTAGACGCGCTAGTACCAATGGTGGTTGAACAGACTTCCCGTGGTGAACGTTCTTACGATATTTACTCTCGCTTGCTGAAAGAGCGCGTTATCTTCTTAACGGGTCAAGTGGAAGATCACATGGCAAATCTTGTCGTGGCGCAGCTACTTTTCCTAGAGTCTGAAAATCCTGATAAAGATATTTTCCTATACATCAATTCTCCTGGCGGTAGTGTGACAGCGGGTATGTCTATTTATGACACCATGCAGTTTATCAAACCAAATGTCAGCACGGTATGTATGGGACAAGCGTGCTCAATGGGCGCATTCTTACTTGCTGGTGGCGCACCAGGCAAGCGTTATGTACTGCCTAATTCGCGCGTGATGATTCACCAACCACTTGGCGGTTTCCAAGGTCAAGCGTCTGATATTCAAATTCATGCGCAAGAGATTTTGACCATCAAACAGAAGCTGAACAAGCTGCTGGCTGAGCACACAGGGCAACCGTTAGAAGTGATTGAACGCGATACCGATCGTGATAACTTTATGGCTGCTGAGCAAGCTGTGGAGTACGGTTTGGTTGACGCAGTATTAAGCCACCGCGGTGAATAATTGATAGCAATTGTTTAGCGCAATTCGGTTTAAATTGATATACACTCAAATCATATGAGTAAAGGCTAAGAGGTTAGCGAATGACAGATAAAAGCAAAGAGAGCGGTAGTAGTAAGCTTCTTTACTGCTCTTTCTGCGGCAAAAGCCAGCACGAAGTTCGCAAGCTGATCGCCGGTCCATCCGTCTATATCTGTGACGAATGTGTCGATCTATGTAACGATATTATTCGTGAAGAAATTAAAGATGTTCTACCGAAAAAACAATCTGAAGCGTTACCCGCTCCAAGAGAAATTCGTGAACATTTAGATGACTATGTGATCGGTCAAGATTACGCTAAGAAAGTGCTAGCAGTGGCCGTTTACAACCACTACAAGCGTTTACGTAACGGCGACACGACAAGCGAAGGTGTGGAACTTGGTAAGAGTAACATTCTTCTTATCGGTCCAACGGGTAGTGGCAAAACACTACTGGCTGAAACCCTAGCTCGTTTCCTAGATGTACCTTTCACAATGGCAGACGCAACGACGCTGACTGAAGCGGGTTACGTTGGTGAAGATGTTGAAAACATCATTCAAAAACTGCTCCAAAAATGTGATTACGATGTCGCGAAAGCAGAGCGCGGTATTGTTTACATCGACGAAATTGACAAGATTTCACGCAAAGCTGAAAACCCATCGATCACTCGTGATGTTTCTGGTGAAGGTGTTCAGCAAGCGCTTCTAAAACTTATCGAAGGTACGGTTGCTTCAGTTCCCCCGCAAGGTGGTCGTAAGCATCCTCAGCAAGAATTCCTACAAGTAGACACATCTAAGATTCTATTTATTTGTGGTGGTGCGTTTGCTGGCCTAGATAAAGTCATCGAGCAACGTGTTGCAACGGGCACTGGTATTGGTTTTGGTGCGGAAGTTCGTTCTAAAGACGAAACTAAGACTGTGGGTGAATTGTTCACTCAGGTTGAGCCAGAAGATTTGGTTAAATACGGCCTAATCCCTGAGTTCATCGGTCGTCTACCAGTGACAACAACATTGACTGAGCTTGACGAAGATGCGTTGATTCAGATTCTTTGTGAACCCAAGAACGCATTAACGAAGCAGTATGCAGCCTTGTTTGAACTTGAAGACTCTGAGCTTGAGTTCCGTGAAGATGCACTACGAGCTATCGCTAAGAAAGCGATGGAGCGTAAAACAGGTGCTCGCGGATTGCGTTCGATTCTTGAAGCGGTTCTTCTTGAGACGATGTACGAGTTGCCATCAATGGATAACGTAAGCAAAGTTGTAATTGATGAGTCAGTCATCAACGGTGAATCTGAACCGCTGTTGATTTACAGCAACGCTGACAACCAAGCTGCGGGTGCAGAATCGTAACCCGATTCACATAATTTGCTAAATCAGAAAAGGAGGTAATCAATTACCTCCTTTTTTTTATTCTTTCATTGAATCCAACCAATTAGCCCCCATATACTGCTCATAAGACTAAGCGGAAGAGAGAATAATATGAACTTGGAACGTTCCGAACGTATCGAGATCCCTGTACTACCTCTAAGAGATGTAGTCGTTTACCCGCACATGGTAATTCCTTTGTTTGTTGGTCGTGAAAAATCCATCGCTTGTCTCGAAGCGGCAATGGATAACAACAAGCAAGTGCTGCTAGTTGCGCAGAAAGAAGCGGATACAGATGAACCAACGAAGAATGATCTTTTCGATGTTGGTACCGTTGCGACTATTCTTCAACTTTTAAAGCTACCAGATGGAACAGTAAAAGTTCTTGTTGAAGGTCAACAACGCGCAAAAATCAATAGTCTGACTGATGATGAGTTCTTCGTTGCTGATGCTGAATATCTGGTCACGGAAGAACTTGACGAGCGCGAGCACGAAGTCATTGTTCGTAGTGCAATCAATCAGTTTGAAGGCTTTATTAAGCTCAACAAGAAAATCCCACCAGAAGTTCTCACGTCACTCAGTGGTATTGACGAAGCAGCTCGTCTTGCAGATACCATCGCTGCGCATATGCCGCTCAAGCTCGCTGACAAACAAACAGTTCTTGAGATCTTAGACGTAACAGAGCGTCTGGAATTCTTGATGGGGCAAATGGAGTCGGAAATCGACTTGCTACAGGTTGAGAAGCGCATCCGAACTCGTGTTAAAAAGCAGATGGAAAAATCTCAACGCGAGTACTACCTGAACGAGCAAATGAAAGCCATCCAGAAAGAGCTGGGTGAAGGCGAAGATGGCGTTGACGAATTTGAAGCTCTGAAACAGAAAATCGCTGATTCTAAAATGCCTCAAGAAGCGCGGGAAAAAACCGAGCAAGAGCTACAAAAGCTTAAGATGATGTCACCAATGTCAGCAGAAGCAACTGTTGTACGTGGCTACATCGATTGGATGCTTGGTGTACCTTGGAGCAAGCGTTCGAAAGTTAAGAAGAACTTGGCGAAAGCAGAAGAAATTCTAAACGAAGACCATTATGGTCTAGAGCGTGTTAAAGAGCGCATTCTAGAATACTTGGCGGTTCAGAATCGAATCAATAAGCTTAAAGGTCCAATTCTATGTCTTGTTGGTCCTCCTGGTGTGGGTAAAACGTCTCTAGGTCGTTCAATTGCTGCTGCGACAGGCCGTCAATACACGCGCATGGCATTAGGCGGCGTACGTGATGAAGCGGAGATTCGTGGTCACCGTCGTACATACATTGGTTCAATGCCGGGTAAACTTATTCAGAAAATGTCCAAAGTTGGTGTGAAGAACCCGCTATTCCTATTGGATGAAATCGACAAGATGTCGTCTGATATGCGTGGTGATCCGTCATCTGCCCTGTTAGAGGTGCTTGACCCTGAACAAAACAACGCGTTTAACGACCACTATCTAGAAGTCGATTATGACCTATCTGACGTAATGTTCGTGGCAACGTCGAACTCGATGGATATTCCAGGCCCACTGTTAGACCGTATGGAAGTGATTCGTTTATCGGGCTACACCGAAGACGAAAAGCTGAATATTGCGAAGCGTCACTTAGTTGAAAAACAGATCAAGCGCAACGGCCTAAAAGTGGGTGAGATTGAGATCGAAGATTCAGCCATTATTGGCATAATCCGTTACTACACGCGTGAAGCGGGTGTTCGTAGCCTAGAGCGTGAGATCTCGAAGATTTGTCGCAAAGCAGTGAAGAATATCTTGCTCGATAAAGAGCTTAAGACCGTCATTGTTACTATGGATAATCTAAAAGAATATCTGGGTGTTCAGCGCCATGATTATGGCAAAGCGGAAGATAGCAACCGTATTGGTCAAGTGACAGGTCTAGCTTGGACGCAAGTGGGCGGCGATCTGTTGACTATTGAAACGGAAGCGATGCCAGGCAAAGGCAAGCTGACGCAAACAGGGTCACTGGGTGACGTGATGAAAGAGTCTATCCAGGCGGCAATGACGGTAGTGCGTTCACGTGCCGAGAAGCTTGGTATTAACTCAGACTTCTATGAGAAGCGCGATATTCACGTACACGTACCAGAAGGTGCGACACCAAAAGATGGTCCAAGTGCGGGTATTGCCATGTGTACCGCGTTGGTTTCCAGCCTTACAGGAAACCCTGTTAAAGCGGAAGTCGGTATGACAGGTGAGATTACCTTGCGTGGTGAAGTCCTACCTATCGGTGGTTTAAAAGAGAAACTGCTTGCGGCTCATCGTGGTGGTATCAAAACAGTACTGATTCCTAAAGACAATGAGCGCGATTTGGAAGAAATTCCAGACAATGTCATCGCTGATCTGAAGGTAATTCCGGTGCAATGGATTGATGAAGTACTTCAAGTTGCATTAGAAAAAGACCCGTCAGGTGTCGAGATTGCTGTCGCAAAATAGTGATGTGTAGCAAAAATAAGTAAAAGATTACGCTGATAGGCTTAAAAAGGCTTGTCAGCGTTTTTTTTGGGCGCTAACGTTAGCGACTATAGCTTCAGCCCTTGCGGTATAAGGGATTGTCGCTGATTTGAAACAAATGGAACGAAAGCTACCGTAAATAACTAAATAAGGTAGCGCAAAGGGGAATCACAGTGAATAAAACACAATTAGTAGAAAAAATTGCAGAAAACGCAGATCTATCTAAAGCATCAGCAGGCCGCGCACTTGACGCTCTTATCGAAGCAGTGAGTGATACACTTCAGTCTGGTGATCAAGTTGCACTTGTTGGCTTCGGTACATTCAGCGTTCGCACTCGTGCAGCTCGCACAGGCCGTAACCCAAAAACGGGTGAAGAAATTCAAATTGCTGAAGCGAAAGTACCTTCATTCAAAGCGGGTAAAGCACTAAAAGACGCTTGTAACTAATAAAAATTGGCTTCATCCCCAATTTTGTTAGAACCTTTTTAAAATATGCGCATCATACTGATGCGCATTTCTTTTTCTGGTATTATCGCGCTATTCATTTTTGTTTTAGTATTAGGCACATCTGAGTGTTCTCAACAATGCTGAGATGTGCGAGCGGAGAGTAGTTTAAGTATGATGGATCGATTACGCGAAGGCGTTAACAGCATCGCGGTAAAAATTATCCTGGGACTTATCATCCTATCTTTCGTTTTTGCAGGTGTAGGAAGCTACATTGTTGGTGGCGCTGGCAACACAGCTGCAAAAGTGGGCAACGTAGAAATTGGCCGTGGTGAGTTTGAGCAAGCGTATCAAAATGAACGCAATCGCATGCAAGCTCAACTTGGCGATTATTTCTCAAATCTTCTTGCAGATCCTAGCTACGTAGAATCTTTCCGAAAATCAGTTCTTGATCGTATGGTCAATGATTTGCTGCTTGAGCAACATGCCGCATCTCTAGGTTTACGTGTAAGTGATGCTCAAGTACGTACCATGATTGTTGAAATGCCTCAGTTCCAAGTTGATGGTAAGTTTGACCAAGAAATCTATCAGTCGTCTTTGCGTCGTGCGGGTTTCACTCCGGAAAGTTTTGCGGAGTATCTGCGTCGTGATTTGGTTCGTAACCAACTCCTAACAGCGATTCAAGCGAGTGATTTCTCTCTTCCAGCAGAAGTTGAAGCACAGGCTAAGTTGTTGACTCAAACTCGTGAGGTTCAAACGCTGAGTCTGCCTCTTGATGACTTCGCAGCTAAAGTAGAATTGTCGGATGATGAAATTCAAGGTTACTACGAGCAAAACTCAGAGCGCTATACACGTCCGGAACAGGTGAAAGTCGCTTACATCGAGCTGTCAGCTCAGAAGCTAAAAGATGCAATAACTGTCTCTGACGAAGAAGCTAAAAAGTACTTTGAAGAACATTTAGATAAATATTCTTCAGAAGAACAGCGTCGCGTAAGTCACATACTAGTCGAAGGTGATGACCAAGCTAAAGCACAGGCAATTTTGGATGAGCTTAACGCTGGGACAGATTTTGCAGCGTTGGCAGAAGAAAAATCAGATGACTTTGGTAGCGCATCAGAAGGCGGATCGCTGGGTTGGATTGAGCGTGATGTCATGGACCCAGCTTTCGAAGAAGCAGCATTTGCACTGAAGAACGTGGGTGATGTAACGGGTTTAGTCAAATCTGACTTTGGCTACCACATTATCAAGCTTGATGAGCTTAAAGGCTCGGTCGTTAAGCCATACGCTGACGTCGCGGCTCAGATCAAACAAGAGCTGAAAGACCAACAAGCCATCGACCAGTTTTATGAGCTGCAAAGCGAATTAGAGAAAGTTGCCTTTGAGTACCCTGACTCACTAGATGACGCTGCGGCAGCTATTGACGCGAAAATTGAAACGACGGATTTTATTTCGCAAGTCGATGCGCCTGAACTGCTGAAAGCTCCATCAGTGTTGCAAGCTATCCTCAGCCCAGAAGTAAAAGAAGATGGTTTGAACTCAGAAGTGATTGAAGTTGCACCTGAGCATGTCATCGTAGTTCGTGTCGAAGATTATCGTGACGAAATGGTTTTGCCTTTAGACGATGTTCGTGAACAAGTTGTGGCGACATTGTCCAAGATCAAAGGCGAGCAGAACGCGATTGCATTGGCGGATAAGCTTGTCGCAGAATTAAAAGAAGGTAAGCAAGAGCTGTTAAACGAAAATGGTCTCGCATTCAATGACGTACAAGCAGTTGATCGCAGTGCACCTATGGCAGATGTTATTTTCGCAATGCCTAAGCCATCAGAAGGCAAGGTTGAGTACGCTCAGGCTAAAGAGCTTAACGGAAACATTGCGGTTGTTAAGCTATCGAATGTGAGTGATGAGTTTGACGCTCAGTACAACGCGCAAATTAGTAACCAGTTGACACAGATGAATGCTCAACTCGACTTAACTGGATTGATAAGCGTTTTACGTAAAACGACCGATATTGAGTATTTTGTAGTGTCTCAATAATTTCAATGTAATTGATATATCGATAAAAACGGGCTGCATTTGCAGCCCGTTTTGTTTTTTGTACTGTGTAGTTTTCAATGCAATTTCTCAGGGTAACCTCATGCCTCTATCGTTACTTCAAGGAGAGTTTTGTGTTCATAAAATGGTTGTTTACATTCATACTTGTTCTTTCTTTGCCACAAGTCGCGTTGGCAGATCAAAAAGTGAACCCAAAGTATGAGGGAATAGAAATTACGGTGAACGTGAACCAGGCGAGCGCTGAGGAACTCGCAGATTTGCTTACCGGAATTGGAATGAAAAAAGCGCAAGCGATAGTCGACTATCGTGAAAAGCACGGAGATTTCGAGAGCACTGAGTCGCTAGTGAATGTCAAGGGGATTGGTCCGGCACTGGTTGATAAAAATCGTGAGCGAATTCACTTATAAATTTCGTTTAGAGCGCGTATGCGCTCTTTTTCAATTTTCCTCAATCCTTCCTAGCACCCTTGTTCGAATACCTCTATAATTTCACGCCGATACTGAATCAGCACAATTACGCTGAACCAAACTAACGTGGAGTTAATGATGTCGTCTCATACACCGGTAGTGACCGTTGATGGACCAAGCGGAGCTGGCAAGGGCACGCTTTGCATGCTTCTTTCTAAGAAGTTAGGTTTTCACTTACTCGATTCTGGCGCGATTTATCGTGTTCTCGCATTGGCGGCAATTCACCATGGTGTGGATCTAGAATCCGAAAACGCTCTTGTTCCTTTGGCGACACACCTTGATGTTCAGTTCATTGCTGAAGGGGACCTTGTAAAAGTGATTCTTGAAGGTGAAGACGTTTCAGGTGAGCTTCGTAAAGAAGAGACAGGTATGGCAGCGTCTAAAGTGGCGGCATTGCCGCGCGTTCGAGAAGCATTGCTTCGACGTCAGCGCGCGTTTGCTGAAGGTGTTGGTTTGGTCGCCGATGGTCGTGATATGGGGACGGTTGTTTTCCCCCAAGCGGAAGCAAAAATTTTCCTAGATGCCAGCGCTGAAGAGCGCGCTAATCGTCGGCTTAAACAGTTGCAAGGCAAGGGTTTAGATGTTAAATTTGACGACCTTTTGTGCGAGATCCAAGAGCGTGACGATCGAGATCGTAACCGCCCAGTGGCACCATTACGCCCTGCAGAGGATGCGCTTTTGCTTGATTCTACGTCGATGACTATCGACCAAGTGGTAGAAAAAGCACTACAATATATCAAATCTAAGCTAGTCGCCTAGGCGGCTAGGTCAGAGCGTTGGTCGCAAGGATGATGACTGGCGAATTTAATAACCCCATGCGGTAGGATACCCGTGGACGTTTAATTTATTGAAGATTAAATAAATGACTGAATCTTTTGCTCAACTCTTTGAAGAGTTTCTAAACGAAACAGAATTCCAACAAGGCAGCATCGTTAAAGGTACTGTAGTAGCTATCGAGAACGGTTTCGTTCTTGTTGACGCTGGTCTTAAGTCTGAATCTGCTATCCCTGCTGAACAGTTCAAGAACGCTGCTGGCGAACTTGAAGTTGAAGTTGGTGCTGAAGTAGACGTAGCTCTAGACGCTGTTGAAGATGGTTTCGGTGAGACTCAACTTTCTCGTGAGAAAGCTAAGCGTCACGAAGCTTGGATCGTTCTTGAGAAAGCTTGTGAAGAAGCTGAGACTGTTGTTGGTATCATCAACGGTAAAGTTAAAGGCGGTTTCACTGTTGAACTAAACGGTATCCGTGCTTTCCTTCCTGGTTCTCTAGTAGACGTACGTCCTATCCGTGACACTGCTCACCTAGAAAACAAAGAGCTAGAGTTCAAAGTTATCAAACTTGACCAGAAGCGTAACAACGTAGTTGTTTCTCGCCGTGCAGTTATCGAGTCTGAGAACAGCGTTGAGCGTGATGAGCTTCTAGAAACTCTACAAGAAGGCGCAGAAGTTAAAGGTATCGTTAAGAACCTTACTGACTACGGTGCATTCGTAGACCTAGGTGGCGTTGACGGCCTACTACACATCACTGACATGGCTTGGAAGCGCGTTAAGCACCCTTCTGAGATCGTTAACGTTGGTGACGAGATCCAAGTTAAAGTTCTTAAGTTCGACCGTGAGCGTACTCGCGTATCACTAGGTCTTAAGCAGCTAGGCGAAGATCCATGGGTAGCAATCGCTAAGCGTTACCCAGAAGGTCACAAGCTAACTGGTCGCGTTACTAACCTAACTGATTACGGCTGTTTCGTTGAAATCGAAGAAGGCGTTGAAGGTCTAGTACACGTTTCTGAAATGGATTGGACTAACAAGAACATCCACCCATCTAAAGTTGTTAATGTTGGCGACGAAGTTGAGGTTATGGTTCTTGAAATCGACGAGGAGCGTCGTCGTATCTCTCTAGGTCTGAAACAGTGTAAAGCTAACCCATGGCAATCTTTCGCTGAAGCGCAAGCTAAAGGCGACAAAGTTACTGGTAAGATCAAGTCTATCACTGACTTCGGTATCTTCATCGGTCTAGAAGGCGGCATCGACGGTCTAGTTCACCTATCTGACATTTCTTGGAATGTTGCTGGTGAAGAAGCTGTACGTGAGTACAAGAAAGGCGACGAGATCTCTGCTGTAGTTCTAGCTGTAGATGCTGAGCGTGAGCGTATCTCTCTAGGCGTTAAGCAAATGGAAAATGACCCATTCAATGCTTACGTAGCTGAGAACAAGAAAGGTGCACTAGTTAACGGTACTGTTACTGCAGTAGACGCTAAAGGTGCAACTATCGAGCTAGTAGAAGGCGTTGAAGGTTACATCCGCGCTTCTGAAGCTTCACGTGACCGCGTTGAAGATGCATCTCTAATCCTAAGCGTTGGTGACAGCGTTGAAGCGAAGTTCACAGGTGTTGACCGTAAGAACCGCGTAATCAACCTATCTATCAAAGCTAAAGATGAAGCAGAAGAGCAAGAAGCAATGGCTTCTCTGAACAAAGCTGATGAAGCTTCGTTCGGTAACGCTATGGCTGACGCATTCAAAGCAGCTAAAGGCGAGTAATTTACTCGTTTTTAAGAAAAAGGGGCCGTAAGGCTCCTTTTTTATTCTTACTCGAAAATGAGTAGTAATACCAATTGGCAAAAGCGGTTCAATTAAGTTGAGTTTCTAGTTGTGCAAATTGAACAAACTTTGTCTAAAATTGAAAGCAAGTGTTTGTTGGAATTGGTATTACTTACTATAATAAGTGATAAATTACTCTATGAGGGAAACTATGACTAAGTCTGAGTTAATCGAAAGACTCTGTGCTGAGCAAACTCACCTTTCAGCTAAAGAGATTGAAGATGCTGTAAAAGACATTTTAGAGCATATGGCTTCGACACTGGAAAGTGGCGACAGAATCGAGATTCGTGGTTTTGGTAGTTTCTCTCTACATTACCGTGAGCCTCGAGTTGGGCGCAACCCTAAGACTGGTGACAAGGTGGAGTTGGAAGGCAAGTATGTTCCTCACTTTAAACCAGGAAAAGAGTTACGTGAGCGTGTAAATATCGGCTAAGTTTCTAAAACGTTAGCGATAAGCGGCATTATTCAGTAGTGCCGCTTTTTTATTGGCGGTTATACCGATATAAGCATGGTTTGTTCATTGGTTTTACTGCATAATCGTAACGGCTGATTTTTGCTTAGGTGATGGACTATGAAAATTATAAAGATCGTTATCGTATTGGCTCTGTTTTTAGTGGCGTTAGCATTAGGCTCTCAGAACCAAGCGATTGTTAACTTCAATTACTTAATTGCTCAAGGTGAGTTTCACCTCTCTACGCTTCTAGGCGTCGTATTTGTGACTGGTTTTGCTATATCTTGGCTAATTTTTGGCAGTTTGCACCTTAAGTCTCAACTTCAAGTAAGAAAGCTGAAGAAGCAAGTAAAAAAACTTTCTCCAGCCACTGAGCAAGCTACCCAGGTCAAAGCATCTTAAGTTACGCAGGTAGGCTCTCCACTCGATGTTAGAAATACTCTTCTTGTTGTTACCTATCGCCGCTGCATACGGCTGGTATATGGGTAATCGCAGTGCCCAACAAGACAAGCAGAAACACTCTAATCAAATATCCCGTCAATACGTGACGGGTCTTAACCTTCTTCTTTCTGACCAATCAGACAAAGCAGTAGACCACTTTATAGAACTTCTTCAAGTTGATAACGAAACAATCGATACACACTTAGCGTTGGGTAACTTGTTTCGATCACGAGGAGAAGTTGATCGTGCCATCCGCATACACCAGAATTTAATCTCACGCTCAGGTCTCACTATCGACCAAAAAAATATCGCCCTTCAACAATTAGCCAAAGATTACATGGTTTCTGGCTTTCTCGATCGAGCGGAAAAAATCTTTGAACAGCTAGTCGAAGAGCCAGATCATCGTGAGGCAGCCTTACAGCAACTGGTTTCTATCTACCAGCAAACTAGGGAGTGGTCTAAAGCCATCCACTACGCGACGCTTCTGGTTAAGCTGGGGCGTAAGCGGATGCGCAACAGCATTGCACACTTTTGGTGTGAACTGGCGATGCAAGAAAAGGCGGATGGGAATCAAGCGAAAGCTTTACAGCACTTTAGAAAAGCGCTCAGCGAGGACCCTAAATGTGTCAGGGCCAGTATAGCGCTAGGCAAAACCTACTTAGAAAATGAAGACTATAGAAGTGCTATCAAGCATTTTGAAATGGTACTAGAACAAGATAGCGACTTCGTCAGTGAAGTACTACCGATTCTTGCCGATTGCTATCATCATTTAGGCTCAGAAGATGAGCTACTCGAGTTCCTTCGTCAATGTATTGTTAATAAAGCAGGCGCTTCTGCTGAATTAATGCTGGCTCAATTGGTAGCAAAACATGAAGGTTCAGGATCTGCACAGGAATTGTTGACCCGTCAATTAGTGAAAAACCCGACGATGAAAGGGTTTTATCGCTTGATTGACTATCACTTGGCTGAAGCAGAAGAAGGCCGAGCGAAAGCGAGCTTGGCTACGTTGCAAAAGCTCGTTGGAGAACAAATGAAGGTAAAGCCTCATTATCGATGTCGTAAATGTGGCTTTTCGACTCACTCTATGTACTGGCATTGCCCATCGTGTAAAGGGTGGGGAACCATCAAGCCTATTAGAGGTTTAGATGGAGAATAATGAATTTGATTGGGCTTCCAATCGTAATGAGCAGCGGTGATCCCGCTGCTTTTTTTAGGCATGTTAATACTAGTTAGGAGATGAAATGATTGACCAAAAAGTTATTGTTGCGCTGGATTATGACAACCAAGCTGACGCACTTGCTTTTGTAGATCGAATCGACCCAAGCTCTTGTCGACTAAAAGTCGGTAAAGAAATGTTTACCTTGTTTGGTCCTGATTTCGTTAAAGAGCTTCACAAACGTGGCTTCTCCGTATTTCTTGATTTGAAATTCCACGACATCCCAAATACATGTTCTAAAGCCGTCCGCGCGGCTGCAGAGTTGGGGGTCTGGATGGTGAATGTTCATGCGAGTGGTGGGGAACGAATGATGACAGCATCACGCGAAATTCTTGAATCCTACGGAAAGGAACGACCACTGCTTATTGGGGTAACAGTACTAACCAGTATGGAACAGGGTGATTTGGCTGGCGTAGGGTTAAACGTTGAACCACGAGACCATGTTATTCGACTGGCGACGTTGACGAAGAACTCAGGTCTTGATGGTGTTGTTTGCTCAGCTCAGGAAGCATCTATGCTAAAACAGGCGATCGGCCAAGAATTTAAACTCGTTACACCAGGCATTCGACCTACGGGTGCTGCTGTTGGTGACCAGAAACGTATCATGACACCAGTGGATGCGGTTCAGTCAGGTTCGGACTACTTGGTGATTGGTCGACCTATTACTCAAGCAGAAAACCCTGAAAAGGTATTAACTAGTATTAACAACGAATTGTTACAACTAAAATAACAAATAAAAACTCCAAATATCATGGCCTAAACGACTCAAATGAATGAAGCAATCGTTTAGGCTTTTTTTGCTTAGCATAAAGTTCTACAAATTCTCGCTTTATAACCTTACCCGATAACTTATCTTGTCACTAATTACTCGTTTATCCTTAAAAATCCAGTATTCTGAGGCACAACGCAAAGTCGATGTTACCTTTACGTCAAAACTTTGTAGAAAGTATGACGTAAGTCGATAAAAATCGACAAAATTGATAAATTCGTTTTATAGATTTGAAAACATCGATTATCGTCAACAGATTAATGTCAAAGATACTGGTTATACCAGTTGCGTATTCTAATAAGTCACAGGATGTGATGACACTTTAATTAGTAATTGGTACGGAGTATTTCCAATTGTTAGCATATATTTTACGACGCCTATTATTAGTCGTACCTACCTTTTTAGGTATCACAATCTTAATATTCGCAATTACACGTTTTGTTCCAGGTGGACCTGTAGAGCGAATGTTGGCGAGTATGCATTCAGGATCCGATAGTGCATCGGTCAGTGTTGCTGGTAATAGTTCTGCATTATCAGAAGACCAGATTGCGGACCTAAATGCTTTTTATGGATTGGATAAACCTGTAATTGAAGCCTACTTAGATTGGTTGTCTAAAATTATTGTCTTGGATTTTGGCGAGTCAACTCGTTATTACGAACCCGTCGGCGATATGATCGCTGAGCGCCTACCTGTCTCTTTATTTTATGGCGGAATGACATTCTTTATAAGCTATTTTATCTCAATCCCGCTTGGCTATTACAAGGCAATTAAGCACGGTTCAGTGTTTGATTCCACTTCATCCGTATTAATATTTGTTGGTTACGCATTGCCCGGTTATGTTGTCGGTGTCTTCTTAATAACTGTTTTTGCATACAACTTAGATTGGTTTCCAATGGGGGGCTTTGTCGGTGACGATTTTGATGACTATGAAACCTTCTTCGAACAGTTTAAAGATATTATGTGGCACGCGGTATTGCCCCTAATCTGTTATTTGATAGGTGACTTCGCGACATTAACAATGACAATGAAAAATAATCTAATGGAGAACATTTCCGCTGATTATATTCGAACGGCAATTGCGAAAGGTTTACCATTTAAAAAGGCGGTCAAAAAACACGCACTTCAAAATAGTTTAATTCCAATTGCGAGCCACTTTGGTAACTCATTGTTGTTCTTTATGACGGGTTCATTCCTTATCGAAGTTATTTTCAATATCGATGGTATTGGCCTGTTGGGTTATGAGTCCATTGTCGAACGCGATTACCCAGTCGTGATGGGCATCGTGGCTATTAACGCTGTGATGTTAATGGTTGGCAATATTCTTTCAGATTTATGTGTAGCCATCGCAGACCCACGAGTGAGGTTCGGATCATGATCAAATTAACGCCTCTTACTCAAAAGAAAATCAAGCACTTTAAAGAGATAAAACGCGGCTACTGGTCGCTTGTTATTCTAAGTACTTTTTTACTGCTCTCACTATTTGCTGAAGTATTAGTGAACAGTAAAGCATTGGTCGTTAAGTACAATGACGAGTGGTCATTCCCGGTCTTTAGTGATGTAAAGCCCGGTACGGAGTTTGGCTTGGATTATTCAAGTGAAACCGATTACCGACAGTTAAAAGCATTATTTGATAGCGAAGACAGCGGCAATTTTGTTGTTATGCCAATCGTGCCGTGGAACCCGTACGAGCAAGACTTTAGTGGGGATTTCCCTCCTCTTGCTCCGAGTTTCGAAACTCAGCACTACTTAGGTACCGATGTGATAGGTCGTGACATCCTCGCGCGTCTTGTCTACGGTTTCCGCATTGCGATGGGTTTTGCACTAATGACCATGGCGGTTTCTTATGCGATTGGAACCATCGTTGGCTGTTCTATGGGTTTTTTTGGCGGAAAGTTTGATTTATTCGTACAGCGACTCATCGAAGTCTGGTCAATGGTTCCTTTTCTATATGTGATCATGATTTTAGTGTCGATCACCCAACCAACCTTTGCGCTCTTTGTCGCGATAAACGTTTTGTTTGGCTGGATGGGCATTACGTGGTACATGCGAACCATGACTTATAAAGAGTCAGCCCGAGAGTACGTGATGGCGGCGCGAGCTTTGGGCGCATCGACTAGCCGTATTCTGCTTCATCATATCTTACCCAACACAATGGTGATGATTGTAACGTTGGCGCCATTTACTATCGCTGCAAATATCACAGCGCTTACCGCACTTGACTATTTAGGTCTTGGGCTGATGCCGCCGACCCCGAGTTGGGGGGAGCTTCTCCAACAAGGTAAGTCCAACCTCGACGCTCCATGGATTGTTGTATCGGTTGTGACTTCAATTGTCGCTGTTTTAGTGATGGTGACCTTCATAGGCGAAGCTATTCGAAGCGCATTCGACCCTAAAAAATTTACTCGCTATGAATAGCCGCAGATTTACAAGGAAGTAATAATAATGAAAAATTTCGCTAAATTGACCGCGATTGCGGCACTAGTTGGAGTCGCTTTTTCGTCTCAAGCGCAATCTTTACCTGCTGATTTAAATTGGATTTCTAATGATTCAGAGCCGTTATTCGCTTCTTCTGAGGCTCAACGCGGAGGGACGTTACGCACCTTTATGATTAGTTTCCCACAGACGTTGCGAAGCGTGGGACCAGATGCAAACTCAGGTCTTCGTCACTACTTTATGGACGGATCTCCAAAGCTTGCGCAGCGCCACCCTAATACCGGTAAATGGATTCCGCAACTCGCCAAGTCTTGGGCATTTTCGGACGACAACAAAACGGTTTACTTCCAGCTAGACGAAAACGCGAAATGGTCAGATGGTGAAAAGATAACCGCAGATGACTATGTGTTCATGCTCCAGTACTACCGTTCCAAAGACATTGTCGACCCTTGGTACAACGACTTCTTCAGCAATTCAATCACCAATGTGACTAAGATTAACGATTACACCATCGCGGTTGAAACAGACGTAGAGCAGAGCCAAGACGCGTTGATGGTGTTAATCAATATGCCAAGTAATGGTTTTCAGCCTCGCCCTGAACATTTCTTCAAAGGAGGCAAAGATGAAAATGGCGATGGTATGGTCGATAACTTCGTTCGTAAGTACAACTTTAAGAGCGAGCCAACAGCAGGGCCTTACTACCTAGACAAGGTCAAAAAAGGCAAAAGTGTCACGTTTAAACACGTTGGTGACGACTGGTGGGGCTATTCAAACCGCTATTACCAAAACCGTTATAACGTCGACAAAATTAGAATCAGTGTGATTCGAGATTTCGACATCGCTTTAAAGCACTTCGAAAAAGGCAAGCTTGATTATTTTGACATGATTTTGCCAGAGTATTGGCACGGCAAGTCTGATTCGCAAGCCTCTAAAGATGGCTACATCCAGAAATTTTGGGGATTCAACCAAATGCCCCAAGGCGCAGGTGGTTTGTGGATGAACACCGCTAAGCCTTTATTGGATGACATCAATCTTCGCAAAGGGATTATGTTCGCCACTGACTACGATGGCATGATCGCCAATATCATGAGAGGCGATTACTCACGTAAGCCACACGGTCTTGGTTTCGGTCATGGTGAGTACGACAAAGCTGACAATAAAGCGCCTGAGTTCAGCCCAAGTAAAGCTGCCGAGTTTTTTGCGCAAGCTGGCTTTAACAAAATCGGCCCAGATGGCATTCGCGTAAATGACAAAGGTGAGCGTCTATCGTTTGCGATTACCTATGGCTACAACACTTGGACACCACGTATTGCGTACCTAAAAGAACAAGCTAAGTTAGCGGGTCTAGAGTTTACTTTGAACCTAGTCGATGGTTCTTCAGCGTTCAAATACATCCTAGAGAAAAAACATGAGCTGGCTTTCCTTAACATGGGATCGGGTGAAATTCCGGCTTACTGGGAGTATTTGCACTCTGACAATGCTAACAAGCCACAGACCAATGCGCACACCAACTACAGTAGTCCAGAGCTCGATGAACTTATCGAAGCGTATGACGCTGAGTTTGACCAGCAAAAACGTTACGCCCTGTCGCATCAAATCCAAGACTACGTTACGGAAGCGAACATTATCGTCCCTGGTTACATGGTGCCTTACTCTCGCGCAATACACTGGCGCTGGATCAAGTATCCAGAAAGCCCAATGAGCAAGAAAACAGAAAGCATTTTCCACCCAATGGACATCGCAAACTTCTGGATCGACAAGAGCGCGAAAAAAGAAACAGAACAAGCAATGAAAAAGGGGACCACTTTCCCTGCTGTCAGCGTTGTTGACGACAAGTTTAAGCTGTAGGTAAGGGTAGTAAATGAATCGCGAAACGGTGTTAACAGTAGAAGACTTAGAAGTTGAATTCCAGACCGATGACGGGAAGGTAAAAGTTCTGCACGGTGTTAGTTTCGATGTTCAGAAAGGTCGTACGCTGGGGCTAGTGGGAGAGTCTGGTTGTGGGAAAAGTGTGACTTCTATGTCGATCATGGGGTTGTTGCCAAAACCTTATGGTCAAGTAGTTGGTGGACGAATTCTCTATAAAGGCACAGACCTTTTACAGCTTCCAACAAAACGTATGTACGAAATGCGTGGTGACGCCATTTCCATCATATTTCAAGATCCAATGACGGCATTGAATCCTGTGCACACCATAGGCAAACAGATCATGGAAGTCTTGGAACTGCATAGACCGGAACTGGAAAAAACACAGCGCTATGCTTATGCGATTGAAATGTTGGAGAAAGTTAAAATCCCAATGCCCGAAAAGCGGGTCGATGAGTATCCACATAACCTGTCTGGCGGTATGCGTCAGCGCGTTATGATTGCAATGGCACTTGCGTGTAAACCTGATGTTCTGATTTGTGATGAGCCGACAACAGCGCTCGACGTGACAGTTCAGGCATCGATTCTAGAGTTGATGCAAGAACTTCAGCAAGAAACGGGCATGGCGATGGTATTTATCACCCATGACTTAGGGGTTGTTGCAGAGATTTGTGACGATGTGGCCGTGATGTATGGTGGCCGCATTGTCGAAAAAGCGGATGTGTTTGACCTTTTTGATAGGCCGCAACATCCATATACCAAAAGATTGTTGGGGTTGATGCCGAGTTTAGATCATCAACCAAAACAAATGATCGATATACAGCCAATTGATCCAAGTATTTTCCAGAGTAACTAGGGGGAGTGATGCAAGAAGTATTAAGAATCGAGAACTTAAAGCAGCACTTTATCTCAGGAAAGCGACTTTTTTCAAAGGGGTATACGATCAAGGCCGTCGATGGTGTTTCTTTCTCAATTGACCGAGGAAAAACACTGGGGTTGGTTGGTGAGTCAGGCTGCGGAAAAAGTACCTTAGGGCGCACCATTTTAAAGCTGTTTGAGCCAACCGAGGGAAAAATTTATTTCGAAGGGAGGGACATTACGCGTTTATCTGCAAAAGATATGCGCCCACTACGTAAAGAAATGCAAATCGTCTTTCAAGACCCAATGGAGTCTCTTAACCAGAGGCATACGATTGGCATGATTTTGGAAGAGCCGTACGTTATCCACAATATGGGTACGGCGGTAGAAAGAAAACAATGGGTATTGGAACTATTGGATAAAGTGGGGCTACCGAGAGAAGCCGTAAATCGTTACCCTCACGAGTTTTCTGGTGGACAAAGGCAACGTATTGGTATCGCAAGAGCGATAGCACTCAAGCCTAAATTATTGATCTGTGATGAGTCTGTATCTGCACTTGATGTGTCGGTTCAGGCGCAAATAATCAATTTATTATTGTCTCTTCAAAAAGAAATGAACCTAGCGATGATCTTTATTTCTCATGACCTTTCGGTTGTTAGGCAAGTTTCAGATGAAGTCGCTGTTATGTATTTTGGTAAAGTCGTTGAATATGGCCGTGCACAAGAAATATATAACTCACCAGAAAATGATTATACCAAGACATTATTGTCAGCGATTCCAATTACGCACCCAAGCCAACGTAAGCGTGGCTAATATAATAATATAACGTTTAATATTTTTGCTTTAATAAATGTCAGAGCTAAAAAGAGCTCTGATGGATTCCTGCAATCAAAATAAAATGATGTATTTTGAGCGTCGGATTTTTAATGAGAGTTAATATTCATGGAAGTTAACATATGCAGAACACAATCAAGTGTCGGCAAAGGACAATAGCTCTCGCTGTCTCAGTATTATTATCATCAGCTTGTTTTGCTGAAGAAAGTAGTGAACAGCAAGAGGAGAAATCTGTTTGGTCAGGTTTCGGAGGAAGTTTGTCCCTTTCTTATGACACAAATATATATCATCCAGATGATTACCGCTCTGTGAGAAGTCTTTCTTGGAGCGGAAGTTTAAATTATACATTCTCAGATAACATTAGCGCTTTTATGTCCTCTGGTGGATATCGAGCATACGAAAATGAAACTGGAGATTTTGCGACAGATTCAGTTATCGGTGCAAGTTATTCGAGTTTATATGAATTTGGAGAGACAGGAAAAATAGGAGCGAATGGGCAATTTACTATCCCTACCTCTGAAGCTTCGCGTAAAGACGAATTGCAAACTGCTTTCCGTCTCGCAATACCTGTTTCTATGAAACCTTGGGGAGTAAACATCTCTATTTCTCCAAGGCTTAGAAAAAACTTTCACAAATATAAAACGGCAGGCGGTCGCTCATTAACCGAGTGGACTTACTCTGTTTCATCGAGTGTAAGTAAATCTTGGGAATCATTGACGCTCGGTATTTCAGCCCTAGGTGGAAATACCATCAGCTATCAAGGAACAAGGAGAACGAGTTGGACCTATGGCGGATCATTATTTGGAAGTTACCGCTTTACAGATAATTGGTCAGCTTCTTTATCGGCATCGACATCGGGTGTTTACCAAGATGCGGAAAGAGGCACATTAGGCAACATCGATTTATTCGATCAAGACAACGCGTCTTATCGAGCAACTGTTACTTTCTCCTTCTAGAAATAAAAAATAAGGACATATTATGGCATTAAAAAGATTAGCACTGGCGTCTGCCGTAACCGCAATATTAGCGGGCTGTGGCGCGGACGATCAGTCGTACGATTACGTTGAACGTGACTCTAAAGAAATTCAGGTTAAAGACCTTAAAGATGGGCGTTGGTTCTATGTACCAACTACTGGTGCTGCACCGCGATTTGCACTCAACCAGTTTCCGTTCTTACAAGGTATGGGACGCTATGTGGAGCTATGTTTCACTGAAACAGGTTTGGAAGTACGCGCGTTCGACAAGAATTACCCTGGCTCTTCATTACCCAAAGATGAAAATAATTACTGTGTTGAACAAGATAATCTAGTTGGTAGTGATGACTTAGTTAACTTTGCTCAAGTACTTGAGATTCCGGGTGATTTCGCTGCATATCGTTGTAGTGAAGACGCTTACGATGACTGTACAAACAAAGAAGAAATCAACAACGATGCTAGCCTAGATTTTCGTAAGAAGACCCATTTTACTCCTACTCCTGAAGATCTCATCGTATCTGAGTTCAACTACGAAGACCTCTTTGGGCTGACGGATGGAATTACCGAGCAAGGTACACCAACGCTTGTCTCTTGGGAGTTTGATCCAAAAAATGGTGTACTTAACTTTGAATTGGAACGCACTTTCCGAGTTGATCTAGATAACATTTCTGACTACATCAATTTCGCGACTAAAGCTGGATTGGAAGAAGCACTGGTTGATGGTGCATTTAAGTCGCGCTTCTACTACTCACTTGTTCATGAGAGTGTTGTCGCGTCGGAAGACTACCAACCGGTGATGTATCCAGTAGGTGATGAAAACGATATTGGCTTCTTCACAACATCAACAAAGAAATTAAATCCGATCACGAACAAATATGATCGTGATGTAGTGTATTTAAACCGTTTCAATCCGAACGAAAGCATAAAGTACTATCTAACAGATAATTTCTTTGAACCAAAGAACAAAATTTTCTTAGACGCGACTATTGAGACCGTGAATAAGATGAATCAAGCGTTACAATTGTTTGGTAATGATTCTGGTAAGCCACCTATTGAGATTGTCAATAAATCTGAAGGGGCGGGAGTTCACCCGGGTGACTTGCGTTACAACATAATCAATCTAGTTGACGAGCCTTTGGCAAATGGACTACTTGGTTACGGCCCTTCTGTGGGTAACCCAATGACGGGCGAAATCATCAAAGCTCATGTAAACCAATACGCAGGCGTAGCGCGTACAGGTGTTCCGTACTACTGGGACAATCTCGCTCGTTTTTACAACCGTAACCAGCTTGATTTGGATGGATTAGATCCACTATCGACAAAACCCTCCGGTACTAAGTCTGAAGTGTCTACACGTGTAGAACAGTTATCGACGATGGCGGCAGTTTCTAAGTTAGAATCAATTAATAGCTCGTCGTTTGCTCCTAATCTAACTAAGCAAGATGTTCTGGGTGACAAAGCGCCAATCCAAGCGCCTACAATCCTGACTACTAACTTCAGTGATGACATGGACTTTGAAGATGTTGTAAAAGCTGAGGAAAACCGCCTATCTTTTTGGGCTGAAAACAATGCTTATCCGATTGAAGCGTCATGGGTCTCTTCAACAAACAAGGCAATGCTTGACAACCTTGAACTTGATGATGACCGTTATTTCAAGATTAACAAAGACGAAGACGGTGTAGAAGTTTCACGCGAGCTTAAGCGTTGGAAGTACCTACCTAAGGATCTGCAACAAATAGCGGCAGACGCTATCACAGTTGCAACTTACAGCAATACCCTTGTCCATGAAATTGGTCATAACGTTGGTCTTCGCCACAACTTCAAAGGCTCAAATGACAAAGCAAACTACTACACGCTAGAGCAAGCACATGCTCTGGGTTTGAAAAATATTCCGGCGTACAGTTCTACGATGGATTACGCGCCGAGTATGCTGGATGAGACACCAACTTGGGGTCTGTACGATATTGCAGCGTTCAAGTTTGGCTACGGCCGTAAAGTTGAGACCATTCAAGATTCGCCAACATCCGCACCAGCAGTGGTAGCTGACCCTGGAGAAGATGCTCCTGCGGATGAAGTAGCAGCGTATGAGCAGTACCTAGCAGATCTACAAGTCTATGAAAATAGCTTTTCTCAACGATTTGGCAATAACAGTACAAACGATTCACTTATGGTTTGTTCTGAAGTTGTTGCTCTTGACGGTGATCAAGCTGGCAAGTCACTATATAACTGTGATTTCAGTCGTTTTGATACAGCTGCACTTAGTGATGACGTGGAGGATTATGCTAAGACTCGATACGGAGTTCTATACTACCTAGACAATGTTCATGATATTGAGCGTAAGTCCTACGGCTTCTGTACGGATGGTAATGTCTCATTAAATAGTGACTGTAACCGTTTCGATGAGGGTACAACCTTAGATGAAATTGTATCTTACGAATGGCAGAACTATCTCGATAGCTATGATCGCAGAAACTTAGCGGAATACAGTACGAATGGTTTGTTCGCTTCGGATTACCCTAGCTACATTGTCCGTCGATTCCGCGAGATGACATCTATCCGCGATAAGATGGAAGATCTAGAACGTATTGATAGCATCTACACCAATTTAGGTTTAACAAGTTCTACCGACAAGCCTGGAGACTTCCTGCTAAGTCTTGCGGCGAATGATCAATATTGTAAAACACCAGGTGATGAAACTAACCGTTGGTTCTGTGATTACGCTTTTGGCGCACAAAAAGCAGCGGCATACTTCCTAGATGTGCTTGCAACTCCGGAACACCAATGTGTTATTCAAAATAGTAGCGGTGATCAGAAAGTAATTTCGTTTGGTCAACTATTAAACAATAGTTCGTTCAACATTCCTGCAAGCTACGATTTAATTGATGCGAACTGTTTTGACTCTGTTGCTGCAGAGTTTATTGAGGATGCAGAAAGTGGCTATGTTGCGGTAGCTGAAACTAAGAATGGTCGATTCCTAAACTCTATCGGCAGCTTCGATCCTGACTACCCTTGGTCAAATGCTGTGTCTGTCTTAGGTAGCTGGCCTGATAAAGCCCTTGCAAGTTACTTCCTTTCAAGACGCTTCTCAACCCGCTATACAGATGAAGTAAGCTTTGCCTCACTAATGGATATTCCAGGAGTTCAGGCCGAGTATGAAAACATCATGGCGAATATCATTGCGAAGACAGGTTTGAATAACCCAGTTAAGCTAATTGATAAAGAGGGGAATGCTTACTCAAACCTAAATGGTGTTCAAGTGAATCTACACATTACTGAACAGATGGAGTCTCTTTCTCCAATGCCAAGAGGTATTGAGCGTTTCTTAGATATCTCGAATCGTAGCCGTCAGCGTATTGGTGATCTAATCCTAAATATGGGTGTGCGCCAAATGCAGTCAGACGACTACACCGTGAAGTCGCGTGGTAAAGCACAATTTGACACATTTACGAAACAACAGGACCGTTATGGCATTATTGCGGGTGACAAAGTTGAGTTTGCGATTGATGGCAAAACGTTTGTAGCGACTAAATCGAACAAGTTGGCTTACGCTTATGCGAATCAACTTGTGACATCCGACGGTTATGATCTGAAAGTGTTCCTAGATAGCTATGATTCAGCGGATCTAACTGCAGTTGCAAATAGTATTGATACCGCATGGGGTGGCTTTAGAACTAGTATTGTTAAAGCTTACCACGATGCAGTTTTACTCTTTGACGCGCCGATGGTAAACGCGATGAAAGCGACTATTGATGCAGACATTGCTGCTGGTACGTTGAACTTCTCGCAATCATTTAACAACTTTGTTAACGCAAATATAGCGTCTGGAGACCTCATCTATGATTCAAACGCTGGCACAATTGCATTTGCTGGTGGTAAGGCTCATGATGTTAACGTCGCTTACTCGGGCTACACCGATGCAATGGAGTTAATCTACTTCGGCTATACTGATGCAATGATGTTTGCAGTTGATAACGTATACGCAGGATATGATGCAGCATCCACACAAGATAAGGAGCTTTGGACAACAGATCTGAATCTAATCCAAGCATACTTAGCTGGTGATATTGGTGCGGTAGCTGGCGAATACTATGAACTACTAGATAGACTACCAAGTGCTGAAGATTTCGAGTAATTTCGAGTTTTAGATTTGCAGTTACGAGTAAAAGGCTCACCTAGTTAGGTGAGCCTTTTTATATTTTAGAGTTGTGATAAGTGCTAAAGCTAGAAAGGCACACCACTATGAAATTTAAAGTCGGTGTCAGGGGAGGAGATTAAATTAGCTTCTAGCTTGCCAAAAAATTGGACGCGCTCTGAGATATCTTTTCCTGCTATTTCTTCCGCGAGCGTTAAATAATCTTGGTAGTGGCGGGCTTCTGAGCGAAGTAGAGATACATAAAACTTCGCAATATCTTCATCCATATGTGGTGCAAGCTTGGCAAATCGTTCGCACGAGCGCGCTTCGATATAGGCGCCGATAATCAGCTTATCAATCAGGGTTTGAGGCTCGTGCGTCGCCATTTCCGCCAGCAGCCCTTTTGCATATCGACTTGCCTGAACGGGTTCGTAAGCGATACCTCTTGCATCCATAATTTCCAGCACTTGATAAAAGTGGTGTAACTCCTCTTTTATCAGTAACACCATCTTATCGATTAAGTCCTGACTGTATGGGGAGTGAGACTTGGCCATGATCGACTTAGAGATATTGCTCTTACCTTTTAATGACGCCAGATTACCTGTTTTACGATACGCAAAGTCTTCGTATGGTTTAAACCAGTCCAACAAATTGTGGGCACTGTCTTTGTCTACTGCGTATTTACGAATTAAATACATAGCGGACTGACCTGCTTTCAGCTCACATAAAAGGTGATCAATAAGGATGGTTTTTAGGTGCTCTGGTTTCTTGGCTTCATTGACCCACTCATCGGGGGTTGGGCATTGAAGAAAAGCATTGATGGGGTCGAGCAGGGAATCGTAGTTTGTCAGATCAATCATTACACACTTTACAAATAGAAAAGGCCGCATTAGCGACCTTTAGAAACGGAATCACGGTGATTATATTACCATTTTTTCTTTTCACCAAAGAGTGCGTCCATATCATCTTTGCGCTCTTTTTCTTCCATTTGGTGTAACTCTTCCGCATTGCGGGTTTGTCTACTTTGCTCTAAGTCATCGTACATGGCTTGAAGCTTTTCTCTGGCTTGATTGGAGTAGTTATCGTTTTTAGTGCTCAGCGCATCAATCCCTTTACGCAGTAGCTGAACGGCCGTGCCTGGTTGTCCGCGTACAATCGAGTCATTGGCGCGTTTGATGACGTTTTCGATGTTGATGCGGATTTGAATCGTTTCTAAGCGAGCGTTTTCCTCGACGTAAGCCTGAGTTTCAAATCGACCTTTGTTGTGCTCACTTCGAATAGTGTCACGCAGACGTTTGACTAACTTCAACATCATGATTGCTTGTTTGTCATTGCTAGGCACTTTGAACGCAGTGCTCTCGTTGCCATTGTGGTTTTCTTCAAGCTGGGTTATTTGGCTTTTTACGTTTTCTACACGTTGGGCTAGCTGTTTATTTTTCGGATCGAGGTCGTACATGTTTTGTAGAGCATCAAGAATACGATTGTTCAGACATACAAGTAGCTCTTTACTGTAGGGGAGGTGGTGAGCGTGTCCAATAAGCTCTTCTGTCGCGTCGATGATTTGCAGGTAGCGAGAGCTCTCTTGCTTCTTTGCAGTTTCCGCTTTGACCTTATACTGCAACATAATGTTATAGCCAACAACCAAGACTAGTAAGATGGCAACTAAAGCTATGATTAAACCAATATTCATAAATTCCGTATCTTATGTTTTCTGATGGCTAGCAGATAAGGATACACGATCCCGCTAACTCTCTGCACTCATTTTTCTATTATTACTCAATGCTTAGTGTTTCGTTAATCAAAAACGCTTTTTCGTCCCTGATAATGAGTAATTGGTTGCAAAACGACCGAACAAGTTTACTTCGCTCTAAGTTTAGGCAACGCAACGGCTCGTAGGGCTATCAATTTCACTTAAGAGACGTTATAACTAAATATTATAAACTATGATTGTATGTTCATGGTGTGCGTCGATAAGGGAGTACGGTTCAGGAATGAAATTACAACAATTGAAGTACATTGTTGAGGTTGTAAACCACAATTTAAATGTGTCCGCAACGGCTGAGAGTCTTTACACTTCACAGCCAGGTATCAGCAAGCAGGTTCGTTTACTTGAGGATGAACTTGGTATTCAGATTTTTGAACGCAGTGGTAAGCACCTAACCCAAGTGACGAGCGCCGGCGAAGACATTATTCGTATTTCACAAGAGATTTTAGCGCGTGTTGAGAGCATTAAAGCGGTAGCAGGCGAGCATACTCACCCTGAAATGGGCACATTGAATATCTCCACGACCCACACGCAAGCGCGCTATGCTCTACCTGATGTGATTAAAGGGTTCACCGCTCGTTACCCGAAAGTATCCCTGCACATGCACCAAGGCACGCCAAGCCAAATGTCAGAAGCCATTGCCAAAGGAACGGCAAACTTTGCGATTGCGACCGAAGCGCTCCACCTTTATCAAGATGCCATCATGCTACCTTGCTATCACTGGAACCGCTCAATAGTTGTCCCTAAGTCTCACCCATTGGCGCAAAAAGACCGAGTGACGATTCAAGACTTGGCTTCTTATTCGCTAGTCACTTATGTGTTTGGCTTCACTGGTCGCTCTGAACTGGATGCCGCATTTAATAAACATGGCTTAACCCCAAGAGTGGTCTTTACAGCGACGGATGCCGACGTCATTAAAACCTACGTTCGTATGGGGATTGGCGTTGGGGTGATCGCAAGTATGGCGATTGACAAAGAGCAAGATACCGATCTTGTCGCGATCGATGCCAGTCATATCTTCGGTGCGAGTACCACCAGCATCGGTTTCCGCCGTGGTACCTTCTTACGTTCTTACATGTATGACTTTATGGAGCGATTTGCTCCTCATCTTACTCGCCCCGTTGTTGAACAGGCGTTATCACTCAAATCTAACGCAGACATCGAAGCGATGTTTAAAGATATCGAACTTCCTGTTCGTTAACTTCTATTCAAATGATTCGCTTCCCTCTAAACTACGCACTCACTAGGGGGAAGCATGTACCAGCAATTTCAAACACTCAATTCTTTGCTACTCGCTCATCAAAATTTTTGGCGTATCGAGCCATTTTTACACAGTGAGCAAACCGACTTTCCTTGGCAGAAAAGCCATCCGGAGTTATGTCTGTGGCTAAGTTCACTCTCGACGCAACAGATTGAGCACTATAAAGATCATCCTGAGCAACTCAGCGACATTGTCGGTCAATACTTACCTGACGTTTTGACGCTCGCGCAGCTCTGTTTTCTTGAACGCAGTCCTCTTACGGGGCTTGAGTTAGAGAGGGGAGTCGACAGTGGCGTGCCTGGGCGAAAACTTGAGCAAATATTAGCGATGGGTGAAATTGCCCTGCAAAAGCATGAAGGAACCGAGTGGCTGGAGTGGTGCTCGGGAAAAGGTTTCTTAGGTCGTATTTTAGCCAGTCAGAGCAAGCAAAACGTTACGAGCTTTGAGTTCCAACAAGCGTTATGTGAGACAGGTCAGCAGGAAGCAGACAAACATCAGCTGCCGATGAGATTTGTTCAAGGTGATGCACTGGCGGACTCTTCAATCAAGGCATTGAATTCTGCACAACATGCGGTTGCGCTCCATGCTTGCGGAGATCTCCACGTCTCACTGATGAAAAAAGGGGCGGCTTGCCGTTTGCCTGCCATGACTATCGCTCCTTGTTGCTACCATCTAGTTCAAAGTGACGCCTATCAACCTCTTTCTCAGGCGGGTAAAGCGTCACATTTGCACTTGTCTAAATCTGAATTGCGTATTCCCCTTCAAGAGACGGTTACTGGTGGGCAACGAGTTAAGCGTCACCGATTTGAAGAGATGAGCTTTCGCTTAGGCTTTGATTTGTTACTTAAAGGCGAATGTGGCGTGGATGATTACATTCCGGTCCCAAGTATTAAAAAGTCTCAGCTCTCGTCAGGTTTCAGCGCGTTTTGTTTGTGGGCGGCAGAGCACAAACAGATCGATTTACCGACGATTGATTTTGATGACTATCTGCAGCGAGGGATAGAACGTTACTGGCAGATGGAGCGTTTGAGCTTGGTGCAGCAAGTCTTTCGTCGCGGATTGGAGTTGTGGCTTGTTTTAGACAAAGCGCTCTATTTGAGTGAGCAAGGCTACGACGTTTCACTTGGTGAATTTTGTTCTAGGGGCGTCACCCCGAGAAATATCTTAATCCATGCCTCTATGCGGAAAGCTACTTAGTTCTTGTTTTGTTGATAACTTGTTAAATCTCGCTTCACATTCGAACAACTTATTGGTAATAATGATTGAGTTGCACAGAAAATGTGCAACTTAGAGAAAAATCATAACGAAAAAGTACACAACATCACATCATTATTGCTGAATTCAAGGAGCTAAGATGAAAGCAGGAAACATTATGGCAGTCGCCATGCTAGCAGGAGCAGCACTTCTTTCTTCTACCAGTATCATGGCTAAAACGGCCAAGGTTGCGGTATCACAAATTGTCGAACATCCAGCGCTCGATGCAACACGTCAGGGATTGATTGATGGCCTTAAAGCAAAAGGCTATCAGCAAGGCGAAAACCTCGAATTTGATTACAAAACCGCGCAGGGAAATCCTGCGATTGCCGTGCAAATTGCTCGTCAATTTGTGGGTGAAAAACCTGATGTTCTTGTTGGCATTGCAACGCCAACGGCACAGGCTTTGGTGTCGGCGACGCGTTCCATTCCGGTTGTTTTTACTGCGGTCACCGACCCTGTAGGGGCTAAACTCGTTAGCCAAATGGAGCAGCCTGGCAAAAACGTCACAGGTCTGTCTGATCTTTCTCCTGTCGCCCAACATGTGGAGCTGATTAAAGAGTTGCTCCCTGACGTTAAATCCATTGGGGTTGTCTTTAACCCTGGTGAGGCAAATGCGGTGACATTAGTGAAGCTTCTTAAAGAGAGCGCAAAAGCTCATGGTTTGGAAGTTGTCGAAGCGACGGCGCTAAAAAGTGCTGATGTACAGTCAGCCACTCAAGCGATTGCCGAAAAATCGGATGTTATTTATGCGCCGACTGATAACACAGTGGCCAGTGCAATTGAAGGTATGATCGTTGCGGCTAACCAAGCGAAAACGCCGGTATTTGGCGGAGCGACATCGTATGTTGAAAAAGGGGCGATTGCGGGTCTAGGCTTCGATTATTACCAAGTTGGTGTTCAAACGGCAGATTATGTTGCCGCTATTTTGGAAGGCTCTGAGCCCGGTAAACTCGATGTCAAAGTGGCCAAAGGCTCTGATCTTGTTGTCAATCAAGGTGTCGCCAAACAACTTGGCTTAACCGTACCTGCCTCGGTATTAGATCGCGCGACAAGCGTTAAGTAACCCTCCAAAGTGAAGAGAGCGTTTGCGCGCTCTCTTGTTATTGAGCAGAAAAGGGAGTTGTTATGTCTGCTTTTGCGTTTTTTGGGGCGTTAGAAATAGGGCTGCTCTACGGATTGGTGGCTCTTGGTGTTTATCTAACTTTCCGAGTTCTTGATTTTCCTGACTTGAGTGTTGATGGCAGTTTCCCGATGGGGGCCGCAGTTGCCGCTACGGCGATTGTCTCAGGCATTAACCCTTGGGTTGCAACGGGCATGGCAATACTGGCTGGTGCTGCAACCGGTTGGGTTACCGCATTTCTCGCCGTCCGGTGTGGAATCCTTCATCTTCTTGCCTCTATTTTGACCATGATTGCGGCGTTTTCAATCAACATCCGCATTATGGGTCGACCAAACATCGCTCTTCTAGGAGAAGAGACCATTTTGACGCCATTTGAAACATTAGGGGATTCAATGTTGATTCGGCCTTTAGTGGTTGGCGTGTTGGTGTTGATATCGGCGTGGTTTGTGGTGCGGTTGCTCAACAGTGATTTTGGTTTGGGGTTAAGAGCGACCGGAGTTAACGCGCGTATGGTTTCCGCACAAGGAGCCAGCACCGCTTTCTATACTTATTTTTGTCTAGCCTTGTCTAATGGTTTCGTCGGCTTCGCTGGCGCTCTTTTTGCTCAAACCAACAGCTTTGCTGATGTGACTTCTGGAGTCGGCACGATTGTGGTCGGCTTAGCAGCAGTCATACTCGGTCAAACGCTGATTCCTGGTAAGAAGATTTGGGTTGCCGTGGTGGCGGTTATTGTGGGGTCGGTTCTTTACAGACTGGCCGTTGCATTTGCATTGAGCTCGGGAATGTTTGGTCTCCAAGCATCGGATTTGAACTTAGTGACCGCACTGCTGGTGGCGATTGCTCTGATTGCGCCGAAGTTAAAAGGAAATCTAAAAGCAAAAAAGGCTAATTCGCCTGCGACGAAAACGCAGGCGGTAAAGCGCAGCGATAATTCAGGAGGCGTGGCATGATTCAGTTGGAAGATATTCAAGTCACCTTTAATCCCGGGACGATTCTGGAAAATAAAGCGCTTCGAGGTGTTTCACTCGAAGTGCCTGAGCATCAATTCCTTACGGTGATCGGCTCGAATGGGGCGGGAAAATCGACCTTGTTGGGGGCGGTAACTGGCGAAACGCCGATGATTGGTGGCCGAGTGATCATCGATGGACTTGATGTGACAAAGCAAAGTGTGGATCGGCGAGCCGAGCAGTGTGCGCGTGTTTTCCAAGATCCTTTGGCAGGCACCTGTGGTGACCTCACCATTGAAGAGAACATGGCGCTGGCTTACATGCGCGGTAAAAAACGCGGTTGGAACTTGTCACTGTCAGCCAAACGAAGAGCGCTATTTCAGGAACGCATTAGCATCCTTGGATTAGGCTTGGAGGACAGACTTGGAGATAGCATAGGACTGCTTTCTGGCGGGCAACGTCAAGCGGTGAGTCTGGTAATGGCGACGCTGTCTGACAGTAAGTTGCTGCTATTAGACGAACATACCGCTGCGCTCGATCCTAGAATGGCGGCTTTCATCATCGACTTAACCAAGAAAATCGTCAGTGAGTTTAACCTGACCGTGATGATGGTGACGCACTCTATGAAGGATGCGCTTGCCTGTGGAGATCGGACTGTGATGCTGCATCAAGGAGAAATCGTCCTTGATGTGGCAGGTGAGCAGAGGCAAAACATGCAAGTGCCCGATTTGCTTGAGATGTTCTCTAAAGTTCGCGGAGAAGAGCTCGCAGATGATAGTTTGTTGCTAAATTAGGATTAAATTGACAATCAATTAGCAAGTTACGATAAAAATCTGTGACACAATCCACGCTAAAACATCAGCTAAGCCTATCTACCGTATTAGAGTATTGATAGGCTTTTTCATTTCTATTTATCAGAGGCGGTTAATGCAGTTGAAGCGGCATTTTAGTTTGAAGTTTGTTTTTCTCATGCCCTTGGTTCTGTCTGCTCTCGTACTGGCATTAACCATCAAAAACTACGTCGATCTGGTAAACCGAGAAATCAGTGATGAGTACGGTCGTATTCAAAATGATTTGTCTCGCGCCGCTAAGCTTGTTACGGCTATCGATTACAGTTTTACCAACTACTCCAAATCGCAATATATCTTTTTGCTAGAACACAACCGGCAGATAAAAAACAGTGTGTGCCAGATGTGGCCTATTGATGCCTTGCTGCTTACCGACGGTCGCAACCACGATATGCCCGCAGTAGATATTAACTATATGCTGGTGGGCACAATCGAACTGTGTGATTCAGACAGTGACGTCTATCAGCGCGTTGCAAATCAGGTCTCGTTGGCCCCTGTGCTGTCCTTCATGCACGATATTGATGACACGATCCTTGGCGTTCAATACATTGACCGTGAGGGCTACCTGATGTCCTCTCCGGACACTTACGCAAAACAGGCAACAGTCGAACTGCTGGATACGATCAAAGCGCGACCTTTTTGGCAATCGACGGCGCAAAACCCAGACGTTATTTCAATTTCAGGGCCAGCGCCGATCGCCGCAACCAGCGACTTAGTCATGAGTTTAACCATGCCCGTTTACTCTTTAGGTGAGCATCAAGGCATGCTGTCATTGGACATTGCTTATGATGAACTGATGGACACGAGAGGCAAGTTGTCGGGAAAACTGGAAATTATAAATGCAACCACGACTTCCTTTCCCGACAATGCAACTCGTGTTGAGATGTTCAATCTTGAGGGCGTCCGTGGTGACCATCATCTAATTTATCGCCTGGATCCCATCAAAGAGATTGGCTATTTTGTCTCTTCTCATCGATACAGTTTGCTCGTGATAGGCTTTATCTACGTGTTCTCAGTTATCGTGTTGTTTTTGATTAATACTCGAGTTGAGCACGGATACTTGAAAGATCTTGCTGCCAAAGATGCGATGACAGGACTGCTGAACCGAAGAGGGCTACAAGATTTCTTGGTTAATGTGCAGCATGGGGAGTATGTTGCCATCGCGGTTTTCGATATTGATAATTTCAAATCGATCAACGACACCTATGGTCATGATGTTGGAGACAACGTTATTTGCTACATGGCAGACCAGATCAGCTACAGTATTCGCGCGAGTGATGCGGTGGCACGATTTGGGGGTGAAGAATTTGTGGTTTACATGAGTGGTAGCAACCGAGATGCGCTGAAGAAGTCATTACTGCGAGTCCAACAATCGATCCGTTCTCGATCTCAAGACGTTGTTGCGCCTGGCTTTACGGTTTCAGGTGGTGTTGAAATTGTCGATGAAGCGCAAGCCAGCAACTTTGAGGCGTTGTTCAAAGCTGCTGACGAAAAGCTATACCAAGCCAAAACGTCGGGTAAGGATAAACTTGTGTTCTAAGCTGCGTCGAGTGCGTCTCGGTAACGAGTGATATGCTCAACGATTGGCGCCGCTTTGTTAAAGGTACGAATTTCTCTAAATAACTCTGCCGCTTGAGGGTATTGTTGGCGCAAGTAAGAGAACCACTGCTTAACTCTGTTCGGGTAGTAAAGGCCTTTGTCGCCTTTCATTTCGTACTGAGAATAGACAAGCAGTAACTCGACCACCTCTGACCAAGGCATTACAGCGTGGTTGTGTTTTACAACATTACCAAGGTTTGGAACATTGAACGCGCCGCGGCATACCATCAGCGAATCCACACCCGTTGTTTCGATACAGGCTTGACCATCTTCGTAATTCCAAATTTCACCATTGGCGATCAGTGGAATCGTAAAACGCTCACGAAGTTGGCCGATGTACTCCCACTTAATCTCGCTTGCTTTGTAGCCGCCTGCTTTGGTGCGTGCATGAACGGTCAACTCATTAGCGCCTGCTTTTTCTATTGCGTCTACTATCTCGAAGCAGTCTTCTGGATTCTCCCAACCTAGGCGTATTTTCGCCGTCACTGGGATATCGCTCGGCACCGCTTCACGGCAGGCTTTGACGACCTGGTGGATAAGCTCTGGGTGTTGAAGAAGCGCGGCGCCACCTTTGCTTTTGTTCACAAGCTTGGCTGGGCAGCCAAAGTTAAGATCGACGCCTCTTGCGCCCAATTCGGCTGCTTTTATGGCATTTTCTGCCATCCAAACCGGATCTTGGCCAAGCAGTTGAACATGAACAGGCACCCCCGATTTGGTTTGAGACCCTTGCAGTAGCTCTGGACATAGACGATGGAAGACATGATCGGGCAGCAGCTGATCGACGACTCGAACAAACTCAGTTACGCACAAATCATAATCATTGATGTCGGTTAAGATCTCGCGCATCAAATGATCTAACACGCCCTCCATTGGGCCAAGAACTAATCGCATAAAAAACGCCTCTATTTATGGAGGCGTGATTTTAGTGGCAAGTGATGCAAAAGTCACTGCTTTGATAAGATTGCAGGGCTTGGAAAAGAGAAGGCTAGTTATTAAATCCTTATAACTAGCCGAGACTACATGTGTCTAATCATCACAAGAAGCAGGTGCTCGAGCCAGGGAGGAAGTCTCGAAGTGACCTAAAGCCTTGCATAGGGTTATAATGCGTGCCTTATCAGTTAAACACTAGAAGTGAATCATGAAGTATCAATTACTGACACTGCCAGACTCATTAACTAACGAATCTCCCTATTTCGTCGAGGGTTTAACCCTTGCTGCCAACTTGGCAACCAAACCTCTTGCCCCTGAAGTTTGGTTAGAGAGCGTATTTTCTGAAAGCGCAAGTCAAGTGAAAGCGCCGATTGAAGCTCATATTACCCAGCAGTACACGTATTTAAAGGCGAATGAGTACTCCTTGCTCGGGTTGCTTGATGAGGTCGCCAAGCAGGATCAGCTAGCCGACATCGCTGAAGGCTTTATGACGCTTTGGCCGACGGTAGAAGAGCAGTGGCAAGAAGTACACGTTGGCGATGGCACACTTCGCATGTTGCAAGCTCTATTGACGTCATTCATGCTGGCGATTGATGAAGCACAAACTCAAGCTCAAATGCGAGAAGCGGGCATTGAAACACCGCCGTCATTGGCCGATTTTATCGACCAACTCGACCTGATGATCATCGAAGTTGCTCACGCCGCCGATGAGGCGATGGTTGGCGCTAAGTCGCAAAGCGTTAATCCGTACAAACAAGTAGGGCGTAACGATCCATGCTTGTGCGGTAGCGGTAAAAAGTTCAAGCAGTGTTGTGGAAAATAGAACAAAGTTAACTTTTTTCGGTCAAACCAAGTTCGAAACACGATTATAAAGAGAGTCATGGCGACTCAATAGGAACAAGATTAATGAAAAAACTGGCCGCATTACTGTTTATGAGCTTCTCTGTGTTGGCAGCGCCAAAAGACGAGCTTAATCAGCGTTTACAGCAAACGGAAGGTTTTAGTGCTGACTTTACTCAGCAGGTGACAAGTCCTGATGGTGATTTGGTGATGGAAGGTGAGGGATCGGTAGAAATTTCTCGTCCAAGTCTTTTCCGCTGGACAACCACAATGCCAGATGAAAACGTGTTGGTCTCAGATGGCAAAAGTCTTTGGTATTACAGCCCATTCATCGAACAAGTGAGTATCTACTGGCAAGAGCAAGCGACAGAGCAAACCCCGTTTGTATTGTTGACTCGCAACCGCCAAAGTGACTGGGAAAACTACAATGTTTCTCAACAGGGCGATGTGTTCACACTTGTCCCAACTGCTGTGGATTCAAACCAAGGTCAATTTAAATTAGAGATCGATGCCAAAGGCGCGGTGAAAGGATTTAGTGTGATTGAACAAGACGGTCAGCAGAGTGCGTTCAAGTTCGCTAACATTGATTTAACTAAACCTAAAGCTGAGCGCTTCACCTTTGCCATTCCACAAGGTGTCGAGGTTGATGACCAAAGGAATTAAAAGTGAGTAATTTCTCATTTGATTTTTCAGGGGACGAAGATTTTCGTCCCCTCGCTGCTAGAATGCGCCCAGAAACGCTTGACCAGTATATTGGTCAACAACATATTCTCGGCGCAGGTAAACCGTTGCGACGAGCGTTGGAAGCGGGTCACATCCACTCCATGATTTTGTGGGGGCCTCCAGGCACAGGGAAAACAACGCTCGCTGAAGTGGCGGCAAACTACGCCAACGCAGAAGTTGAGCGAGTCTCTGCCGTGACCTCCGGTGTGAAAGAAATCCGCGCAGCAATTGAAAGAGCGCGCGAAAATAAGTTGGCTGGCAGACGCACGATCTTGTTTGTTGACGAGGTTCACCGCTTCAATAAATCGCAGCAAGATGCCTTTCTTCCACATATCGAAGATGGCACGGTGACCTTCATTGGCGCCACCACGGAAAACCCGTCTTTTGAGCTGAACAACGCATTGCTGTCGCGTGCCCGAGTCTACAAGTTAACCTCTCTTTCTCAGCAAGATATTGGTTTGGCATTGCAGCAAGCAATCAACGATGAGCAACGTGGCTTAGGTAAGGTTGAAGCGGCTTTTGATGAAGGGGTCCTAGATAGACTTTCTGAGCTGGTAAATGGTGACGCGCGGATGTCGCTTAACTATCTTGAGCTTCTCTACGATATGGCAGAAGAAGACGCCCAAGGTGTTAAGGTGATTACCTTACCATTACTGGCCGAGGTCGCCGGTGAAAAAGTTTCGCGCTTTGATAACAAAGGCGATATTTGGTACGACTTAATCTCTGCGGTTCATAAGTCGATTCGTGGTTCTAATCCTGATGCTGCGCTGTATTGGTCGGCGCGAATGATTGCGGCAGGCTGTGATCCGCTGTATATCGCAAGACGCCTACTCGCGATTGCCTCTGAAGATGTCGGCAACGCGGACCCGCGCGCCATGCAAGTAGCCTTGTCCGCATGGGATTGCTTTACCCGAGTTGGACCTGCAGAGGGCGAAAGAGCCATAGCTCAAGCCATCGTTTACCTCGCTTGTGCGCCAAAGAGCAACGCTGTTTATACCGCTTGGAAGCAAGCTTTGCGTGATGCTCATAACCTACCAGAGTATGAAGTGCCGCCCCATTTGCGCAATGCACCTACCTCGTTGATGAAAGATCTCGGCTATGGCGCTGAGTATCGCTATGCACACGATGAGCCTGGCGCATACGCTGCTGGTGAAAGATATCTTCCTCCAGAAATGGCAGAGACTCGCTACTACCAACCGACCAACCGAGGGTTAGAAACTAAAATTGGCGAAAAGTTAGATTACTTGGCTAGTTTAGACGCAAAAAGCCCACAAAAGCGCTATGAATAAGCGCCCATTTTAGATACATTTATTCGGTTAATATTTTTAGCGCTTGAGCACGATGCTTAAGCGCCATTTCACAACTAAAAAAGCATAGGATTAACAATGCTGGATTCTAAATTACTTCGTACAGAGCTGGATGAAACAGCTGCAAAACTAGCGCGTCGTGGCTTTAAGCTAGACGTAGAAACAATCCGTACACTTGAAGAACAACGCAAGTCGATTCAAGTTGAAGTTGAAAATTTACAATCCACGCGTAACTCCATCTCTAAGCAGATCGGCCAAAAAATGGCGGCTGGCGATAAAGAAGGTGCTGAAGAGATCAAGAAACAAATCGGTACGCTAGGTAGCGATCTTGATGCTAAAAAAGTTGAACTTGATGCAGTAATGGCGCAACTTGAAGAGATCACGCTGTCTGTGCCAAACCTGCCAGCTGACGATGTGCCAGATGGTAAAGACGAAGATGACAACGTCGAGATTTCTCGTTGGGGTGAGCCAAAAACTTACGACTTCGAACTAAAAGATCACGTTGATCTCGGTGAAATGGGGGGCGGTCTTGATTTCGCGAGCGCGACTAAAATCACTGGTGCACGTTTCATCGTGATGAAAGGTCAATTTGCTCGCCTACACCGTGCAATTGCCCAGTTTATGCTTGATCTACACACTGAAGAGCACGGTTACTCTGAAATGTACGTACCGTATCTAGTGAACTCTGACAGCCTATTTGGTACCGGTCAGCTACCAAAATTTGGTAAAGACCTGTTCCACACTGAGCCACTAGAAGAGAAAGTAAACGACGAAGAGCCGCGTAAACTGTCTCTGATCCCAACGGCAGAAGTACCAGTAACGAACCTTGTTCGCGATACGATTTCTGACGAAGCGGATCTACCGCTTAAGATGACAGCTCACACGCCATGTTTCCGTTCTGAAGCGGGCTCTTACGGTCGTGATACTCGTGGTTTGATTCGTATGCACCAGTTCGACAAAGTTGAGCTAGTACAAATCACTCGTCCAGAAGATTCAATGGACGCACTAGAAGAGCTAACTGGCCACGCTGAGAAAGTTCTACAACTTCTAGAACTGCCTTACCGTAAAGTGGTTCTATGTACTGGTGACATGGGCTTCGGTGCACGTAAAACTTACGACCTAGAAGTTTGGGTTCCAGCGCAAGAGACTTACCGTGAGATCTCATCTTGTTCAAACATGTGGGATTTCCAAGCTCGTCGTATGCAAGCGCGTTTCCGTCGTAAAGGCGAGAAGAAACCTGAGCTTGTACACACGCTAAACGGTTCTGGTCTAGCAGTTGGTCGTACAATGGTCGCTATTCTAGAGAACAACCAAGAAGCAGATGGCCGCATCGCAATCCCTGCAGTACTTCAGAAGTACATGGGCGGCGCAACGCACATCGGTTAATCTCGACCGAATACGAAAAGATGAAAGGCGACTCAATGAGTCGCCTTTTTATTAAATGCCTGAAATAAAAAAGCCAGCTATTTAGCTGGCTTTGTTGTTTCATAATGAGATTAAATACTCATCTCACCGCGTAAGACTTGCTGCATTTTCACTTTCACTTGCTCGTATGAGAGGTCTTGGCTAAGTAGATAGTGAAGCTTGGCAAGAGCAGCTTCTGGGGTCATATCGTAGCCGCTGATCACGCCCGCTTCGGCAAGGGCACATCCAGTCGCGTAGCCACCCATATTTACTTTGCCTGCCAAACATTGCGTGAGGTTAACGACGATCACGCCGCGTTCAGAGGCGTCTTTTAAGTGACTAAGAAGCTCAGGGTTTTGCGGCGCATTACCAACGCCAAAAGTCAGCAAGATCATCGCATTGACCGGTTGCAGCAATGTATTGCGAATGACCTCGTGAGAGATGCCAGGGTACATGGTGATGACACCAATTGGCTGCGGCGTAATGTCGTGTACTTTAAATTCGCCCTCTGGAACATGCCCAACCTTAATGTCATTGCTGATCTGGATATTAATCCCTGCTTCGAGCAAAGGTGGCAAGTTTGGAGAAGTAAAGGCATTAAAACCATCAGCGTGAGATTTGGTACTGCGATTGCCACGCATTAGCTTGTTGTTGAAGAACAACGTCACTTCATTGATCGGATAATTTGCTGCGATATGGAGTGCATTCAACAAGTTCGCTTGGCCGTCAGAGCGCAGCTCCGCCAGCGGGATTTGCGAACCAGTCACAATGACCGGCTTACCAAGGTTCTCTAGCATAAAAGAGAGAGCTGAAGCGGTATAGGCCATGGTGTCAGTGCCGTGCAGAATAACGAAACCGTCATACTTGTCGTAGTTGGCACGAATGTCATCAGCGATTTGCTGCCAATCTTTTGGAGTCATATCCGAGGAATCGATCAGTGGATCGTATTCATGGATGGTGAACTCTGGCATTTCTGGGCGGTGGAATTCTGGCATGCTCGCCAGTTGTTTTTCCATAAAGCCAGCGACAGGAACGTAACCGTGATCATGCGACTTCTGCATACCAATGGTGCCGCCCGTATAAGCGATATAGATGTGTTTTCTTGCCATTGCTTAGAAACCAGTATTGTAGGGGGAACAGAGCGTGGGATTATATAGGAATCGGGGCCAATAAAAAGGGGCATTCCGCACAGGAACACCCCAAAAGTCGCGTGCTATACGCGGATGCACTGCCCAGGATTAAACGGGCAGTATCTGATTTGTTGCTTTATTGCACCATACAGTTCAAACAGAAGGCGTAATGGCCTTTCGGGTCGTTAAAGCTCTGCAGTAAATCTGAGTCTGCCCTGACTTGTTTGATCACAGGTTGCAGTGCTGGTGGCAGATAACTGTTAATATCAATCCCGACAGAGACTTTCACTTGATTCATCAGATCTTGAATGAACTGTTGTGCAGGGCTTAATGGTTCTTCCACCCAGTAAATGTCGTAGTTTTCGACTTCTGCAAGTTCGGCAGCGAGGCTAACGGCATCATCAAAGTCGCCAATGCTATCCACCAAGCCAAACTTCATCGCATCTTGGCCAGTCCAAACTCGTCCTTGGGCAATGTTATCAAGCTGGGTAAGAGAGATATTACGATTTTCACTGACCAACTGAGTGAAGCGTTTGTAGCCGTGCTCAATACCAAGTTGGAACGCTTCTGCTGCCCCCTCCGATAAACCTGTCGTCACACCGACATCTGAGAATGGCGATGTGCCAACGCCATCGGTGTAGACGCCGAGCTCATTCAATCCTTTCTCAAAGGTGGTGATGACACTGAAGATACCAATAGAGCCCGTCAAGGTTGTTGGCTGCGCGACAATGCGGTCAGCACTCATTGAAATCCAGTAGCCTCCCGATGCCGCTAAGCTCGACATTGACGCGACAACAGGTTTTCCTGCTTCTTTTAGGGCTTCAATTTCATTGCGAATCACCTCAGAGGCAAAGGCACTACCGCCCGGGCTGTCCACGCGTAGGACAACCGCTTTGACTTTATCATCATTGCGCGCTTGACGAAGCAGGGCTGCGACCGTATCGCCTCCGACCGTTCCGCGTGGCTGGCTACCGTCCATAATGGCACCACTTGCGACCACAACAGCGATGTCATTTGCACTGGTGCTAAATGATGGCGTCATGGTGGGTTGGTAGTCGTAGTAACTAATGTGGTTGTAGCTGTCTTCGCCATTGCTACCAAACACATCAATTAGTTCGGCGCGTACTTGCTGGCGGGTCGCCAGTTGATCAACCAAACCAATGTTCAGCGACAGCGCAGCAAGATCGCCATCGTTTTTCTTTAGTAGCGTTAGGAATTCATCCATGCTCAGGTGTAGCGACTCAGGCTTAATTTGTCGATTCGCGGCGATATCATCAACAAACGCTCCCCAAAGTTGACTTAACCAACGAGAAGCCGACTCTTTTGCTTCTTCTGACATATCATCACGAACAAAAGGCTCTATGGCAGATTTGTAAGTCCCCACTCGGAAGACATGCGTGTTGACGTTGAGCTTCTCGAGTAGCGTTTTGTAATAGAGTGAGTATGAGCTGTAACCCTTTAGCAGAACTGCGCCATCAGGGGCGAGGTATACTTTGTCTGCGTAACTGGCTAAGTAATATTGGCTCTGATTGTAGAATCCGCCAGCGGCATAAATCGGTTTGCCTGACGCTTTAAACTCGTTCAACGCTTTTGCAATGTAGCGAAGTTTAGTTAAGTTGGTTTCAGGTAAATCGCCAAGAGCAAGTACTAAGCCACTAATTTTAGGGTCATCTTTTGCGTAGCGGAGTGTCTCAACGATATCAAACAAGATATTTTCTTTGGGTAAGTCTTGACCGATCAAGGAGCCAGTAAACGAATCCATTGGATTGACGTAGTTCGGCTGTTCAACGATAGGGCCAGACAGGTTGAGAATAAGAGCTGACTCAGTGGGAACGGTTGGCGCTTCGCTTTGTGCGTGAAAATAGACAAAATAGATGATCGCTATTGAGGCTAAGAAAAACAGGTTGGTAAGCGCTAGACGCACAAAGGTAATGAGTTTCCAAATCCCTCTGAAGAATAGACCGATAAACTTAAATAGTTTTTTCATTTAATCTCCGCTGCATAGACGCAGGTAAAGGCTTATAAGACCTTATAATTCCAGATAAGTTACATCCTACTGAAACTAGTATACCCAAACAACTGTAAGATTGATCGGTGTTACAAAAATGTAAACGCTTGTTTGATTTATATTACGATGATGTTTATTCTGGTCAGACCAGAATAATTAAACGAAAGTGATGTCTGCCATGTACCCAAATCTATTACAGCCGTTAGATCTAGGATTTACTCAAATCAGAAACCGAGTCTTAATGGGCTCTATGCATACTGGACTTGAAGAACACAAAGAAGGTCTAGGAAAACTCGCGGCTTTTTACGCTGAACGTGCAAAAGGCGGGGTAGGTTTAATCGTAACCGGTGGTTTTTCTCCAAACTTACGTGGACGCTTACATCCATTTAGCGCAGAGTTTAGCAAACCCAAGCACGCAAAGGCGCATCAGGTTGTTACTGAGGCTGTGCATGAACATGGCGGCAAGATTGCGTTACAACTGCTTCATGCAGGTCGATACGCCATGCATCCTTTCTCCCAAAGTGCTTCATCGATTAAGGCGCCAATCGCGAAGTTCGCGCCGAGTGAAATGAGCACGCGCCAAATTAAGAAAACCATCGATGCGTTCGCAAACAGTGCCTCGCTCGCTCAACTAGCGGGGTATGACGGTGTTGAAGTCATGGGCTCGGAAGGCTATCTCATCAACCAGTTTATCTGTAAGCGAACCAACATGCGCTACGATGAGTGGGGCGGCAGTTATGAGAATCGCATGCGCTTTCCTCTTGAGATCGTTAAGTCGATTCGCAAAGCTGTAGGCGAGAAATTTATCATTATCTTCCGCTTATCCATGCTTGATCTGGTTGAAGAGGGCAGTACGTTTGATGAAGTCGTGATGCTGGCTAAAGAGCTAGAAAAAGCAGGCGTGACGATCATCAACACAGGGATTGGTTGGCATGAGGCTCGCATTCCAACTATTGCAACTCAAGTACCTCGCGGCGCGTTTACTTGGGTTACGGAAAAAGTACGCCCGCACGTGAATGTACCTATCGTAACGTGTAACCGAATCAACACTCCGGAAGAGGCGGAAAGAATCTTGTCCAGCGGGCATGCTGACATGGTTTCTATGGCGCGTCCTTTCTTGGCAGACCCCCATTTCGTTATCAAAGCTGAGAACAATCAATCGCAACTTATCAACACCTGCATTGGGTGTAACCAAGCATGTTTGGATAATGTGTTTAAGGGCAAGCGTGCGAGCTGTTTAGTCAATCCACTGGCCTGCCGTGAAGATGAGTTGGTGGTCACGCCAACAGACAAACCGAAGAATATTGCGGTGGTGGGCGCGGGGCCTGCGGGCTTATCATGTGCGACGACCCTTGCCAAACGTGGCCATCAAGTGGATCTGTTTGAGCGCAACGATCGCATTGGTGGCCAGTTCCGCCTTGCTATGCAGATCCCAGGCAAAGAAGAGTTTCGTGAGACCATTCGCTACTTTGCCAATCTAATTGACGAAACTGGCGTCAAACTGCACTTAGAAACGGAAGCCAACTTCGATCTGCTCAACGAGTACGATGAAGTGATTATGGCGTCAGGCGTGGAGCCGAGAAAAGTGAAGATTGATGGCATCGACAATCTTGAAAAAGTGGTCGATTACCAGACGCTTATTCGTGACAAAACTTTTGTCGGGAACAAAGTGGCGATCGTCGGCGCTGGTGGGATTGGTGTCGATGTCGCGACGATGTTAACCGAACCAGCAGGCCATAACCTTGACGACTGGTTGCATGAATGGGGTATCGATAAGGAAATCGCCCATCCTGGTGGTTTGTATCCATACCCAGATTCATTGAGTGATAAAGAGGTCTGGGTCTTGCAGCGTCGTAAAGGCAGAGTGGGTAAAGGTCCGGGCAAGACAACGGGGTGGATTCATAAACGCACCTTAGAAAAGCGGGGAGTCAATTTATTAGGTGGCGTGAGCTACGAGAAGATTGATGAACAAGGCCTCCATATTACCGCTGAAGGCGAATCCAAGTTGCTTGAAGCTGATAAGGTGATCATTTGTGCGGGCCAAGAGTCAGTAAGACCGTTTGAAGATAAATGGCATTTACTCGGCGATAAACTGCATATCATTGGTGGCGCAGATTATGCGGGCGAGTTGGATGCCGTCCGTGCGATTCGCCAAGGTGTCGAACTGGCCGTTAAGCTATAACGTCGCTTTACCGCGCAAGTACGAAAAAAGAAGACCTCCGCATGGAGGTCTTCTTTGTTCTGCGAGTTTTACAAAATGACGGTTTTGTTGCCGTAGACAAACACATGGTCATTGAGCACCTTGTTAAGCGCTTTGCTGAGCACGTTTTTCTCGACGTCTCGGCCTGCTTGCGCCATGTCTTGGGCGCTGAAGTTGTGATCCACAGGAATGACGTCCTGCTTGATGATCGGCCCTTCATCAAGGTCATTGGTTACGAAGTGGGCAGTGGCACCAATGATTTTCACACCACGCTCATACGCCTGTTGGTAAGGTTTAGCACCAATAAACGCAGGTAGGAAACTGTGGTGAATATTGATGATTTTGTGATGATATTTTTCAACGAATGAAGGCGTTAACACACGCATGTACTTAGCTAGCACTAAGTAGTCCGCTTGGTATTGGTCGATCACTTCCAGCATTTTTTGCTCGTGCTCTTCGCGATTCAAACCTTCATGAGACACATGGTGGTAAGGAATATCAAACTTTTCCGTTAGGCTTTGTAGCGTGTCGTAGTTACCGACAACCGCAGCGATGTCCACATCCAAACTGCCATCGTAATTTTTCATCAAGATATCGCCGATGCAGTGAGCTTCTTTCGTAACCAGAATCACAATGCGTTTGCGGTTCGAGCCAATTAACTTGCGCTTTGCACCTTGGGGCAGTGCCTGATCAAGGTCAGCAAGGAAAGTTTCATCATTGAAGTAACCCTCAAGCTCGGTACGCATGAAGAAGTGGCCGCTAGTATTATCAACAAACTCATTATTATGAATGATATTCAGTTGATGCTTGTAACAGATGTTAGTGATCTTGGAGATCAGTCCAGGCGCATCTGTGCAGTGTGTCAGTAGTGTTTTCTTTTCCATTTAGTTGGTACTTCCGTGAATTATTTTTTTTTATTTCTGAAATTTATACAGGGCTCCGAACGGTGAAGTAACCCGCATTATAAAAGCTACAATTAAACTAATATCAAGATGGTTTCAACAAATAATCTGACTAAATCGTTTGGCTAACCAGCCATGAGAGTTTTTCAAGAGGAGTTCGTGCCTGTATTGGTTCAAAAGTTAAGGTTTGTGTTGAATGGCTATCCCTCTATTGAGTGTCTTAAGGTGGTATTTATGGATAAAGAACTTCTAGCCCGTAAGCTGTATTCTGAGAGAGTGAGTTCGCTCATTGGTGATAAAGATTTAGATGAAGCTCTGCTAGATCAAATGTGGGAAAACAAAGCATCGCCTGCGGAAGCGGCAAAAGCGATGACAGAAGAGCATAACGAGTTTAATGGCCCTGCATGGTTATCGCGTTACCTTAACCGTCGTTAATCGATCTCAATCCTAATTCTATGCGCGCGAATCCAATCGGATTCGCGCGTTGCTTTGAAAACTGCCATAATCCTTCTCCCGACGATTTGCTCCTACAGATAATTGATGATCGCAAAAACCTTTTCTTCAGACGGTGCGCTTGGCAAAGCCATACCTGGTTTTCAACCTCGCCAGGCTCAGCTTGATATGGCAGAAGCTGTACAGAATGCCATTAAAACCGACGGCCAGTTGGTGGTTGAGGCGGGCACAGGAACGGGAAAAACGTTCGCCTACCTTGTTCCGGCACTAATGAGCGGTAAAAAAGTCATCATCAGTACTGGTTCAAAAAACCTTCAAGAGCAGCTTTATCATCGCGATCTACCCTTGATGGTCAGTGCGCTCGGCTTTTACGGTCAAGTGGCTTTGCTGAAAGGGCGATCAAACTACCTCTGCTTGGATCGCCTCAGTCGGCAAATGGTGGAAAGCCACAGCAACACCGCCGATCCAACCTTGCTTAGTCAGCTTGTTAAAGTCCGCTCTTGGGTGAGTGAAACCAAGACAGGCGATCTCGGTGACTGTGATGCCATTGCGGAAGATAGCCCGATAATCCCTTCGATAACATCGACCAATGACAACTGTTTGGGTAAAGAGTGCCCTAGCTACCAAGACTGCTTTGTTCTTAAAGCGCGTAAAAAGGCAATGGATGCAGACGTGGTGGTGGTTAATCACCATTTGTTCCTTGCTGATTTAGCGATAAAAGAGACAGGCTTTGGCGAGCTAATTCCCGAAGCTGATGTGTTTGTGTTTGACGAAGCGCATCAATTGCCTGATATCGCCAGCCAATATTTTGGTCAGTCGTTATCCAGTCGCCAAATTCAAGAGTTGTGTAAAGATATTGAAATTGGCTATCGGACCGAAGCAAAAGATATGCGCCAGTTGCAAAAAGCGGGCGAAAAGCTTCTGCAAACGGCGATGGATCTGCGGATTATTCTCGGTGAACCTGGTTTTCGTGGTAACTGGCGAGAGGCGATTCAATCACCAAATATTGCCAGAGAAATGGAGCGCCTGCGTGAAGCGCTAGACTTTGTGTTAGAGGTGCTAAAACTTGCCTTGGGGCGAAGCCAATTGCTTGATAGTGCATTTGAACGAGCCAATACCTTACAAGCTCGTCTGACACGTGTGTGTGAAGTCTCCATTACGGGTTACTCTTACTGGTTTGATACCACGCCTAGGCATTTTAGTTTGCATATCACGCCACTGTCGGTCGCGGATAAATTTCATGAGCAGATTGAACTTAAGCAAGGGGCGTGGATATTTACCTCCGCGACTCTGGCCGTTAATGATGATTTCGGTCATTTCACCTCACGTTTGGGGCTCAAACCGGAAAAGCAGTTCTCTTTGCCGAGTCCCTTCGACTATCAAAGCCAAGCAAAACTCTGTGTACCGCGTTATTTGCCTGAACCCAATAGCCCCGGTCTTGCGGACAAATTAGTGCGCATGCTTAGTCCTGTGATAGAAAAAAACCAAGGACGATGTTTCTTCTTGTGTACCTCTCACAGCATGATGAGAGAGCTGGGTGAACGCTTTAGAGAGCAGCTTAGCGTGCCTGTCTTGATGCAAGGGGAAACCAGCAAACAGAAAACACTGGCAGAGTTTATGGAGTTAGGTAACGCCTTGCTCGTTGCAACCGGCGCTTTTTGGGAAGGAATTGATGTTAGAGGCGACAAGCTCAGCTGTGTTATTATCGACAAATTACCATTTACAGCGCCCGATGACCCATTGCTCAAAGCGCGTATTGAAGATTGCCAACTGAAAGGGGGCGATCCTTTTGCTCAGGTACAAATACCTGATGCGGTTATTACGTTGAAGCAGGGTGTCGGGCGACTAATACGAGACAAGAAAGACAAAGGAGCGCTGATCATTTGTGACAACCGTTTGGTCACAAGAGACTATGGTAGCGTGTTCTTATCGAGCTTACCGCCTATCCCAAGAACTCGGGATTTATCATTGGTCGAGCACTTTCTTGAACAGATTTCAGAAACAACCAACGAATAGTTAGAGATTTCAATGAGCGCAAAAATTCTTGCCCTAGATACGGCTACAGAGAACTGCTCTGTAGCGCTTTTAGTTGATGACAAGGTGTATGTTAGAAGCGAAGTTGCACCACGAGACCACACTAAAAAAATTCTACCCATGGTGGATGAAGTCTTGAAAGAAGCGGGTGTGGCGTTGGCCGAACTTGATGCTCTGGCGTATGGTCGTGGGCCAGGTAGCTTTACAGGTGTTCGCATTGGCATCGGTATTGCACAAGGTTTAGCGTTTGGTGCGGATTTACCGATGATTGGTGTATCGACACTGGAAGCTATGGCTCAAGGCAGCTACCGTAAACATGGTGTAGAGCACGTCGCGTGCGCCATAGATGCACGTATGAGCGAAGTGTACTGGGGACGATTTGCCCGTCAAGAAGATGGCACTTGGTCGTCAGTTGATGCCGAATGCGTCGTTCCACCGAGCATGCTAGCCGAGAATAGTACAGCCGATGAGCAGCTTTGGCGCACGGCAGGTACGGGCTGGGCGGCTTATCAAAATGAGCTAGAAGGGCTCCAGTTTAAAACTGAGGAAGGGGATGTGTTATTCCCAGACGCTGAAGATATCGTCTATCTTGCTCAGTTTGAGTTAGCGAAAGGCAACACGGTTGAAGCGGAAGCGGCAAGTCCAACGTACTTGCGTGACACGGTAGCATGGAAGAAGTTGCCAGGGCGTGAATAACCGCGGGTAAACGGCGATAGGCGGATAGTATGGTATCAATAAATGGTTTACCTCCTTCATTGCCAGGTCCTAATAAGGCCAACAAGGCAAACAAGAAGAACGAGGTAAAAAAAGCGCAGCAAAAAGAGCCTGTAGGCCAACCATCTAAGGTGGCGAATGCTGTTGCTCAAACTATCCGTCATGTCTCCGAGTCTGAAGTACACAAAGCGCAAATCCAATATGATCTTCCCGAAGGACGAAGTCGTAAGGCAATGGAAGAGTATATGAATGTCATGCACCAAGCTAAACGCGATGAACTATCACAAATGCTTGGTGTCGATATTTACATCTAGCTTCAAAGGTCCACAACGTATGACAATTTTTTCCCGCAGCCTTTTTGTCACGATCTCTCTATTACTGCTAAGTGCGTGCAGTACCTTGCCTGAAAACTTGAAATCTGAAGACCCTCAACTTGTTAGTGATTATACAGTTTGGCAATCCAAGCCCATTGCGAGCGGAGATGTCCGTTTAGGCGGCGTTATCGCTAAAGTGACCAATCTACAAAGCAAAACACGTGTCGAAGTGGTTAACTTGCCGATAAGTTCAAACGGAAAGCCAGATATCAGCCAAGAGCCGCAAGGACGTTTTGTTGGTTATATTGACGGCTACGCCGAGCCAGCGTCTCTTGCACAGGGGCGTTTGATCACTCTATTAGGTCAAAGCATTGGGACCGAACAAGGCGCAGTGGGTGACTATGAGTACACTTTTCCTGTGATGCAAGTGCAGGGTTTTCATTTATGGCGAATCGAAGAGCGGGTTAGGATTCAGGAAGTAGACAGTTATCTTTACCCATGTCGTGGTCTTTATTGTCGAGAGATGCGTCATAGCAGCCGACAAGGAACGGTGATTCAGGAAGTGAAATGACACCAATAGAACAAAGGTACGCCATTCAAGATATCGACATTGCGACCCTTGAGTATGGTAATAGCAAAACGGCCGACATATCGGTCGTTTTTTTACATGGGTGGCTGGATAATGCCGCCAGTTTTTCCACGGTTATGGCAGAGCTTCATCACCTTGAACCGCAACTGCATCTTTGCGCAATCGATTTACCTGGTCACGGTCTTTCTGGGCATAAGAAAGGGGCGAACTTCTACCCATTTCACGACTATTTAGACGATATTTACCAATTTTTGGTTAACTTGTCGCCAAACAGAGTGGTGTTGGTAGGGCATTCTCTTGGTGCTTTGATTGCAAGTTGTTATAGTGCCGCCTTCCCAGAGCAGGTTAGTGGTTTAGTTCAAATAGAAGGGTATGGTCCCTTGGCAGAAACCGAAGAGAATACGCTTAGCAGGATCAAAGAGGGTATTGCAAGTCGCCAACGGATCAGAAAAAAGCCGGTAAGAGCGATGGCGTCGCTGCAAAACGCGATAGAAAGACGCGCGAAAGTGAATGACATTGAGGCAAGCCTGATCGCGCCTGTCGTAAAGCGAGGCATTGAGCAGCAAGGCGAGCATTGGATTTGGCGCCACGATGTTAAGTTGCAAAGTCAGTCGCTCTATCGAATGTCACTTGAGCATGCGAAGTTCATTCGCCAAAACATCTCTTGTCCGCAGCTTGTTGTTTTGGGCAATCGAGGCTTTTCACATTTGCCTATTTTTCAGCAAGAGGCCTCTGATATGACTCAGTTTGAGGTCATTGAGGGCGGTCATCATTGCCACTTAGAACAACCTTTTAGAGTATCTAACCTAATTTTTGGCTTAGTTAACAAAATTTAAACAAGTGTTTGAGTGTTTCGTGCTCACACGCTTCGCCTGTGCTGTAATAGCGGGTGATAAAAACAAGACAATTTCATCGGCTTCAGCCAGCTTATTTCGAGGAGTATTACCGTGGATAAACCTTGGCTATCACGTTATCCAAGCGATGTGCCAGAGCACATTAACCCAGACCAATATCCATCTCTGGTTGAGATGTTTGAGCAGTCAGTACAGAAGTACGCTGACCAACCAGCATTTACAAATATGGGTTCGGTAATGACCTTCCGTAAACTGGAAGAACGCAGCCGCGCCTTTGCCGCATATCTGCAAAACGATTTGAAATTGCAAAAAGGCGACCGAGTTGCCCTCATGATGCCAAATTTACTGCAATACCCGGTAGCGTTATTTGGTGTTTTACGCGCAGGTTTGATAGCCGTTAACGTCAACCCGCTGTATACCCCTCGAGAGCTAGAGCATCAACTGAACGACTCAGGTGCAACGGCGATTGTTATTGTGTCCAACTTCGCCAATACGCTGGAGCAAATCGTTGATAACACGCAGGTAAAACACGTGGTACTCACGAGTTTGGGTCAGATGTTACCGCGAGCGAAAGGAACCATCGTTGACTTCGTGGTGAAATACGTCAAAGGCATGGTGCCAAAATACGATCTGCCGGGTGCTATCTCGATGCGTAAAGCACTGCATAAAGGGCGCCGTCTTCAGTACGTAAAACCCTTTATGTCGGGTGATGACATTGCCTTTCTCCAATACACAGGTGGAACAACCGGCGTAGCGAAGGGCGCAATTTTGACCCATCGCAATATGATTGCCAACGTCATGCAAGCGAAAGGCGCCTATGGCCCTGTATTGTCTGAAGGGCGCGAGCTGGTGGTCACCGCTTTGCCGCTGTATCACGTCTTTGCTTTGACGGTAAACTGTTTGCTGTTTATTGAAATGGGTGGGCAAAACCTACTCATCACTAACCCACGTGACATTCCAGGTTTTGTCAAAGAACTCCAGAAATACCCATTTACTGCGGTTACGGGAGTTAATACCTTGTTCAACGCCTTAGTCAATAACGAAGACTTCCATGAGCTTAACTTTAGCAACTTAAAGCTGGCTGTTGGTGGTGGCATGGCCGTTCAGCGTGCCGTCGCCGACCAGTGGAAGAAGACCACAGGTGTGCACCTGCTTGAAGGTTACGGATTAACAGAGTGTTCGCCTCTGGTCACGGGCAACCCATACGACTTGACTGACTACACGGGTGCGATTGGTTTGCCTGTCCCATCCACTGAAGTACGAATTGTCGATGATGAAGGTAACCCACTGCCAAATACAGAAGTGGGCGAGCTTCAAGTACGTGGTCCTCAGGTTATGCAAGGTTACTGGCAACGTCCTGAAGCAACCAAAGAAGTCATTAATGCAGAAGGTTGGTTATCAACAGGCGATATCGTCAAGTTTGATGAAGAAGGCTTGATCCACATTGTTGACCGTAAGAAAGACATGATTTTGGTATCGGGCTTCAATGTGTATCCAAATGAGATTGAAGATGTGGTAGCGCTTCATGGCAAAGTGCTTGAAGTTGCCGCGATTGGTCAACCTCATGAAGTGTCTGGTGAGATTGTTAAGATCTACGTTGTTAAGCGCGATCCTAGCCTTACTAAAGATGAAGTGATTGCTCACTGTCGTCAACATTTGACAGGCTACAAAGTACCTAAGTTAGTGGAGTTCAAAGAAGATCTACCAAAAACCAATGTGGGTAAGATTTTGCGCCGTGTTTTACGTGAAGAAAACGATGCCAACTTAGCCAAAGCTGAACAAAGCTGAACAAAGCTAATCAAGCAGAGCTATGTGATTGATGATAGAATGCCGACATTACCCTGTCGGCATTTTTTATGCATTTTAATACCAATCTAAATAAGCACTTTCCAAGCGATAAACGATAAGGTGGATGCTTATCTAGATTGGTATCAACCCCAAAGTGAGAGATTAGTGAATTACCAAATTGTTACCGATAACGCTCTGCTAGAACAAGTTTGTCAAAAAGCGCGAGAAGTGGATGTGGTTATGCTAGACACTGAGTTTGTCCGTACGCGAACCTTCTATCCACAGTTAGGATTGATTCAGTTGTTTGACGGCGAGCAGCTATCCCTCATTGATCCAACTGAACTAGATGAAATGACGCCATTTGTTGAACTGCTGCAAGATACTTCTGTACTGAAAGTGCTTCATGCCTGTGGTGAGGATCTCGAAGTTTTTCAAAACAGTTTCGGCTGCTTGCCATATCCTATGGTTGACACACAACTCATGGCTGCATTTTTGGGGCACGGTCTGTCGACAGGTTTTGCTTCGTTAGTTGAACACTATTTGCAGGTTGAACTGGATAAAAGTGAGTCGCGAACAGATTGGTTAGCTCGCCCGTTAACCGACAAGCAGCTAGATTATGCCGCAGCAGATGTGTTCTATCTGTTGCCACTGTATGAAAAGTTATTGAATGCAGTAACAGAAGCTGGCTGGTGGGAAGCCGCTCAACAAGAGAGCGACCTTTTGGCCGCTAAGCGCATTAAAAATACCGATCCTGAGATGGCTTATCTCGATGTTAAGGGGGCTTGGCAGCTAAAGCCACGTGAGTTAGCAATACTGAAACCACTGGCGACATGGCGTTATAAAGAAGCCGTCCGTCGTGACTTAGCATTGAATTTTATCTTCAAAGAGAATGACTTGCTGAACGTAGCGAGATTGGGCTTACAAAACCGCCAGCAAATGGAACAAGAGGGGATGGACTCACGTTCAGTCCAGCGCCATGCTACGCGCATCATCTCTATTGTAAAATCGGCTCGCGGCATCTCTCCGGAAGAGTACCCAGAGAAAATCGAGCGTCTTATGGATATGCCAGGCTACAAGCAGAAATTCAAAGTTCTGAAAGATGAAGTGAAGCATGCCTCTCAGGCTTCTGGCTTAGCGACCGAATTTATTGCATCAAAGAAGCAGCTCAATCAAGTCATTAGTTGGGTGTGGAAGAAGGACAGAGATCCCGCAAAACTTCCCGATGTGATGCAGGGATGGCGTTTGCAGTTAGTTGGGGAAAAACTCAACAAGCTGCTGTAGCTTCCGTTAGTTAATGCAGAAATAAAAAGGGCTTCCAAATGGAAGCCCTTTTTACAACTGTTCGAATTAGCCTGCAAGTACGTCGGTTGCGACTTTATAGCTAGGGTCTTCTTTGACATTGATTTCCACTAGGCTACCTGCTTTGTCGAGTAGTTTACGGCAATCTGGGCTCAAGTGGCGAAGATGTAAAGTTTTGCCCTGTGCAGCGTAACGTTCGGCTAGGGTTTCAATCGCTTCGATCGCTGAGTGGTCGGTGACACGCGAGTCGGCAAAGTCAACAATAACGTCTACAGGGTCTTTGTGAGCATCAAAGATCTCAAGGAAGTTTGCAACAGAACCAAAGAACACAGGACCGTGAATCTTGTACTCTTTTGAACCCTCTTCGTTGATACATGTGTCAGCGTAGATGTGTTTTGCATGTTGCCAAGCAAACATCAGTGCAGATGCGATAACACCAACGAAAACAGCGACGGCCAAATCAGTCAGAACGGTTACAACCGTCACCAGGACGATAACAAAGAAGTCTTGTTTTGGCACTCGGCGAGCAAGTTTGAAGGTTGCCCATTCAAATGTACCGATAACCACCATGAACATCACGCCCACTAGTGCAGCCAGAGGAATCATTTCAATGAGAGATGAAGCAAACAAAATGAACATCAACAGAGCAACGGCAGCAATAATACCTGAAAGTCGACCACGACCACCTGAGTTTACGTTGATCATTGACTGACCAATCATCGCACAACCACCCATAGCACCAAAGACTGAACAGGTCATGTTAGCCATACCTTGACCGATACACTCACGGTTAGATTGACCACGCGTGTTTGTCATTTCGTCGAGAACAGTAAGCGTCAGTAGAGATTCAATCAAGCCAATCGCGGCCAAGATAATGGCGTACGGAAGGATGATTTGCAGCGTTTCAAATGTGAATGGAACAGCTGGAATTGAGAAAGTCGGTAGCGAGCCCGCAAGTGTCGCGGCTTCATCACCTGACATCGTGCGTAGGAAATCGACAACGGTGCGTGTTTCAAGATCTAAACCAACAACCAATGCCGTGACGGTGACAATTGCCACAAGTGACGAAGGAACGGCAGTAGTAAACTTAGGTAAGAAATGAATAATCGCCATGGTGAGAGCAACCAGACCTAGCATCAGCATCATTTGGTCAGACGGTAGCCATGTCAACGCACCCGTTAGATCCGGCGCTTTAAATTGGCCAAGCTGCGCAAGGAAGATAACAATAGCTAAACCGTTCACGAAACCAATCATTACAGGGTGCGGAACAATACGGATGAACTTACCAAGCTTAAATAGACCAGCAGTAACTTGGAGGATACCTGCGAGTAAGATAGCGGCAAACAAGTACTGAACACCGTGAGTTGCAACCAATGAAACCATAACAACGGCCATTGCACCTGTTGCACCAGAGATCATACCTGGGCGACCACCAAAGATTGAGGTGATTAAACCAACGATGAAGGCAGCGTATAAGCCGACCATAGGGTCAACGCCTGCGACGAATGCAAATGCAACCGCTTCAGGAACCAGTGCTAACGCAACCGTTAGACCAGAGAGCACATCGTTTTTGACGGAGTGCTTAGAAAATTGTGGAAATTCAAACATGCTTACTCAGTTTTGCTAAGTGTGTAGAAGGAGTCTGAATTAAGCTTTAGTGAGCACCAAGTAAAATGCAATGTAAAAGAGCAGAGTGTTTAAAGCTATTGCTCAGCGTAAACGCCGCTAGTTTGATATAGCGATATGAGCAGAATTCAGTTCGAGTCGGCGAATGCTACCGAAAAGTGTGATTAAGTTCAAGAATGAACCCTATATTGACTAATATTTGTGATTAATAACAGATACGTAGTCGTGATGATTTTTACACATAAAAAAACAGCTCCTAGATAGGAGCTGTTTCATTTGAGTACTTGTTCGAGTACTTAACTAGTAGCTTTGCGGCTTAGCCATCGCTGCACCCGCTTGGTTGCGGGCAACTTGGCTTCCCGCACCTTTCGACTGGTAACGTTCAGTGCGTAGAGGCGCTGCGTTAACAGTGATCTCTTTTAGCTCTGATGTTCCTGGTGCTTTGGCCATTGGCGCAGAAGCGTGTCCTTTGAATGCTGGAACGACGATTTCAGTCTCTTCCTTGGCAGCCTGATGCTCTTCAACCTCTGCTTCTTGCTCTTTAACTGGAGCTTCAGCTTGTTCAGAGTTCACAGTTGCCACTGCTTCAGCAATCACTTCGACGGTTTCTTCAACCTGTTCTGGAGCAATATTCACCGCTTGGTTCTCAACAGGCGTTTCAACGACAGGTACTTCAACGGCTGGCGCCTCAACTCTTGGTTGTTCTACGATTGGCGCAACTTCTACTTCAACTACAGGTTGTTCACGACGCAGAATCACTTTACCCATCGCCATTTCAGGGCAAGCAAAACCGCCAAGTGCTACTTGAGTGTCTGCCGTAGCGTGCTGTTTCTTCGGTTTGCGTGTCGGCTTAGTGATGCCATAGCTTGGCATTACTTTACCCATTGCCATTTCTGGAGACGCAACCCCACCTTTACGTAGACGGAATGGGTTAGGGCGACGATCGCGACCGCGACGACGACGTTGACCGCTTGCACGTAGGTGACGCGGAGAACGACGGTTGCGACGTTGTTTCGGCTGTTGCTCTTCTTCTGTAGCAACTGCTTCTACCGCTTGCTCGACAGTTTCGGCCACTGATTCCGCCTGCGCCTGTTTCACGTCTTCGACCGCTTCGGCTTGCGCTTTTTGCTGGTCTTTAACGCGAACTTGCTTATTCAGCTTACGACGTTGACGACGCTCTTTAACTTTAGCCGTTTTTTCTTCTGCACGGTTTGGCTTTTCAGCTTGCTGTGCTTCAGATGCGAGTTTTAGACCTTCTTCAGCAACTTTGGTGTTTGTCTTCACTTCGTCACGCTTGTTACGGCGATCCTGCTTAGGCTTACGGTTCTGCTGCTTGCGGTCGTTAGTCTGTTTGTTATCGCTTGTCGCTTCATCACGTGATTGAGGCTTACGCTTGTTATCACGTTTATCTTCGCGATTATCTTTACGGTTTTCGTTACGGTTGTCGCGAGAATTACGGCGACGGTTATCGTTACGATTTCGACGGTTGCGATTGTTGCGTTGGCCGTCCTTCTTATCCGATTTCGCCTGCTTTTCTTCAACCTTTTCCTCTACAGCACCCGAGCCAAATAGGAAACTACCTAGAGCTTTAAAGAAACGGCTGACTAGACCAGGTTTCGATTCTTCAGCAACAGCAGGTTTGCTTTCTTTTGCTTTAGGCGTTGGTTTAGGCGGTGTTGGCGCAGACTGAGCCGGAGATGCGAAGCCTTTAAGAACCGGTTCTTCCAGTTTCTTTGGTTTCGCGTCTACTTCTGACACTTCACGACCTTCCGCTTCTTTCATTGCTTCCAGTTTCTTAGGAAGTAGGTAAGACAGCAGATCGAACTCTTCACCTTCACGAACACGGATTACGTCGAAGTGAGGCGTTTCCATCTCTGAGTTTGGAACAACCGTGATCTTAACTTCTTGTGTACGTTCGATGTGGTTCACTGAACGACGCTTTTCATTGAGAAGGTAAGAAGCGATTGGAACAGGCACTACAGCCAAAACTTGCGCAGTATTGTCTTTCAATGCCTCTTCTTCGATTAAACGAAGAACAGAAAGCGCTAATGATTCGTTATCACGAACCACACCAGTACCTGTACAGCGAGGACAGATATGGTGGCTTGCTTCCGCAAGAGAAGGGCTTAGGCGTTGGCGCGACATTTCAAGCAAGCCAAAGCGAGAAATACGGCCAATTTGTACGCGTGCACGATCCATACGAACAGCGTCACGCAGACGGTTCTCAACTTCACGTTGGTGGCGAACTGGCGTCATATCGATAAAGTCGATAACAACTAGACCACCTAAGTCACGAAGACGTAGCTGACGAGCAATTTCATCGGCTGCTTCAAGGTTTGTGTTTAAAGCCGTTTCTTCGATATCACCACCTTTCGTCGCGCGAGCGGAGTTGATATCAATAGAAGTCAGCGCTTCTGTTGGGTCGATAACGATTGAACCACCAGAAGGCAGGCGAACCTCGCGCTGGAACGCTGATTCTATTTGGCTTTCAATCTGATAGTGGCTAAACAGCGGCACTTCACCGTCGTATTTCTTCACGCGGTTGACGAAATCAGGACGAACTAGGCGAATATGATCTAATGCGCGTTCGTAAATTGTGTTGCTGTCGATAAGGATCTCGCCGATATCACGACGTAGGTAGTCTCGAATAGCACGAACAATGACGTTACTTTCTTGGTGAATCAAGAAAGGCGCCGCGTTTGAATCAGAGGCTTGCTTGATGGCACCCCAATGGTTAAGGAGTACATTCAAATCCCACTCTAGCTCTTCCGCGCTCTTGCCTACGCCCGCAGTACGTACGATTAGACCCATGCCTTGAGGCAGTTCTAGAGTACTTAATGCAGCTTTCAGCTGTGTGCGCTCATCACCTTCGATACGACGAGAAATACCGCCAGCTCGAGGGTTGTTAGGCATAAGAACAAGGTAGCTACCCGCAAGAGAGATAAACGTTGTAAGCGCAGCGCCTTTGCTGCCACGTTCTTCTTTTTCGACTTGTACGATCACTTCTTGGCCTTCGGTTAGCACTTCTTTAATGCTAGGACGGCCTTGATATGTGTATCCTTCAGGGAAGTATTCGCGGGCAATTTCTTTAAGAGGGAGGAAACCGTGTCTTTCTGCACCGTAGTCAACGAAGGCAGCTTCTAGACTTGGTTCGATGCGGGTGATACGTCCTTTGTAGATATTCGCTTTTTTTGATTCATGACCTGGACTTTCGATATCTAGATCGAAAAGTCGCTGGCCATCAACCAAAGCGACACGCAACTCTTCTTTTTGAGTTGCGTTGATTAACATTCTTTTCATTGATAAATCTCGTTGTCATTTTTTTGTTTTTCTTGTTGCCTTTTTTCTCTTTCACGGTGCCTGATCCCATGGCTTATTACGTTGCAGCCTCCCGGCTGGAGGGATGCTCTGGGGCACTTCAGCCTCACAAGCTATTTGATCGCTTGTGAGCCGCATAGTTGGCGGTAAATACTCAACGTGAATGAGTTATGAGTAGGGCAACAAGATTTGCTAGTTTCGAAAATGTCTTACGCCGTGTGCGGCATTTTGGTAAATTAGCGAGCTACTCATTTAACTTGCTTTAAAATGATTGGGTTTGATTAAAATGCAACCGAATCCTTTATTGCAGGTGTGAACTATAGCAGTACCCAATAAACTCAGCAATCTGCTTTATAATAAAACGCTAAAAAAGCTGTTTTTATTTTTCATAAGTATCTGTTTTGGAAGCGCTAACAGCCAGTTTTTTGAAAATTGCAATTAAATTGGTGGAATTTTATCCGGAGTAGAATTTGAACCCATTCTTATCGAGTGAAATTCCAGTTTGTTGCGAAGAAAATGTGAAATCACGCAACTTTGAGTGATAGAATAACCGCATGAGCGAAATAAGAACAAAAGTCCAGTTTGTCGATATTGACGACGACATGGCAGGTCAGCGTATTGATAATTTCTTACGCAACCAATTGAAAAGTATCCCTAAAAGCATGGTTTATCGAATCTTGCGTAAGGGAGAAGTGCGTGTAAACAAAAAACGCGTCAAAGCAGAATATAAGCTTCAAGCTGGGGATTTAGTCCGCATTCCACCAGTAACGATGGAAGAAAAAACCGACGAAATTGCCCCGAGTACTAAGCTAAACAAGGTTGCAGAACTGGAGCATATGATTATTTATGAAGACGATCATATGCTCATATTGAATAAACCATCGGGAACAGCGGTACATGGCGGCAGCGGGCTTAAGTTTGGTGCCATTGAAGCTCTGCGCGCGTTGCGCCCTCAAGCGCGTTTTCTTGAATTAGTGCATCGTATTGACCGTGATACTTCAGGTATTTTGTTGGTGGCTAAAAAGCGTTCTGCTCTGCGCCATTTGCAAGCGCAGTTCAGAGAGAAAACTGTGAAGAAGTTTTACTTTGCTTTGGTCATGGGGCAATGGAAGAGCAGCTGTAAGGTTGTTAACGCGCCTCTGTTAAAAAATGAAGTAAACAGCATTGTCCGCGTTAACCCAAATGGCAAAGCGTCGGAAACTCGATTTAAAATCATCGAGAAGTTTGCAGACGCAACGCTTGTTCAAGCGAGTCCAATTACGGGCCGCACACACCAAATCCGAGTGCATACTCAATACACGGGTCATCCGATTGCTTGGGATGATCGCTATGGTGACAGACGTTTCGATGCCTACACGGGTAAGGTGGGGTTGGATCGTTTGTTCCTACACGCGGCCAATATCAAGTTCCAACATCCGTCCAACGATGAATGGATGGAAATCAACGCACCTATGGAAACAAAGCTTGAACGAGTGTTGGCAGGACTGCGAAAACTTTAGATAAAGTAATTAGCTCGATTCATCAAGGGCTGACGCAAGGCGTCAGCCCTTTTCTTTCCCCTAGAGTATGCTTATCCCTTGCTTCTCTAGCATATCGATCAGGTCTATTAGAGGCAAACCGACTAAGGTGTTGGGATCTTTGCCCTCAAGTCTTTCAAAAAGCGCAATACCCAAGCCCTCACTTTTAAAGCTGCCAGCGCAGTTAAAAGGTTCTTCTTTATCAACATAGCTTTCTATTTGGTGTTGAGAGAGGGAACGAAAATGGACGGTAAACGTATCGACCAGAGCCTGCGTTTCACCCGAAACACTGTTATAAACGGCAAGCCCAGTAAAAAACTGTATAGACTTCCCGCTTTGTTGAGTTAATTGCTCGATAGCCTTTTCACGAGTATGAGGCTTACCGATAATTTTTCCATCGATAACGCAGACTTGATCGCTGCCAATAACCAAGCTTGCTTGTGGTGTTTGACAGGAGTTCGCTTTGCCGATGGCTAAGCGTTTGACGAGCTCAAAAGGTGTTTCGTTATCTAACGGCGTTTCATCGAAATCAGGGCTAGCTGTAACAAATGGAACTGCAAGTTTATTGAGCAGTTGGGCGCGATACGGCGAGGTAGAGGCTAAAACTAGTTGGTAATTTGGCATTTTAATTTACAATCTAACAGCGGGTTAGTGTGAGCTTAATCGATATTATGGTTGTGATACTAGCTCTCTCGCTGGAAAGGAAAAAAAGTCCACTTTTTTGCCCTTTTTCTTTGACTATAAACGATTTGGAAGATAGAATTCGCGCCCTATGCAAAAGGTAAAAATACCGCGTACGATTGATCCAATGCGCGCTGCCCAGAAGCGACTAGATGTTGAAGGTATTATTCAAATTAGTCTCTTTAAGCGCTTAGTGGAGTCGGTCGAAGGCGTTAAACGCGACGCCGAAGTGTCACTGTCATTTGACTTAGATGAGCAGCGACTCGTTGTTATCTCTGGTAAAGCTAACATCGTAGTCGACTTAGAGTGTCAGCGCTGTAATGAGGTTTTCGCACATGAGTGCGATGTCCAATTCACCTATACACCGTATCGCGGTGAAAGGACTGAAGAGGAAGCACCGGAAGAGTACGATTTGGTAGATCTGAACGAGTACGGTGAATTAGACCTAATACAGTTAGTTGAAGACGAGTTCATTCTAAACTTGCCTCAAATTGCAATGCACGACGAAGCGGACTGTAGCGTTGATTCAGATAATATGGTGTTTGGCGAAATTCCAGAAGAAATTGTGGAAGAGAAAAAACCGAATCCATTTGACGTTTTAAAAAGCTTAAAGAAGTAATTCTTTAATACTTACATAGGAGTAGGGTCAATGGCCGTACAAAAGAGCAAGAAATCACGTTCAATGCGTGGTATGCGTCGTTCACACGATGCCCTAACTACAGCTGCACTTTCTGTAGACGCAACTTCAGGTGAAACTCACCTACGCCACAACGTAACTGCTGAAGGTTACTACCGTGGTAAAAAGGTTATCAACAAGTAAGGTTGAACCTTTGCCTAATATAACCGTTGCACTTGATGCAATGGGCGGGGATTTCGGTCCTCGCGTTACAGTGCCTGCCGCCGTGCAGGCACTGTCGCATTTCCCAGAGCTAAAAGTGATCCTACTAGGTGATCAAACTTCGATCACAACTCAATTATCTTCTCTTGGTTATCAGCCAGACTCTCGCTTGAGCATTCAACACTGTGACCGAGTGATCTCCAACTCAGAAAAACCGTCTCTCGCGCTAAGAAATAGCAACGGCACTTCCATGGGCATGGCAATTGATGCGGTCGCTCAAGGCGATGCGGATGCCTGTGTTAGCGGAGGAAACACTGGTGCTTTGATGGCGTTATCACGCTTTCGCTTAAAGCTATTGCCTGGAATCGAGCGACCAGCCTTGATTTCGGCTTTGCCAACCGCTTCTGGTAGCAAAACCTGGATGTTAGATCTAGGGGCAAACGTTTCTAGTGATGCCGATTCGCTCTTCCAATTTGCGGTAATGGGTAGTGCGTTGGCGGAACAATACCTACAACGACCACCCCGTGTAGCGATCCTTAACATTGGTGCTGAAGAAATAAAAGGCAACGATCTTGTCAAGCGCTGTGCTGAGATGCTCTCTGCTACGCAGTCGGTCAATTTTGTAGGCTACATTGAAGGTAATCAATTGTTGCATGACGCCGCAGATGTCGTTGTGTGTGACGGCTTTGTGGGGAATGTATGTTTAAAAGCTTGCGAAGGTACAGCCCAGCTTTTTATAGATAAGTTGAAATCGAGCATGATGTCCTCATCTATAAAGGGTTGGATTGCAAGAAAATTATTTTCCAGCTTATTTAATGAGCTAAAAACACTGAACCCCGACCAGTATAACGGTGCAAGTTTGCTAGGATTGCGCGGCATTGTCATAAAAAGCCATGGAAGCGCTGACGTTAACGCCGTCATCAATGCAATTGGTGAGGCGTTGCACGAGGTCAAACGACAAGTACCCAGCCGTATTAGCGATCGTTTGGAAGCGGTTTTACTCGAGAGGCATTATTAGGTCTTCATGTATAGCAAAATTTTAGGTACTGGCAGCTACCTGCCATCTCAGGTGCGTTCAAACGCAGACTTAGAGAAAATGGTAGATACCACTGATGAGTGGATTGTCACTCGCACAGGTATTAGCGAACGTCGTATCGCGGCAGAAAACGAAACTGTTGCAGACATGGGTTACCAAGCGGCGAAGAATGCTATCGAGATGGCAGGTATCGACAAAGACGACATCGATATGATTCTTGTAGCAACCACAAGTGGTTCACATGCTTTTCCATCAGCAGCATGTCAGGTACAAGCGCTGCTTGGTATTAAGCATTGTCCCGCCTTTGATATGGCTGCGGCATGTTCTGGATTTATCTACGCGCTTTCTGTTGCTGACCAATACATCAAAACCGGTCATTGTAAAAACATCTTGGTAATTGGTGCTGACGCATTATCTAAGACATGTGATCCTAACGACCGCTCTACGATCATCCTTTTTGGTGATGCTGCCGGTGCGGTAGTGGTGGGCGCAAGTGAAGAGCCGGGTATTCTGTCTACGACGATCAACGCTGATGGCCGTTTCGGTGAACTACTTAGCCTTAAGTTTGCAGACCGTCATGAGAAAGTGCCTAGCGAATCAGAACACAGCGAAGACATTAACAGCTGGCTGCATATGGCTGGTAACGAAGTATTCAAAGTGGCTGTGACTCAGCTTTCGCGTTTGGTAAAAGAAACGCTAAAAGAAAATGGCATGGATAAATCTGAACTAGATTGGTTAGTGCCTCATCAAGCCAACCTACGTATTATTTCAGCGACAGCCAAGAAACTTGCGATGTCAATGGATCAAGTCGTTGTGACATTAGACCGTCACGGCAACACATCAGCGGCTACCGTTCCTACTGCGCTCGATGAAGCGGTGCGCGATGGTCGTATCCAGCGCGGTCAAACTCTACTGCTAGAAGCATTTGGCGGTGGTTTTACTTGGGGCTCGGCGCTCGTTAAGTTCTAATTAGAATTCAAAATTAAGATGCCTTTGAGGGCATCTTTTCTTTCTTCTTTGATTTAAAGAATCCAGTTTAAGGAAAATAAAATGAGTAAGTTTGCTATCGTTTTTCCAGGTCAAGGTTCACAAACTGTGGGTATGCTTGCTGAACTTGGTGAACAACATGACGTGGTAAAACAGACTTTTGCTGAAGCGTCAGAAGCACTGGGCTACGATCTATGGGCTCTTGTTCAAAATGGCCCTGCAGAAGATTTAAATCAAACTCACCGCACTCAGCCTGCTTTGCTCGCGTCTTCTGTTGCGATTTGGCGCGTATGGCAAGAGCAAGGTCTTGAGCAACCAGCAAACCTTGCAGGCCACAGCCTTGGTGAATACTCAGCATTGGTATGTGCTGGTGTTATCGACTTTAAAGAAGCGATCAAATTGGTTCAGCTTCGTGGTCAGTTGATGCAAGAAGCGGTACCTGCGGGTACTGGCGCGATGTATGCAATTATCGGCCTTGATGACGAATCAATCGCTAAAGCGTGTGAAGAAGCGGCGCAAGGTGAGGTTGTTTCTCCAGTAAACTTCAACTCTCCAGGTCAGGTTGTTATCGCTGGTAGCAAAGATGCAGTAGAGCGCGCTGGTGCGTTGTGTAAAGAAGCGGGCGCTAAGCGTGCACTTCCTCTTCCTGTATCTGTGCCTTCTCACTGTGCGCTAATGAAGCCAGCAGCTGACAAACTAGCGGTAGCACTAGAAGAGCTAGAATTTAGTGCTCCTCAGCTTCCCGTCATCAACAATGTCGACGTTGCTGCTGAAACAGATCCTGCAAAAATTAAAGATGCGCTTGTACGTCAGCTATACAGCCCAGTTCGTTGGACTGAGAGCGTACAGCTAATGAGCGAGCAAGGCGTAGAGAAACTACTGGAGCTTGGCCCTGGTAAAGTTCTAACTGGCCTAACAAAACGAATTGTTAAGACACTAAGTGGCGCTGCAGTTAACGATGCTGCATCTCTAGACGCTGCTAAGTAATTTAAGCACAAAGGAATAACGAACATGATGAACCTAGAAGGCAAAGTTGCTCTAGTTACTGGTGCAAGCCGTGGTATTGGTCGTGCAATCGCTGAACTGCTTGTTGAGCGTGGTGCAACAGTAATTGGCACAGCAACGTCTGAAGGCGGCGCGGCGGCAATCAGCGAGTACCTAGGCGAGAACGGCAAAGGCCTGGCGCTTAACGTAACTAACGTAGAGTCTATCGAAGCAACACTTAAGACGATCAACGATGAGTTTGGTGCCATTGACATCCTAGTCAACAACGCAGGTATCACCCGTGACAACCTACTTATGCGTATGAAAGACTCTGAGTGGGATGACATCATCGATACTAACCTGACGCCAATCTTCCGTATGTCTAAAGCGGTTCTGCGTGGCATGATGAAGAAGCGTGCTGGCCGTATCATCAACGTAGGTTCTGTTGTTGGTACTATGGGTAACGCAGGCCAGGCTAACTATGCAGCTGCGAAAGCGGGTGTTATTGGTTTCACTAAATCTATGGCACGTGAAGTGGCTTCTCGCGGCGTGACTGTGAACACGGTTGCTCCAGGTTTTATCGAAACAGATATGACCAAAGCGCTGAATGACGATCAACGTGCGGCGACATTATCTGCTGTACCGGCAGGTCGTTTAGGTGACCCGCGTGAAATTGCGTCTGCGGTTGTATTCTTGGCTTCACCAGAAGCAGCTTACATCACGGGCGAAACTTTGCATGTAAATGGCGGCATGTACATGGTTTAATTGATACATTACGCAGAGAAAGTGAACTTTTTAGCGAAAGAGTACTCAAAATTCTGCATAATTTGTCAATTAACCTAAAATGTCATCATTCAAGTTAGGGAATGTCACTAAAATAGCCTATATTTGGTGACAACTGGCATGAACATGCGCAACATTTGTGCATGATTTAAGTCAAAAATGTATTGAATTTCGGTTAAATTCGCTAAAATTGTGGTTTGACCAGCAAGGTCCCCCTTGCAACTTTCAGTAGTTCGAATAAACTACGGAATCATCGCATTGAGCGAAATCTGTAAAGGAAAAGAAAAAATGAGCAACATCGAAGAACGCGTAAAGAAAATCATTGTTGAACAGCTAGGTGTAGACGAAGCTGAAGTTAAAAACGAAGCTTCATTCGTTGACGACCTAGGTGCTGATTCTCTAGACACTGTTGAACTAGTAATGGCTCTAGAAGAAGAATTCGATACTGAGATTCCAGACGAAGAAGCTGAGAAAATCACTACTGTTCAAGCTGCAATCGACTACGTAAACAGCGCTCAGTAATATCTCCCCCAGGCGGCCTTCTGGCCGCCTGTGTTCTTTTTAACCCTTCTATCCTTCCATAGAATCATTTCATTTCCGGAGAATAATATCGTGTCCAAGCGTCGTGTTGTTGTCACTGGCATGGGTATGTTGTCACCGGTAGGCAACACCGTAGAATCATCTTGGAAAGCCCTGCTTGCTGGTCAAAGTGGTATCGTAAATATCGAGCATTTTGACGCCGAAAACTTCTCTACTCGTTTTGCGGGTCTGGTAAAAGACTTTGACTGTACCGAGTACATGTCTAAGAAAGATGCACGTAAAATGGATTTATTTATCCAATACGGTATCGCAGCGGGTATTCAAGCTCTAGATGACTCTGGTTTACAAATTAACGAAGAAAATGCACCTCGCGTAGGTGTCGCTATCGGCTCTGGCATTGGTGGTCTTGACTTGATTGAAACTGGTCACACAGCACTAGTTGAAAAAGGCCCACGTAAAGTTAGCCCATTCTTCGTTCCATCAACCATCGTTAACATGGTTGCAGGTAACTTATCTATTATGCGTGGTCTTCGCGGTCCTAATATCGCGATCTCGACGGCGTGTACTACGGGTCTTCACAACATCGGTCATGCAGCGCGTATGATTGCCTACGGCGACGCTGATGCAATGGTTGCAGGCGGTGCTGAGAAAGCATCGACTCCGCTTGGTATGGCAGGTTTTGGCGCAGCTAAAGCGTTGTCGACTCGTAACGATGAGCCACAAAAAGCGTCTCGTCCTTGGGATAAAGACCGTGACGGTTTTGTTCTAGGTGACGGTGCGGGCATGATGGTTCTAGAAGAGTACGAACATGCGAAAGCACGTGGCGCGAAAATCTACGCTGAGCTGGTTGGCTTCGGTATGTCGGGCGATGCTTACCACATGACTTCTCCATCTGAAGATGGTTCAGGTGGCGCTCTAGCGATGGAAGCAGCAATGCGTGACGCGGGTATCGTGGGCACTCAGGTTGGCTATGTAAACGCACATGGCACGTCTACACCAGCTGGGGATGTTGCAGAAATCAAAGGTGTGAAGCGTGCTCTGGGTGAAGAAGGTGCTAAACAAGTTAAGGTTTCTTCGACTAAGTCTATGACGGGTCACCTACTTGGTGCGGCGGGTTCAGTAGAAGCTATCATTACGGTGATGTCTCTTGTTGACCAAATTGTCCCTCCGACGATCAACCTTGATAATCCAGAAGAAGGTCTTGATATCGACCTTGTACCACACACGGCAAAAGAAGTATCAATGGATTACGCAATCTGTAACTCATTTGGTTTCGGTGGTACTAACGGTTCTCTAGTATTCAAAAAAATCTAAAGAACGGTTTCAACTCTGTTAAATAAAACGGCTTAGTGCTTTGGCATTAAGCCGTTTTGTTATTTAATAATCGTTTAAATTTTCACAGACGTAGGAATGACATGTATTTGCTCAATGGAGAGTTGCAGGATTGTGTCGCGCTGACAGATCGCTCGTTTCAATATGGTGACGGTTGTTTTACCACCATGCTGACCCGACATGGACAGGTACAGCATTGGCATAGGCATATTGCGAGAATGGATGCGTGTTTGAGGCTACTTGGCATCGAATCTCCTGATTGGAGGCAGATCGAATGTTGGCTCAAGCAAATGGCAAATACCGAAGAGAAAGCCGGTCTCAAACTGCATATCAGCCGAGGAGAAGGAGGGCGTGGATATAGCCCTACTCAAGTGACCTCATCAAATGTTACCATTAGCGCCTTTCCATTTCCGTCTCACTATGAACAATGGTGTCAAGATGGCGTTGTGTTAGGTATCTGCCGCAAGCGATTAGGGATTAACCCAATGTTGGCAGGGCACAAACATAACAACCGTCTTGAACAAATATTATTGAAAGCGGATGTAGAGCAACAAGGCTACGTCGATGGTATTGCGTTGGATTGCAATGACAAGGTTGTTGAAACCACTATGGCTAACTTGTTTTGGTTGAAGGGTGAGGTGTTATATACGCCTAGCCTTTCGAATGCGGGTGTCGATGGTGTTATGCGTCGCGTGGTGTTGGACGTAGTGTCTAAGCTCGGAGTCTCTGTTAAGGAGGCGGACTACATGATGGAAGATCTGTTGGCGGCTGATGAGGTTTTTGTCACTAACTCCATTTTGGGTGTGGCGCCTGTCTCTGCAATCGAAAAGCAGACGTTTTTAATTGGAAAACTTACAAGAACTATTCAGGAGAAGGCCCTGTCGTGATTAAAAAAATCACTATTTTTTTACTGTTGATCGCGCTTGCTGCGGCGGCAGGTTATGGCTATGTCACTAAACAAGTTGAGCAGTATATCGCTCAGCCTCTCAATATCGAACAAGAGCAAATATTTACTCTAAAGTCAGGAACCGGTTTCAACCGTGTGCTATCCCAGTTAACCGAAAAGGGAATCATAGCAAGGAATGATTTCTCCAAACTTGTTCGCCGTTTCCACCCTGAGCTGACTCAGTTAAAAGCGGGAACCTATTTACTTGAACCCAATACTACCTTAGCTCAGGCTCTTGAATTACTTAAGTCTGGCAAAGAACACCAATTTGCAATTACTTTTGTCGAAGGTTCAACGTTTAAGGAGTGGCGTCAAGCACTCGAAACAGCTGAGTATTTAGAGCATGAAATGTCGGGCTTAAGTGAAGCAGAGATCGCTCAAAAACTTGGCCTTGAACATGATAAGTTAGAAGGATTAATGCTTGCAGAAACGTATCACTATACGTTTGGCACCTCAGATCTCGATATCTTGAAGCGTGCTTCTTCTAAACTGCAGGCTATTCTTGATGAACAATGGCAACAAAGACAAGAAGACTTACCGTTGAAGACGCCTTATGAAGCGTTAATTCTAGCGTCTATCATTGAAAAAGAGACCGCAGTAGAAGAAGAGCGAGAGCGTGTCGCTTCAGTCTTTGTTAACCGTCTCAATAAGCGCATGCGTTTGCAGACTGATCCTACCGTTATTTACGGGATGGGAGATAAGTATGACGGCAATATTCGCAAAAAAGATCTTCGCACACCGACACCATACAATACGTACACTATTTTTGGCTTACCACCGACACCAATAGCGATGCCGGGAGAAGCCTCTATTGCAGCGGCACTCAATCCAGAGGCGAGCAACTATCTCTATTTTGTTGCCAGTGGTAAAGGTGGCCACGTGTTCTCGAAATCATTGGCAGAACACAACCGTGCTGTACGAGCCTATTTAAAACAATTAAGAAGTAACCAATGAGCCAAGCTAAATTTATCGTTATCGAAGGCCTAGAAGGCGCGGGTAAAAGCACTGCCATTAATGCAGTGATGGAGACTCTAAAGCAAGCGGGCGTTGAACGTATCAAGAACACTCGCGAACCTGGTGGAACCGTGTTAGCTGAGAAGTTGCGCACTCTCGTCAAGCAAGAGCACGACGGTGAGGTATTGCAAGATATGACTGAGCTGCTGCTTATGTATGCCGCTCGCGTTCAATTGGTCGAGAATGTTATCAAGCCTGCATTAGAGTCGGGTACTTGGGTTGTGGGCGACCGTCACGATATGTCCTCTCAGGCGTATCAAGGAGGAGGACGTCAGATTGCCAAAGAGACAATGGCGTCTTTAAAGCAGACGACGCTTGGTGGCTTTAAACCTGATTTGACCATTTATCTCGATCTTGACCCACGAGTTGGGCTTGAACGAGCGCGAGGACGTGGAGAACTGGATCGTATCGAGAAAATGGACATGAGTTTCTTTGATCGAACACGCGAACGATACCTTGAAATGGCAAATGCAGACGAGAGTGTCATGGTGGTCAATGCTGAGCAAACCATCGATCAGGTGGCAGCAGATATAAAAATGGCATTACGTTCTTGGATGGATACGCTGTAATGACGACGCTTTACCCTTGGCTATCTGAGCTTTGGCAAGAGTGGCAGGTGAGTTTGCAAAATGGTCGCTTTTCCAACGCAGCGATGTTGACCGCAAAACCAGGCTTGGGTGCTGAGCAGATTGTTGAACACTTTAGCCGTGCTGTGATGTGCAGCAATTATGACCATGAGGCATGCGGTTTTTGTCATAGCTGTCAGCTTATGCAGTCTGGTAGTCATCCTGACTATCACATTGTCCAACCTGAAAAAGAAGGCAAAGCCATTTCAGTCGATCAAATTCGCCAGTGTAATAGACAAGCACAAGAATCGTCTCAATTAGGCGGTCTTCGCTTATTTGTGATTGAGCCAGCAGATTCGATGAATGAATCTGCTGCTAATGCGTTGTTGAAAACTCTTGAAGAACCTTCCGGAAGCTGTATGTTCCTGCTGGTTACCCACCGTACTAATGGCTTGTTGCCCACTATCACGAGTCGCTGTCAGCAATGGCAAGTCACGCCTCCTAACTCTGAGATGGTGACTCAGTGGATCTCAGAGCAGACCAGCCGCTCTGCACCTGAGTACGCGGCGCACTTAAATAGCAATGCGCCACTAAACACACTACAGTTTGTAGAGCAGGATAAAGAGCAAGAGTACCTCAAAGTCGAGCAGAGCTTCATTCAGGTTGTTGAACTGTCGGGTGACAGCTTATCTTTGGCGAAAGCGTTGGCAAACAACCCTCATGAGACCTTGCTTTGGTTATGGTATTTACTCACTGATGCTCAAAAAGTCCATTTTTCTGTCAACATGCCGTTTTTTGTCCCTGGGGCAAAACGGCTGTCTGAGCTAGTTAGCTACGATGTTCTTTATCAGCAGACAAAGGCATTAAGTGCTCTCATCGACCAGTTGCGTCAGCATTCAGGGCTCAACAGTGAGTTGCTCATTTTGGATTGGTTATTTAGATTTAACGGGGAAACATGTTTGTAGACTCACACTGCCATTTAGATAAGCTTGATTATCAAGATCTCCATACCGGCATTGCTGATGTGGTCGCTAAAGCGAAAGCGGCAAACGTTACAGAGCTTCTTTCAGTAGGGGTAACGTTAGACTCTTTTCCAAAGATGTTGGAAATGATAGAACCTTTTGACAACGTTTATGCTTCTTGTGGTGTTCACCCACTCGACGTAGAAAGCGATTTTGCGTTGGACCGATTACATGACTATGCTGCTCACTCTCGTGTCGTTGCCATTGGCGAAACAGGTTTGGATTACCACTATCAGCCAGAAACGGCAGATTTACAAAAACTGCGATTTGAGCAGCAGGTTGAACTTGGGGTAAAACTGAACAAACCACTCATCATTCACACGCGCAACGCTAGGCAAGATACGCTCGATATATTGCGTAATGGTGGTGCCGAGAAGTGTGGTGGGGTCATTCACTGCTTCACTGAGGATCTTGCGTTCGCTGAAGCGGCAATGGACCTAGGTTTTCACATATCGATCTCTGGTATCGTCACCTTTCGACAGGCTACAGAGCTGAAAGAGGTCGTCAAGGCGCTGCCTTTAGAGCGACTTCTTATCGAAACCGATTCTCCGTACCTGGCTCCTGTCCCGCATCGAGGAAAACAGAACCAACCGGCGTATGTCGTTGAGGTCGCTTCCTACATTGCGCAGCTGAAAGGCGTTTCTCTTGGCGAAGTTGGAGAAAAAACCAGCGAAAACTTTAGAAATCTTTTTTTGAGATAGAAAATGAAAATTGATTAAAAAAGGAGCGAAAGCTCCTTTTTTTTGTAGGCTAGATCACGCGCAAGCGTTTGGCTGGCTTTGTTTACTAATTTTGTTGAACTTGAGAGCTTAAAATATCACTTTGTAAATTTGTTACATAAAATAACAATGCTGTCTATTTTATTTACTCGGTGAAATTAATCGTATTTACAAATTAGTTATTTAAAAACAGTCGCTTATCTTGGTTGTAAAGCATTTCAGTATGCGGTTTTTATTGTGATCTATCTATTAGTTTGAAACTTAATTTCGTAACCCGCTAGTAAGACTGTTAACCCTCAATATATATTTAGAGGCAGAAAATATAGTGACATATGTGGTTACATTTTTTCTGGGTGCTAACATTTAAGGCTACGGGGGTGTGCCGTTAGAGCCCAATAAATCTTATAAACTTTTCAGGAGCATAAACATGTTTAAGAACCTTTTTGCTAACCTGCAAAAAGTTGGTAAAGCTCTGATGCTACCAGTGTCAGTTTTACCAGTTGCAGGTATTTTACTAGGTGTAGGTGCTGCCGACCTAAGCTTCATTCCAGATATCGTTTCTAACCTAATGGAACAAGCGGGTGGCTCAGTATTCGGCCAAATGGCACTTTTATTTGCTGTTGGTGTAGCACTTGGCTTCACTAACAACGACGGTGTAGCAGGCCTTGCTGCAATCGTTGGCTACGGCATTATGACGGCAACACTAGGCGTTATGGCTGGTGTTATGGGTGTTGAAAAAATCGATACAGGTGTACTAGGTGGTATCCTTGTCGGTGGTGTGGCTGCTTGGGCATTCAACCGTTTCTTCAAAATTCAACTTCCAGAGTACCTAGGCTTCTTCGCTGGTAAGCGTGCTGTGCCAATCATCACTGGTTTCACAGCGATCGGTCTAGGTATTGTTCTATCTATCGTATGGCCTCCAATCGGTGGTGCTATTGCATCATTCTCTGACTGGGCTGCTCACCAAAACCCACAAGTTGCGTTTGGTATCTACGGTATCGTTGAGCGTTCACTAATCCCATTCGGTCTACACCACGTATGGAACGTACCATTTTTCTTCGAAGCAGGTACTTGTGTTAACGCTGCAGGCGAAACTCAAAACGGCGTACTAACTTGTTACCTAGTTGCTGATGAAGCATCTCGTGCTGCGGGCAACGGCTTCGGTCAGCTAGCAGGTGGTTACATGTTCAAGATGTTCGGTCTACCAGCTGCTGCTATTGCTATCGCTCACTCTGCTAAGCCAGAAAACCGTGCGAAAGTAATGGGTATCATGGCGTCTGCTGCACTGACTTCATTCCTAACTGGTATCACTGAGCCAATCGAATTCTCATTCCTATTCGTAGCTCCTGTACTATACGGTATCCACGCTCTACTAGCAGGCTCTGCATACGTAGTGGCTAACACTCTAGGTTTTGTACACGGTACTTCATTCTCACACGGTCTAATCGACTTCCTAGTTCTTTCTGGTAACGCACAGAAGATGGGTCTGATGATTGCTGTAGGTGTTGTATACGCTGCAATCTACTACGTAGTGTTCCGTGCTGTAATCAAAGCGATGGACCTTAAAACTCCAGGTCGTGAAGACGAATCTGAAGAAGCATCTGTTGCGACAGGTTCTGACTTAGCAGGTGAGTTGGTTGCTGCATTTGGCGGTAAAGCAAACATCACTGGTCTAGACGCATGTATCACTCGTCTACGTGTTGCAGTAGCTGACACAGCTGCAGTTGACCAAGACAAGCTAAAACAACTAGGCGCTGCGGGTGTTGTTGTTGTAGCGGGTGGTGTTCAGGCTATCTTCGGTACTAAGTCTGACAACCTGAAAACTGAAATGGATGAGTGGATCCGTAACCACGGTTAATTCCCACCTACTCATCTAAATTGCGAAAAGGAGGCTTAGGCCTCCTTTTTTTCGTTTGTACTAAAGTCAGAGACTCCGCGACGTATGTTTTGGTTTGTTACAAATCGCTGCTCTTGTAGGCGGCATCTTTGCGGCACATTAACTTTTGTCTGACACTAAGGAGGCCTGAGACAGGATAATTGTACGCTGTTTTATATTATCTAAGATATGGGGGTTGTATGAACAAAGCGCTCTTTTCAGGTGCACTAGGGACACTACTTTTCGCTGTTTCTTTTTCTTCTAGTGCTGATGAACCACAAAAAACCGACTTGTCAGTAGGGATGGCATTGGATCAAGACCTGAGTGTTGTGGTTGAAATCGATAGTCAGTATCGTTTTACCATTGGTAACGATGGCGGTGCTTTTGATTACATCTTATCGCGTGGAGAGTTTGATCAAAGTATGCCCGTATCATGGTACGTTGGCGTAGGTGGCTGGAGTGAGTGGGAAGGTAAGGAGTTTGGCGCTCGATTACCACTTGGCTTAAAGTGGGACATCAGTAAAGGTTGGAACATGTATGGCCAAATCCATCCAGAGCTGGACTTGTATTCAGGGGCGAAGCTACAAGTAGGTGGTGCACTGGGCATTAAGTACTCGTTTTAAGTTAGCCGCAATAGGGGGGAGCTCCCCCCAAAAGCTCGATTAAAAACGCCAAGTTAAGCCGACGTTGGTAGAGAACTGGTTCATCCAAGATGTTTTAAATTGAATCACACAAGAATCTGAGCCAGTTGTCGGGAGGTTACATACTCCTTTAGTGTCATTGTCAACGACGGTACCTAACCATCGGGCTTGAACATTGGCCGCAAGATAGTTGGTAATTTGGTATTCGAATCCGCCAAAAATTGATGCTGAAAAGCCAAGTTTGTCGTCTACCCACTCTGCATCTACGTAAGAACCTCCCAACCCAAGCCCTAGATAAGAAGAAAAATCCTGACTCAGTTCATATTGGATGCTGCTTTGAAAATGCAAATAGTGCATATCAGAATCCAAGTTGACCTGTTCTACTTTGGTGGTTTGTCGAGTATAGAACAAGCCTATTCGTCCGTTGTCTAGATCGGTTTCGACACTCAATCCCAAGTTGGCAGACGCTTCAAGATCAAAGTCATCGCCATCTTGGTTTTCAACACTGCCACCTAGGGTATATCCCATCCATGGCGTGACATACAGTTCGGCTGCATAGCCGTGAGTTGCTCCGAGTAAACATAAGAAAACTCCCGTGCGGATAACAAAGTTCATACTGGCTCCAAAGATTGAATACACCTACTAATTGTGATGCTAACGCCATAATTAAGCACAAAAAAAACGCAATTATTGAAGATGATTCACAGTGATGTTATTACTTTGTTAAACAAGAAGGAGGTGTCTATGGAACACGATCTCAAATATGCCCTAATCATCACGGCTGTCGTCTTTTCCGTTTTAATTGGATTTGGCGTTGTCGCGATATCGACAATGTAGAGAGTTTTGAATGCGAAATAGCGGTGTGGTGACAAACGCTGCGGTACAACTCGATCTTCAGAACTTCAAAAAGTACACCGGCGGTAAAAATGCGTTGGTTGCTCAAGGTGGCGGCCAAAGGGGTATTTTTACCTCTGGTGTATTAGATGCCTTTCTCTTATCAAACTTCGATCCTTTTCATTCTTTCTACGGCACGTCCGCCGGTGCGCTGAATTTATGTGCGTTTCTTTGTCGTCAGCGTGGTATTGGTAAATCCTTTATTCTCGATTTGACCACAGACCCTCAGTTTTTCCATCTGTTTAGCTATATTCGCCGTCGCCAATTTTTGGGTTTAGATTGGGCGCTCGATCGCGTATCTGACTACCCGTATCGTCTTGATATTGATATGGGACGACAGGTGCTCGCTGGGCGAGAAGCGTTTGCAGCGGTGACCGATACTCATAAGTTGATGGATCACTATTTGCCAATGCTCAGTGAGGATTGGAAAAAAGTCCTAATTGCGACCTGTGCGATTCCACGGTTGTACAACCAACCGGTCGAATTTGAACATGGTATATACGTGGACGGTGGTGTGTCTGCATCAATACCTGTACAGGAGGCGTGGCGCCGAGAGGCGCGGTGTATCGTAGTGATTCGAACCGAAGGCGACGATTTGGTGACGGGCACGAAGGAAGTGGTAGAAAGCGAGCCCGTAGAATGGTTTCGCGATTCGTTTAACTCGATACAAGGCCATTGGCAGAGTAAATTGATGCAATGGAAATCTGACTGGAACATGTTTTTGAGTGAGCAAGTCTCTAGAGCACATCGGCATAAGGGCATAGTAAATCACTTTGAGGCATTGAATGGAGGGCGTTGGCTATTTGGAGCCGATGATATCTACAGGCTTAGCCACCTTCTTGGAGATAAATTTGATTCTGGGTTGGCGGATATGTTGATGGTTCATTATCAGACCTATTCGTTAACCCAAGATTTTCTCCAAGCACCGCCAGATGATTGTTTTATTGTCCAGATAAAACCCGAAGAGCCGCTGCGCTCAAGCTCATTGCTGAGTGAAAAGGAGAGCTTGTTGCATGACTATCAGTTGGGATTCGACGCCGGCTTTCGTTTCGTTGAAACCTATAGTCAGCTTATTCCACAAAAAATGAAATAGGGAGCGTCGCTCCCTATTATGGTTTTAGCGATCTGGTCAGGCAGACAGAATGCGCATACAGTTGGTCGAACCAACCACATCCATTACATCGCCCTGAGTAATGATCACAAGGTCACCGTCGTCTAACAGCCCTCGTTGTTTCAGGGCCTCGACCGCCGCTTGCGCCGTGACTAACCCCGTATCTCCTTTAGAATCAAAATAAACCGGAAATACCCCGCGATATAACGCTGAGAGATTCAGCGTCGCTTCGTTGCGCGATAAAGCGAAAATAGGTAAACCAGAGCTCAGCCTAGATGTCATCAATGCGGTACGACCAGATTCGGTTAACGTGATGATGCCTTTTATGCCGCGCATATGGTTGGCGGCGAACATGGTGGACATCGAGATTGTCTCTTCGCTGCTTTCAAAAACCTCTTCCATTCGATAGCTCGAACGGTTGATGTCGGCCATCTTCTCGGCCCCTAAACAGACCTCTGCCATGGATCGTACGGTTTCTAATGGGTATTTACCTGCGGCAGTCTCGCCAGATAGCATCACGGCATCGGTGCCATCGAGCACGGCATTGGCGACATCCATCACTTCGGCTCGCGTAGGCATCGGGTTTTCCATCATCGACTCCATCATCTGTGTCGCAGTAATGACGGTTCTATTTAACGCTCTAGCACGTCGTATAAGCTGTTTTTGCACGCCAATTAGCTCAGGGTCACCTATTTCCACACCAAGGTCGCCACGCGCCACCATGACGGCGTCTGAAGCTTTAATGATGTCATCGATATTCTCTTTGGTCGCAACAGTTTCTGCTCGTTCTACTTTGGCAACCAGCCTTGCGTGAAGCCCTGCATCGCGAGCTAAGCGCCTTGCGTATTTCATGTCTTCGCCATTACGCGGGAAAGAAACCGCAAGGTAATCGACTTTGAGTTCGGCCGCGAGCTTAATATCATTCTTGTCTTTTTCAGTCAGGGCATCGGCGGAGAGGCCACCGCCTTTCTTGTTGATGCCTTTGTTATTGGATAGCGCACCGCCAATGGTCACTTTGGTACGAACCTCTGTGTCAGTGACGCCAATGACTTTCAATTGGACTCGTCCGTCATCGAGCAGAAGAACATCACCCGCAGACACATCTTGAGGCAGCGCTTTGTAATCCAAACCTACGGCATCCTGATTGCCTTGACCCGCAGGAAGCGCACTGTCGAGCGTAAAATTGTCACCGACATTGAGGTGGATTTTTCCTTCTGCAAACGTCGAAACACGGATCTTCGGCCCTTGTAGATCGCCAAGAATCGCAATGTGTGTACCCAGTTTAGCGGCGATGTTGCGTACACGAGTCACACGTTGGCGATGGTCGTCGGCGGTACCATGCGAGAAATTCATGCGAACGACATTCACGCCCGCTTCGAGTATTGCTTCTAATATTCCAGGCTTATCTGTTGAAGGTCCGAGTGTTGAGACGATTTTTGTTCTTCTTTGTGGTGAGGTCATTATGATCTCCTTGATCTGACTCTGCGTGATAATTAGTAATTTTAGACGGGTAGGAAAAATACATAATTATTTATGCAAAAAAATAGAGCATGAAATGTGATAAAGCCTTCGCTATTTGACTGGGTACACAAAGAAACATGTTTATACGTGACACTTGTCACGGCGATCTATCAAAGCTCTTCACAATTACTTCGCAAAGTAAAAAAATTACCTAGTTGTTGATATTCGGAGCACTCTATGTACATGGCTCAACCTGGCCATATTGATCATATCAAGCAGGTCAATGCTGGACGGGTCTATAAACTCATTGATCAAAAAGGGCCAATTTCTCGCATCGATTTATCGAAGGAGAGTGAACTGGCACCCGCTAGTATCACTAAGATTACTCGTGAATTGATCGAAGCCCACCTCATTCATGAAACAACCGTGCAAGAGGCCACCAGTCGGGGGCGACCTGCGGTTGGTTTGCAAGTGAACAATGAGGGTTGGCAATTTTTGTCGATGCGTCTTGGCCGAGGCTACTTGACCATTGCTCTGCATGAATTGGGCGGTGATGTATTGATTGATACAAAAATCGACATTCATGAAATCGATCAAGAGGATGTGCTTGCTCGTCTGCTGCATGAAATTGACGAGTTTTTCCAGACCTATTCTGACCAACTTGACCGTGTGACGAGTATCGCTATCACTCTTCCTGGCTTAGTGAATTCCGAGCAGGGCATTGTGTTACAGATGCCACACTACAACGTCGAGAATTTGGCTCTTGGCCCAGAAATCTATAAGGCGACAGGGCTCCCCGTTTTCATTGCCAACGATACGCGTGCATGGGCGTTGGCGGAGAAGCTCTTTGGTCACTCCCAAGAAAACGATAACTCGGTGTTAATCTCCATCCACCATGGTTTGGGCGCAGGCATCATACTCGATGGCCGAGTGTTACAAGGTCGTCATGGCAATATTGGCGAGCTCGGGCATATTCAGATCGACCCAAATGGTAAACAATGTCACTGTGGAAATCGCGGTTGTCTAGAGACCGTGGCGAGTTCGCAAGCTATCCGTAGTGAAGTGGCAGAGCGTATCGCGAACGGTGAAACATCAATATTGTCAGAAATAGAAGAAATTTCTGTTGAAGACATCTGTGAAGCCGCAGAAAAAGGTGATGCGCTAGCGGTTGATGTTGTAGAGAAGCTGGGGCGTTATCTAGGATCGGCCATTTCGATTGTGATCAACCTTTTCAACCCTGAGAAGATATTGATTGGTGGCGCGATTAACCAAGCTAAAGAAGTGCTTTATCCTGCGATTCAAACATGCATCGAAGAGCAAAGCCTTCCTGTTTACCATCAAGATCTTGAGCTGGTGGAGTCTCGATTCTACAAACAGGCAACCATGCCGGGCGCAGCACTGATCAAGCAAGCGCTCTATGACGGCCTATTATTGATGAAAGTGATCGAGGGCTAATGCCTTCGGTTACTCACTTACTATCTATCTTTTCACTAAACCCCTATAATCTTTCTGTTATTAGCAGACTATACTTTTGCTAGTAGAGGGTTTGAGGCGCTGAGTCTTCATCACTGGTGCCATTGACCTCGGTCTCTGTTTCCATATCTACACTTTGTTAAAATACAAATTAGTGGTCTTGGTATTAGTTTTTACCTTAGTCTTTCTTTAGACTATTTTGTTTATATAACCTTTTGGTAGAGAAGTGGTATGTCTGGAGTTTTAAATACGGTTGATCAGCGTACGAACCTAGTTGGTGAAAACCGTTTAGAGTTGTTGTTATTTAGTCTAAACAGTAGACAGATCTTTGCCATTAATGTGTTTAAGGTTCGCGAAGTCATTAAAGTGCCACAGTTGACGAAAATGCCGGGGTCTCATCACAACATTACTGGCGTTGCTTCGTTGCGTGGTGTGTCTGTTCCTGTCATTGACCTTCGCAGTGCGATTGGTTTTCCTCCTTCTCGCCAAGAAACACAAGAACAGAACTTAATCATTACCGAGTATAATCGTACCGTACAAGGCTTTTTGGTCGGTCAAGTCCGTAATATCGTCAATACCGCATGGACGGAAATTCAGCCGCCACCAAAAACGGCAGGGCGCTCAAATTACCTTACCGCGATTACGCGAATTAAAGATGGCGAGAACCAAGAAATCGTCGAGATTATCGATGTAGAAAAAGTGCTCGCTGAAATCATCGATTACGATGTGTCGATTTCGGAAGGTGTTCTGGATGAGCAGTTGGCCGCTGAAATGGTCGGCCGTAACGTACTGATCGTTGATGATTCCTCGACAGCTCGTGCGCAGGTCAAAGGAACCTTATCTCAACTCGGCTTGAATATCATTGAGTGCCGAGACGGCCTTGAAGCTCTGGCGCTGCTAAAATCGTGGGCGGATGAAGGTAAGAATGTCGTCGAAGAACTGTTACTCATGATCACTGATGCTGAAATGCCAGAAATGGATGGCTACAAGCTGACTCATGAAGTACGTAGCGATCCAAGAATGAAAGATCTTTACGTGACTCTAAACACATCACTTAGCGGCAGTTTCAATGAGGCGATGGTAAAGAAAGTAGGCTGTGATCGATTTATTTCTAAGTTCCAACCCGACCTATTGGTTGAGGTTGCTCAAGATAGGTTGAGGGATATACTCACCAACTAAGAAGTATTGCTTTAAAAACGAAAAGGGTCTTAGGGACCCTTTTTTTGTCTTTTAATGAAAATCCCGTGACCGACTTTGTAGCCCTTCGAGCTTATCAGTCATATCAGTGAGTCGCCCTGCGATTACATGGGTCACTTCCCCTTCTCGTTCTAAAATCCCTTTCACCATGAGTATTTTGGCGGTGAGATAGGCTTGCTTTTGCGCTCTTGCGGTGGCTTGCCAGACCACCACATTGATGTTGCCCGTATCATCTTCAAGAGTAAAAAACGTAACACCTGCCGCCGTTCCAGGGGCTTGTTTTCCTGTGACCACACCAACAACGGTTACTAACGATTGGTGTGGACGCGTCATGAGTTCACTCATACGGGTAAATCGTCCCAACATTCCCGCCTTGTCGAGTAAACGAATAGGGTGCTGCTGGAGAGAAAGTCCCGTTGCGGCATAGTCTTCGATCAGGGTCTGCACCTCAGAGGGAGCCGAGACTGGCATTGAATCTGTCTCTTGAATGTCTTTAAACAGTGGCAAATCAGAGAGTGAATCCATCATGGACCAACGGGTCTGGTAGCGATTATTGGCGATGGATTGCATTGCGTTGGCTGACGCGAGCAACTCGATATCACGTCGATTTAAACCAATATGTTTGAGTTGATTCGGGTGGTTGAATCCTTGTTTCCCGCGAGCCTTGATCAACTGGTGGCTACTCTCAATGCTGAATCCTTTGATTTGTCGTAAGCCCAGTCGAATCGCAAATTTATCACCACATTTTACGACTTGATGGTCGTACAGCGATTGGTTAACGCAGACTGGTAATATCATGACATTATGACGTTTTGCATCTTGAACAAGCTGTGAAGCACTGTAAAACCCCATAGGTAAGCTATTGAGTATGGAGGTGTAAAATGCTTCAGGATAGTAGTGTTTTAACCAAGCCGAGCAATAGGCAAGCACCGCAAAAGAGGCGGAGTGGCTTTCAGGAAAACCGTATTCACCGAAGCCTAAAATTTGGTCAAAAATACGTTCGGCAAACTCCAGCTCATAGCCGCGACTGAGCATGCCTTCAATCAGTTTGGTTTTGAATTTGATTAAGTCCCCATTTTTCTTCCAAGCGGCCATCGCGCGGCGTAAGGAGTCGGCTTCACCGCCACTGAATCCGGCGGCCACCATGGCTAGCTTGATCACTTGCTCTTGGAAAATGGGGACTCCCATCGTACGTGACAGCACTTCTTCCACCTCTTTGGAGGGGTAGGTTATCGGTTCGACCCCATCACGGCGCTTGAGAAATGGGTGGACCATATCGCCTTGTATTGGGCCAGGGCGAACGATAGCGATTTGAATGACCAAATCGTAGTAGCAGGCGGGTTTAAGGCGCGGCAACATGCTCATTTGAGCACGCGATTCAATTTGAAAGACACCTACGGTATCCGCTTTCTGGATCATTCGGTAGACGTTGGTGTCGTCTTGTCTTCGCGTGATCTCTGCGATGCTGAGCTCTTGGTTGTGCAGCTTTTTGACCCAATCAAAGCACTTGCGGATGGCACTGAGCATTCCGAGCGATAGGACATCGACTTTGAGCAGTTTTAAGCTCTCGAGGTCATCCTTGTCCCATTGAATGACGGTTCTATCTGGCATAGAAGCATTCTCGACAGGCACCAATTGATGAAGAGGCCCTGCCGCAATCACAAAGCCGCCAACGTGCTGAGAGAGATGCCGAGGAAACCCCATGATTTCATTAACCAAGGCGATAAACTGCTCACCCTTAAGTGAGCTTGGTTGCAATCCTAGCTCAACAATCTGTGCTTGCCAGCCTAGAGAGCGATCACGACGATTGACGTTTTTATTGAAGTAGTCGAGTTGGCTCTCTTCAATGCCTAGTGCCTTCCCCACATCACGCACCGCACTTTTAAAGCGATAGGTAATGACGGTAGCGGCGAGTGCAGCGCGCTCACGGCCATACTTTTGGTAGATGTATTGAATCACTTCTTCGCGACGTTCGTGCTCAAAGTCGACATCAATGTCGGGGGGCTCATTGCGCTCTTTACTAATGAAGCGCTCAAACAGGACCGAGATTTGGCGCGGGTCGACAGAGGTGATTTCCAAACAGTAACAGACCACCGAGTTTGCTGCTGAACCTCGCCCTTGGTAGAGAATGCGGTTACGTTTGGCAAACATGACGATGTCATGAATGGTTAAAAAATAAAATGGGTAGTTGAGCTCTTCAATCAGATCGAGCTCTTTGTCTATTGTCTCTTCGACATGCGCAGGTACGCCTTCAGGAAAGCGTAATTTTTTGCCATGCTCCACGAGTTTACGTAAGTAGGTGTTGGGAGATTCGCCGTTAGGGACCAGTTCACTTGGGTACTGATATTGGAGCTCGCCCATCGAAAATTTACATCGTTTGGCAATATGAACACTCTCTTCAAGCCACTCCGGTTTGAACAGTTTGCTGAGTTTTTCTTTGCTGCGTAGAGTGCGCTCCGTATTGGTCAGTAAGTGGCTGCCAATATTATCGACACTTTTTCCTAACTGAATTGCCGTGAGAACGTGTTGCAGCGGCAAGCGTGTCGCAGTGTGCATTAAGACGCCACCGCAGGCAGTAATCGGCAAAGCCAATTCTTGGGCGAGTCGCTCACAGTGCTGTAAGTATTGCTTCTCGTCCGAGCTTAAATGGCGTTGTATGCCTATCCATAATCGATGTTGGTGATGCTGTGTTAGCCATTGCCCCCATTTGAAATCCATGTCTTGATGTGAGGGTAACCAAATGACTAAACAGTGTTTCACTGTCATCAAGTCCCACTCTGAAAGTTGATACTGGCCTTTTTCAGAGCGCCTTCTAGCATTGGTAATGATGCGACACAGCTCTGCGTAGGCATCATGGGTTGGACAAAGGAGCACCACTTGGCACTCTTGATTGAGCCAAAACATGCTGCCAATAATGAGCCGAGTGTTAAGCTGGTGTGTTTTTATCGCTTTGTATGCTCGCACAACACCGGCTACCGAGCACTCATCGGTGATCGCCAATGAGTGATAGCGTAAAAAATCGGCTTGTAAAATCAGCTCTTCAGCGTGGGATGCGCCAGTCAGAAAAGAAAAATTAGTCTGGCAGAACAGTTCTGCGTACTTCATGGCCACCTCTAACTAAATACACCGTGCAGAAACCATTGCATCTGTTGGTTACGAAATACCCACAGCCAACGTCCTGCATCACTGCGTGCGATAAAGTAATCTCGTGTCATTTCATCGCCGTCCCACCAGCCTGTCACAAAGCGTTCAGGGCCATGAATTATGCTGACTTTTTCAGCTAAAGGCTCAGGCTCTGGCATCATCAAAGAAGGGCGAAGACGTTGGATGTTGGGCTTTAGCGGAATGGGGAGTTCCGGTGAGCAGAGCAGGGTGGCTTTTTCTGGCCTTGGGTCATCACTCATCGCGACTTTACGAACCCGCTCATGACCGAGTTTTGCTTGCAACAAGCCAATCAGCTCAAGTTCGCTTTGCTGCCCTTGGCGACCGGCGAAAATGTCTTTACTGCTCGACTCGAGCTCCCCCCCGCGAATCAGGCTGAGAGTGAGCCCTTGCACCGGCGCCTCTAGCTTGATGGACTCAAGAGTGAGTTGGCATAGCGTCATCCAACGATGAGCCAAGTAGTCACCAGAGGCGGATGTAAAGGTCACCGAGCTGTCTTGATGATCGCGCTGGTGGAGAGTTAATGCGAGTTCATAGCCAACTTGATTACGTAGAGTAAGAAAGATCTCTAGTTTGTTGAGTAGCTTGCCGAGTGGTTTTTCCAGCCATTGAATGTGCTCAATATCAAACAGAAGTTCGAGATAACTTTGGAACTGCTCTGGTGGATGGTAGAAATCCATCGGGTGTTTGAATTGCCCCATCAATCGCCCTACGTAGTTCACCAAATCAATATCGAATCGACGAGCGATGTCTTGCATGGGGAGTTCAAGTAATTGATGCAAATGAGTGACACCGACGCGGGACAAGGTCTCCACTTGTTTTGGGTCGAGCTCAGTGGCAATCAGAGGGTAGCGTTGGAGGCGCTTAACGATCTCATCCTTATCATGGCAGATGAATTGGCCTCCTGATTTAGCCAATAACATCGCTGAGAAAGGCGAAAATCCAGTTGCGAAATGAAATGTCAGTTTAAGCGTACTAAGGTGACGAAAAACGTGTTGCCAATAAGCCGTAAGCCCGCCATAAAGAGAAAGCATGTCGGTGGCCTTGAGCAAAATGCCTTGAGGCGGGAAAAGAGCAATATCTGAGGTGACCATATAAAGCCACTGGGCAATATCGAGCAATGTCTTATGCTCAACACTTTCATCATAAGGATGTACTTGCAGTTGTTGGCATAATGCACTGGCGCTGCCAAGCCCCATGCCAAGATTAATACCTTGCTCTCTAGCCAGCGCATTACGTTGTACAACTTGAAAACGTTTACCTTCGACGATGATCAAAGGCTGTTCCGATTGCTCGGCGTAAAGTGCGTCAAGCTGCAAGGTAGGAAAATGAAGATAGATCCAAAGCTGCATCGTTACCCCTGCCTGCGTAATGGAAAGGGTAAGATAACCGGCTTGTTGGGCTGCACTGTCAAAGATGGCCAGTAATGGCGCATATCCAGTACAAAGCTGCCGTGTGGCCACCCTCCTTTACGTTTGGTTATCGCCACTTCAAGACCAAGGGCATGGGGCTGTAATGCCATACTTAAGCTAACAGGGAGCGAGAAGCGATTTTTTTGCGCCGACTTAAAGAGAAAAGAGAGGCTGTTGCCCGTTTCGCTCGCGACTTGCAACCGCCGAGCTTGGTGAACTTCGATTTCTGTCGCCCAGAGCAAAACATTACTGCATGCACCGCTTCTTAAGCATTGCTCTGCGGCCCACAACGCTTCTTTTTGGCTTTTGGGATAAATAAGCAGGGCTTTATTACAATCGATGCCTTGTGAAGCAAGGTGCTGCGCGCATAGGTAACCCGGCGGTTGAATGAATACCGCTAAGCGCTCTTGGCTAGTCTGTTGTAGGTGTGGAATCAGCAAACGTAGTTCACCAATTCCCTGCGGCGATTGCAATTCAATAACGCCATGTTTAGGGAATCCACCTTCTAGCTTTTGGTCGAGTAACGAGTACCCCGTTGCGTAATAGTCTTGAGACTCGGGAGTCTGGTTACCCTGCCAAAGCCACTGTTTCTGCTTGAGATGTTCGATCAGTTCATACATAACAAAATACCTGTATATATATACAGTATAATTGTTTGTGAACTATCGGCAATAGCGAGACGAGTCGAGCGGATAAAAAAACGCCTTGTGTTTCCTAGTTGAGAACACAAGGCGTTGATTATTATTTGGAAAATAAATCAGCCGTTCGAGTTATTTTTTTGGTTGTGCGTCGATACACTGACCATTCACGTCTTTACTTTCAGGGCTCATCAAGTAGAGGTAAAGCGGCATAATATCCAGTGGTGTTTTGAGCAAATCAGTATCTTCTGCTGGATAAGCTTTGGCGCGCATTGCGGTGCGAGTGGCACCAGGGTTAATTGCATTCACGCGAATGTGTGTATCACTTAACTCATCAGCCAATACCTGCATCATGCCTTCAGTAGCAAACTTAGACATCGCGTATGTGCCCCAAAAAGCTCGACCGCTGTGACCTACCGTTGAAGAGGTGAACACAATACGCGCGTCGTCTGATTTGTGCAGTAGCGGCAAAATCGCTTGAGTCATCAAGAATTGTGCTTTCACATTGACCTGCATAATATCGTCGTAAGTATCTTCACCGATTTGATCAAATGGGCTGATGACTCCCAATAGGCTGGCATTGTGTAAAACGCCATCTAAGCGACCAAATTGACCTTCAATGGTATCCGCCATATCAAGATAGTTTTGCTTTGTCGCACCTTTCATATCCAGTGGAATAATGGCTGGCTGAGGGTAACCTGCCGCTTCAATTTCGTCGTAGGTCTGCTCCAGCTTTTTCACTGTACGACCAAGCAAGATCACCGTAGCACCACGCTCTGCATAAGAGAGTGCCGCTTGCTTACCGATACCCGCGCCCGCGCCAGTAACCAAGATGACTTTGCCTTTCAGGGCATCTGAAGAAACAGCATAATCCACGATCTGTATCCTTATTGTAATGATTTACTTTATGATTCCGTAAGATGGTGGTTACAATACACTAATTCGCACTATTAGAGGATAATCGCATTGGAATTTTTATTGGACTATGGCCTGTTTTTGGCCAAGATTGTGACTGTTGTGGTCGCGATTGTAGCGATTTTAGTTTTTGCCAAAGCGGTAGGTGGTAAAAGCGGCGGCGCGAAGGGTGAACTGGAAATTACCAACCTCACTGAGCAGCATAAAAACACGGTTGAGCAGTTAGAGCATCATCTGCACGATGCCGCTTTCATTAAAGCGCGTGACAAATCAGAGAAGAAGCAAGAAAAAGAGAAAAACAAATCGCGAGAGAAAGAGATCAAGAAAGCCTCGAAAGAGGGCGATCTGGACAGCAAACGTGAGCCTCACTTATTTGTTTTGGATTTCAAAGGCAGCATTGATGCCAAAGAAGTCGCTTCTCTACGTGAAGAGGTGACTGCGATTTTAGCGGTGGCACGTGAAGGCGATGAGGTACTACTGAGACTAGAATCTGGTGGTGGTATGGTTCACGGCTATGGGCTGGCGTCATCACAGCTCGATCGAATTAAAGCCGCGAATTTGCCGCTCACAATTGCCGTGGATAAAGTCGCGGCCAGTGGCGGTTATATGATGGCGTGTATCGCCGATAAAATTGTCTCTGCACCGTTTGCAATTGTGGGTTCAATTGGTGTGATTGCCCAATTGCCAAATTTCAATAAAGTGCTGAAAAAATACGACATTGAGTATGAGCAGCTAACAGCAGGCGAATACAAACGTACTTTGACTATGTTTGGCGAAAACACCGATAAAGCGCGTGAGAAATTCAAGCAAGAGTTAGAAGAGACCCACGGCCTGTTCAAAGACTTTATTCGTGAACGTCGCCCTGAACTCGAGTTAGACAAAGTTGCGACAGGGGAACATTGGTTCGGTACTCAAGCCCACGAGCTTGGTTTAGTTGATGAGATTAAGACCTCTGATGACCTTGTTGTGGAAGCATGCAAAGATAAAACCGTACTGGCGATTCACTACGTTGAGAAGAAGAAGCTAACGTCTAAACTTGCTGGCATGGCAGGTGAGGCTGCAGACAGCGTACTGATGAAGTTGATTGACCGTGGCCAGCGCCCAATCGTCTAAATAAAGTCACACTTGTAGAATCAAAGCGCCTATCGAATGATGGCGCTTTTTTGTATCAGGGGATAACGTGTAGTCAATGTTGGCCACTAGATTCCCGCGAATAGGTGAAATAGAAACTCCCACAAGCCGTAGGGTAACCATTTATAATATGGTACGCAGGGTATATACTTACTTTATGTCGGATTTTTACAGAAGTCCTAGGTACACTGGATGTTAATTAAAAAACAAGAAGCGCCACACGATATGCAAATAGGCGCTCGATTTGAAACAAAAAAACATGGCTATGTTACGGTAATTGAATACTACAATACGCATACCGTTATTGTGGCGTTTGAAAATACCGGAAATATTCGTTCTATTACTGCTGCAAAACTGCGCAGTGGACAAGTTTCTGATCGCTCTGTTCCACCTCAGTCGTCGATGGTCGGTGAAAGAGTCGAGTCAGTTAAGCACGGCATTTTAACTATTATTCAAGTTGAGTCTGAGAACATTGTTGTTCTTGAAAATGAATATGGCGAAGAAATTCGTATGTTACTTCCTGCCGTGCAAAAATTACGAGATAGAGTAGAGGAAGACACGGAATGCTCCAAGCCTGAAATGCCAACTTCTTTAAGTGCTCTAACGAAAAGAAATAAAAAGACCAAAGATGTTAATAGTCTTTTGAAGAAAATGCTTACCGATTACGGAAAATAATCATAGCTATTATTTAACACCGTTCATAACGCCAGATCACACTTTAGTTTTCTCTCGATATCTTTTATTTCAAACATGCTTTTTGTTTACAGCTCCTTTCGCGGTGTTAGTGACAAATTGTGTGTTTGAAACTTCATTTTGCGTGATCTTGGTCACGGGGGCATTTTGGTTTTGTGATGGTGATCTATTCTGTTTTAGGGCAATTTGGATATTATTCATCTCAACAAATAAACGAAAGCACACAGCTTTCTGATTAAAACCCTACGAGAAGAATATTATGAAAAAGATTATGGTTGTATGCGGTAATGGCCTTGGTACTTCATTGATGATGGAGATGGCCGTTAAAGAAGTTGCTGGAAAAATTGGTTTAGATGCAGAGGTTGATCATGAAGATCTCTCTTCAGCAGCATCAAGTAGTGCTGATATTTGGGTTGCTGCAACTGATGTCGCAAACCAATTAGCTGAAGCGGGTAAAACAAATATTGTTAGCCTAGCAAATATTTTTGATAAAGCGTCTATTGAAGAACAATTAAAAACTTTCATGTAAGGAAGTAAACTATGGCTAATTTCTTTGAATTCATGCTGGGCTTATTAAAAGAGCCAGCAATCATGGTTGGTTTAATTGCTTTTGTTGGATTGATTGCACAGAAGTCAGATATATCAACTGTTTTAAAAGGCACTATTAAAACCGTAATGGGTTTCCTAATTTTAGGTTTTGGTGCGGGTGCACTTGTTGGTGCGCTAAATCATTTTTCAACGGTATTTACCGAAGCATTTGGTGTAAGTGGTGTTATTCCAAATAACGAAGCAATCGTAGCATTAGCTCAAGAAGCATTTGGCTACGAAATGGCATTAATTATGTTCTTTGCTTTCGTAGTAAATATTCTATTGGCTCGTTTTACTCCGTTAAAATATATTTTCTTAACGGGCCACCACACTATGTTCATGTCTATGCTTGTTGCTGTAATCCTATCTACAGCGGGTATTAAAGGCACTGTATTAGTTGCTATGGGCTCTGTGATTGTTGGTTCGCTGATGGTGATCATGCCAGCACTTGCTCAGAAATACACTGAGAAAGTCATGGGCACTGACCAGCTTGCGATGGGTCACTTCTCTACGTTTTCTTACCTGGTATCTGGTTACATTGGTAGCAAGTTTGGTGATACGTCGAAAACAACGGAAGACATTAATGTACCTAAGAGCTTAATGTTCCTACGTGATACACCAGTAGCGGTCGCGACAACCATGGCAATCTTCTTCATGTTTGCTTCTATCATCGCTGGTGGTGAGTTTGTTGAAACCGTATCCGGTGGCCAAAACTGGGTAGTGTTCACCTTTATGCAATCTTTAACATTCGCAGGTGGTGTCTACATCGTACTGCAAGGTGTGAAGATGCTAATTGCAGAAATTGTTCCAGCGTTTAAAGGCATCTCTGACAAGCTCGTACCAGGTGCAAAACCAGCACTAGACTGTCCAATGGTATTCCCAGTTGCACCCAATGCGGTACTTATTGGTTTCCTATCATCGTTTGCCGCGGGTCTAGTAGCGATGGGTATCCAAGGCATGTTTGACTGGACGATTATCGTTGCGGGTGTTGTGCCTCACTTCTTCGTGGGCGGCGCGGCAGGTGTTTACGGTAACGCAACCGGCGGTCTACGTGGTGCAATTCTAGGTTCGTTCACACAAGGTCTGTGTATCTCGTTCCTACCAATGCTTCTTCTTCCGGTTCTTGGTGGCCTAGGTCTTGAAGCAACAACATTCGCTGACTTTGACTTCGGTGTGGTTGGTCTGATTCTAGGGTGGTTAGTATCATGAGCATTATGAATCTGATTGGCGATAACATTGTTATCTCAAACGAGCAAAACTTAACGGTAGACAACGCACTTGATATCACTTGTTCTAAGTTGCTTGAGCAGGACAAGGTAGATGCTACTTACTTAGAGGCGATTAAACAGAAACACAAAGAAATCGGTGCATACTATGTACTGGCGCCGAAAATCGCAATGCCTCATGCTCGCCCAGAAGATGGTGTCAATGAAGCCGCTCTGCAAATCACAGTGTTTAAGAATGGTGTGGATTTAGGGTCAGAAGATAACGGTGATGTGTTTTTCTCCGTCACTTTGGCAGCGCTAGATTCAGACAGTCATATTCAAACGATTGTTGCATTGTCTGAGCTGTTTCAAAACGATGATGACATTGACGCGATCATTAGTGCAGAAAACGAATCGGCTATTGCTGAGATTCTAAATAAGTACTAACGAAATAGTTCCCCCTTACTGAAAAGTATCAAGCCCTCGCTAGTCACGAGGGCTTTTTCATTATGAGACGAATAAAAAACGCGCCTGAGTTAGGAGCGTTTTGATTTAAATCTTATTGAGCTTTCGCTTGGCCGTTTGGTTTACGGCGTTGCTGACCGTTTCCGCTATTGCCAGCGTTGTTGCTCTTTGGCTTGGTGTTTGATGGTTTACGTTTTGATTGACCACTGTTACCACGGCTTTCTCCGTTTGGCTTGTTGTGACCAAAGTGACGCTTGTTTTTGCTTGCTGGTTTATTACCACGAGCATTGTCACCTGAGCGTTGACCGTCCTGATGATCAACTTTTGGCTTTTTCGGTTTTTTAGGCTTCTTCGCTTTAATTGGTCGCGTATCCAATTTTGATTCAGGCAGTTCGTTTGTCGGTTTGAAGCCCTCTAACTCAAGGCGAGGAAGAACTTGCTGAATTAAACGCTCGATGCCAAACAGCTCGCTGGCTTCTGCGGCTTCTACTAAGGAGTACGCTTTACCCACTTCGCCCGCTCGACCAGTACGACCGATGCGGTGCACGTAGTCTTCCGATACGTTTGGCAGCTCAAAGTTAACTACTTGCGGCAGCTGAGGGATGTCGATACCACGTGCGGCAATATCTGTTGCAACCAGAACTTTAACTTCACCCGATTTAAAATCTGCTAGAGCGCGAGTACGAGCGCCTTGGCTCTTGTTACCGTGAATTGGCGCCGCGGTAATGCCTTCTTTGTTGAGGAAAAAGGCTAAGCGGTTAGCGCCATGCTTGGTTCGGCAGAACACTAGGGTTTGCTTCCAATCACCGTCTTTGATCATCTTCACCAACATTGGCGCTTTTTTGCGTTTGTCTGCTGGGTAGATGCTTTGTTCAATGGTAACCGCAGTGGAGTTCTCTTTGCTTACTGAAACTTCGATTGGGTCATTAACCAAGCCTTTGGCGAGCTCGCGAATCTCCGCAGAGAAGGTTGCCGAAAAAAGCAGGTTTTGACGCTTAGCAGGCAGCAAAGCCAGAATCTTACGAATGTCACGAATGAAACCCATGTCTAGCATGCGATCGGCTTCATCAAGCACAAGCACTTCGAGTTGATCAAACTTAATCGCTTTTTGTTGGTAAAGGTCGAGTAGGCGACCTGGCGTTGCAACCAGCACATCCGTACCTTTGCGAAGTTTCATCATCTGCGGGTTGATCTTCACACCGCCAAAAACCACGTTAGAGGTCAAGCGCTGGTAGCGGCTGTACTTAAATACGTTTTCTTGTACTTGCGCGGCCAGTTCACGTGTAGGTGTTAGGATTAGAGCACGAACGTGGTTGCCCTTGACGCGAGTGCCATTGTCTAGACGCTCTAAGATTGGCAGAGTGAAGCCAGCAGTTTTACCTGTACCTGTCTGCGCTGCCGCCATTACGTCTTTGCCTTGTAATACGGCAGGAATGGCTTGCTCTTGAATTGGGGAAGGTTTGTCGTATCCCTGATCTTCAATGGCTTTAAGGATTGGGGCAGAAAGGCCTAAAGAGGTAAAACCCATATATTGTTCTCTGTATGAAGTGACTCGCGGCTCGAATTAGCGGGCGAGAAAAAGGGCGCCATTCTGAGCCCTTTAGGTAATAACATCAACACAAATTATCGTTCATTGTTTGATAAGTGGCCAAGCAAAGGCGGTTTGGTTGCGAAAAAGCCGAGTATCAATCCACTAAGTGCACCATACATATGGGCTTCCACGGCGACGCGTGCTTGAATCAGTTCAGACGTGGACTGGGACGCGCCCATCGTCATCTCCCACGTCACCTTGGCAAGAACACCGATTACCATTAGCCAACTGCTTTTTCGACCATTGAGTGCTTCTTGCAAAGCAAAATAGGCGAATAAACCGTGCAGCACGCCTGAGAGGCCGACATAGCTGGTCATATCGCTAAATAAATTGAGCAAACCAACTGCTAGGCTTATGAAGAATAGAGCAAAAATAAAGCTGCGGTGCTCAGGCTTAAAAATAAAGTGGATGACCCAAAGGCCTGCTAAATTCATGACTAGGTGTGCAAAGTTGGTATGGGTGAAGTTTCCTGATAGGATTCGCCACCATTGACCCTCAGAAATCCATTGGCGATGCCACTCAGTGAGTGAAGAAAGAGGTTCAAACTGCAGCCCTAAACAAACTAAACTGACAGCCATTAACGGAAAATAAAAACGCACTCTATGTCTCGATACTGTTCTCAATGTGGAAAATCACTCAAAGCGTGTATTTGCGAGTGGATACAAAGCCTACCCTCGAAGGTAGAGTTGGTCATTCTACAGCATCCAAGTGAAACGAACAGGCCTATGGGTACCGCGCGGATATTAAGTTTGTCTCTTGCCAATAGCTATTGCTTCGTTGATGAAAACTTTTCCGAGCACTCGGAGCTCAATCAATTACTTGCAGAAGAAGGGGTACACCATTTTGTCCTCTATCCCGGTGAAGGGGCGCACAGTCATCAGCAAGTGGCAAGCAAAGTGGCGCAAGAGCAAAAAGTGCGCATTATATTACTCGATGGGACATGGAAAAAAGCCTATAAGATGTGGCAGTTATCGAGCAACTTACAGACACTTCCTCTAATTCGGCTACCCGAGAATTTGCAAGGCAACTACCGAATCCGTAAAGCGCCGAGCGATAATAGCCTATCAACGGTTGAAGCGGGCTATCATATTCTGCAATTACTTGAGCCGGAGGCAGACTTCTCGCCACTGATTAGCGCTTTTAATCAAATGATAGAGTTTCAGATCAAGCAGATGCCTCCCGGCGTGTTTGAAAAAAACTACCTCTCTTAGCCTTCATTTATTTGATGGCACCACTGGCTTGAAATACATATTCTTATCTAGGAGAGAGTGGCTAACTTGTTGATGTGGTACTAATTGACTAGCATAGAGTGTACGTAACTCATCAAAATGGGCGAAAGAATAATTGCCCTGCTCATCAAGGAAGCTGAATGCAGACTCACCTCAACCAAATGATCCCGTTGTCTGAGTTAATGCTCTCGTTGACCACAGCGCTTGACATGACGGAAGGACAACCGCCGGAGCACTGTATTCGCTGTTGCTGGATTGGAATGCATATTGGTGAACGAATGCAGCTTACCGACCAGCAAATGTATGATTTGTTCTTTACGCTGTTACTCAAAGATGCAGGTTGTAGTAGCAATGCCGCGCGAATTTGTGAGCTCTACATGACCGACGACCGCGCTTTCAAACGCAACTACAAAACGGTCGGGACCAGTTTATCCAGTGCGATTAATTTTGTGGTGAAAAACACAGGTATTGGGCAAAGTTGGGTAACTCGTATTTCAACCACCATCGATATCCTGAAAAATGGCGCCGATTACGCTCAAGAGTTGATTGAAACGCGCTGTACCAGAGGGGCAGAAGTCGCTCGTGAACTCAGGTTTCGTGACGCGGTTGCTGATGGTGTACATAGCTTGGATGAGCACTGGGATGGGACAGGCAGGCCAGAACAACTCAAACACCAAGAGATACCGCTATTTTCTCGCATTGCTTTATTGGCACAAGTGGTGGATGTCTTCCAGTTTGAACATGACCTCATGACGGCTATTGCGGAAGTAAAAGCGCGAAGTGGCAGCTGGTTTGATCCTGCATTGGTCGACATCTTTTGTACAATCGCCCAACAGACTGAATTTATTGAAGGACTCAATGCCTTTGATGTGTCCGAACGTGTGATGACGCTAGCTCCTGCCAAAGCTCAAGTTATGGTCGATGAAGAGTACTTAAACTGCATCGTGAGTGCATTTGGCAAAATTGTCGATTCAAAGAGTCCCTATACGTCAGGGCATAGTGAACGCGTTGCCGTGTATACCGAGCTTATCGCTGAGGAGCTTGGCATCGAGAGCGACGAAAGACAATGGTTAAAGCGCGCTGCGCTACTCCATGACTTAGGTAAACTAGGGGTCAGTAACACCATTTTAGACAAGCCAGGTAAGTTGGATGATGATGAATGGGAAGCGGTGAAGTCTCATGCTGCTTTAACCGAGTCGATTCTTAGTCATTTAAAACCGTTCAAAGAGATGGCTTGGATAGCCGGCGCCCACCATGAAAAACTTGATGGTACAGGGTATCCGAAGCAGTTAACCGCTGACGAGATCCCTCTAGCAACTCGAATTATTACTACAGCAGATATTTTCGATGCTATTACCGCGGAAAGACCTTATCGTGGTGCTATTCCAGTGCCTAAAACACTCGAGATAATGGAAGAAAACTTACATACGGCGATTGATGAGCGTTGTTTTAATGCGCTCAAAAAGGCGATTAAAAAGCTGCCCAGTCACTACTTTGCTGAGCAGCCGTAACGTTAGTGAGAAGAAAAGAGCTGCTGATGTAAACGCTGAGCGTGTCCGTCTGTCATCGAAGAGATGTAATCCGCGATGACGCGGTAGCCTTCGGTTTCGGTCGACTTTTGCGCCCATTGATGACGAACTTGAGTAGGTAGCAGGCGCTCAGGATCGGCGCTGAGCGCTTCAAAGATATCCATGATGATCTGCTGCCCCTTGTATTCGACAACTTGAACGTGTGGAACCTGAATCACGTAGTCGCTGACAAAGTGCTTTAAAATGTCGAGCGCCGTTGCCATGGTCGGTTCAAGAAAGGCGTTGAATGACAGTAATTCACACTCAAACGGCGCATCCACTGGCTTGACCGATATGCTGGTTAGTAAAGCGTTCACCATTCCGCCTATCGCGTCTTTACGCTGAAAGTGAGTACCTGCAAACAGCATATCTGTGATGGACATGATGTGCTTTTCAAACCAAGGATCACCACAGTCTGCCAATTGACTGGCTGCTCCTTCAATCCATTGATGGCGATTGACCATGCCCAATACGATTGCGTCTTCGAGATCGTGAACGCCGTAAGCAATATCATCGGACAATTCCATAATGGAACAATCGATCGATTTATAGCGCGTTTTTTTGTGCTGCGTTTCTGTTAATGTTTCGTCGCGCATGGCACTGAACAGCGCTTTATCCTTGCCACTCAACGGGGAGAGAAGCCAATCGAAGAGATCTTGATCACAGTCGTATAAGCCTTTTGCTGGTGTCCAGTCTCTGGCTCTTAATTGACGTTGATGAGAAACACTCTGCGGCAGAATCGCGGCTCGGGTTTGACTGATCATGGCAGGGTATTTAATCAATCCAAGTAAGGTTCGGCGAGAGAGGTTCATCCCGAAATGTTCGGTGTAGGGTTCGAGCTTGGTGACAATGCGAAATGTTTGCGCATTGCCTTCGAAGCCGCCGTGATCACGCATCATATAATTGAGTGCAACTTCTCCGCCATGACCATAAGGCGGGTGGCCGATATCGTGTGCGAGGCAAAGCGAATCAATCAAGCTATCACTGGGCAGTAAATCACGAAACTCAGGTTGTTTCTTTTTCAGTTGCGCGACAATGCCAGTGCCGAGTTGAGCGGCCTCAAGCGAGTGAGTTAAGCGCGTGCGATGGAAGTCATCAAAGCTATTACCGTGGACTTGCGTTTTTGCCTGCAAGCGACGAAATGCTGCCGAGTGCAAGATGCGGGCACGATCTCGTTGGAATGGGCTACGGTGATCATCACGACGAATTTTGTGCTCGTCGTCATGACGTTCATGCCATAAATCGCTGATTTTAAACGTCATAGGCAGTCTCCCTGAGTTTTTTCTTACCGTACACGCTTAAGTTTGTGACTTCAAGCGGCCTGAAACAGAAGGTTTGCCTGCTAAGCGGTCAAATACGTTCGATCAGCTAATTTCGTCGAGTGACAGTTCAAAACTGGGCGCAAACGTATTGAGGAAATAATCCATTTCGGGGGTATGGCGCTCTTTAAGCGTAATATCCAAGCGTTTTTTCGCTAACGCGTATTCATGGTTGCCAGCGCTTAACTCCTCTAAACATTTGAGGTAGGCGCAAATGGTATCAGCCTGCTTAACAATGGCAGCATCTTCAGGGTGTGCTTGCTGAGAGACAAGATAAGGCGCAAAGTCCTCTTGGAACTCCTCCGGCAACATGGATAGAAGCTTCTTCTCTGCTGCGGCCTCGATTTTTTTGTACTCTTTGGCAATGTCAGGGTTGTAGTACTTCACCGGTGTGGGTAAATCCCCCGTCAACACTTCACTGGTGTCGTGATACATACCGAGAATGGCGATGCGTTCAGGGTTAAGACTTCCGCCAAATTTTTTGTTTTTGATGAGCGCTAAAGCGTGAGCGACAAACGCGACTTGCAGGCTGTGCTCCGAGATGTTTTCTGTTGAGACAGAGCGCATCAGTGGCCAACGTTGAATGAGTTTCATGCGGGCAAGGTGGGCGAAAAAGTGGCTTTCCTTTGGGTTGGTATTGGGCATGTAAAGACTCCTTGGCGCAAAAACAAAAGGGTACTCATTGAGTACCCTTTAAGCATATGAAAAATAATACCTGATTACTACTGACTGTAGGTCGACAAGAAGCGCTCGAATCTGCCAATAGCCATTTCTAAGTCTTCTACGTGCGGTAAGGTGACGATGCGGAAGTGGTCAGGTTTAGGCCAGTTGAAGCCAGTACCTTGAACCAAGAGCACTTTCTCTTGAACCAGGAAGTCGAGCACCATTTTTTGGTCGTCTTTGATGTTGTACATCTTAGTGTCGATTTTCGGGAATAGGTACATCGCGCCTTTGGGTTTAACACAAGAGACCCCCGGAATTTGATTGACCAACTCCCACGCTTTGTCACGTTGCTCGAGCAATCGGCCGCCAGGTAGGATCAATTCATTGATGCTTTGATAACCACCCAACGCGGTTTGGATTGCGTGCTGCATAGGGACGTTGGCACACAAGCGCATAGAAGAGAGCATATCCAAACCATTAATATAGCCTTGTGCTTGATGCTTTGGTCCAGTCAAGAACATCCAACCGCCACGGAAACCACAAACGCGGTACGCCTTCGAAAGGCCATTAAAGGTGACGACAAGGACATCTTCCGTCAATGTCGCTACCGAGGTGTGTGTTGCGCCATCGTATAGAACTTTATCGTAAATCTCGTCAGCGAAAATGATCAGTTTGTGCTGGCGTGCAATTTCGATCACTTCTAGCAAGAAATCTCGGCTATAAACCGCGCCCGTTGGGTTGTTTGGGTTGATAAGCACGATACCGCGCGTCTTTGGCGTTATCTTGCTTTTGATATCGTCAAGGTCTGGGTACCAGTCTGCTTCTTCGTCACACATGTAGTGAACTGCTTTACCGCCCGACAGTGCCACAGAAGCCGTCCAAAGAGGGTAGTCTGGCGCAGGGACGAGCATTTCGTCGCCGTTATTGAGCAGAGCTTGCATGGCCATCACGATAAGCTCTGATACACCGTTACCCACATAAACATCTTCAACATCAAGAGAGCGGATGCCTTTGCGTTGATAATGTTGCACCACGGCTTTTCGCGCTGAGTAGATGCCTTTCGAATCACAATAACCTTGAGACGTCGGCAGGTTACGAATCACATCAACCAGGATTTCGTCAGGGGCGTCAAAGCCAAATGGGGCGGGGTTGCCAATGTTTAGCTTCAGTATTTTATGCCCCTCTTCCTCCATGCGCTTAGCATGTTTTAGTACAGGACCCCTAATGTCATAGCAGACATTGTCGAGTTTTGACGACATCCCGATATTTTGCATTGATTAAAACCTAAAAATAATTGAATTTCTTTATTAAACTACATCAAAAACATTTTTTTTAGAATAAAAATCTGGCTAAGTGCCTAGATTTCACCCCTTGTAGCACGTCCGTTATCACAGGATTTTGCAAAACATTAGTTGCAACCTTGATTTGAGTAGGGTCTATAAATACAGTAATCACCTAAAATAAATATTATTCCCCATGCATACGAGGCTGATTTGTCCTATTTTCATCAAGCCGTCACTGAACTGATTGAACGCGTAAAGGATGCAAAGGACGGTGTTACCCGTCTGGTTCAAGTTCTTGAGGAAAAACCTGACTTTGCATTTATTGATTGGCTAGAAGCGCAACCGCTTTTTCCCAAGTTTTACTGGCAATCTCGTGATACTCGCGAAGAAGTGGTCGCATTAGGGCAACTGCATACGTTTGTGGAGCCGGCACCTGCTTACGCGATTTTGGCTGATGATCAGCGCATATGGGGAGGGCGATCGTTCGATGGCCAGACGGACAAAAACCGTCGCTGCATGTCTTCTTTTTTCTTCTTACCGCAAATTGAGTTAATTCGCTTTGACGAAACTTGGTCTTTGGCGGCCAATTTGAGTGCGGATAAGCATCGCACTTTGGCGAGTTTGTATAAGTTGCAGCATGAAGTAACACCGCTGCTTCCAGTCTCTGCTCATATTGAGCATATCCAGCATACGCCAGAGAAAGCAGAGTGGTCTCAGTTGGTCGAAAAAGTGCTGACTGGTATAGAAAATAACGATTTCAAAAAAGTGGTATTGGCGCGAAAAACCGCCGTTACATTAAGTGCACCGCTGTGCGCCTCGCAATTTCTAAAATCAAGCTACTTGCACAATCATCACAGCTTCCACTTCATGCTCTCTTTAGACCGAAAGCACTCCTTTATTGGCTCAACACCTGAGCGTCTTTATTTGCGCCAAGGGCAAGAGCTTTACACCGAAGCACTCGCTGGCACGATAGGACGTGGCCTCAATGCCAGTCAGGATATGGAGCTCGCAAACTGGTTGGCTAATGACAGCAAAAACCTCAATGAGAACCAGTATGTGGTGGATGACATCATCGAGCGTCTGTCGCCTCATTCAGAACGCGTTGAAGTTGAACAAGAGGCTCGTTTGGTGCGTCTGCGTAAAGTGCAGCATTTAAAGCGCAGTATTCATGCTCACCTCCACAAAGGGGTCAATGGGGTTCAATTGCTCAGTGCGTTGCAACCGACTGCTGCCGTGGCGGGGTTACCAAGAAAAGAGTCGATGGCGTTTATTCGTGAGAACGAGCCGTTCGCGCGAGGCTGGTACGCCGGATCTATGGGATTTATTAGCCACCAACGCGCCGAGTTTTGCGTTGCAATCCGCAGCGCTTTAGTCCTCAATGATCAAGTTCAGTTATTTGCTGGCGCAGGGATTGTTCCGGGCTCAGTTGCTGAGTATGAATGGCAAGAGCTCGATAAGAAGATGTCGACGTTACTCTCACTCATATCAGATAACCCACCATTGGGAGTCGCGTCTTAAATGAGTCATGCACTACCTTGTGGTAATCAAGCTGTGGTCAATCGAATTTGGTGTAGAACCTTGCTTGAAGAGTTAACCCGCTTTGGCGTTAGCGATATTTGTATCGCGCCTGGTTCTCGTTCAACACCACTGACGCTTGAAGCGGATCAACACTCGCAATTATTCCTCCATACGCATTTTGACGAGCGGGGATTGGGTTTTTTAGCTTTAGGTCTCGCCAAAGCAAGCCAAAAGCCGGTCGCGATTGTGGTGACGTCGGGTACAGCAGTGGCGAATTTACTCCCCGCCATTGCGGAAGCAAAATTAACGGGAGAGAAACTCGTTGTACTCACTGCCGATAGACCCATCGAGTTGGTTTCTTGCGGTGCAAACCAGGCGATTCAGCAATCGGGCATTTTTTCAAACCATGTGTCGGCATCGCTTGAGCTGCCAAGCCCTTCGCTGCAAGTGCCGCTAAAATGGCTGTTGACGAGCGTAGATCAAGTGATGGCAGAGCAGGCTAACCAAGGCAGCGCCATTCACATCAACTGCCCATTTCCAGAGCCACTTTACAGCGATGAGTCCGTGACGCTCTATCAAGACTACATGGATCAGCTTGGAGACTGGTGGCAAAGTGGCCGTGTGTTCAGTGCCAAGCATCTTACCTCACCAAAGCCCCATATCGATGTCGGTCATTTCATTGGGAAAAAAGGCGTCGTTGTTCTTGGCAGTGTGACTTTGCAAGAAGCGCAAAAAGTCGCTCAGCTCGCGGACAAGCTTGGCTGGCCACTTTTGTGCGATCCTCAATCGGGTGTGGGGTCAGACTGGTCTCACTATGACTTGTGGCTGCAAAACCGTTCTGCCTCGCACGCACTCAATGAATGTGGGTTGGTGTTGCAGTTCGGCTCTCGTATCATTTCAAAGCGACTCAATCATTGGTTGACTCAACAGGTGGAAAGTCGTGGAGCGGATTACCATTTCGTATCTCCTAGGCTTGATCGAAATAATCAAACCCATTTGATGCAGCAGCATCATGTATGCGAAGTGGAAGAGTGGCTAGAGTCTTTCGATGAAAGGTTATTGCCTACTGCGTCGACCAAACAAGGGTGGGCGCATGGTGCTAAAAGTTATGCCCAACAAATCTCATCGTTAGCGGGTGTGCATTTAAGTACCGATATGTCGCTGTCTGAAATCGGCTTGGCACTGACGTTAAATCAATTACCTAAGCAGTCGCAGTTGTTTGTGGGCAACAGCCTTTTTGTCCGTCTGGTAGATATGTTCAGTCGCTTAGATGCGCGTGAAGTGTATACCAATCGTGGCGCTTCGGGCATTGATGGTTTAATTGCAACGGCCAGTGGTGTAATTCGTGCCACAGGCAAGCCAACCGTAGTGTTTATCGGTGATACATCGCTGCTTTACGATGTGAATTCGCTGGCGCTGCTTACCCATAGTGCGACACCTGTCGTTGTGGTCGTGACCAATAATGACGGTGGGGCGATTTTTGATTTATTACCGGTGCCAGAGCAGCAAAAACAGGCGCTCTATCAAATGCCGCATGGCTATAATTTTGAGTATGCCGCTAAGCAGTTCCAGTTAGAGTATGTCAAACCAGAAACCTTGCCAGACTATCTGCAGGTAGTAGGTACACACTTAGAACAAGGTCAAGGCGCCTTAGTGGTGGAAGTGCAAACGCCGCCGGAACAGGCCTCTTCTCAACTTAAGGAATTTATCCAGCAAGTCCATGCTTTATAGTCACGCAAATCCTTCATTTACCGAGAAACACCAACAGGCAGTGTTGGTGTTTCTGCATGGTTTACTCGGTTCGGGTGAAGATTGGCAGCAGACTCTCGCTCATTTGATGGACTATCCGGCACTCTCGATTGATCTTCCCAGTCATGGATTAAGCGCATTTTCAACTTGTCACGATTTCAAAGAGTGCTGTGATCAAATATCTGACACGCTGCTCACTCAAATTGCGCCACATCGCCCTATAGTACTGATTGGATATTCCCTTGGTGCCCGTATTGTGATGAATGGGGTGGTCCATAATCACTTCGCGAACCTGAATATTCAGCAGCTTATCGTTGAAGGGGGCAATTTCGGTTTGCAGCATGAGGCAGACAAGTTTGCTCGCTTTAACCATGATTCGCGCTGGGCAAAGCGGTTCGAATCAGAGCCTATTGAGCAGGTGTTAAGCGATTGGTATCAGCAGCCCGTGTTTAGTTCACTAAATCATGAGCAAAGACAAAAACTGATTGCTAAACGCAGTGCCAACCTAGGCCCGCAAGTGGCGCACATGTTGATGGCGACGTCATTAGCTAAACAAGATTATTTGCTCGACGCGCTAAAGTCGTCGAGTACAACAACACACTATATTTGTGGCGAGAAAGACAAGAAGTTTAGTCAGTTGGCCGAACAAAGCGGTCTGTCTTTCAGCCAAGTTGTTGATGCTGGGCACAATGTTCATGTTGAACAGCCTCAAGCATTTGCAGCAATTGTGAAAACTCAAATCGATGTGTACGAAAATTCGTCGCATTGAGTCATTTAGAGAAGAAACAGGAATCACCATGGCAAAAACAGTCGGTATCTCAGAAGAAGAACTATACGCACCAGTAAACTGGAATGACTGCACCGGTGAATATGAAGATATTCAGTACCACAAGTCGGAAGATGGCATCGCGAAGATCACCATCGCTCGCCCACAAGTTCGTAATGCTTTCCGCCCTCAAACCGTCAAAGAGATGATCAATGCGTTGGCAGATGCTCGCTATGATGAAGGGGTAGGCGTCATTATTCTTACCGGTCTTGGCGAAAAAGCGTTTTGTTCAGGCGGCGATCAGAAGATCCGTGGCGATTACGGCGGCTACCAAGATGATTCGGGTACTCACCACTTAAATGTTCTTGATTTTCAACGTCAAATCCGTACTTGTCCAAAACCTGTGATCGCGTCAGTTGCTGGCTGGGCGGTCGGTGGTGGCCATGTGCTGCATATGATGTGTGACCTAACAATCGCAGCAGAGAATGCTCAATTTGGTCAAACAGGACCGAAAGTGGGTTCGTTTGATGGCGGTTGGGGTGCATCTTACATGGCGCGTATTGTTGGCCAAAAGAAAGCGCGTGAGATCTGGTTCCTATGCCGATTCTATGATGCTCAAGAAGCCTTAGATATGGGGCTTGTGAACACTGTTGTTCCACTGGAAGATCTAGAGAAAGAGACCGTGCGCTGGTGTCGTGAAACACTACAACATAGCCCTATGGCTCTTCGTTGCCTGAAAGCGGCTCTGAACGCTGACTGTGACGGTCAAGCGGGGCTTCAGGAGCTAGCTGGTAACGCGACAATGATGTTCTACATGACAGAAGAAGGTCAGGAAGGTCGTAACGCGTTCAACGAGAAGCGTCGTCCGGACTTTAATAAGTTCCCACGCAACCCTTAATTTGTTGTCGATATCGTCGCTTTAGCCTCAATAACTGTGTCGAGGATGCTCATATAGGCTTCTATATTTCGCGTCCTCTCCTTCTTCTTGAGGTTACAGCTTAGATATCAAAGTACAAATGGGTGAAATATCCAATACAAGCTACATTTATATCAACAAAGAAAGGGATATTGCTATGAGATCAGCCAAACTGTATCGCTACGAATTGCCGATGGACAGTGGGGTGATACTGCGTGAGGAACGGTTGAAACAACGCGAAGGTTTTGTGGTTGAGCTAGAGCTTGATGGTGAAATAGGTCGCGGTGAGATTGCTCCACTACCTGGTTTTAGTCTCGAATCAATGGATGATGCTTACTCGCAATTGGTTGAGCAATTGGCGTTATGGCGAGAAGCTCGCACCTTTGAACTTGATGAGCTCTATCCGTCGGTCGCCTTTGGGTTATCAATGGCTCAACTGGAGCTTGAAAATCAACTACCACAGTCGGGGTGCTATCAAGCTGCGCCACTCTGTTCAGGCGACCCCGATGAACTGTTACCTAAACTGAATGCGATGACTGGCGATAAAGTCGCTAAGATCAAAGTGGGTCTGTATGAGCCCATTCGTGATGGCATGCTTGTCAGCTTATTCTTGGAGTCGATTCCAGACCTAACGTTACGTTTGGATGCAAACCGAGCTTGGACGGCGGAAAAAGCACAGCAATTTGCAAAAAAAGTTGCCCCTTCACTTCGTGGTCGTATCGCATTTATTGAGGAGCCGTGTCAGGCGCCTGGTGACAGCTTTTCATTTGCCATCAATACTGGCATTGCCATTGCCTGGGATGAAACCTTGCAGCATGCAATTCGAAAAGATGACTTTAAGCTGGAAGACTTCAATGGTGCGAAGGCAATCATCATCAAGCCAACTCTCATTGGAACCGTACAGCGTTGTATCGAGCTGATTGAGCGTGCAAAAGCGCTCGGCATTAAAGCGGTGATCAGCTCAAGCATTGAATCTAGCTTAGGTTTGACTCAATTAGCGCGTTTGGCTCAGTGGCAACTGCCAGATGAAGTTCCAGGATTGGATACGGTCGGTTTGTTTGCTCAGCAGCTTGAAGTTGCTTGGCCTGGTTGTGATTTGCCACTGGTTCGCCTAGCGGACCAAAGTTTGATTTGGCAATCTTGATGCAACCAGTCCCTTCTCCACTCAATCAATGGGCTCAATCGAGCCCATCTTTGTTGGCGCTAGACACGCCGAAGAAACGCTACACTTGGGCAGAGTTAGAGCGCGAAGCCCTGATGGTGGCAGCCAGTCTTAGCCAGCAAGGCGTTCAATCGGGGGACGTGGTGACCTGCGTTGGGAAAAATAGCCCTGAGTCGGTCATTTTACTTCTCGCGGTCTTAGAAATCGGGGCGGTATGCGCATTCACTATGCCCCAGACAGAGAGTGAACTCGAAACCAAGCTTAGTACGCTTTACGCATCACACCAGCATCGCTGGATTTGGAGTCCGGAAGAGAGTGCAGAGCGAACGCTAGAGTACGCCTCTTCGTCTGCGGAGCAAACAAGTCGCGCCTACCGTTCAGACGCTATCGCAACTATCGTGTTTACATCAGGAACCACAGGCATTCCAAAAGCTGTGGCTCATACTTCGCGTCAACATCTCGCTTCCGCACAAGGGCTGCTAGCGCGTTTTCGTTTTCAGCAAGGTGACACATGGCTGCTTAGTTTGCCGCTTTATCATGTTTCGGGCTTGGCGATTATCTATCGCTGGCTGCAAAGCGGGGCGACTTTAAAGGTGGGCAGTGGAGATTTGCACTCCGACATTTTAACTGTCACTCATGCTTCTTTGGTCGCTACTCAGTTAAAGCGCTTGCTCGAAGCCAACGTTGAGCTCGCGTTAACCCATGTTTTACTCGGTGGTAGTCATGTCCCCCTCGCGTTGAGTTTACAAGCGGCTAAACGCGGTATCGATACTTGGCTCGGATACGGGATGACAGAGGCGGCCTCGACGGTGACCGCGAAGCAAATAGACGAGCATTACAGCGCCGGCTCTGTATTGCCAAACCGCAAGGTTAAGTTAGAAGATGGTCGGATATACGTTGGTGGTGACACTCTCGCCTTGGGGTATTATCGCCAAGGAGCAGTGACACCCATTGCTGAGCATGGCTGGTTTGACACGAAAGACCTTGGTGCTTGGATCAGCGATGAACTAAAGATCATTGGTCGAGCGGACAACCTATTTATATCTGGAGGAGAGAACATTCACTGTGAGGAAATTGAAGCGGTACTGAATGAGTTCGCAGGCGTTAAGCAAGCCATCGTTATCCCAGTCACTGATGAAGAATTCGGTTTCAGACCTGTCGCGATTTTGGATGCCAAGAAACTGCCTGACTTGAATCAGATTGAAACTTACCTTAAACCGAGGCTAACCAAGTTTAAATGGCCAATTGCCTACCACCTTCTGCCAGAGTCACTCTTAGGTAATGGGATAAAGTTATCTCGAAAAGCCGTCAAAGAATGGTTTAAAGAGTACCAAGCGCTCATTAAATAAAGCGATAGGTTGCATAATCAATATGTTGTTTGTTTTACTATGTAAATAGACAGTTAACGCTGCCACCATTGAAAAGGATAGTTACTGATACTATGGATAGTACTTCTCTTGCGTTCCACACCCTCCCGCAGTTAGAGCAAAAATTAGAAAGCATCCCCTCCGTTTACCAACGCCCTTTGATTCAACTTTTTTCCGCTCAGCCCAAAGAAGAGGTGTTGACTTTCTATACTGCAATTAAGCAGCGTTGGCCAAATGCAACTGTGATAGGCAGCAGCGCCTTGTCGACGATAGAGCAAGGGAATATCAATAAAGGCGATTCATTGCTTGTGCTCACTCAGTTTGAACAAGCAACCTATACGACCGCGAGCGCAAGCTTTGTGGCCAGCAGTCGCCAAGCGTCTGAAAAACTGTACGAAGGGCTCTCTATCGGCTTGGACACCAAAATGATCATTTGTTTTGGTGACAGGATGTCATCAAGCGACAAGGCTCTGTTTAGTGCCTTTTCCCATGATACCGTCCCTGTTGTTGGCGGCGCGACCGTTATAACAACCAATGGCCGTTGGGCGTTTTTAGATGGGGAATTTCACGAGTCTAGTCTCGTTGCGGTTGCTATTAACGCGCCTCAGTTACAGGTTTGGCAAAAATCGTACAATGAGTGGAATCCAGTCGGTCAAACATTTATCGTCACCCAAGCGCAGGGAGCCCGAGTCCTGACCTTAAATGATGAGCCGATTGGGCAAATCTATCGCCGTTATCTTGCTGATGGTAATGGCTTTTCCCCAGAGATGTTGCATGGCTTTCCGATGATGAAAGGGGAGCAAAAAGCACAAGATATTTATACGCCGGTGTCACTTGCAGAAGACCTTAGCATTGAATTTGATAAACCACTCAACATCGGTGATAAAGTCCGCTTTTGTTATGACCATCCGGAGCTCACTATCCAGCAGGTACAGCAGGGCGCGTATCACTTAGTTAACTTTCAGCCAGACAATATTTTTATTTACAACTGCACATCGCGTTTGGACTTTATTGAGGGAAATTCTGAGCTGCTTCCACTTCAGTCCGTTGCCGACAGCTTTGGTTTCTATTGCATGGGGGAGCTGTTTAAAGAAGAGTGTACTCAATCAATTCTTCATCACAGCATGACATTGGTTGCAATGAGGGAAGGAGATGCGACCTCGGCTGCCGCGCAACCTGAGTTTCAACTGACTTCACCGGTTTCTCCACTGTTTTCCATGATACGTAACTCGTTTATCGATTTGGAAATTGATAACCAATTGATGCAGAAAAAGGTCGACAGTCAAGCCCGCGCACTCATGACCAGTTATCGTACTGACCGTCGTACAGGCTTGCCAAACCGAGCGGTGTTACTGGAAGACATTGCGGGCATGGAGCTAGATGATTGCCTCTTTAATATCAAAATTAACAACTTAACCGACATCAATGAGAAGTATGGCTATTCGGTGGGGGACAATGTTTTAGTATTGCTGACCTCATTTTTGAAAAGCCAAATGGCAGAGTTCTTACCCAAAGAGACCAAACTCTACGCGATTGGTGTTGGTGAGTGGGCGACGATTTTTTCCAAGACGTTAGCCGCGAGAGACATTCGCGAAGAGTTCGAAGCGTTTATTGAGAAAATCGAGTCGTTCGATTTCAACGACCTGTCGTTTCTTGATAGCACCCACCTTGTTATTTCAGTGACAGCGGGGATCGCTGAAAAGAAAGAGTTTTTAACCTGCTCAGCCGATTCATTGTTATTCAAAACGATTGAAGCTCGGCGATGGGCAACGAAAAACAACCGTTACCTTTGTGATGCTCGTGATCTCGTTCAGCAAGAACATAAACGAAAAGAATCACTGGAGCGATTGTCGGTCGCCAATCACGCCATTATTCATCAAAATGTAGTCCCCTACGGGCAGCCGATCTATGACGCAAAAACGCGGGACATCGTGAGTTATGAGTGTCTCGCGAGGCTGACCCACGGCGATGAAGTGTTGCCGCCAGGGTATTTTCTGCCCTTGGTGCAAGGTACACGCTTGTACACCAAATTTAGCCAGCAAATGATAGCAAACAGCTTTGCAGCAATGTCATCTCGCCACGATCATTTTACCTTGAACCTATCGCCTCAAGATATGTTAGACGACAATACGTTAGCGCTTTTAGAACAGCATATTCTCGCGTTGAAGCAACCAAGTCGCGTGGGCATTGAAATCGTAGAGTCAGAGCAGATCAGCGATTTCTCGCAGATGATTGATGTGTGTAACCACTTTCGAAAACTAGGCGTCAAAATCATAGTGGATGACTTTGGCTCAGGATACTCCAACTTGGATGAAATCGTTCAACTGCAACCCGACATTATCAAGCTCGATGGCAGCTTAATTCGCCAAATTGACCATGATAAAAAACAACGCAAAATAACGTCTCAGTTGATTCGACTGTGTCAGGTTTTTGAAGCAAAAACGGTGGCGGAGTTTATCCACAATCAAGCAGTGTGTGAAATCGCGACAGAGATGGGGGTTGATTACTTGCAAGGGTTTTATCTCGGAGAGCCGCGTCAATTGTAACGCCCCGCGATCCCAGACGGTACAACTTAGTTAATTTAGCAATTTCATAGTCCAAATGTGCATTTAGCAAACATATAGCGTTAATTCATAATAAACAGCGTTAAGTGAGATTATGGATATAAAGGATTATGAAAACGTTATTGGTCATTGCAGTGTTGCTGCAGATTGTGGTGGCGATACAGAGCGAAGGCTTGATACGCGCGTTAGCTGAGCTGAGCGCGTTTCTGTTAGTGGCTGCGATTGTTCTGAGCCATCGGCAGCAAAAACACACGAAATTCCGTCTAGGGGTCGATTGAGTTTAGAACAAGGTCAACCACGCGAGTGATGTCGTGGAAATAATTACCCAAAGGGACACACCAAACACTAACGGTTTTGGACCTGCAGCTTTCAATTTTTCCACTGAAATACCACACCCAATCAGGAACAAACACACCACTAAGGCGCGTTTTGAAACGTCAAAGATGCCTTGAAACAGCCAGTCAAAGCTTGGAATCAAATCGCTGACGGCGATGGCAACGCAATAGAAAAAGATGAAGTATGGAACGGTAACCTTCTTTGAATCGCTGCGAAACAAAAACGCACTGAACAAGGCGACGGGAATGATCCACAGGGCACGAGCTAGTTTAAGCGTTGTTGCTGTGGTTAGAGCCTCTTCACCGTAGGCAGATGCTGCACCGACAACCGACGAAGTATCATGAATGGCAATCGCTGCCCATGTGCCAAATGTATGTTGATCTAAGTTGAGCGCATGACCAATTACGGGAAAGACAAATAAGGCAACGGAGTTTAGGACAAACACAGTTGCAAGCGCTAAGCCGATTTGTTCGTCATCAGCCTTGATGGCGGCGGAGACCGCTGCAATGGCACTTCCTCCACATATTGCCGTTCCTGCAGAAATTAAATAGCCCGTTTTTCTGTCCAGACCAATCCATTTGGTGACTGCCCAGCCTAAGGCTAGCGTGCCGACAATGGTTGCGATGATTAGCCCGATCCCATCCGATGTCACTGCCAACGCTTGATCAAAGTTGATACCAAAGCCCAAGCCGACGATTGAATAAGCGAGGAGCTTCTTAGTGACTTTAGCCAGATTGAACTGAACTGGAACAAGACCAAGAGAAGCAAGTAAAAAACCAATCACCAATGCGGTAGGCGAAGTGATGAAGGGGGTTAAGCAAATTGCCAGAGAAAGCCAAAAAACAGACTGCTTAGTTACGTTATTCATGGTAGGGACAGGGACAAAACTCAGACGGCAAGTGTATCAACTTGTTTTTGGTAAGTAGAGTTGAATGTTTTGAACAAGCGTTCAGTCAAACTGAACGCTTGTCTGTTATTGCCAATCACCGCGAAGTTTAGCGACACGATCGTGCATGACGGAAGTTGTTGCATCTGACGGTTGTACAGGCGTACCAGCTTCGATTTCAATTCGAGACCAGAAACGGGTAGGGAGCCCTTTGAATGCTCTTCCCTTGGAGCGGCTAAAGTAACTTCCCCACAGCCCTTTTAACGCCATAGGAATGACGGGAACAGGGCTGCGTCTTAGTATCAAATCCATTCCACGCATAAACTCATTCATCTCGCCGTCTGACGTCAATCGCCCTTCTGGGAAAATACAAACAATGTGACCTTCAGAGAGCGCCTGCTCTACCTCATTAAAAGCGCGACGAATAGACGTACGATTTGTAGCAGAGATAGGAATCACGCCTGCTCGTTTTAAGAAGCGCCTTAAAGGAGGAAGGCTTGCATACTCTTCTTCCATCACGAAGCGAATTAAACGAGGGCAAACCGCACTGAGCAGAAGGGCATCCATGTAACTGACGTGGTTACATACAATCAGTGCGCCGCCCTTCTCTGGCAAATGGTGAAGGTTTTTGTGATTCACTCTATACATCGAGTGCGTCAGGATCCACACTAAGAAACGCACAACAAATATAGGGACCTGCATGAACAGGTAGACTGCAACCAGTAGGTTCATCACCGCGAGCAGCGTAAACAGCTGAGGAATCGTCATGTCCAATACCGTCAGACAGACAATACCAAGCACGGCACTACCTACCATGAACAACGAGTTATAGATGTTCAGCGCCGCGATGACTTGAGCTCGCTGATTCACTTTTGCCCGTTGTTGCATTAGTGCGTAAAGAGGAACGATAAACACGCCACCAGAAGCGCCGAGCAACAGCAAGTAAGCAAACAGCGGCCACAACTCTTGATAGCTAACAAATTGGGAAAACGAGTCGAATTCAGGGAGGTCGCTAGGGATGGACGTCGCCATCAATGCACCAAAGATTGTAATACCCAGACTTCCGATAGGTACGATGCCAACTTCAATACGGTGATTGGAAAGTTTGTCGCATGCTAATGAACCGACCGCAATACCAACAGAAAAGAGTGCAAGTAAAAATGAAACGGCGCTCTCGTTTCCATTTAGGTAAATTTTGGTGAAGTTAGGAAACTGTGTCAGGTAAGCCGCGCCAAGGAACCAAAACCAGCTGATTGCCATTAAAGCAAGAAAAATGGTTTTGTCTGCTTTGGCAATCGCGATGGTTTGTTTCGTCTGTTTGATGGGTTGCCACTTGAACGACAAATCAGGCGCACTTGCGGGGGCTTCTGGAATGGAACGACTGGCAATATAACCAAACACGGCGAATAGCACCACGGCGCCAGCGGCGATGTACTTAGCGTTTTCAGCAGAAGCAATCACACCAGCCCCCAATGTTCCAAGTAGGATCGCTAAGAATGTACCTGTTTCAACAAGCGCATTACCCGGAACCAGTTCATTGGCTTTTAATTGCTGAGGAAGTAGTGCGTATTTGACTGGACCAAAGAAGGCGGACTGAGTCCCCATCAAAAACAGTAGTATCAAAAGAATGGCGTAACTTTCGGTGATAAAACCAATCGCTCCAAGGCACATGATGCCGATTTCAGCGAGTTTTACTTTACGAATAAACCAAGACTTTTCATATTTGTCCGCAAGGACGCCCGCAGAGGCAGAAAAGAGAAAAAACGGCAGGATGAAGAGACCAGCTGCGAGGTTGATGAAGAGGTTACTTGAAATTGGCAGCGCACCTGCCCCAGCAAAAGCAACAAACAGCAACAACACATTTTTAAAAATGTTGTCATTAAATGCGCCAAAAAACTGGGTAATGAAATAGGGCAGAAAACGTTTCTGCCCTAACAAAGAGGTTTGGTTGTTCGACATGTGAGCCTGATTCCTTTATGGCTTAATCACCAATTAGCAAGGTAATTGGTCAGTAGATTGTCGATAAGTTCTTTACCATCGATGGGGTCTGCGGCGAAAAACTTGTCATCAACGCTTAAGAGCGTGATGCCATGTACACCAGACCATAATACGCGACTTGCTTTGAGTACTTCATCTTCACTGCGCTCTGGCGCCAGCACTCTAAGCAAGTGTTCAAGCATCCCTGTCATGCTATCGATACGTTGAGATTGCCATTCGGGCAACGCCTCACCATTCATATTGTGCTCGAATATTAGCTGCCATCGATGAGGGTGCTTTTGCGCAAAATCGTGATAACAATACGCTAATTGGTAGAGTGCTGTTTTGTGGTCGACACTGCCGCCGACGACATTTTTTGCCTCTTCCGACAGCTCGTCTAGCGTTTGAGCGACAACGTGAAGCAACAACAAATTATAGTTACCAAAAACGTTGACTAGCGTGCTCGGTACATAGCCGATCATGTTTGCTATTTTACGCAGACTTAGCTCGTGGTAGGAGTTTTGTTCTAAAAAGTCCTTCACAGTATCGAGAGTGAGTGCGATAAGTTGTTCGCGAGTATGATCGTTGCGTCGTGCCATGGTAATTACAGTAAAATGAACAATGTTCGATATTCTAATGAGCCATACCCGGTAGCGTCAACTAACAGAAGGCAAATTTGCAATATTCTGATACATGTGTGACGGAGTATTTAGTTTGCTTCTTTCTAACCAACCCTTATTATAACAAGATAACTACAAACTCTTATCTTGAAAGAACCCGAAAGGATAATTATGAAACGTTTGTTTTCTCTTGTTGCTCTACTGATGGTTTCTGTGGCAATTACGCCAATCGCAGAAGCTAAAAAGTTTGGTGGCGGTAAGTCTTTTGGCAAAAGCTATAAAACTGCTCCTGCGCCTAAACAGCAGCAACAAAACACCAACACTGTTGGTAAAGACCAAACCACTAAAACTCAAAGCTCAAGCAAAAAAGGTCTAATGGGCGGCTTGCTGGGTGGTTTATTAGCGGGTGGTCTACTCGCCGCTTTCTTTGGCGGTGCGTTTGAAGGTATCCAGTTTATGGATATTCTCATTATCGGTCTGATCGCCTTTGTCATCTTTAAGTTGATGCGCGGCATGCTTGGAGCTAAACAAGGCAGCATGAACCAGCAGCGTCAACAGCCAGCATTCGGCGGTTCTGCGCCGAAATTCGAGCAACCTAATGTACACAACTTCGAGCAACCTCAACAAACGGGTTCTCAAGGTGGTTTTGGCTTTGGTTCGCAAACCGATGTGCCGCACAACTACCCACCGGGTTTTGACCATGCAGCGTTTATCAATGGCTCTCGTGAGCACTACCGTATCTTGCAAGGCGCTTGGAACCACAATCAGTTGGAAACAATCGAAGAGTACGTTTCTCCAAGTTTGTTCGCTGATCTAAAATCAGAACGAGCGAAACTTGAGGGCGAGCAGCATACTGATGTTATGTATGTTGATGCTGAAATTGTTCGTGCTGATTATGATGCTTCGAAAGCACAACTCAGCCTTCAATTTAGTGGTCGTTACCGTGATGCCGTGGAAGGCATTGAAGAAGATATCGCTGATATCTGGCACTTGGAGCATGATCTTACCACTCCGAATGCGCCATGGTTGATCGTTGGTATCCAAGGCTAACATTGATTGATAACGACAACGCCTGAGCTTTTCGCTTGGGCGTTTTTGTTTGTAGCCTAAGCTGAACGATTTTAGGCATGGGTAATTTAGATTGTTCAGTGGAGCGATTACTTGGTAGTATTTTTACACACCAACAATCATAACAAGGGTAGTAAAGTGGCTGAATTTAAATACAAAAACCTGTCTCAAGAAGAGCAAGATAAGCTAGACGCCGCGACATTTCGTCGCTTGTTGGCACACCTTGATGACAATAAAGATGTGCAAAATATCGACCTGATGATTCTTGCGGGTTTCTGCCGTAATTGTTTTAGCAAATGGTACAAAGCAGAAGCGGATAATCAAGGTTTAGATTTGGATATTGATGACGCGCGTGAACGTGTTTACGGCATGACTTACAATGAGTGGAAACAAAATCATCAACCGAAAGCAACGCCAGAGCAGCTTGCAGCCTTCGAAGCTCGTCAGAAGAAGTAACATTTCTTAGAGTACAGATAATAAAAAACAGCCCGCGAACTGAGTGGGCTGTTTCTGTATTTAAAGTCTGATTTTATTCAGTGATTGGACCGCAGCATGCAGCTTCAACGCAGCCTTTCGACTGAATAATTTCAAGTTGTGCTAGGTAAGGCTGAATGTCGCCAATGTTCTCTTTTATCCATTCTGCATTGTAGTAAGTGTCGAGGTAGCGTTCACCAGAATCACACAACAGTGTCACGATTGATCCTGTTTCACCTCGTTGCTTCATTTCACATGCAAGCTGGAGAACCCCGTATAGGTTAGTACCTGTTGATGCACCCACTTTACGGCCAATCAAACCAGACAACCAATGGGCGGTTGCAACGCTCGCAGCATCGTGGATTTTGCGCATTTCATCGACCACACCGGCAATAAAACTAGGCTCGACACGAGGACGACCGATCCCCTCAATTTTGCTGCCGTTTTCGCCTTTAAGCTCTGCGTTTCCAGAATTGAAATAATCAAAGAAAACGGAGTTTTCTGGGTCAACGACACATAGTTTTGTATCGTACTTTTGATAGCGAATAAAGCGGCCAATGGTAGCAGAGGTTCCCCCTGTGCCAGGGCTCATGACAACCCAACTTGGGATTGGGTGATCTTCGAGCTTCATTTGGCTAAAGATGGAATTGGCAATATTGTTGTTCCCACGCCAGTCTGTTGCGCGCTCGGCGTAGGTGAATTGATCCATATAGTGACCATTTAACTCTTTCGCTAGGCGACGAGATTCATCATATATTTGGTCTGAACGGTCAACCAGGTGCGCCTTACCACCGTAAAATTCAATCTGTTCTATTTTCTTGCGAGCAGTACATTTGGGCATTACAGCAACAAAAGGCAAACCAAGTAATCGTGCAAAGTAAGCTTCAGACACTGCAGTGCTGCCTGAAGATGCTTCAATGACCGTGGTTTCAGGACCAACCCATCCGTTACAAATCGCATAAAGAAACAGCGAACGAGCCAATCGGTGTTTGAGCGATCCTGTCGGGTGGGTACTTTCATCTTTGAGGTAGATATCGATGCCTTCAAGAGACGGCAGATCGAGCTTGAAAAGGTGAGTGTCTGCTGAACGTTGAAAATCAGCTTCGATTTTTCGTACTGCGTTATTAATCCAGTTGTGGTCTGTACACATAACTTGATTCCTCGAAAATCGTAGGGTAGTTGTTTTTATCTATGGCAATAATTTACCTCTAAGAAGAGAGAAAAACTTTGCTATTATTGTTTTTAAAATGTCTTATTGGAGAATAATTTTCTCCTAATCTGGTGCTTTGTGAAATGAACTTAGACAAGATAGATACGCAGATCCTTTCGTTGCTTCAATCCGACGGCACGCTCTCTCTCAATGAGTTAGCAGAGCACGTCAATCTAACGACAACTCCGTGTTGGAAACGGTTGAAAAAACTAGAAGATGAGGGCTACATAGAGAAGCGAGTCGCATTGCTGAATGCCGAAAAGCTCGACTTATCATTTATTGCCTTCGTACAACTGAAGACGAGTGACCATTCACACGAGTGGTACCACAATTTTGTTACCACCGTCAGCGAATTTCCTGAAGTGATGGAGTTCTATCGTATGGCTGGTGAGTACGATTACATGATGAAAGTCTTGGTGAAAGATATGAAGTGCTTTGATGAGTTTTATAAGCGAATGGTCAATAGCGTAAAAGGACTATCGAACGTAACTTCAACATTTGCTATGGAGCCAATCAAGTACACTACAGCGTTACCCATTAATGAAGGGTGAGTACTCGTATGCCTTATGTCGTTTGAACAGTTTACTAAACGGATGTAATCGTAGCTAATGATGAAAGCATTCAGTGTACGTTTAACGTCACTTTCTTGACGGTAACGTTTGCTTTTTCGTTCTTTCGGTAAAATGGGCAAACTTGGTGTGAATGTCATTTATTTTACTTATAAATCGTAGGAAATTTATTTGACTGGAATGTCAATAATTAGGCTGGTATCGAATAAAACATTGTATTATTATCGCCGTCATCGATGAATGTAAGAAAATGTTACAGAAAATGACAAGATATTATTCTCTCTTGCTGCTTGTGGCAGTGATCGCGGGATGTGGAGGCGGTGGAGGCGGCTCTTCATCATCCATTGTGAGTACACCGACTCAATCGACTCAACAGAGTCGAGCTCAACTCGAAGTTGAAGATACGTTGGTTGAATTCAGCCACGTGGGCGCGATTGTTCATGCGAAAATGAGCAATGTCTTCGGTACTATTGAATACCAAATTGTGGCAGCAGAGCCTGAAAATATGGTGCAAGTTAGTCAGTCTGGCCAACTTCAGATTTTGAAGCCGGGTATTGCTACCATTAAAGCGATTGATTCACCTTCTGGCTTCGCTGTTTCTGAAGCCGAGTTCACCGTGATGGTGAAAAAAGGCAACAACCCAGATTTAGTTGTTAATGAGCTCAATCTTAACGCGTTAAACGAAGATGGTGAGCGTTTAGTTGTACGTGGACAGCGGGGGCAATTGAGCTTTGAAGTCGTTGATGGTGGTGAGCATTTGGTTCGTGTGGATCAAAGCGGTCGCGTTTATGCGATTGGCGCCCAAGGTCAAGCGCAGATTCGGATCCATGATAACGGTGATGAGTACTACCGAGCACGTGATGTTTATGCCAACGTCAGTGTTTATCAGGTTGGTGCCGAACAATTACAGTTTGCGTCGCTAAGCCCTATTTATCGTGAAGGCTTAACGCTAGAACCTGTTCGACTGGATGATGTTGAGGTCGAGAGTCTGACTTTCAAGCTTGCAGACAGTAATGCCCAAAACGATGTTATAGAAATCCTTGATGAGAGCACAGGGTTATTGTTGGTTCACAATGCCGGGCAAGCTGAAATTGAGGTAACAGCAACCTACAGCCAAGGTTTTGTTCATCAACAACAAACAGCCAGCTTTGTAGTGAATGTTGCCAAGGGACAGCGCCAACCGCTCCATTCGGTTAACATCTCTGCAAACTATAGTGTTAACCAATCGCTTTATCCACGGGTTAGTAATGCGAAAGGAGATTACTATTTTAATGTGGCCGAAGGGCAAGATGTTATTAGAGTATCTGAGAGTGGCAATGCTCTAATCATCCAAGGCGTGGGGCAAGCGAAGATAGACATAATTGAACGTGAGATGCGCAATTTTCCTGCGACTCAAACTCAAATTACCGTTGATATTGACGCCGCGCCGCACCCACTCATAAAAAATGTCGATATTGCGCTTACTTACCAAAACTCACTAACTGTTCCACTGCAATTTTCCGGTCAGAAAGGCAAGCTCACTATAGTCGGTTCAGTTCCTGATGGGCTGCAAATTGGGGCGGATAAAATCTACGTAAACCGAGCAGGTAACTACTCGTTGCGTTTTGAAGACGATGGTGGCGAGTACTACCGACCAACGCAGTTTGATGTAGACATTGATATCGCTAAGGCCAAAGGTTCTGCGATGCCAGTAAAAGACTATGAGGTGGTGTACAGCGTAAATCATCAATTCCACTTATTGCCTGACTTTGATTTACTCGCTTCCGGTGATGTGATCGAAGTACTTCATAACAGTCAACCAAGTGTAGCTGACGCTATCGCTAATGGTGTCGTTCACGTGTACAAAGCGGGTGAGACGACCTTAACGCTGCGCCGCAAAGAAAGTCAGAACTATACTGCGGGGCCAGAGCAAGCAGTCACTTTCACTATATTGAGTGCGCCAAGTCGAATTAAGGTTAGCTCTGATGTTGAAGATAATTGGAACCCGCTAAAGCCATTGATAACCAAACCAACGATTACTGGGATAGTTGGTCAGGTTAGTTATGCCTTCGCGCAAGGAGCTTCAACCGATGTCGTTTCTTTAGACGCCGATTCTGGTGAAATGCACATTCTCAATGCGGGCAGTACAAGAATCGTTGTCTCTGATTCGGGAAATGAGCAGTATTCCGCTGGGCATGCAAGTTTTACCGTTACGGTTAAGCCGATTGAGAGTCGTGCAACCATTACCTATCCAGAAGCGATCTTTGGTTCTGATCTCAACCTGCATCCAGTTTTGAATGGTCAAGGTGTTGATGCAGTCTATCGGTTGATTAATCAGGCTTCACCATCAGTAGAAATGGTTTCAAAGAGCGGTGATCTAAAGGTACTCCATGCGGGGAACTACACCGTTGAGGCGACTTTAACAGGACGTAACTACCAGCCTAAAAAAGTGATCTATCAGGGCACGATTAAAAAGGCGGAACATCCTGGTCTGCCTGCAACTCGCCAAGAAGTAGAATTTGAACCATTCAAATCGGTGACGCTAGATTTTGGGGAAGCAAAAGGTAAGCGTGTTTTTGAACTTGCTAATACAAGTAGTGAACGTATGGCGACGCTTGATCAAGCGCGTGGTGTTATTACATTAAAAGGCTATGACTCTGGTCGTCCTATACAGATTCGAATTTCAGAAGAAGAGACTCGTGACTATCATGCGATGCCCGAAACCTTAGTGACAGTAGTTCTCAACCTTGCCGATTCAGGAGTGGCGGATAAGTACACTCATTTAACCAGTCAACAAACCATTGTGATCAGTGAATTAAATGCGCAACGTTTTGCAAATTTAGAAGAGAGTGAGTTCGGGATTATGGGAGCGCGCTTGCTGCGTGAACCTACCGATGCCGAGCTAGTTGAGCATGGAGAAGGTAAAGTTGCTTGGTTATTGATGAAACCGAAAGGCAGTGACGACTTAGCGGAAGCTCGCCCGGTATGGCTGCATATTGGTCGCTTCGATGGATGCAGCTCAGTGCTTGATCCTGATGATCCTAGACCATTACTAGCAATTGATTATTCCGCGGAAGGTTATTGCAAAACCGGTGCGACCATCCGTATGACTCGTTATTTGGTTATCGAAGACAGTAAGCTCGAAAAGGGAACCGAATATGAATTGGTTAGCCCGTTGATTCAGTACCGACGCGGATATCGTGAGTTTGCAGCCAGTAAGTTAGGCGGGCAGTATGCAGAGCCAGGAGTGATATATGGTGAAGGTGAGTACGGCTTTCCAGATAGCATGTATGAGTGGTCTGTAGTCACCTTTGATTATCAGACAAACTAGTTAAAGGGAGTGCTCAGCACTCCTTTAACTATCGAGCCGCTGTCTATTGAGTAAAGCGCATTACGCCTTCTTGTACAGCAGTGGCAACAAGGTGACCCTCTCGATTGTAGATTTCACCGCGCACCAAACCTCGAGTGTTGCTTGCCGTTGGGCTTTCGATGACGTAAAGCAGCCACTCATCCATTTTGAACGGTCGGTGGAACCAGATAGAGTGGTCAATGGTTGCAACCTGAAAGTTCGGTGTCATCAAAGAAACACCATGCGGGTGCAGTGCAGTAACCAAGAATCCCCAATCAGACGCATAACCAAGCAAGTATTGATGAATCAACTGATTATCAGGCATCTCACCATTTGCCCGAATCCACAAGTACTGTTTTGGTTCCACTTTTTTAGGGTTGAGTGGGTTAACGACTGTGACAGGCCGCATTTCAATAGGTTTTTCACCACAGAAGGCTTTCTTGATTTTTTCTGGCAAGTACTCTTCGATTCTTGCCGCTAACTCGGATTCCGACGCGAAATTCTCCGGCCCTGGAATCTCAGGCATACTGTTTTGGTGCTCGAAGCCCGGTGCTTCACCGTGATAGGAGGCGGTAAGATAAAAAATAGGGCGCCCGTTTTGGATTGCTTTTACACGTCGCGTGCTGAAGCTTTTACCATCACGAAGGTTTTCCACATCATAGATAATTGGCTTTTCAGGATCTCCTGGATAGAGAAAATAGCTGTGGAACGAGTGTACGGTGCGCTCTGGCTCGACCGTGTAGCGAGCGGCTGATAACGCTTGGCCGATCACTTGCCCCCCATATACCTGAGGCAGTCCTAAGTTTTCACTTTGGCCACGAAAAAGACCTTCTTCTAGTTTTTCTAACTGCAACAAATTGAGCAGTTCGTTCAACGGTTTACTCATACGTTGGCCCTTATTGTTCATGATACCTAACATTTTATGCAATAAGTGATTGTAGAAACAACTGTTTGAGTTAATTGTCAGCAAGAACCAAGTTGCGTAAAGAATCTGTCAACTGACGAGCGATAGTAATGACAGTTAGATAAACCCTACCTATAATCTGCGTGAATTTACCTTCAGGAGAGGCTTTAATGAAAAAAGCACTATTTGCAATAATGTCAGTGGTTCTAGGCGCGGTTTTGGTTGGGTGTCAGTCACCGAATGAAGAGGTAGAGCAAGCGCAGATTCAATCGATCACAGGTACAGTCGCTTACAGAGAGCGAATTGCTTTGCCGGACGATGCATTGGTAACGGTGACACTTCAAGATATCTCTCTTGCGGATGCACCCGCGAAAGTAATCGCTAAACACCGTTTTGAAACAAATGGCGCGCAAGTTCCATTTGCATTTGATTTGGCGTATGACAGCGCAAAGATTGACCCAAAACATAGATACAGCGTAAGCGCTCGTATTGAAGTGAATGGTCAACTTCGTTTTATCACGGATACCTCTTACCCAGTGATCACAGTTGAAGCTAACAGCGACAACGTTGCGTTGATGCTCATCGGAGTCAACTAATCCGAATTTATTGATGGCAGCGTTATGGCTGCCATCGATAGATCTTCAAGCGCACCTTCCCATCATTCGTTACGTCGACTCCTTCCTCTATCAGGGCATTGCGTTGACGAACCAAATCTTCTCCTTTTAATGAGATTTTTCCTTGGCTGTTAATTACTCGATGCCATGGGAGTTTGCTGCCAGTTGGGAGTTTATTTAGGGCTTTGCCAACATGGCGTGCATAGCCAGGATAACCTGCCAATTTTGCGACCTCACCGTAAGTTGTTACTTTCCCACATGGAATTTGGTGAATTACAGCAAAGATTTGCATCAGAAATTGGTCCATAATCTTTAAGTCCTAGTTCAGTTTTCCAAGGAATGGAGTAAGGAGAGGGCATGGTATTTTCTACATTTCAGTTCTTAATAACAACTTTGTTAGCGATTGTCTGTGCACGTGCGATCAGTTTAAGTGAAGGTGATATTCCTGTTTTAGCTTTACTCATTCCCGCGCTATGGATTTTACCTCAAGGTGGTGTCTCCGGTTTAGTATTAATGGCCGCGATGACCACTTATGGGCTAACACTTCCTCATCAACCTATCGCCCTGTCTGTTAGCGTTTGGGTGCTGTTCCCCTTACTTATGGTTGTGTTCTCAAAGCGAAGCAGCATTGGTGTTGTGTTGACCGCTGCTCTAATCGTTCTGACGCTTCAAGTCGGCATTATGGTTACACAAGCATCGGGTAAACTGGCTGGCGAGGCCATCGTGACTGTTGTTCAAACACTGTCGGTGATTGCAACATGGTGGGCTGCTGCACATTGGAGTCGCTCGACAACCCATCGCTGGTGGGCGCTTTTCCTCGTCTTCCCAATGTGGATTGCTGGGCTCCCCTATGCGGCGCTGTTAGCGCTTTGTGTCACTGGCATCATGGCATCAATGGAGAGCCTCTCGCGTCTTAAGTCCTTCAAGTGGACCAAACTATTATGCTGGACGTTACCAACGGTTGGTTTCGCCGCCTTAGTAGTTTCTCCCAACATCGATGTTCCTAACCCTGTTTTTGTTGTCTGGCTTTGCTTATTGGGCACCGCATGGATGACAGATTATATTTTACGCAGTGCGGAAGAAGAGTCAGGCATATAAATAGTCAATTATAGTTCTCACTATATGCAGTTGGCATATGCACTTATGTGTGTCAGAATTGCGCATTATTTGCTCGTCTTAACAAGTGGTGTAAAAATTTAACATTTCAAGTGGTTCATTGTTCACTAATTTCCAACGGAAGGAACAAGAGTGTTTGAACGTTCGTTATTTTTTAAATCATATAGGCAGAGTCGTGTAGAAATCATAATTATTCAGGTAGGATTCGGCTAGGATGGCTTACTTTTGGCGCCTGTGGTGCATATGTTGTTTTGTGATGTATGCGCACTCGGCGGTAGCGAGTACGAAATATAAAGTGGCGATGGAAGCGGACGATGTTGTGACTCGTATTCTATTTGATGCCATTTCAGATAAATTTGGACTTAACGTCGAATACGTCTATTACCCAAGTTTTAGCGCGATACTCAACGCAGTAAAGACGTCGGATGCTGACTTTGCTGCAAATGTGACCTTCACTGACGAAAGAGCACGCGATTTTGAATTTACTAGCCCAACCAACATAGAGTACACGTATCTCTACAGCCTCATTAATGCTGATCTAGAGCAGGTCAGTATAGTAGGCGTACCCGCTGGAACGATATACAAACAGCTGATAGCGGCCAACTATCCATCCATTGAACTCATCGAATACAGCGGCCATGAACATGCGAAGTCTTTAATTGAGTCACACCAAGTTGATGGTGTGGTTGATGCGATTAATCAACTCAAACCAATGCTGCTCGCTGGATTCGATGCTCAACTTCTAAATCATCAGTTGATGATCAAACCTGTCTCAATTATCTCGCCGAAAAACACGCACATGCCTCTGCTGACGAAAATTGAAGATTATGTACATAGCGCCGAGGTACAAAAACAACTAAGAGAAGCGGTAAAACAGTACCAATTTGATCTCCGAAAGCAGGCACTCCGTCAATCCGTCATCGACAGCAATATTAACTACCAGAAGCCCCTTAGAGTCAAAATAGAGGATATTGGTCAGTTTGCGAGTTATCGCCCTGATGGAGTTATATCAGGAATCACTGCAGATGTTGTGCAGCAAGCCTGCGCGATATTAATGTTGTCGTGCGATATTGTGAGTACAAAGGATGAGTCTTGGGAAAGCATGTACCACGATTTAATTGACCGGAAAATTGATTTGTTGTCTCCGATGGCGATATCGGAGAGTCGCAAAAACATTGCCTACTTCTCTGCTCCCTATTATTTCCCAAAAGCGATCCTAGTGAAAAGGGAAGGGTATAAAGAGGACGTTTACAGTAATGTGTCTGAACTCATCGCGGAACGAATCGGTGTGGTTAGAGACGACTTCTATCAAGAACTACTTTCACAGCGATTACCGAACAAAACACTGCATGCATTTTCGAGCGATGATGAGCTGTTTGATGCACTAATTAATGAGGAAATCGATTATTTGGCGGTGAGTCGCGCGAACTTCAACAAACGATTGCGAGACTCGGACTATGTCCTGCCTTTAGTGGAAGAGTCTTTGATCGGCAGCTATTACGAGTCACCGATAGCAATTGGGTTTGCGAAGAATGAGCTCGGTGCTTCTTTAGCCCCTTTGTTTACTCGAGCTCTTAAGATGATAGATGTCGAGAGAATTGTGTCTCAATACGACTATCAACCTAATTGGAAAGCGACACTTCAGGCTGAACAAGCCTTTTCTCGTAAAAGCCAAATTCTATTTATGTTAGTGCTTGGCTTTTTAGTGGTGGTGGCGATGTACTTGCACAGTCAATCAAACACTGACAACTTGACCCGTCTTAAGAATCGTCGAGCGCTGAAGCAAAAATACCGCAGTGGTGTAAACGGTGATGAAACTCTGATTTATCTCGATGTGAATAAGTTCAAGCAAATCAATGATACCTACGGGCATGAAGTGGGTGACCAAGTACTGCGCTGTGTGAGTGATCATATTGAGCGCTGTTGGCATGGTAGTAGCTACCGTATTGGTGGGGATGAATTCGTTCTGGTTGGAAAAATAGATTCGCCTCGTCTTGTTCAATTAAAACAGAGGTTGAGCACGATTCCATTTGTGTCGCACGACCGAAGTCTTTCGTTTAACGTGTCTTTGGCTTTCGGTGCTTCTGAAGCAGGGCGATCGTTTATGAGTTTACAAGAAGTCATGCACCAAGCCGATCTAGCAATGTATAAGCATAAACATACGCGCAGTGAATACGTTAAAACGAAAGAGGCGCGCTCAAAAGTTGTTTGTTTGAACTAATAGTGGTTACACACTAAGCAGTTGAATCAAAAACACCATTTTTTCGGTGATTCCGCTTGAAATAACGTAGGGGATGGCAGATAATCCTCGCACTCCTTAGCACAGCTAAGGAAACAAAATCTATGGAGGCCCTGGTCCTCCCGCAACAATAGCTCGTGAACTCGGTCAGGTCCGGAAGGAAGCAGCCGCAGCGAGTGACTTGTGTGCCGGGATGTGGCTGGGGTCTCCGCCCATTAAAAAGCCCGCACTTACATCGTAAGTGCGGGCTTTTTGCTTGTCTGCACTAAAAGTTTACTGCTTAGTCAAAGTAAGCGCGGCATTCGCTCTTGATGACATTGTTAAAAAAGTGCCAATTAACTGAGTTCGTATTGAGTCACTTAAGGCACTTTCTTAATAGTTAAGCCAGGCTAAAGTGATGTTGAAAGTCTGAAATAGTCACCAGGGTTGTCATGTAATACGGCTTTGTTGCGTAATTCGGACAGGAAACCAAACCGCCTGAATTGAGTAATTCCTATACAACATACTGAGTTTCAGGCATACCAAGCCCTGTAAGCTTGTTCAACGCTTTGATCATAGCGTAAGTCTCACCAACCTGAGCGTTGTAATTCCTTAGGCTTAGTTTCCCACCTAACAACTGTTTTACCCGATACATTGCTGTCTCTGAGAGCGAGCGCTTATGATAGCCATACCGCTTTTTCCACTTCTTGTTAGAGCCGTAGAGCTTCTGGCAACCTACTGCTAAGTTGCGAGGATGTCCTCGTTCCCAGAAGGCTGCCCCTTCTCGTGGCGGAATGAGCGGAACAGCTCGCTTGATCCGTATGGCATCATGGCAATTCCTTGTGTCATAAGCACCATCGCCTGATATCTCAATGATTTTACGACGTGTCTGCTTAAGCAAGTTAGGAAATACTTCCGCGTCGGTTACGTTAGATAAGCTCAGCTCTGCTGCGACTATTTCGTGTGTGCTAGTATCTACTGCGATATGCAGCTTACGCCAAAGCCTACGCTTGCCGTCAGTACCATGCTTCTTGACCTTCCATTCTCCTTCGCCATAAACCTTGAGGCCAGTGGCATCAATGGCTAGGTGTTGTATCGCACCTCTGGTTTTAGTTTTAAATGAAACCTCAACTTCCTTAGCTCGACGGCTTATACAGGTGTAGTGGGGACAAACTAGCGGGATGTTAGCCAGCTTAAATACCGAGTCTAGAAATCCTTGCAGTGCTCTCAACGGCATAGAGAATATGCGTTTCACCATCAGTGCAGTAGTAATGGCTAAGTCGCTGAATTGGCGAGGTCTGCCGCGCTTGCCTTGTTTTTTTTGCTTCCACTCGGCTATCGCTTCCTCATCAATCCAAAAGGTCAGAGAACCACGGTTTATTAGGCTTTGTTGTACTGCGTCCAGTTAGTAGTTTTGTAACGAGGTTTAGGCATGAGGCTAGGACAATTAATGGGTGTAGCCGATCAGATCGTAGCTTCTTGATTTAGTTCCATCGATTTAAGCAACAAAGCCGCTGTTATGCGAAGATATGAATGGACTGAGATAGTCGATACACTTCGAAATGAAACTTTGTCGGGAAGTGTATCTGATGTATATCCGACTAATGACTACGATTTTGTTAGGACTGGTCATAAGAGTACAACTGTTATTGATTTAAGAGGGTGTGCAGTGACTTGTGATTCCCCTTTGTTCAAGAGAGGTATAATGGGTGAAGAAAAATAGTATTTTACTTATAGTCATGTTTCTGTTTCTTGTTCTATATCCAGATTTCAAGCAGAAAGCCTTTATAGATAACAAAGCTCAAAATGAATACATAGAGTATTATGATAAGATGATGTTGGAGGGCTCTTTCAGTGAGGAGCAATTCCAAGAGTTTAAAATGAGGTCGGATGAATATGAGGAGCATGAAAACTCATATTTGAGTAAAGGGGTAGTGTTTGCGACGTTACTTTCTTTTCTATATTACACCGTGTTTTTGAGCCTCGCCTTTTTCTTTTTTAAAGCAAGGGATTATGTATCGTTTGCTTTGGCTGTCATTATGACATTTTCGCTGATGCTCTTGTAGCTAACCATTTTTTGCTTTATGAGCGATTTTTAGACTAGTAAAGCTTAGGTCTTAGCTTTACTTATTAATCCGATTCTAAAATGACAAGACCGAAGGTTATATGGTTTATTTATTGTACTTCTTACAGATTATTATCTTTGTACTATTTTCAGTTGTAGCTAAAGAAACATTTACACTATGGAAAAGCATGCATATAAGTACCGGAGGCAGGACGCCAGTATTTAGAATCTTTCTATGTGGTTTATTGATTCTTACTTCAATCAATGCCATTTCTTACTTGATTGATGAAGCATGTGCTACCGGTCGATATGATCTACCAGTAAAATGTAGCTCATCACCAAATCAATAAAACTTTTGTAATGCCCACAATATGTGGGCTTTATTCAGTCCTGAGCCGCGTGTATTCCAGATTCCAAACCTCTCGACTGATAAGCGCTTCACACTTTCCGAGTAACTAGCTTTCAGGTATTTGACTGATAGATTCTGGCTTTAGGGTTAAATTTTACTTCCTCAAACTGCATGAAGTCGTGCTGACATGCGGTGCATTTTCTTTCGTTTTATCGCTTCGAGTGTAGGAGCTAACTTACTTAACACCACACTTATAGGCCAGTTGCGTTACGGATTTCCCCATCTCATCCGGTATGTTTAGTAAAGGCGAACGTGGCCAAGGCATTGCCAGCACGTCTCCATACATTGAGTACTGAGTAACTCGGTACTTGTTACTTTACTGAGCAAGAGTCTGATGAAAAGGATTTTGTTAATAAGCCTAGGCTGGTTGGCGGTCATCTTGGGTTTCTTTGGTATCTTCTTACCTTTATTACCGACGGTTCCCTTTATTTTGTTGGCGATGTACTGCTTTGGTGCGTCGTCGTCACGCTTTTACCGTTGGCTGGAAACCAATAAATTGTTTGGTCCAGTCGTCGCCAGAATTCGGCGTGGGTTCGGCCTGACCTTGCGAGAGAAGGTGCGTATTATACTTTTCACTTGGACATCAATAGGGCTGACAGTCTGTTTTGTGACAGACAACGTGCACTTACGAATAATGTTGGTGGGAATCCTACTCATTCAGACGTGGTATATATCACGTGCTAAGACGTTTACCGAGCAAGAAGCAACGATGTGATTGAAAATTGCTAAAGGTACTGATGGTTTGGTGTTACACAGGTTATAAGGTGTACACACATTCTAGCTTGCCTAGGCGCTCTATGTTCCTGTCATTTTGGATTGTTGAGTGAAGAGAGTGGGCGATAGTGAATAATGCTACGTTTGACCTTAGTCTTTGGCAAAATGCATTAAACGTTGGGTGGTTTGAGGTTTAGCGTGTGGTTGAGCTTGAACCGATTGGATTGGCGCTATCTCACCCATAAGTGCTGTAAGCAAATCGTCATTAAGCCTCACCGCGTTCTACGCAGTTAGAAATCATAGCGGCCATTGTTTCTCTATAAATGTAAATTCTTCTCTGCCGTCTACTTTTTCTTGTTGTATTAGCGCTGGCTCTCTCGGTTTAGAAAGGGGAGAGATCGTGCGAGCGGTTTCCAACCATAAAGATTGTCTATTATTTCATCTTCTCTTTATTGGTGTTGAAAAAGTCAACGAACCACTAGAGTGATTCTCCTCACATTTCGTCTGATCAGACGAGAGGAATGTAGTTAATTGTTATCTGCTTTACATACTTAATGTTAATTTTTCCGCACAATATCTAGCACAAGATGCTACGAGCTAGTGTCTTTATAGATAAATTGGCACGTCAATCTGGGTCTCAGAAATATCTCAATCAAATATTCTGATTTTATTTATTTTGATGGTGTTTTTTGCCGAATTGTTGAAGTAATCGGAGAATTATACGATTTTTTGCTACATTTTTATGGCAAATTACTTCAATGATTGATAATGTGTGCCGCAATCTTTGTGAGGTTTTAGGTTTTTGTGCTTATTTTTTGCGCTAAATAAATCTAAATCACTGTCCGTTCTAGTGAACTTGCAAAGAAGTCATGGATGCAAATGAAAAACTTGGAGTTTTAAGCATGTATAAGAACAAAATCACTCAAGCCCTTCTTTTAGGTGCTGGTCTAGCAGTGGCAGCAACCTCTACCGCAACTCTTGCAGCTGATGTTCCAGCTGACGTAAAACTAGCAGATAAGCAAGAACTGGTACGTGGTAACGGTACTGAAGTTGCGACAATCGACCCACACAAATCTCAAGGTGTTCCAGAATCACACGTTATTCGTGATATCCTTGAAGGCTTGGTGAATCAAGATGCAGAAGGCAACACTATCCCAGGTGTCGCTGAGTCTTGGGAAACAGCAGATAACAAAACTTTCACTTTCAAACTTCGCAAAGACGCTAAATGGTCTAACGGCGACCCTGTAACAGCAGGCGATTTCGTTTACTCTTTCCAACGCGCAGTAGACCCGTCGACAGCTTCTCCTTACTCTTGGTACATGGAATACACCAAGATGAAGAATGCTAAAGACATCGTTGCAGGCAAGAAAGATAAAGCTGAACTAGGTGTTAAAGCTGTAGACGACCACACGCTAGTGGTTGAGCTAGAAACAGCAGTACCATACTTCGTAATGATGACTGGCCATACAACAATGAAACCAGTTCATAAAGCGACAGTAGAGAAGTTCGGCGATCAGTGGACTAAACCTGAGAACTTCGTTGGTAACGGCGCGTTTGTTGTAAACAAATGGGTTGTGAACGAGCGCCTAGAACTTAAGCGTAATGAACAGTACTGGGATAACGCTGATACAGTTCTAAACAAGGTTACATTCCTACCAATCGAGAACGCGGTTGCAGAAATGAACCGTTTCCTTTCAGGTGAAATTGACTTCACTTCTACTCTTCCGACAGAGCACTTCAAGCGCTTGAAGAAAGAGCATCCAGAATCTGTATCTGTTGAAGGTAGCCTATGTACTTACTACTACTCATTCAACACGAAGAAGAAGCCATTTGATGACGTACGTGTTCGTAAAGCGATCTCTTACGCTATCGACCGTAATATCGTAACTGATGCAATTCTTGCTCAAGGTCAAAAGCCAGCTTACTTCCTAACTCCGGAAATCACAGCGAACTTCAACCCAGAGCTACCAGCATACGGTCAAATGTCTCAAAAAGATCGTAACGCGGAAGCGGCTCGTCTACTAGCTGAAGCAGGCTACGGCAAAGACAACCCACTTAAGTTTACTCTTCTATACAACACTAACGAAAACCACAAGAAGATTGCGGTAGCACTTGGTTCAATGTGGAAGAAGACTCTAGGTCTAGACGTTACTCTAGAAAACCAAGAGTGGAAAACTTACCTATCTACGAAAGATCAAGGTGACTTCGAAGTATCACGCGCAGGTTGGTGTGGTGACTACAACGAAGCGTCTTCATTCCTAACGCTAATGGTAAGCAAGAACACAACTGGCGGTCAGCACTGGGGCAATAAAGATTACGATGCGCTAATCGACAAAGCTCTAAACTCGACTTCAGAAGAAGAGCGTACAGCTCTTTACCTAGAAGCTGAGAAGCTAATGGCTAAAGATATGCCAATCGCACCTATCTACCAGTACGTACGTTCTCGTCTACTAAACCCACACGTTGGTGGTTTCCCATCAGCGAACGCGGAAGAGAAGATCTACTCAAAAGATCTTTACATCAAAGCTCAATAATCTGAGCAGATAGAACTATAAAAACTAGGCTCTGCATGTGAGAAGTCGCATGCAGCGCCTCTCTTCAATCTAAATTCGTTGGATTGAGGATTTCTTTAATTTAAATGTCACAGACTGAAAGAGTGAGTTTATGCTTAAATTCATCGCAAAAAGGATATTTGAGGCGATCCCAACAATGTTGGTATTGATCACCGTATCTTTCTTTCTCATGCGCTTTGCGCCTGGTAACCCTTTTTCAAGCGAAAAACCGTTGCCACCTGAAGTAATGGCTAATATCGAAGCTAAATATGGCCTTGATAAGCCTGTTTTTGAACAGTACACAACCTATCTATTTAATGTGGTTCAAGGGGACTTTGGTCCTTCATTTAAGTACCTTGATTACTCGGTAAACGAGCTAATCTCTGTTGCACTACCAGTTTCAGCTAAAGTGGGCTTTATCGCCTTTATCTTTACTGTGCTTATGGGCGTGACGGTAGGTACGATAGCGGCCTTGAAGCACAACACGTGGGTCGACTACACCATTATGTCTACCGCGATGATAGGTGTTGTTATGCCGTCGTTTGTACTCGCACCAGCGCTAATCTATCTGTTCTCACTGCACTGGAATTTATTCCCGGCTGGCGGTTGGCATGACGGTAGTGCCAAATATCTTGTCTTACCTGTAATCGGTATGTCACTCCTCTACGTTGCAACATTTGCACGTATTACGCGTGGTTCGATGATCGAAACGCTAAACAGTAACTTTATCCGTACTGCTCGTGCGAAAGGTCTGAGCTACCGTTACATCGTTGTTAAACACGCGCTTAAACCAGCACTTCTACCTGTAGTTTCTTACATGGGCCCAGCATTTGTAGGCATCATCACAGGTTCGGTTGTCATTGAAACGATCTTCGGACTTCCGGGTATCGGTAAGCTGTTTGTTAACGCTGCCTTTAACCGTGACTACTCGCTAGTAATGGGTGTGACCATCTTGATTGGTTTCCTATTTATTCTATTCAACGCGATCGTTGATATTTTACTAGCAATGATTGACCCGAAAATTCGCTACTAACAGGGAAGTTTGGTTATGTTAACGAAAAAAGAGAATTTAGAAGCGGTCGAAAAATTTGCAGAAAATCTGGAAATTGAAGGCCGTAGTTTATGGCAAGACGCCCGTATCCGCTTTATGCGTAATAAAGCGGCAATGGTGAGTCTGTTTCTACTGACGTTGATGACGCTCGCCGTTATCTTCTTGCCAATGATCGCACCTTACACATTTGACGATACCGACTGGTATTCAATGCACGTTGGTCCAAATGCGGAGCACTGGTTTGGTACCGATAGCTTAGGACGTGATTTGTATGTACGTACCCTAGTTGGTGGTCGAATCTCACTGATGGTAGGTGTAATGGGCGCATTTGTAGCGGTACTGATTGGTACCCTATATGGTGCGGCGTCGGGCTTTATCGGTGGTAAAGTTGACCGCATTATGATGCGTATTCTAGAAATCCTTTACGCTGTACCTTTCATGTTCCTAGTTATCGTACTAGTAACGTTCTTCGGTCGTAACATTGTTCTTATCTTTGTTGCTATCGGTGCAATTGCTTGGTTAGACATGGCGCGTATCGTACGTGGTCAGACGTTGAGCCTGCGTAGCAAAGAGTTCATCGAAGCGGCGCACGTTTGTGGTGTGAGTAAGTGGAAGATCATCACTCGCCATATCGTTCCAAACGTATTGGGTATTGTTGCGGTTTACTCTACGCTTCTAATCCCGAGCATGATTCTTACTGAATCGTTCTTATCATTCCTTGGTCTTGGTGTTCAGGAGCCAATGACAAGTTGGGGCGCGCTTCTTCAAGAAGGTTCGCAAACAATGGAAGTAGCAATCTGGCAGTTGGCATTCCCAGCAGCGTTCATGGTTGTGACACTATTCTGCTTCAACTATGTTGGTGACGGCCTGCGCGATGCGCTGGATCCAAAAGACAGATAATTAAAAAGCAATAAATTACAAAATCTATAAAAAAGATTAAGGAAGCAATGATGAGCTTATTAGATGTCAAAGATCTGCGAGTCGAATTTACCACGCAAGATGGTATCGTCACCGCAGTCAACGATTTAAACTTTTCTCTGAATCAGGGCGAGACATTAGGTATCGTAGGTGAGTCTGGTTCAGGTAAATCACAAACTGTTTTCGCTATCATGGGACTACTGGCTAAGAACGGTATTATCTCTGGTAGTGCGAAATTTGAAGGCAATGAAATTCTTAACCTTCCAGAAAGTGCGTTAAACAAAGTACGCGCTGAACAGATAGCAATGATCTTCCAAGACCCAATGACGTCACTAAACCCTTACATGAAGGTTAGTGACCAATTGATGGAAGTTCTAATGCTGCACAAAGGCATGGGCAAAGCAGAAGCGTTCGAAGAGTCTGTTCGTATGCTTGAAGCAGTAAAAATCCCAGAAGCTCGTAAGCGTATTACTATGTACCCACACGAGTTCTCGGGCGGTATGCGTCAGCGTGTGATGATCGCAATGGCACTGTTATGTCGTCCCAAACTGCTTATTGCTGATGAACCAACAACAGCATTGGATGTAACAGTACAGGCACAGATCATGGAACTGTTGAATGAGCTTAAGAGCGAGTTCAATACAGCCATCATTATGATTACCCACGACCTAGGGGTAGTAGCTGGCTCATGTGACAAAGTACTTGTGATGTACGCAGGCCGTACGATGGAGTACGGTACGGTTGATGAAATATTCTACAACCCAAGCCACCCTTACGCAGAAGGGCTGCTAAAAGCGATCCCTCGTTTAGATACGGAAGGTGAGATTCTTCCGACAATTCCAGGTAACCCGCCTAACTTACTTCGTTTACCAACAGGCTGCCCATACCAAGAGCGCTGTCACCGAGTAATGGATCGTTGTAAGCAGGAAGCACCAATCTTGACGCCATTTGGTGATGGTCGTCAGCGTGCATGTTTTTCAGAGTGGGAGGCTTGGAAAAAATGAGTATTGATAAGAACCTAATCCTAGACGTTAAAGATCTTAAAGTTCACTTTAGCATTGCAGCAAAATCGGCATGGCCTTGGACAAAGCCTTCAAATCTGAAAGCCGTAGACGGCGTTAACGTGCGCCTCTATGAAGGTGAAACTTTAGGGGTTGTAGGCGAATCCGGTTGTGGTAAATCGACGTTTGCTCGCGCGATCATTGGTCTTGTTGAAGCGACTGATGGTGATGTACTTTGGCTAGGTCAAGACCTAACGAAGATGAAGGAAGTGCAGCGCCGTGAAACGCGCAAAGAGATCCAGATGATTTTCCAGGATCCGCTTGCATCATTGAACCCGCGTATGACAGTCGGCGATATCATTGCTGAGCCTCTAGAAACTTTCTATCCAGAGCTTTCTAAAGACGAAGTCAAAGATCGTGTAAAAGAGATGATGGCAAAAGTTGGTCTGCTTCCAAACGTAATCAACCGTTACCCACATGAGTTCTCAGGCGGTCAGTGTCAGCGTATCGGTATTGCACGTGCACTGATCCTTAAACCTAAGATGATCATTTGTGACGAACCAGTCTCTGCACTTGACGTGTCGATTCAAGCTCAGGTTGTGAACCTACTGAAAGAACTGCAAAAAGAACTGGGTCTATCGCTAGTCTTCATTGCCCACGATTTGTCTGTGGTGAAACATATCTCTGACCGTGTTCTAGTGATGTACTTGGGCAACGCGGTAGAGTTGGGTGAAGCTGAAGCGCTGTTTGCTGACCCTAAGCACCCATACACGCGTGCACTAATGTCAGCGGTTCCAATTCCAGATCCAAAACTCGAGCGCAATAAGCATATTGAGATGCTAGAAGGCGACCTTCCTTCGCCTATCAACCCGCCGTCAGGCTGTGTATTCCGAACTCGTTGCCCTCAAGCAACAGAAGCATGTGCACAAACTAAGCCGACGATCGAAGGTAGTGACGTTCACGCGGTATCGTGTCTCCAAGTTAGCGTGTAAGTAATTCAGCCTGTGACGGGCTCAAGCGCGGCATCTTTCGGGAGTCGCGCTTTTTTTGATTTCTGATCATTCAAATAATTCGAACAACTAAGCCAACTCCTTCTAGTCTCTAGAGAGTTGGCTTTTTTTATACTGGGCGAAATCAATCGGATTAAAGGAGCTCGATATGGGTAAGTTAGTTGAAGGTGTTTGGCATGATGTTTGGTATGACACGAAATCGAGCAACGGTAAGTTTATTCGTGAAGATGCGGGCTTTAGACATTGGGTAGAAAACCGTGCAGACGCCGAATTTCAACCGGAAAGCGGACGCTACCATTTGTACGTTTCACTCGCTTGTCCTTGGGCGCACAGAACGCTTATTTTTCGCGAGCTTAAAGGTTTAACTGAACATATTGATGTAACCGTTGTTTGCCCTGATATGATGAGCGAAGGATGGCAAATGGGGCTACCAGAGCCTTTGTTTGGTCACACCCGTATGCATCAAATCTATACACAAGCGAAGCCGGACTATACTGGTCGCGTCACGGTTCCTGTACTGTGGGACAAGAAAACCAATACCATTGTAAGCAACGAATCTTCTGAAATTATCCGTATGTTTAACTCTGCCTTCAATGACTTAACAGGCAATCGCGATGATTACTATCCACAAGCCCTTCGTCATACGATCGATAAGTGGAATGATTTCATCTATCCGAATATTAATAACGGCGTGTATCGTAGTGGTTTTGCAACGACTCAGGAGGCGTATGAAGAGGCATTTGAGGGACTATTTGACGCGCTAGATACAGTGGATGCTCACCTAGCAAAAAATCGTTACTTGGCTGGCGATGTGATCACGGAAGCGGATTGGCGACTGTTTACGACTTTGATTCGATTTGATGCAGTCTATGTTGGCCACTTTAAGTGCAATAAAAAGCGTATTGCCGACTATGCGCATTTGAATGGCTATATGAAAGAGCTGTATCAAGTTAAGGGCATCAAGGAGACAACGGATTTTTATCATATCAAGCGTCACTACTACTTTAGCCATACTGGAATTAATCCGACACAAGTTGTACCGAAAGGGCCAGACTTGGACTTAGAGTCTGCTCATGGACGTGATAGTTAAATTCTGGCTTTAGATATTAAAAAGCCCACGCAATTGCGTGGGCTTTGTCATTCAAAAAAGTGTTTAGTTAACCACTTTTTCTTGAGCTTGAGCCGCTTGGTCAGCTTGGATCGCCGTTAGAGCTACAGTGTATACGATGTCGTCAACTAGAGCGCCGCGAGACAGGTCGTTTACAGGCTTGCGCATACCTTGAAGCATTGGACCGATAGAGACTAGATCCGCTGAACGTTGTACCGCTTTGTAAGTCGTGTTACCCGTGTTTAGGTCTGGGAATACGAATACGGTCGCTTTACCTGCTACTGGAGAGTTTGGTGCTTTAGAAGCAGCAACGTTTTCCATGATCGCCGCATCGTACTGTAGAGGACCGTCGATCACTAGATCAGGACGTTTCTCTTTAGCCAACTTGGTTGCTTCGCGTACTTTATCTACGTCTGCACCCTTACCAGACTCACCTGTCGAGTATGAGATCATCGCAACGCGTGGTTCGATACCGAATGCGGCAGCAGAATCTGCAGATTGGATAGCGATTTCAGCAAGCTGCTCTGCTGTTGGATCTGGGTTGATCGCACAGTCTCCGTAAACCAGTACTTGGTCTGGTAGTAGCATGAAGAATACAGAAGATACGATAGACGCATCAGGTGCAGTCTTGATGATTTGGAACGGAGGAACGATAGTATTTGCAGTCGTGTGAACCGCACCAGAAACTAGGCCATCAACTTCGTCATTCTCAAGCATCATTGTGCCTAGGAATACTGAATCTTGTAGTTTCTCACGCGCAACCACTTCAGTCATACCTTTGTGGCCACGTAGCTCAACGAGACGTGCAACGTAGTTTTCACGCACTTCATCAGAGTTGATGATCGTTACGCCAGCACCTAGCTCTACACCTTGCTGCGCTGCAACACGTTTTATCTCTTCTGGGTTACCTAGAAGCACACACTCTGCAATGCCGCGCTCAGCACAGATCGCTGCCGCTTTCACTGTACGTGGCTCATCACCTTCAGGTAGAACGATACGCTTACCAGCTTTACGAGCAAACTCAGTCAGTTGGTAACGGAATGCTGGTGGGCTTAGACGACGAGACTTCTGAGTCCCCTCAGTCATTGACTCGATCCAGTTGCCATCGATGTTGCCAGCTACGTGCTCGTTGATGAATTCAATACGCTCTTTATCGTCTGCAGGAACTTCGATAGAGAAGCTCTGTAGGTTTAGAGACGTCTGCCAAGTGTTACCTTGTGCTTTGAAGATTGGTAGACCTGAATCAAACGCAGGCTTACATAGGCCAACGATCTCTTCTGGAATGTCGTAACCGCCAGTCAGAAGGATTGCACCGATTTCAACACCGTTCATTGCTGCCAGAGCGGCTGCAACGATTACGTCAGGACGGTCTGCTGAAGTTACTAGCAGTGAACCTGGCTTGAAGTGTTCAATCATGTTTGGCAGAGAGCGAGCACAGAATGTGATGCTCTTGATACGGCGAGTGTTGATGTCACCAGCGTTGATGATATCAGCGTTTAGGTGCTCAGCCATGTCAATTGCACGAGTTGCGATTAGGTCAATGCTCCATGGCACACAACCTAGTACGCGGATTGGAGATGTGTTGAAGATCTCCATCACTTTCATTTCGTTCTGTTTCGCGCTGTCTGCATCGTCAAAGATTTCAGATAGGTCAGGGCGAGTACGACCCGCTTCGTCAACAGGCGCGTTTAGCTTGTTGATGATAACGCCAGAAATGTTTTTGTTCTTAGTGCCGCCGAAGTTAGAACATGCTACTTCGATACGCTCTTTTAGCTGCGCCGGGTTATCAGTACCTGGAGTCGCAACAAGAACGATCTCTGCGCCAAGTGTTGCCGCGATTTCAGCGTTCACTTGGTTAGCGAATGGGTGTTTACGCGTTGGTACAAGACCTTCGATTAGCGTTACGTCTGCATCTTTGTTGATTTGGTTGTAACGCTCAACCACTGTTTCTAGCAGCTCATCCATATTGTCGTTACCGATTAGACTTTCAGCAACAGACATCGCAAGAGGTTGGCCGATCTTCACATCGCTGTTTGTGCCAACGATAGTTGAAGTAAGATCAGGTTGATCGCCGCCAGAGCGTGGCTGACAGATTGGCTTGTAAAAAGAAACTTTAACGCCTTTGCGCTCCATTGCGCGAAGAACACCCATGCTTACGCTAGTAAGACCAACACCAGCACTTGCAGGGATAAGCATAATAGTACGAGACATTCGTAGAGTACCTATAGCTATTGGGGATAAAAGCTCAACTCATATTCCAAGCAGAGCAAAGAATAGGAGCTGAGCCCCTTAGTAAGAAAACCGGCTGACGTTGGGTCAGCCGGTTAAGTCAATTAAAGACCTGCTAGACGTGCAGTGTCTTCAGCGATAACTAGCTCTTCGTTAGTAGAGATAACCATTGCTGGGATACGGCTGTTTTCAGTCGTGATAGTACCTTCACCACCGAAACGAGCTTTAAGGTTAGCTTCGCCATCTACTTCGATACCGAAGATACCTAGACGGTTAAGAACCATTTCACGGATTGGGCCAGAGTTTTCACCGATACCACCAGTGAATACGATCGCGTCCAGACGGCCTTCTAGAGATGCAGTGTAACCAGCAACGTACTTAGCTAGACGGTGACAGAACACGTCCATCGCGCGAGTCGCTTCTTCTTTTTCGCCGTAGTTGTCTTCAACGAAACGACAGTCAGAAGTCACTTCAGTTAGACCAGCAAGACCTGACTCTTTCGTTAGCATGTTGTTGATTTTCTCAACTGAGTAACCAAGCGTATCGTGTAGGTGGAAGATGATCGCAGGGTCGATGTCACCACAACGAGTACCCATTACCAGACCTTCTAGTGGAGTTAGACCCATAGAAGTGTCTACAGATTTGCCGTTCTTAACTGCACAAACAGACGCACCGTTACCTAGGTGACAGTTGATGATGTTAACTTCTTCAACTGGCTTGCCAAGGATGTTAGCTACTTCACGAGTGATGAATAGGTGAGAAGTGCCGTGCATGCCGTAACGACGGATACCGTGCTCTTTGTATAGGTTGTACGGAAGAGCGTATAGGTAAGACTCTTCAGGCATTGTTTGGTGGAAAGCAGTGTCAAACACAGCAACGTTTTTCAGTGCTGGGAATGATTTTTGAGCCGCTTTGATGCCGATGATGTGAGCAGGGTTGTGAAGAGGTGCTAGAGTTGCACAGTCTTCGATGCCTTTTAGCACGTCGTCAGTGATTAGTGCAGACTGAGTGAACTTCTCGCCGCCGTGTACAACGCGGTGACCGATCGCAGCCAAGTTTTCAGAAAGTTCTGGCTTAGAAGCAAGAATAGTTTCTACCATAAACGCTAGTGCTTCTTCGTGAGCTGCACCGTTACCTAGTTGAGCTTCGTGCTTACCATCAAGTTTCCACTTGATGCGAGCTTCTGGAAGGTGCAGACATTCTGCAAGACCTGTTAGATGCTCATCACCGCTTTCTGCATCAACAACAGCAAATTTAAGAGAAGAACTACCGCAGTTTAAAACTAAAACTAGCTTTGACATGAGTGACTACCTGTAATAATCAGTTAGGATAAAAATTAATCACAAGAATAGACGAAGCGCGAAAAGCTGCGTACTAATCTTGGTCAAAAAAACTTCGAATTCCGTATAAAAGACAGTGATGGTCCAAATCACCACTTTTGCATCCGCTGCAGAAAGGTCCCGAGAGTTGCTTAAATTGTAAATAACAGCAACAATGAGATTGTGGGTCCGCAAAGGATAACGATAATGCGCAATGATAACAAAAAAATTTGAAAGAATATTAACTTTCATCAATTTTTTGCGCCAATAGTTGAATCTTTCAACTTAATTTTAGTTTGGCCCCAACAATGAAGTGAGAGAGTCGTATGAGTAATAAAGCTGGATTAGTCCATAGCCTACGCGATGGACAAAAATACATGGATACTTGGCCAATGCGAAAAGAGCTCAATATGCTCTTTCCTGAACAACGCATTATTAAGGCGACTCGATTCGGTGTGAAAGTCATGCCAGCCATCGCTGCTATCAGTGTTTTAACGCAGATGGTATTCAACAACTATGACGCGATGCCCCAAGCTGTCATTATGGCATTGTTCGCAATCAGTATGCCTGTCCAAGGTATGTGGTGGCTTGGTAATCGTGCCAATACCCAATTGCCACCGAGTTTGGCTGGTTGGTACCGAGAGATACATCAGAAAATCGTTGAAAGTGGTTTTGCCCTAGAGCCTATGAAAGCGCGACCTCGCTACAAAGAGTTGGCACATATCCTCAATCGCGCATTCAGTCAGCTTGACAAAAGCGCATTAGAACGATGGTTTTAAATCGTATTAAGTTTGAATCGCTTACGATTTTGTTAATCTCCATTGTCTTACCTTTTTCAAACCGTAGTGCAGGGCGTTTAATCTTACAGCCAGCGCCTTGCTTGGTTTGACACAGTCTCCCCAACTTCCCCAAACAAAAAACGCTCACCGAAGCGAGCGTTTTGTTATCTGATGCTATTCAACATTAGTTGAACATTGCAATAGCTTCTGCTGGGTCTACGTATTCAAGATCAAAGCTCTCTGCAACTTCTTTACACGTTACCTTGCCGTGGATAACGTTTAGGCCTTCTAGGAAGCCTTTGTCTGCAAGAAGTGCTTCGCGGTAGCCCTTGTTCGCAAGCTTAACGATGTAAGGCAATGTTGCATTGTTCAGTGCGAATGTTGAAGTGCGAGCAACTGCGCCTGGCATGTTTGCAACGCAGTAGTGCACCACCTTGTCAACAATGTAAGTAGGATCTGCGTGTGTTGTTGCGTGTGATGTTTCGAAACATCCGCCTTGGTCGATTGCTACGTCAACCACAGCCGCACCTGGCTTCATCTTCGCGATGTGCTCTTTTGTTACTAGCTTAGGAGCTGCTGCTCCAGGGATGAGTACGGCACCAACCACTAGGTCTGCTTCCAGAACATGCTTCTCGATCGCATCTTCTGTAGAGTAAACCACTTTTGCACGGCCTTGGAATTCCTCGTCTAGACGACGTAGGGTATCAACGTTTCGGTCAAGGATGGTTACGTCTGCACGTAGACCCACTGCCATACGTGCTGCGTTAGCACCAACAACACCGCCGCCGACAACAACAACTTTCGCAGGTTCAACGCCTGGTACGCCGCCTAGTAGAAGACCGCGACCACCGTGAGATTTCTCTAGAGTTTGTGCACCTGCTTGAATAGACATGCGGCCTGCAACCTCAGACATTGGCGCAAGTAGTGGCAAGCGACCCATATTATCTGTTACAGTCTCATATGCTATGCAGACAGCTTTGCTCTTGATTAGCTCTTCAGTTTGTGGAAAATCTGGTGCTAGGTGCAAATACGTAAATAAAATTTGCCCTTCTCGAAGCATTGCGCGCTCGACAGCTTGAGGTTCTTTAACCTTTACAATCATTTCTGCTTTCGCGAAAACGTCAGCAGCAGTAGGAAGAATGGATGCGCCTACAGCGATGTAATCATCGTCTGAAAAACCGATACCTGAACCGGCATTGGTTTCAACAAAAACTTGGTGACCTTGAGACACTAGCTCGCGAACGCTTGCTGGGATCATGCCTACACGGTATTCGTGGTTTTTGATTTCCTTAGGTACGCCAATAATCATCCTGACTCCTCATTTTATATTGGTTGTATTTAGTATGTTAGTTAGATCAACTATATGTAGGGTAATTGTATCGAATTAATATCTAGTATAGGTGTATTTTGATAAAATTTGATACTGAATATTAAAAAGTTGTAGTATATTTTTTTGCAAGGAAGTAATAAGGTGGAATAAAAAATGGCAGACAACAATAAAAAGCCGTCCAAGGATCTAGACCGTATTGACCGCAACATTCTTAATGAGTTGCAAAAAGACGGTCGTATTTCAAATGTAGAGCTCTCTAAGCGTGTTGGTCTTTCCCCGACACCCTGTTTGGAGCGTGTGCGCAGATTAGAGCGTCAGGGGTATATTACGGGCTATACAGCGTTGCTAAATCCCCAATATCTTGATGCTTCTCTATTAGTGTTTGTTGAAATTACGTTAAATCGTGGTGCACCTGACGTCTTTGAGCAGTTTAATACCGCTGTTCAAAAGCTCGATGATATCCAAGAGTGTCATCTGGTCTCTGGTGATTTTGACTACTTGTTGAAAACACGCGTGTCAGACATGAGCGCCTATCGCAAGCTGCTAGGCGATACGTTACTTCGTCTTCCGGGTGTCAATGACACGCGTACCTACGTGGTTATGGAAGAAGTGAAGCAAACCAATCAACTTGTCATCAAAACTCGTTAGTCAGGAAAATACCTTTCGATATTCTGACTTTAGGGAATTGGGTTTTAAGCCCTGATATGGTTAAATCGATAGTCCGAGTAGCGTTGCTGCTCGGGCTATTTTTTTCTTACCGTTCAACAGCTGTGAGCGGTCGCTTCAATAGATAAGTTGGTTATGTTCAAAGAGAACAAAAATAAAGTCGAAACGATAATCAAAACGGGTGAGGAACCTCAGTCGACTCGCTTGAATGGTCCTCAGCGTCTTAAAGAGTGCAGTCTGATTGTGATTGTACTGCTTTCTATATTGCTATCAGTCGCATTGTTAACATTTAGCCCCGCAGACCCTTCTTGGTCTCAAACCGCTTGGGGAGGGCAGGTGGATAATGCCGGAGGCTTGGTCGGAGCTTGGTTTGCTGACACTTTGTTTTTTACTTTTGGTTCACTCGCTTATCCAATCCCATTTATCGTTACTGTCGCAGCGTGGATCATGTTGCGCAAGCGTGATGAAAATGACCCGATAGACCTAATGCTATGGGGTACGCGCCTATTGGGCTTGACCATTATAATTCTCACCAGCTGTGGACTGGCGGACATCAACTTTGACGATATTTGGTACTTCTCTTCCGGTGGTGTCATTGGTGACGTACTGACGAGCTTGGCTTTACCGACACTGAATCTACTTGGGACAACCTTGGTGTTGCTGTTTCTATGGGGAGCTGGGTTTACCTTGTTGACTGGCATTTCGTGGTTGAGCATTGTCGATTGGTTAGGCGAAACCACGATATCTGCATTGACCGCATTGCTTAATCGTGTCCGAGGTGAGAGAGAGGAAGTGCTCGAGCCTCAACTCTCTGTCCCAGAGATGGCAGAGCCAATACGTGATGCTGAACAGGAAGAAGAATCTGTTCTGACGGCGAAAGACACGTTAGAAGCTGAAGATGAAACAGTCACTCACGAGCGCCGCTTTAATATTCATATGCCTGAAACTCGCCAAGAGCCAACCTTTTCAGACCCTGAACCGGAGGCTGTGCCACAAGCGCGAGTCAGTGACCCGATTGACACTATTCCACCTAAGGTTGTCGCGTCGCCAACGACCTCTTCTGTACAAGAACCGACAACGGAGCGCACTCGTCAGCTAGGGACGACGATCGAAGAGCTTGAAGCCGCCGCACAAATGGATGATGACTTTGCGAAAGGGGCAGAGCACTACAGTTCTGACGTTTATGAGCAACACTCAACTCAGCCTACGCCAAGCAATCAAAGCATTGATAACCCTATGCCTTGGAACGAAGTCGAACAAGTGGTAGAGGAACGTGAGATTACTCAGCCAGTGATAGACCACGATGACTTAGAACAGATTACGCAACATGTAGAGCCTGAACCAACGCATCAGGAGCCAGTGATCTCAAGTTTTGACGTGGCTGACGATGAGCCGCAACACACATTCGAGCCTACGGTTAACGATCTTCACGATGCTGCCGTTGAAGAGGAGGAAGCTGGCGATCAGGATGTCGCAGCGTTCCAAGATATTGTCGCTGATGCTCAGGCAAAAGTGGCCGCTCAGCAAAATCCGTTTTTGGTACAGCATGAACCTAACCTGCCTAAACCGGCAGAACCTATGCCGACGCTGGAATTGCTATATCATCCAGAAAAACGTGAAAACTTCATAGACCGAGCTGCACTCGAAGAGATCGCCCGCCTTGTGGAAGCTAAGTTAGCCGATTACAAAATAAAAGCGGAAGTGGTGGATATTTTCCCTGGGCCTGTCATTACGCGCTTTGAGCTCGATTTGGCACCGGGTGTCAAAGTGAGCCGTATCTCAGGCCTGTCTATGGATTTAGCACGCTCGTTGTCTGCCATGGCTGTGCGCGTGGTTGAGGTGATACCGGGTAAACCTTACGTTGGACTTGAACTTCCGAATATGAGTCGTCAGACCGTATTCTTCTCAGATGTTGTTGGTAGCCAGCAGTTTATCGAAGCCAAATCTCCAACGACAGTCGTACTCGGTCAAGACATTGCAGGTGAAGCGGTAGTTGCTGACTTATCTAAAATGCCTCACGTGTTGGTTGCTGGTACCACGGGCTCGGGTAAATCGGTCGGTGTTAACGTGATGATTCTGAGTATGCTCTACAAAGCGACGCCAGAAGAAGTGCGTTTTATCATGATTGACCCGAAAATGCTGGAGCTCTCTGTGTATGAAGGCATTCCACATTTGTTGTCCGAAGTTGTAACGGATATGAAAGATGCATCGAATGCACTGCGTTGGTGTGTGGGGGAAATGGAGCGTCGCTACAAACTGATGTCAGCGCTTGGCGTTCGTAACATCAAAGGCTTTAATGATAAGTTGAAAATGGCGGCAGAAGCGGGGCACCCAATTCATGATCCACTTTGGCAGCCAGGTGACAGCATGGACGAGACCGCGCCATTGCTTGAAAAGCTGCCGTATATCGTGGTGATTGTCGACGAGTTTGCCGACCTGATGATGGTGGTAGGTAAGAAAGTAGAAGAGTTAATTGCTCGACTTGCTCAAAAAGCCCGTGCTGCGGGTATTCACCTTATCTTAGCAACACAGCGACCGTCTGTAGATGTCATTACTGGTCTTATCAAAGCAAACATCCCAACGCGGGTGGCGTTTACTGTATCAACCAAAACGGATTCGCGTACTATCCTAGACCAAGGTGGTGCTGAGTCATTGCTTGGAATGGGTGACATGCTCTACTTGCCTCCAGGTTCAAGTCATACCGTGCGTGTTCATGGTGCATTTGCATCCGATGACGACGTCCATGCGGTAGTGAATAACTGGAAGGCTCGTGGTAAGCCGAACTATATCGAAGAGATCACCAATGGCGACCAAGGGCCGGAGGGGCTGCTTCCTGGGGAAAAACCAGAAGGCGAAGAAGAGATGGACCCACTATTCGATCAAGTTGTTGAGCACGTTGTTCAATCTAGGCGAGGATCGGTATCTGGTGTTCAGCGTCGATTCAAAATTGGTTACAACCGAGCTGCGCGGATTGTCGAGCAGCTTGAAGCTCAAGGTATCGTGAGTGCGCCTGGACACAATGGTAACCGAGAAGTCTTAGCTCCAGCGCCAGGGCGGGATATGAACTAGACACAGGTGAGTCAATACATTAAGGGTTAGCATCTAGCTAACCCTTAATGTATCCGCAATTGGCGTGCTAGCTTTTTAATTCTCGAGGGGTAGCCAGTAAGCCAATACTGACAAAAAAGGGCTGACGATCTCCCGTCAACCCTTTGTTATTTAGGTAATTGGCTATTTTTTACTTTTGGCAAATTGGGCAATAACGATAACGCTTAGCGCGACAAGATTACCAGCGAAAATGACAACTAACCATTGTGGCATTGATAGTGTCAGGAACTGCCAAACAATCTTGCTACAGTCGCCATAGGCTTCAAACATCCAAGGTGCCCATTGGTTTAGTGGTGCCCAATCTGGGAAAGTGACAAATAAATCACACGTAGCGAAAGGTGATGGATTGAACTGGTAATCGACGTGCTGCAGTGAAAGCGCCAAGCCCTTATAGGCACTTGCTCCCCAAGCAGCGAGACCTAGCCAACGAATAACAGGGTTATTTGGAGCGATAAGACCAATAAGCGCCGCGCCGCCGACGCCTAACATCGCGACACGTTCGTAGATGCACATTACGCAAGGGGAAAGCATCATGACATGTTGGAAGAACAGTGCGCACGCTTCGAAGAAAATGACAAACAGCAGAAGAAGTAACCAAGACAGTCTGCCTTGAGAAAATGTTTTAATCGTAGAAAGAATGTTCAACGGGATACCCTGATAGAATAAAAAAAGCTCTGACTAATCAGAGCTTTTTATCGTGTAAAAGTTTCAGTAGCAACAAAAACTTTTTAATAACTGCAATTAATGCCCGCCAGAAACAGCGTGAGTGACATCGCCAGTGTGATGCATGATCCAACCCGCATCGTAGAACCAAGCCGTCATAGGCTCAACAAAGAATACAATGCCCGCCAAGCCAACCAGCGCAAGAACGATGGTGTATGGCAAAGCCATAATTACCATGCGGCCGTAAGACAGACGAATCAATGGCGCAAGCGCAGACGTTAGTAGGAACAGAAATGCAGCTTGACCATTCGGTGTTGCGACAGATGGCAAGTTAGTACCTGTGTTAATAGCAACAGCAAGTAAGTCGAACTGATCGCGAGTGATAACACCTTCAACAAGCGCTGTTTTCACTTCGTTGATGTAGACCGTGCCAACGAACACGTTGTCAGACACCATAGAAAGCAAGCCATTGGCGACGTAGAACAGAGCTAACTGAGTGCCTTTGTCTTCGACATGGAGAACCGCGTCGATAACAGGTTTGAACAGCTCCTGATCAATGATAACGGCAACCACGGCAAAGAACACGGCAAGCAGCGCTGTAAATGGAAGTGCTTCTTCAAACGCTTTACCCATCGAATGTTCTTCAATCACTCCGGTAAATGCAGTCGCCAAGATAATAACAGACAGACCAATCAAACCGACGGCAGCAAGGTGAAGAGCAAGACCAACGATCAACCATACAGCGATTAAACCTTGGACCCACAGTTTCGCAACGTCTTGGTTTGTTCGTGTTTTACGCTCTTCCGTATCAAAATCGACCAAAATCTGACGAACGTTGTCAGGTAGGCGCGCACCGTAGCCAAATACCTTGAGTTTCTCTACTAGCACACAAGTAATTAGGCCGCAGACGAAGACAGGCGCTGTCACTGGAAGCATTCGGATAATGAACTCACCGAAGTTCCAACCAGCTTGGTCGGCAATAATTAAGTTTTGAGGTTCACCAACCATGGTCATTACGCCGCCTAGCGCTGTACCAACACCAGCATGCATAAGAAGAGAGCGGAGAAATGCGCGGTAATTTTCTAAGTCATCACGCGTTAGCTCTGAAAGGTGATCGTCTTGTGTGTGGTCGTGTGACGCATGAGGCCCCTGACCTGAAGCGACTTTGTGGTAAATAGCATAGAAACCCACAGCAACACTAATAACAACCGCAATCACCGTCAGTGCATCTAGGAATGCAGACAAGAATGCTGCCGCGAAACAGAAGGCGACAGACAGCATTGATTTCGATTTTATGCCAAGCAATATTTTGGTGAAGATGAAGAGCAGCAGCTGCTTCATGAAGTAGATGCCGGCAACCATGAACACCAACAGCAACAATACTTCAATATTCGCGACTAGCTCATGCTTCACTTGCTCAGCGCTTGTCATACCTATTGCAATGGCTTCGATTGCCAGCAAACCACCAGGTTGAAGAGGGTAGCATTTCAGTGCCATGGCTAGTGTAAAAATGAACTCCGCGACGAGTAACCAGCCTGCAACAAATGGGTCGACAAAGAAAAAAACGATAGGATTGATAATAAGGAAAGAAATGATGGCAACTTTGTACCAATCTGGTGCTTTACCAAGAAAGTTCTTGATAAATGCGTTTCCGAGTGACATCGGCATGATCGCAATACTCTTAAATGTTGTTATGAATAGACACTACTCGTGCTTGTATCCATAAATCGGCGCTTCCCTGTAACACCGGCTTGATTCCTTGCCTAAGAATAGCCATATCTGTTTATCGGGAAACACTCGATCCAACAGTGACTTAGAAAAACAACATCAACACATATCGAGATGTGATCTTGCCAAGTCACTCCCTGAGAAAGACAAGCACTCCATACTTTGGGCGCCACTGTACTCCTCAAGATTATTTAGTCAATCAATAACTGTTTATTGACTTTTATATTAGGAGACTTTTGTTTAAAAACGCGATCAAAGTGGCGTAAACATAACACAAGAGTTGTTAAAAACAATCCTAAGTGGCAATGGAGCGATTAAATGGGAGAATAAGACAAAATATGTGATTATATTGAATGAAAATGAAGGGTTATTTTTGCAATTTTACAAACTAAGTTTCTATTTCTGAAGGCAGTAATGACGGGTTCTCCGCAATGTTACAATTTTATTAAACTTGGAAATTATATCGATTGCGCGTTTTGAGAATATTCAAAATACCCTCAGATAAATTAGAGTTAATGCTCTATGTGTGTTTTGAGTGCAGTTTACTTGTACTCGGTTTCCGATATGCAAAAACTAGTGGTATGATGAGTTCCCATTAGACCCATAAGAATACAACTGGATAACACATAGATGGTCATAAAGGCTAAAAGCCCAGCAGGATTCGCAGAGAAATACATTATTGAGAGTATTTGGAAAGGGCGTTTCCCTCCTGGTTCCATTTTACCTGCAGAACGTGAACTCTCTGAACTGATTGGCGTTACTCGTACAACGCTTCGTGAAGTGCTCCAGCGACTCGCACGCGATGGTTGGTTAACAATTCAACACGGTAAGCCAACTCGCGTAAATCAGTTTATGGAAACGTCTGGTTTACACATCTTAGATACGCTAATGACATTAGATGCTGACAATGCAACATCGATCGTTGAAGATTTGCTTGCAGCACGTACAAATATCAGCCCTATTTTCATGCGTTACGCGTTTAAAGCGAACAAAGAAAATGCTGAAAAAACAATCACTACCGTTATAGAATCTTGTGAGTCTCTGCTTGCAGCGGATTCTTGGGATGCATTTATGCAGTCATCGCCTTACGCTGAAAAGATTCAACAGCACATTAAAGATGATGGTGAAAAAGATGAAGCGAAGCGTCAAGCAACACTGATTGCAAAAACATTCAACTTTTACGATTACATGCTGTTCCAACGTCTTGCGTTCCATTCGGGCAACCAGATATACGGTCTGATTTTTAATGGATTGAAGAAGCTGTATGATCGAGTGGGCAGCTACTACTTTTCTAGCCCGCAAGCGAGAAGTTTAGCGCTTAACTTTTATCGTGACCTTCTGGATGTGTGTGAGTCTGGTGATCGCGATCGAATTCTTGTCGTCGTTCGAAACTATGGTTTGGAAAGTGCTCAAATCTGGAATCAGATGAAGCTTACTCTGCCGACTAACTTCACTGAAGATGACAGCTAAGCCAAAAGAAGAACAAACAAAAAACGCCCTTTACGGGCGTTTTTTTATGGAAAGCGTTAGCAATCCGCACACTCTTCTTCGTTGCCGCCTGCTTCACGGAACCACTGAGTTAAATGCGCTTTCAGGTCTTTCAGCTCATCTGGACCAATCAAAGCAAGGCCTAAGTCTTCCGCGCGCGTGATGTCGTTGTGACGAAGTGGGCGGAAACTCACCAGCATAGCTCGAGCTTGCAGGCCGCCGAGCAAGTCACGTAGCGATTCAAGCTTGTACAAAGTATCATCGCCATCGTCACGCATACCTTTGGTTTTGCACTCAATGATATGCAGCTTATTATTCACAACCGATGCTATGTCGAGCTCATTACGAACTTCACGTTCACCTAACTGACGGTAAACCTGTACGTTTAGCGAATGGTCTTGAATGGTTGGCATGTCTTGTTGTATTTGACGCACAGTACTGTGGACCAAGGTTTCTAGCCACTCACCGTTAGAGAAACGACGTGCGTCTTCGTTGGCAAAAGTGAGTACACCGTTTTCATACGTGGCAATGTCTGCTTCGACCAGATCGGTCAGCAACATGTTGAGCTCTCGGTATCCTTGCTGCTTCTCAGAAAGCGCCACATCCAACTGTTGTTCTTTTCGGCAGGTGGTTGCGAGGTAGTTAAGCGTCGCGAGACCTGGCCCTAACTCAAGTGCATTGCTTGCCCATCGCTCACCCAGTTCATACAGTTTTTGGTCTAACTGAGGAGGAAGTTGATGTTCACTGAACTCGCCTCGCGCACCAAAAATAGTTAAGTAGTCATCAATTGTGATGCGGTCCTGAACTTGGGTGTCTTCTTTGCCGTCTGGGTAAAGCCAACAAAGGCGATCACTGTTTGGTTCCACGACGAAAATTGGCCAGTGATAGGTGCGAAATATTTCGTAAACCGATAACAATCTGTGACGCAACCCACAGCTTGCATTGAGCTTCACTTCTTGGGAACGAGCTTTGAGATCTTCGGCAAGAACCGTGATGGCTTGTTTAATCTGTGAAGGGTTGGCAACATTAGGAATTTCAAAAAATTCAGAGGTGATGTCTCGTTTCGCGAGTACGTTGTGCAAACGTAAATACATTTCTTCCTGAGCTTTTACACCAATAAAAACGATGTGGTTGCTGATGGTGCGATTGTCGAGCAAAGGAGTGACCAATCGAATAGGGTCTTGGTCGATAATGCCAACATGAACTGCCATATATATTCCTCATGTGTGGCTTGCGAAAAGGAGTAGAGAGAAGAAGCAAGCCTATTAACCATATGATGACACTGGGTATAAAAAACAAGGGCGACTAACAAAATTAGTCGCCCAAAGAGGTAGATAGTGGAATTTACAGCTTGAATTGATGAACCAAATCGCCTTGCTGACTCGCCAGTTCCGTTAAGTCTGTACTGGTGCGCGCGATTTGTGCCATAGCTTGATAGCTCTGTTCCGCTATGAGGTTAATCTCTTCAATGTTACGAGCAATGTCCGTTGAGGTTTCGCTTTGCTCCGCGGCCGCTTGAGAGATTTGACCGCTCATTTGACTGATCTCAAGAATCAACGCTTGAATCTCTTCCATTGCACTGTTTGCGTTGGATGCTTGCTCGACAGATTGCTCCATGTCGTCCATACAGCTTTGGATAACATTGTTTGCCGAGCTGGAGCTTGATTGCAGGTTGCTAATCATGTTTTCAATTTCTGACGTTGACTCCGTTGTTCGTTGGGCAAGCACGCGAACTTCGTCCGCAACCACCGCAAAGCCACGACCTTGCTCTCCTGCACGAGCGGCTTCAATCGCGGCGTTCAAAGCCAAGAGGTTTGTTTGTTCAGCAATGTTTCGGATCACATCAAGAATTGAACCAATTTGGCTACTCATGCTTTGTAGCTCTTTCACCGCGTCTACAGATTTGGTTAAGCGCGTTTCCAATTGGTTAATAGTGGTAATGTTGCTGCTCATAATCTGACGGCCAGACTCAGAAGCTTGCTCAACTTTCTCTACCATCTGCTGTGAGCTCTGAGCGCTTTGAGCGACTTCTTGAACCGAGTGGGACATTTCTGTCATTGCAGTTGCGACAGTGGCGGTTTGCTCACGCTGCTGGCTCAGTTGGCTTTGTGCTTGCGAGGACGTTAACTGGTTAGTGTTCGCCGTCTCCGTCAAGTTGTCTGAGGCATCATTCAGTTTCACCAGAATGTTGTGCAAACTGTCTGCTAATGTGTTGATGTGACCACTGACACGGCTGAACTCGTTGTTGTAACGAATCTCGATTCTTTGCGTCATGTCACCATTGGTGAGGTGCTCAAGCGTTTTTAAAATGCGGGTAAGTGGTTCACGTACGCTATGAGCGATATGGTAGCCAACCCCAATCGCGAGAATGATCACAATCGCGCCAATGGAGATAGAACGAATCACACCTTGCTCATAGACCTCGCCCGCTTCAAGTAGTGAGGCATGTAAGCCATCTTGAGCCGCTTGGCTGAAAGAGTTCAACACAGCCATGGTTGCATCGACTTCTTGGGTCAAATTCGCAATGTTGTCATAGAGCGCATCTTTCGCTACCAAGTAAGATGCGTGTTGATCCAGTACCCCATCTTTCTTACCGACATCCATCGTGAACTGCTGCACCGACTCATCAAATACCTTTTTGATTTCTGGCATTTGAGTGGTCAACCCGCGATAAGCGTAGTTGAGGTGAGTCACCGCTTTTTTGTTTTTGGCAACGGCTTTGGCAACCAACTCAGTGTCGCTACTGGCGAGAGCGTCTGAGGTAATCACTTCCGCATCTTTGAGTTTAATGAAGTAGCTTTTCGCCATCACTTTTACCGAAATACTACTTTGCTCGTCAACGTACTCCTTCATACCGACACTCAGCTCAGAATGTAGACGTTGAAATTGACGGGTTGATTTCTGGACTTGCGCTTGCGCTTCGAACATAGAACGATAGTTTGTCATCGCTTCTTCAGCTTCGTTGAAGTAACGAGTTTCCATTTCTTTAAGTTGCACAATGCGTTCTTCAAGCTCAGGCTGTGTTTGACTGGCTTGTTCAAGCGCGAGAAGCGTGTTGTTGTAGCTGGTTTTCGCCTCATCAAATTGCGATGAGATTTCCGCCATGCGCTCGAAGCTTTGCGTAGTTAAAAAGTCCTTAAAAAGTTTGTCCGCAGAAAGCAATGACACGCTGGTGTTGTTGGCTTGAGAAACAAGTGGAAGTGAAGTGTTGGATACACTCTCGAAGTTGGTATGAATCTGTTGCATTCCTCGCATCGTCATCACAGTCGTAATGACGAAAGTAATAATGATCAATGCAAAGCCCGCATACATACGTCTAATGACAGAGCCTTTCATGGACCTCTCCCTAATTTATAGTTGTCTTAAAAATCTAACAAAAAGAGTGTTATTTTATTGATACTGAGACGCGCATTTTATGACGCACAATACAAAATTAAGTCGTTGCCGAAGAAGAACGAGTGATTTATTTTTAATGAACAATGTTTTTTATTGTGATTTATAGTGGCATGGCGCATACTCGACAAATACAATTATTCTCAAATGCATGTGATGGAGTGCTTCATGGCAGAAGAAACCATTTTTAGTAAAATCATCCGCAAGGAAATTCCTGCAGATGTTGTTTATCAAGACGACCTCGTGACTGCTTTCCGTGATATCAACCCCCGTGCTCCAAGTCACATTTTGATCATCCCTAATAAACTGATCCCTACCGTTAATGATGTGGCCGATGAAGATGAAGCCTTAATGGGCAGAATGTTCGTGGTTGCAAGAAATCTCGCTAAACAAGAAGGTATAGCGGAAGATGGCTATCGTTTGATTGTTAACTGTAACTCTCACGGTGGTCAGGAGGTGTATCATATCCATATGCACCTTGTAGGCGGTCGCCCTCTTGGCCCGATGTTAATGAGCTAAGTTTTCACCACTGTCTGTGATGGTGCAGCAGCGGAACTTTTTCTTTTGCTCACCGTCTCATTGCCATCAAGTATTATCAATAAATGACTGGAGTACGGGGTGCGTCAATACGTTCAACTCGCATTCGTTGTAGCTTGCTCAATCACTCTTTCTGCTTGCGCCAATCTTTCCGCTGGAAATCTATTTAGCCATTACAGCGCGCAAAATCAGCAGGTCTACCAAGCTGTCAAAGCTGGACAATATCAACAAGCCGAAGAGGCGCTCCCAGACTACATCGCGGGTGAGATATTGGATAATTTTGAAAAAGGTCGGGTCTATCTACTCAACGAGCAATATCCACAAAGTAAGTCAGCACTTGAGAAAAGTGACTCGGCGGTGCGTGTTCAGCAAGATAGAGCCACCATTTCTGTTTCAGATACGGCAACGAGTGTGAGTGCGCTGGCTGCCAACGACAACTTGACCTCCTATCAACCCGCTGATTATGAATTGGGTTTTCTTCATTTGTATTTGGGTCTCAACTATTTAAAAGAGAATCAGTTGGAAGGTGCGCTGGTGGAAATGCGCAGAGCCAATCAGGTTCAAGAGCAAGCCAGGAGAGAACGTGCGAAAGAACTCGAATCGGCACAAAAAGATCTAAAATCACAAGGTCTTACTCCTAATTTGGGCAGCGTTTTATCCAACTACCCAGATGCAGGCGAGACGCTTCAAGCGGTGCAAAACGGTTATCTGTTCTATTTGTCAGCACTACTGTATGAAGCTGACAATGACCTAAACAGCGCTTATGTAGACTATCGTCGTGCTCTTGCTGTAATGCCTGATAACGCACAGGTAATTGACGGTACGAAACGCGTCGCGAAGCGTTTAGGGATGCGATCTGATTTATCTAAGTTAGAGAAGCGCTACGGTAAGGCGAAGTTGTTAGATAAAAAAAACGCACGCGTGATTGTGATAGAAGAGCAGGGCGTTGTTGAAGCGATGCGTGAATGGCGTCAGTCTTTACCCTTGTTTGATAGCCGCGGCAACGGGGTTTGGTACAGCGTGGCTTTACCTCACTATCCGAGTGTGGCAAGACAAAGCTACAGCCCAATGCAGTTAAATCAAAATGTGCTCAAAAGTGATTTACTGACCGATGTTAACCTGATGGCACAACATGACTTGTCTGAGCGCATGCCAGCGATAGTGATCCGTCAAGCACTTCGGGTATGGGCGAAAGATCAGCTTCGCCGCGAGGCTGCGAGAAAAGAAGACAATGCTGCGAACTTACTGCTCAATGTTTGGAATACGCTAACCGAGCAAGCAGACACACGCAGTTGGCAAACACTTCCTGGGGAAATAAAAACCAGCAGCGCAGTGGTGGCACCAGGTGCTCAGGAGCTAGTGGTTGATGGGAAGTCGTATGATTTCGAGGTAGGTGCCGGTCGTACGGCTTTGGTTTGGGTCTCTCGCCAAAGTGGCAATGCTACAATTTGGCATAAACAGTTAGGAAATATCCGATGAAAAAATGGTTAATCGCAGCAATAGCTGCACTTGCAATGGTTGGATGTGCGAGTAACACCGCTGGTTTGCGTATCGATGGGGCTTCTCAGACCGTCCTGTTTGGTGACAACGTATTGGCTGGTCGACTCAAAATTGAAGACATTGCCACCACACAAGTTGATGGCCGTGCACGAGGCGTTGTTCGATTGGTAAGTCAATATCAAGGTGACCAAGCGATCCAATATCGTTTCTATTGGTATGACGATCAAGGTTTAGAGGTCAACACTAAACTGGGTCCTTGGCGACAAGCGATTGTACGAGGCACCGAATCAATCGCTATATCAGAAGTTTCACTCAACCCAAACGGTACTCAGTTCCGAGTGCAGATTCGTGAAAATAACAACTAAATCGAACTAATAGCCGACGCTATTAGTCATAGTTATAAACAATAAATTTCAAGGAAATTTAAGGAAATTTAAGGAACCAAGAATGAAAAAAAGTGTTATCGCACTGCTTGGCTTAGCTGTCATCTTAGGCGGCTGTTCAAACAAAGTTACTTACGGTGATGCACAAGCTGTTGAAACCACAACCATTGATTTTGGTTCGACGGACTTGCAAAAAATTGCCGGTGAAATGGTCGATAGTATGATGATGTCTGGCTCCGTGGCAGCGATTACCCGTGACGCACGTCCAATCGTATTCGTTGAGCGTATCAAAAACAAAACCAGCGAGCATATTGATACAGAATCAATCACAGACAGCATCAGCACTAAGATGTTGAACTCAGGTAAGTTCCGTTTTGTCGATATGGACCGTGTTGAGTCAGTTCGTGATCAACTTAACTTCCAAAACAATGATGAGCTTGTAAACCAAAGCACAGCAATTCAGTTTGGTAAAATGGTGGGTGCTCAGTACATGTTGTACGGAAACCTATCTAGCATCGCAAAAAATGCTGGTAGTGACAAAGACGTTTACTACAAGATGACGATGCGTTTGATGGATCTTGAAACTGGCCTGATCGAATGGGCAGACGAGACTGAAATTCGCAAACAAGAATCAAAGAGCCTTATTGGGTTCTAATAAACAATGAGGTGATTTATGGCAAGGATGTCGTGGCATGAAGCGTGTCAGTTAGATTCGTCACTGCTGAGTCTAGATCACTTCTTTGAATTACCTCCGGAATACGCGCAGACGCTGACCGGAGGTCTAACAAACCGCTGTTGGAAGATCGTTATTTCTCGCAGCGAGGCGTATGTCTGGCGTCCCAACACTCCTATCACCAAAGCGTTTTCTATCTCCCGCTTTCAAGAGTACCAAATCCTCAATGCGATCCAAGACGCTCACATAGCGCCAAAAGCGATTCACATTAATGACCAAGGACTGCTGGTTGACTGGATTGAAGGTGAATCTCTTACTGACCAGCTCAGCATTGATTCATTGCTTAAGACCATGGTTAAAATCCATAGTTTGGATACAAACCGAATTCCTGTTGCTCCGTTTAATTTTACCGCACGAGTCGACCATTACTGGATGTTGCTTCGTGATGACTTAAAACTGGCGTCGTATCAGCAAGTTTACCAACAATGGCGAAACGCTCCGAGTTTGGCTGATATCGGTACTACTCTGTGTCACTTTGATCTTGCTGGCTACAATATGGTTCACACTCAAGATGGCCACAAGGTGATTGATTGGGAGTATGCGGCAATCGCGGACCCAAGGCTTGATCTAACCCTTAGTATTGATGTCATGGATGAGAAGCCTTTGGAAACTGTTTATCGATATTGTCAGCTACGCCAGATCGAGGGCGTGGACGATTGGGTTGAAGGGGTGATGGCTTGGAAACCGAGAGCGACGATGATGGCCATGCTTTGGTATTTGCTGGCTTACCAGTTGTGGGGTGATGAACAATATTTAACCCAAGCTGAAAAAATACTCGACTCATTTTGCAGCTAAGATCACTGTTTGGTGGTCCGCGTTGACTAATCTATGTTTACGTTCTTTTAAACCCTAGTTTTCATGGTAGATTGAATCGACAAGGAGCGGGGGAGTTCTATGATTATTTATTTACACGGCTTTGACTCAACAAGCCCAGGCAATCATGAAAAAGTATTGCAGTTGCAATTTATTGATGACGACGTGCGCTTTATTAACTACAGCACGTTGCACCCAAAGCATGATATGCAACACCTACTAAAAGAAGTTCACAAAGTGATCGAGCAGTCTGAGGATCCAAACCCTATTATTTGTGGTGTTGGCCTTGGCGGTTATTGGTCAGAAAGGGTCGGTTTTTTGTGCGGGATTAAACAAGTGATTTTCAACCCGAACCTGCATCCTGAAATCAATATGCAAGGGCGTATCGATCGCCCAGAAGAGTACGAAGACATCGCAACCAAGTGTGTTGAGAAGTTTCGAATGAAGAACAAGGCTCGTTGTTTAGTGGTGCTCTCTAAAGAGGATGAAGTCCACGACAACTCAAAAACGGCATCAGAATTAGAAGACTATTACGACATAATCTGGGATGAGACTCAGACGCATAAGTTCAAGAAAATATCTCAGCATCTACAAACCATGAAAGCGTTTAAAGAAGCAAATTGATTGATATAGCTAGGTCGTTTCGATAGAGCGGTGAGGGAAACCTTACCGCTTTTTTCTTGTTCAATTGATTCTATTCCTTACAAATTCAGGTGGCATAAACGCAATCTTTAGTTGCGAAGCGAATTTTGGCCCTTATAATGTCTGAATTACAAATTATTTGATAAATATCAAAAAAAATTGAGAGTAAGTCCGAAACTTACCCAATATTTGCGGCGCATGTTAGCCAGCCGTGTTGAGTCATTCGACTCCTTTATCCAATTAGCGTGTCGTATAAAAACGAAGCCTCTACGGGCCTGTAGAATGTAAGACTGAGACCACTCAGCTATTGGCCCAAAAAGAACAGAATTTAATCAGTATGAGTCATCATGCTGATACATATTATTTAACTTTTTAGAGGAATGTAGCTGTGACACGAATTATCGTTGTAGGCGGCGGTGCAGGCGGTTTAGAGCTTGCAACCAAGCTGGGTCGCACATTGGGCCGTAAAGGGCGCGCTAAAGTCACCTTAGTGGATCGTAAAGCAAGTCACCTTTGGAAGCCTTTATTGCACGAAGTTGCAACTGGCTCGCTTGATGAAGGGGTTGATGCCCTCAGCTATCGAGCGCATGCTAAAAACCACCACTTTGACTTCCAGATGGGCAGTTTGGAAGATATCGAGCGCGACCGTAAAGTGATTAAGCTTCACGAGTTGAAAGACGACAATGGCGAATTGTTGATGCCAAGTCGTGAGCTGGAATACGACATTCTTGTTATGGCGATTGGTTCTACGTCCAACGACTTCAACACGCAGGGCGTTCGTGACAACTGTATTTTCCTTGATAGCCCAGAACAAGCGCATCGTTTCCGCACTGAAATGAACAATGAGTTCCTTAAATTGCACGCGAAAAATGGTAACGGCACTGTCGATATCGCAATCGTCGGTGCGGGTGCGACTGGCGTTGAGCTGTCTGCTGAACTGCATAATGCGGTCAAAGAGCTTCGTACTTACGGCTTTGGCGACCTTGATTCAAGCAAGCTAAACGTCAATTTAGTTGAAGCGGGTGAGCGTATTCTTCCGGCTTTGCCACCGCGTATTTCCAGTGCAGCTCACCAAGAGCTAACGAAACTGGGTGTTAATGTTCGCACCGCAACTATGGTGACTCAAGCCGATAAAGATGGCTTAACAACCAAGGATGGTGAAAAAATCCCAGCGCAGATCATGGTTTGGGCTGCTGGTATTAAAGCGCCAGATTTCATCAAGGACATCGCAGGTCTTGAGACAAACCGCATTAACCAGTTAGTGGTGAAAGAGACTCTACAAACTACTCGCGATGACGATATTTTTGTCATCGGTGACTTGGCTCAGTGCACGCAAGCGGATGGTTCATTTGTGCCTCCACGTGCTCAAGCTGCGCACCAGATGGCAAGTTGTGCGTTTTCAAACATCGTCGCTAAACTGAATGGTCGCGATCTCAAAGCCTACATCTATAAAGATAAAGGTTCGCTGGTTTCACTGAGCCGTTTCTCTACTGTTGGTAGCCTGATGGGGAACCTAACCAAAGGTTCAATGATGGTAGAAGGTCGTATCGCGCGTGTTGTGTATATCTCGCTATATCGTTTACACCAAATGGCGCTGCATGGCATGTTTAAGACTGGTCTTATCATTCTAATGGGGCGTATTAACCGAGTTCTTCGACCGAACTTGAAGCTTCATTAATTCAAGATTTTTCGTACAAGAGCGCTTAACCAGCGCTCTTTTTTATGGGGTGATGGAATACACCAATCCATCTCGAGGCTTGCCTGAATAGAGATAGCGATTCCGTGCTCTGGCTTCAAATGTGGCGCCACAGCGTAAAGCAAGTCGCTGGCTCGGTACATTGTCAGGGTCACAGACGATTTCAACTCGCGTCACTTTCAGCTGCTCAAAGCAAAATGTGATGAGCCCTTCAAGCGCTTCCTGCGCATATCCTTTATGTTGAAAGCGGTCTCCTAGCCAATAGCCCAAACTCACCATGTTGAAGGTATGGTAAAGCTCATTGATTGCGACCATGCCCATCAAGCAATTGTCGCTTCGGCGGTAGACACCAAACCCGTATGCTTCGGACTTTACCCAGTTTAGGCGCGTTGCGAGTAGGAACTTTTCTGTTTGCTCAGCAGAAAAGCTGGCTTCACACCAATCTATCCACTGGTGCAAACTTGGGGATTCAGTCACGCAGCGTCGCAGTGCGTCAGCATCTTCCTGAGGAATGAGTTTTAACTCGAGACGCGGTGTAATAATGCAGTAATCTGGCGTCATTTCACTTCTCAATGATAGCAAAACAGCCCAAGCGGGCTGTTTTGTTGTTCGGTACTTAGAGACACTTTAGGCTATTGGTTAACTCTGCGAACCTGAATGATCACGCCCATCAGTGGGTGATCAAGGTAATGGGTCTCGGTACTACGCATACGTCGCTTTTGGTCGAAACGATAGCTCTTTAGGAACTCCTGTTTCTCGATCGTCGGCGACACTTGCTCCATAAAGCCCGCTTCAACAGTGCTATTGGTTATTGCTTGCTCGCCTTGAGCCGTCACTTCTGTTGTACTTGGCTCAATATCAATCGGGTCTTGCAGCACAACTTCACGTACGCTCGGCGACTTTAAGTCTAGCTCAACATCGGCATACAAATAATGTTCAACGTAAATTTGAAGTTTGCCATCAAGCTCGTAAAGCGGTTTTGGAATGCTCGTTTCCGTTACGCCATCTATCACTTCTTTTGCTTGTTTCGAACCAATTCTGTTGCCTTCGGCATCGAAAATATTGGAATAGTCTTTACCCGCTTGAATATGGAAGGTCGGCGCTGACAGTCGGCCTCTGTCACCTTGACGCCAAGCTTTGTGTAGCAACACTTCAAAGCCCGCATGCTTTTTAAGCTTCGTTACTTCGTTATTCAGTTTATACGACGAGTAAGGCAGCATTTGCACGCCTTTACGCGCGCGATAGCTTGAGTCAGCAAACGTGCCTGTTCCGTCTAACGAAATGGCAGGTTGGCTATTGGGCCAAGATTCTGCCGTTTGCTCTGGATTCACAGAACGTTTAAAAACAACCACTTCGATGTCAAATTGTCGCGCCGCCCAAGAAGGCAGAGCAACAAAGAAGAGTAACAGTGGAATCAGCTTTTTCATTACAACTCCATAATTCGGTGCAATCACCGTGGAAAATTAATCAGCCTTATCGCTAGGCTTTTGGTAAAAGGTTCTGTTGGAACTCATCCAACATATCGCCAATAAATTGGATTCTTTTGCGTCTATCGACCAATGGTACCGTAAACTTAAACTTAGTGGGTCCTTCCATGGCAAATTTTTGTGGCTGGGACTGCAATAGTTTAACCAGATACATTGGGTTAATGTCAGCGTCCGGATAGAACTCGATATAACCGCCTTTGTCATGCGCTTCAATCTTCTTCACTTTGAGATCAGCAGCGATAAGCTTCAGATCAGCAACAGAGAGTAAGTTTTTGGCAGCATCAGGAAGCAAACCGAAGCGATCAATTAACTCAACCTTGAGGTCATCGAGCTCTTGTTTACTTTCAACACTCGCGATTTGTTTGTACATCGATAGGCGAGTATTGATGTCTGGTATGTAGTCATCAGGAAGCAGTGCGGGTAAGCGCATTTCAACTTCTGTCTGTTCTCTTAAGAGATCATCGAGTGATGGCTCTTTGCCTTCTTTGAGTGCTTCGACCGCTTGCTCAAGCATCTCCATGTAGAGGGTAAAGCCGATAGACTGAATTTGCCCGCTTTGCTCATCACCTAATAACTCACCAGCACCACGAATTTCTAAGTCGTGAGTTGCCAATGTAAAGCCTGCGCCAAGATCTTCCAGTGAGGCAATGGCATCAAGACGCTTAATGGCATCTTTTGTCATCGCTTTCGGATGTGGAGTAAGTAAGTAAGCATAGGCTTGATGATGTGAACGACCCACACGACCACGTAGCTGATGAAGTTGTGCAAGGCCTAAGTTGTCAGCGCGATCCATGATGATGGTATTGGCCGTCGGCACATCGATACCCGTCTCAATGATTGTGGTACATACCAATAAGTTAAAACGTTGGTGGTAGAAATCATTCATGATGCGTTCGAGTTCGCGCTCTCGCATTTGACCATGGGCGACCGTCACTCGCGCTTCGGGAATCAACTTCTCTAAATCTGCGGCCACTTTCTCGATGGTTTCTACCTGATTGTGTAGGAAGTAAACTTGTCCACCACGCATAATTTCACGTAAGACCGCTTCGCGAACAACGGCATCATCACTTTGCCGAACAAAGGTTTTGATCGCCAGACGTCGGGCTGGTGGCGTTGCAATTATAGATAGATCGCGCATTCCACTCATTGCCATGTTGAGTGTTCGCGGAATCGGTGTCGCAGTTAGGGTCAGAATGTCGACATCAGCACGCATGGCTTTCATTTTTTCTTTCTGACGTACCCCAAAGCGGTGCTCCTCATCAACGATCAGCAGGCCGAGATCTTTGAACTTTATGTCATTGGACAAGAGCTTGTGAGTACCGACCACCAAGTCAACTTTGCCTTCTTCAATGTCTTGGAGAACTTGCTTTTGCTCTTTCGCGGTTTTAAAGCGCGAGAGAACTTCAACACGGATTGGAAGGTTGGCAAAGCGATCGCGGAAGTTCTCAAAGTGTTGCTGAGCGAGCAGTGTTGTTGGAACAAGTACTGCGACTTGTTTACCGTTGTCGGTAGCGAGAAACGCAGCACGCATCGCGACTTCCGTTTTGCCAAACCCGACATCACCACACACTAATCGGTCCATAGCTTTGGCCTGGCACATATCCGACATAACGGCGTTAATGGCCATCTTCTGGTCGTCGGTCTCTTCAAAGGGGAATCCTGCTTTGAAGGTTGCGTACTGGCCACGATCAAGCTCAAACTTGTAACCGGGCTTGAGTTCGCGCTTGGCGTACACATCTAAAAGTTCAGCGGCTACATCTCGGACTTTTTCTGCGGCTTTACGCCTTGCTTTAGCCCAGGCTTCACCACCCAGTTTATGAAGTGGCGCGCTCTCTTCGGCGCCACCAGAATAGCGGCTAATCAGGTTGAGTGAGGCGACAGGAACATACAGTTTCGCGTCGTTTTGGTATTCAAGCGTCACGTACTCGGTGGTCATGCCGCCAGCTTCGAGAGTTTGCAGACCAATGTAGCGGCCAATACCGTGATCAATGTGAACGACAGGTTGACCTGGCTTGAGCTCCGCTAGGTTACGAATGACAGCGTCACTGTTGGTGGTCTTACGGTCTTTGCGGCGACGTTGTATTACACGATCGCCGAGCAAATCACTTTCACAAATCAGCGCAACTTGGCTGTCTCCATAGAGGAAACCATGTTCAGCGGCCCCAAGTACCAGCGAAAACTTATCTTTGCCGACAAGAGCACTTTTAAAGTTAGGGTACTCGACTGGGCGAAGTTTTATGCGTTGTAGCAGTTCAAGTAACGCTTCTCGGCGTCCCTCTGATTCCACAGAAAAGACAATCCTACCGGTGTAGTTTTCACTGAACTGGCGCAGCGCAGCCATCGGTTCCTTGTTTTGGTGCTGGACGGCTAAATCAGGCAAGGGTTGAACGCTTGGGTTGACTCGCCCCTGTTTCTCAACGATTGCATCGCTGGACAGCAAGAGGTGCGGAAGCTGCTTAATATGGCTAAACAGCTCGTCTTTCTTTAACCACAACTCGTCTGGAGGCAAGAGTGGACGAAGCGGGTCCACTTTTCTCTGATCATAGCGGTAATCAACATCGGCGAGGAAGGTTTCAATCGCAGACTCAATATCCCCAACGGTAATGATCTGACTGTCATCCGCAATGTAATCAAAGAGCGTCTCTGTTTGCTCAAAAAAGAGCGGCTGCCAATATTCGATACCGGCTGGCCATGTTCCTTTTGAAACTTGCATATAGACGGATTCAGGTTCGCGTCTTGCTTCAAAGCGTTGACGCCAACGGATTCTAAAATCTTCAATCGCGCTTTCTGTGGTTGGAAACTCATGAGCGGGAAGCAGTCTAATCTCTTGGACATCATCGATGGAGCGTTGATTTTCAGGATCAAAGGTACGAATCGTATCAATTTCATCATCGAAGAAGTCAATTCGAAATGGGTCATTGGAACCCATAGGGAAGAGATCGAGAATAGATCCTCGACTTGCGTATTCTCCTGGGCCGAAGACCTGATCAACGTTTCGATAGCCAGATTTCTCTAACTGTATGCGCAGCTTCTCAAGTGAGAACAAATCACCGACTTTCACCATCAAGGTATGTTGCATCAAATAGTCACGCGGAGACTGTCTTTGCAGCAGCGTGCTCACGGGCACGATGGTGATACCGCTGCTCAGTGTTGGCAGTTGGTACAAACGTGCGATGCGATCGGAAATGATTTCTTGATGCGGTGAAAAGTTATCGTACGGCAAGGTCTCCCAATCTGGGAAAATTGCGACATCTTGGTCGGTAAACTGCTCGATTTCTTGGAGCAACTTGAGCGCGGTTTGAGGATCAGGTACCGCCAATAAGGTATGGCTAGTGTGTTGCTCGGCAAGCTCTGCTATCGCGAGCGCTAGGCTAGCGCCTTGTAGATTACCGACGTGTTTTTTATCTCCGGCTCCGGTTGCGTTAGCCAGATGGAAAAGAGTGCTATCAGACATAGTGGTGTGTTTATTTGTCTCGATTCAGTGAACGCTGACGCAGCATTTTTTGCTGCTGATAGAGTGCGGCTTTGATTAATAGATCTTCGTCTATATCACGTAAGCGGTCATATTTAATGGTGACTAAAAACTGTTCATCTTGAGCTTCGCACTCTACAACATGGCCATAACTGTAAATCGCTGCGGCAGGATGATCCAAAAACAGTTTGGCTCTCACGGTCTGATCGACGCTCAGTGGCGTGGAAGTGAGATAACGAAATAAGCTCGCGCCAAAGGAGACAGTTTGGTGGCGGTAAGTTTCGTTATCTTGCTGGGAGAGCATAAACGTGAGAAGCAAGTTTAGCTTTGAATTTTGGGTATCTAGAAGTTCGATGACGTGTTTAAAGTCACTGTTGTTTAGCTCAGAACGGGCGCTGTCGTTGAGTAAATCAAGTTGACTGAACTCGCTGGCGACCAAAAAAGGCGCGGGAATTTCACTCTCAAATTGTTCATAAGTAGGCAGGGATTGCCCTTGTGCTAACGGCTCTACGTTAACCGTCATTCGATGATGAACGGTGAAATATTCTTGATCAGGCATTCTGAGTTTCCTTTAACTAACATCTTGATTATCGTCATACCACGCAAGTAATCAAGGTATGTCATTGTTTATCACATATTTTGACGACTTATTAGCAATTAAGGGCTACAACCCAGAGCGATAAATCGGTACATTACCCGCTATCAAACATTATTGGTTTATTTTATGTTTCATCCGGTTTCAGCCTTTATCGGCTTGCGTTACCTAAGAGGGCGCTCCGGCGATAGATTCAGTCGATTTGTTTCTTATATGTCTACGGCGGGCATCACGATCGGTGTGATGTCGTTGGTGACGGTTCTTTCTGTTATGAATGGGTTTGAAGCTCAGCTCAAGAGTCGCATCCTTGGCGTTTTGCCGCAAGCCATCGTATCAGGAGTTGATGGCAAGACTCATCGCCAAAGTGTTGCCCCAGAATTTGTCTCTGAGCTTTCTACAGCGGCACATCCAGAGCCGATCGTGCAATCTGAAGCGGTTATCCAAAGTGCTTCGCAGCTTAGTGCTGGGCTTTTGATTGGCATTAAACCGAGCGATCATGACCCGATAGAAGACCATATGATTGCAGGCCGACTTGCTGCGATGGAAGCAGGCAAATATCAGCTTTTCATTGGCCACACTTTAGCGCGGTCAATGGACGTCTCCGTTGGCGACAAAGTGCGTTTGATGGTCACCAGTGCTAGCCAGTTTACTCCACTTGGACGAATGCCTAGCCAACGTATTTTTACGATTGCGGGTATATACAACACAGGCTCTGATGTCGATGGGCTATTGATGCTTACCCACATCGATGACGCCGCGAAACTCAATCGAATGAAAAACGATACCATGACTGGCTGGCGTTTGTTCTTCAATGACCCTTTTGTGGTGGCGCAGTTGAGTGAGCAACCATTGCCAGAGGGTTGGCAATGGCAAGATTGGCGAGATCAGCGCGGTGAACTTTTCCAAGCAGTGAGAATGGAAAAAAATATGATGGGTTTGATGCTGGGGCTTATTGTTGGCGTTGCCGCGTTCAACATTATCTCGGCGCTGATAATGGTCGTCATGGAGAAGCAATCTGAAGTGGCGATACTTAAAACCCAAGGCATGTCGGACAACCAAGTGCTGACCATCTTCATGGTACAAGGTGCAAGTAGTGGCGTGATTGGCGCGCTGTTTGGTGGTGGTTTAGGTGTGCTGCTTGCCTCTAATTTGAACACACTACTGGAGAGCGCAGGAATCGCGCTTTTCTCTGTTGGTGGCGAGTTACCTGTGTTAATCAACCCTTTGCAAATTTCGATCGTTGTCGTGTTGGCTATTGCACTCAGTCTGCTTGCGACATTGTTCCCTTCTTACCGTGCATCTTCTGTTAAACCGGCCGAGGCTTTGAGATATGAGTAACCTTCTTCAGTGTCACAACATTTGTAAAACGTACCGAGAAGGCGCGTTGGATACTCAGGTATTAAAAGGCGTGAGCTTCGAGCTTAAAAAAGGTGAGTTGGCTTCGATCATTGGTTCTTCGGGATCGGGTAAGAGTACGTTACTCCATATATTGGGCGCGCTTGATGATGCGACAGAAGGCAGCGTGAGTTTTCTTGGTCAAGATCTGGCGTACTTGAGTTCAAATAAACAGGCAAAATTGCGTAACCGCCACTTGGGTTTTGTCTATCAGTTTCACCATCTACTCGCCGATTTCAGTGCCCTTGAAAATGTGGCGATGCCTTTGCTGATTGGCGGCGAAAAAGTCGCTGATGCAAAAGCGAAAGCGCAAGCACTACTTGAAAAAGTTGGGTTAAGTCATCGAGTTGATCATCGACCTGCCGAGCTTTCTGGCGGTGAGCGTCAGCGTGTTGCGATTGCGAGAGCCTTAGTGAACAGTCCGGACCTTGTTCTTGCCGATGAACCGACGGGTAATTTGGATCATAAAACCGCTCTGTCTATCTATGATTTGATGCGAGAGTTAAATCGAGAGTCTGGGACGGCCTTTTTAGTCGTGACGCATGATGGGGAACTGGCGAGCAAAATGGATCGCCAACTGCATATGCAAGATGGGCTATTGCTCAATGTCGAGGAGGCTTAGTTTGTTCTCTTCTTTATCACTTTTTATTGGTGGCCGATTTAGCCGCGCCAAGCAGCGCAACAAAATGGTGTCGTTTATTTCTTTGTCATCCACCATCGGTATTACCGTCGGGGTCGCTGTGATCATTATTGGTCTCTCTGCGATGAACGGCTTTGAGCGAGAGCTAAAAGATCGCGTCTTATCGGTGATTTCTCACGGAGAATTTGAAGGGGTTCGCGGGCCTATTCAAGAGTGGAAATCAGTGGTTCAACAGTCCCAATTGCATCCTAAAGTGGAAGCGGTAGCGCCGTTCGTGAAGCTAACCGCATTGGCGGAAAAAGGGCAACAGCTTAAAGCGATAGAGGTTCGTGGGGTTGATCCTAAACTGGAATCGAAGGTGTCTAATCTTAGTCATTACATTGATTCAGACGTATGGCAGCAGTTTACCCCCGGAAAGAAACAAGTGATTTTGGGTAAGGGTATCGCAGACCTGTTGAACGTGAATGTCGGGGATTTTCTGACCCTGATGATCCCAACTAGCGGTGCGACGGCCAAAGTGCAAGCGCCAAAGCGCGTTCGAGTTCAAGTCGCTGGATTGTTAACGCTCAATGGCCAGATTGACCATAGTTTGGCGTTGGTTCCCCTCGAAGATGCGCAGCTTTATGCCAAATTGGGTTCGGCGGTGTCGGGAGTAGCGCTGAAAGTGACCGATGTGTTAGATGCAACCCAAATTATACGCGAAGTAGGAAACACGCTAGATGAGTACGTTTACCTTCGTAGTTGGCAGCAAAAATATGGATTTCTTTACCGAGATATTCAACTGGTCAGAACCATTATGTATCTAGTGATGGTGCTTGTTATTGGTGTGGCAAGTTTTAATATCGTCTCGACATTAATGATGGCGGTGAAAGATCGTGCCTCAGAGATCGCGATTTTACGTACTATGGGTGCAACAGACGGTTTAGTGAAACGTATCTTTGTCTGGCAGGGGGTATTTTCCGGCGTGTTAGGTAGTATTGTCGGTAGTGTTATTGGTGTATTGATCGCGTTCAATTTGACTGAGTTGATAAAAGGATTAGAGGGCTTGATTGGTCATCAGTTCTTATCGGGAGACATTTACTTTGTCGATTTTTTACCTTCTCAGGTCAATCTTGCCGATGTGCTCTTGGTGTCGCTGACCGCCATCGTTCTTAGCCTACTGGCCACTTGGTATCCTGCCTCTCGAGCGAGCAAGTTAAACCCCGCTGCGGTGCTAAGCTCGAAATAATCGTTCTCCAATGAAAAAGGACCGTAAAGGTCCTTTTTCATACATATCATTTTTATCAGTTACATCTGGCTTTGTGAGGCGCTGTAAAGCGTTGGTTTGCCACTTTACTTCTTCAACAGCCCACCTAATCTTATTTTTCGCTTCTGCCAGCTTCGGACTACGGAATATCGCCAAAGTGCTTTAATACCGAAAAATCCAACTATCGCCGAGACCACACCGCAAATTAGGCACCCAAGTAGAAAAGGGGGACCAATGGTGTTCATTTGGTGGAGAATAAATTCCCATGACAATTCAAAATGGAACGGTTGAGGTGGAACATGCATCACCAAAGCGCCGACTTTGTAAGCAAAGTAGAAAAGGACCGGCATAGTAATTGGGTTACTGACCCAAACCAGTGCGACAGACAGAGGCAGATTGACACCGCACGCAATGGCGAGACCAGCCGACATGATCATTTGGCTAGGAAGCGGAACAAACGCCATAAATAGTCCAACTGCGAACGCACCTGCCGCCGAACGACGGTTGAGGCACCAAAGGTTGGGGTTGTACAGCACGTTGCCAAAGATTTTGAGTGCTTTTTGACGCTTAATGACTTCGTGGTCTGGCATAAAGCGTTTGATGAACTTTCTTGGCATTGGGGACTATGACTCTCTACTTAAATTACTGGACGCTTGCTTCGTACTCTTTGGTTATCGTCTCCGCCATGTATTGGACGAGGATGCCAAGCTGGTATTGGGTATTGCCGTGTATTGGCTTGATTGCCTTATCGCTGTGCAATCGAAAATATTCCTTTTTATTCGGATTATCTCTTGCCTGCTTGGTGGTGCTGATACACGGAAATCTTGTCCGCCATAATACCGATGAGCTTTTTAAAGCAGGTTCGGATATTACCATAAATGCACAGGTTGACAGCTTTTTTAAACAAATAAGTCACGGCTTTCACGGAACAGCAGTGGTTAGATCAATTAATGGCGAAAAGTTGTTCGCCTATGAGCAGCCAACGGTTTGGGTTACGTCGCCAATTGCATTAAGTTTAGGTCAGGTTATTGGTGGAAAAGTCTCGATACAGCCCATATCAGGGCAATTGAATGAAACGGGTTTTGATAAAGAGCGCTACGCGTACGCTCAAGGCATCCTTGGTCACGCTAAGATAAAAAACAGCTCTAGCTTTTGGGTTATCGATCAAGGCTCATTGAGGGAAAGGTTGTTTCAGACGATCTCGACTCATACACTCTCTACAGGCAATCGAGGTCTTATCCTTGCTCTTCTTTTTGGCACCCGCGATAAAATTCCTGACAGTGTTAATCAACAACTGCAGCACAGTGGGTTAAGTCATCTGGTTGCGATATCCGGTCTACATATTGGGATCATGTTTTCGTTTGGTTGGGCCGTTGGTCGACTACTATTAGTTGCTTCACCGAAAATGACCAACGCGCCTATTTTTATAGGGGCGGTGATTGCATTTGGTTATGCTTACCTTGCTGGATTCTCGATTCCAACGGTAAGAGCTTTGATCATGTGTTTATTGATGTGCAGTCAGGTTTTAATTCGAACACACCTTTCTAAACTCAGTCGATGGTTAATCGTCTTGGCGTTTTTATTAACGTTGTGGCCTCAGTCTGCGCTCGACCCAAGCCTTTGGTTATCAATGTATGCTGTGGCTGCGATATTACTGTTTCTCTCTATTCGCTCGACCTATCGTCACGGTGTTGTGAACAACGTATTGATGCAGACCTTCATCGTGATATGCATGAGCCTTCCTGTTGCGGTGGTATTTGGAGGGATAAGCATCAGCGCAATTGGGTACAATTTAGTCTTTGTCCCATGGTTTTCGTTTGTCGTCATGCCAGCCACGTTCATAGCTGCAGTAGTCTCATTGTTTGGCTACGTTGACGCTACGATTTGGGGAACGGTTGATTGGGCGTTATCCGTCGTCGTGGCGTCAAGCGTATGGGCGGGAGATACCTGGTTTTCCCTGTCCAGCCAAGAGATCACTATCTTAATAGTGTTGGCGTGTTTTATTTTAATGCTTCCTTGGTTGACTCGTTTTGGGATCGTTCTTTTTGCGCTCAGTTTCGTTTTATTCACGGTATTCTGGCGTCCGAAGCCTGATTGGCAGTTAAGCATTCTCGATGTGGGTCATGGGCTGGCGATTTTGGCCGTGCAGGGAGAGCGAGCACTACTTTATGACACCGGCGCCGCATGGCAACAGTCAAACTATGCTGAGCAGTTGATTACGCCACTGATGGAAGCAAAAGGGATTGAGGTGCTGGACGTTGTGGTGCTCAGTCACTTTGACAATGACCACGCAGGTGGGATAGGGGCGATTCTCCAACGCTGGCAACCGGATCGGGTTATTGCAAGTCAGCGATTGAGTAATAGTCTCGACTGCATAGTGGGAGAAACGTGGCAATGGGGCGAGTTAGAGATACAAGCGCTCTGGCCTCCCAAAATTGTCGAACGAGCCTACAATCCGCACTCTTGTGTTATCAAGTTGACTCATAGAGTGAACAAACAAAGTGTGTTGCTTACTGGTGATATTGAGCAAATTGCTGAGTGGTTGTTGATTAGAAACCCTGACGCGCTCGCGTCCAATATCGTGATTGTTCCTCATCATGGCAGTAAAACATCGTCAACGGATTCTTTTATTCTTGCGGCGAATCCTAACTTAGCTATCGCCTCAACATCGTATCGTGGGCGTTGGAATTTACCAAATCAAGAAGTGGTGGAACGCTACCGAAAACAAGGTGCGGATTGGATAGATACCGGGCACTCTGGTCAAGTGGTGATTAATTTTTATTCAAGTGGACGCAGTGTCGTTCAGTTGAGGGAGAGTAAAGGCCAAGCTTGGTATAGGCAGATGCTACGCAAGGGAGTAGAATAGGAAGATTATTGTAAGAAAAATAAGCCGTTTTATGTCAATCGATAAAGATGAAACTACGTGGAATACCTTTAAGCGCCTATGGACTTATATTCGCTTATACAAAAAGGGCCTCGTTGTTGCTGTTATAGCATTAGTGTTGAATGCTGTTGCTGATACTTATATGGTTTCTTTGCTAAAGCCTTTATTAGATGAAGGCTTTGGTAACACAGAGTCTAATTTCCTTAAAATCCTTCCGCTAATCATTCTCGGGGCTATGTTTGCACGAGGCGTTACTAGTTTTGTTTCAACCTACTGTTTGAGCTGGGTGTCTGGTAATGTCGTCATGCAGATGCGACGAATGATATTCAATCATTTCATGCATATGCCGGTGAGCTATTTTGATAAAGAAACTCCCGGGGCTTTGTTGTCGCGCATTACTTATGACTCTGAGCAAGTATCAGCAGCAACCAGTAAAGCGTTAGTGAGTATTGTCCGTGAAGGGGCAAGTATCATCGGCCTATTGGTTTTAATGTTCTGGAACAGTTGGCAGTTGTCTTTAGTGCTGCTCGTTGTTGCACCGATCGTGGCTTGGGTGATTGGTATTGTTTCGAAGCGTTATCGTCGAATCAGTAAAAACATGCAAACGGCGATGGGTAAGGTCGCAGCATCTGCAGAACAGATGCTGAAAGGCCACAAAGTAGTGTTGAGCTATGGTGGTCATGAAATTGAGCGTGAGCGCTTCAATAAGGTGAGTAACCAAATGCGACAGCAGTCAATGAAGTTTGTGACTGCGCATGCGATTGCGAATCCAGTGACGCAAATGATCGCATCTCTCGCCTTGGTTGCTGTGCTTTTCCTTGCAAGTTTCGATGAGATCCGTAACCAGCTCACACCAGGTACATTCACGGTAATTTTCTCTGCGATGTTCGGCTTAATGCGCCCTCTGAAAGCAATCACCAATGTGGTTTCACAGTTCCAGCGCGGTATGGCAGCGAGCCAGACGCTATTTGCCTTGATGGATATGGACACCGAGGTTGATAAGGGGCAGTACGAAGCCACTAATGTTCGCGGCGACGTTGCAGTTAAAGATGTTACCTTTACATATCTCGGTAAAGAGAAGCCCGCTTTAAATCATGTCAGCTTTAAGATTCCACAGGGCAAGACTGTAGCGCTTGTTGGGCGATCGGGCTCGGGTAAGAGTACCATCGCCAACTTGTTTACTCGCTTCTATGACTATGACTCTGGCAGTATTTTGCTCGATGGTCGTGATATTCGTGACTATAAACTCAGTAACTTACGTTCCCATTTCGCACTCGTGTCACAAAACGTCCACCTATTCAACGATACGATCGCCAATAACATCGCGTATGCGACAAACGGCGAGTATAGCCGCGAGCAAATTGAGCACGCAGCCAAGCTTGCGCACGCGATGGACTTCATTGATAAGCTCGATGAAGGTTTGGATACTATGGTCGGCGAGAATGGTGCAAGCCTTTCTGGTGGTCAACGTCAACGTATTGCGATTGCACGTGCCTTGCTACGAGATGCTCCGGTTCTGATTCTTGACGAAGCAACCTCGGCCTTGGATACCGAGTCTGAAAAAGCGATTCAATCAGCATTGGATGAGTTGCAAAAGAACAAGACGGTTCTTGTTATTGCCCATCGATTGTCGACTATCGAGAAAGCGGATGAAATCCTAGTGGTTGATGAAGGTGAAATCGTAGAGCGTGGCGATCATCAGACGCTTATCGAAAAGGATGGGGCGTACGCTCAACTGCATAGAATTCAGTTTGGTGGTTAACCAGTGATTGAAAAAATCTGGTTTGAGAATCACCCGATAAAGTATTTACTCTGGCCATTGTTATGGCCATTGAGCTTGCTGTTTTCTGCAATCAGCTGTGCGAGAAGGTCCAAGTTTGAATCAGGTCAAAAGCCAAGTTATCGTGCACCTGTTCCTGTGGTTGTAGTGGGCAACATAACCGCTGGTGGTAATGGTAAAACACCGGTGGTTATTTGGTTGGTTGAGCAACTGCAAGCAATGGGATTCGAGCCTGGTGTTGTCTCACGCGGATATGGGGCGAAAGCTCCCCATTATCCTTTGGTTGTTGATGATGCCACTTCGACACGACACTGTGGGGATGAGCCGAAGCTTATCCACAAACGGACAGGAGCGCCGGTTGCTGTTTCACCTGTGCGAAGTGATGCCGTTAAAGCGCTGTTGCCATTAGGGGTCGATATCATTATCACGGATGATGGGCTTCAACATTATGCACTGCAACGCGATATAGAGATTGTGGTTGTGGATGGGAAGCGCCGTTTTGGTAATGAATCTTTGATTCCCTTAGGGCCGCTAAGAGAAGGTACCGAACGCCTCAAGCAAGTCGACTTTATCATCACGAATGGCGGTGAAGCCGAGTATGGTGAGATATCGATGACGCTTGAACCAGCGAATGCCGTCAACCTAAATAGCGGTCAAAGTGAGCAAGTCTCTGCGCTAGACAAGCTGGTTGCAATGGCGGGAATTGGTCACCCTCCGAGGTTTTTTACTACGCTAAAGCAACTTGATGCAAAACTTGTTTACACGCAAGGATTTGCGGATCATAAAGATTTTGAACAGTCAGAGTTAGATGTTCTCGCCAACCGAGGCGATCATCTTATAATGACAGAAAAAGATGCAGTAAAATGTGCCCACTATGCGAAAGAAAATTGGTGGTACTTACCCGTAACCGCCTGTTTCTCTTCCGCAGACAAGAGTCGCATTTTGAATAAAATAAAAGAGGTTAAGGAAACGTATGGATCACCGTCTGCTTGAAATCGTGGCATGTCCAGTATGTAAAGGTAAGTTAACTTTTGATAAGGACAAGCAAGAGTTGATCTGTAAGCTGGACCGCTTAGCTTACCCTATTAAAGAAGGGATTCCTGTGCTACTTGAGCCAGAGGCTCGTCAAATGAGTATGGATGAGGGGCGCTAATGTCGTTTACTGTCGTCATTCCTGCGCGTTATCAATCGACGCGCTTACCAGGTAAACCACTGGCAGATATCGGCGGGAAACCAATGATCCAGTGGGTGTATGAGCAGGCTATTCAAGCGGGTGCTGAGAACGTTATTATTGCGACGGACGATAAGCGCGTCGAGAGTGCAGTTCAAGGGTTTGGCGGCCAAGTTTGCATGACATCGCCGAATCACGAATCCGGCACTGAACGCTTAGCGGAAGTTGTTGAGCTGATGGCGATTCCTGATGATCACATCGTTGTGAATGTCCAAGGTGATGAGCCTCTAATCCCACCGAGCATTATTCGTCAGGTGGCTGATAATCTGGCTAACTGTAGCGCGCCTATGGCAACACTGGCGGTTGAAATTGAAGATGAGGCAGAAGTCTTTAATCCCAATGCAGTAAAGGTTCTGACGGATAAAGATGGCTATGCCATGTACTTTAGTCGAGCCACGATTCCTTGGGATCGCGATAGCTTTGCCGCTGAAAATAAAGTGATTAAGCAGCCGCTCATGCGTCACATTGGAATCTACGCGTACCGAGCCGGGTTTATTAATACCTACATCAATTGGCAGCCGACAGCGCTTGAAAAAATTGAGTGCTTAGAGCAACTGCGTGTTCTTTGGTATGGTGAAAAAATCCATGTCGAAGTTGCGAAGGAATCGCCGGCTGCTGGCGTTGACACCCCAGAAGACTTGGAAGTGGTGAGAGAACTCATCGCTCGTCGATAATAGTCAGAATTAAGAAAGCGTCTGTTGATATTCATCAGGCGCTTTTTGCTTATCAAGGGTCGATAAAATGATGAAGTTCTTACCTCCTGAAGCGTATCAAAGTGACTGTGAAGCAGTGTACCAAGCCTACAGGTCCAAAATTAAAACTCTGCTACCTGATGCGCGAATAGAGCACGTTGGAGCATCATCGATTCCACAGGCGGTCTCTAAAGGAGATCTGGACATTTTTGTTGGTGTGGACAAACAGCAACTGGAGCGTTCAGTTAGTGCGCTGAAACAGCTTGGGTTTGAGGAGAAACGAGACACACTCCGTACTCATCAACTTTGCATGTTGGAATCAACAAACGAGCAAGACGTTGCCTTACAAGTGGTCGAGCTAGGGTCTGAGTTTGAATGCTTTCTAACCTTTCGAGACAAATTGAGAGAAAATCCTTCATTGGTAGCTGAATACAATTCTTTAAAACGCGAGTGTGAAGGGTTGGAAGTAAACGCTTATCGAGAGAAAAAATCGGCCTTTATCGAAGGTGTACTTTCCAGCCAATAAAAAAGGCCGTCGCCGGCCTTTAGTCATGGAGATTGATTAAATCTTCGCGTCATAATCATTACGTTTAGGACAAGTGCTGAGAATTTCACGTCTCCCGGTCTCTTTTACCTCTTCCAAAATAATGTCAAAGCCCCATAGTCGATACAGGTGTTTGAGCACTTCATCGTAGCTCTCATCTAGAGGAATGCGATCGTGTGGTACATATTGGAGTGTTAAGGAGCGATCGCCTCGCACATCAACGTTAAACACTTGGATATTCGGCTCTAGATTGCTCAGGTTGTACTGAGCGGCGAGTTTCTCGCGGATCGCGCGATAGCCTGAGTCGTTATGGATCGCAGCAACCTCGATATAGTTCTTGCGATCATCATCGACGATGGCAAACAGCTTAAAATCTCGCATCAGCTTTGGAGACAGATATTGACTGATGAAGCTCTCATCTTTGAAGTTTTGCATTGCAAAGTGAACAGCATCTAGCCAGTCTGTCCCAGCCAATTCAGGGAACCACTCCCTGTCTTCATCGGTTGGCTCTTCACAAATTCGTCGAATATCCCTAAACATAGCGAAGCCCAAAGCATAAGGGTTAATGCCACTGAAGTAAGGGCTATTGTATGGAGGCTGAGCAACCACACCGGTATGGCTGTGAAGAAACTCTAAGATAAATCTATCCGTCACCAATCCTTCGTCGTAGAGATGATTGAGGATGGTGTAGTGCCAAAACGTCGCCCAGCCTTCGTTCATCACCTGAGTTTGTTTTTGTGGATAGAAATACTGGCTTATCTTGCGCACAATACGCACGATCTCACGTTGCCAAGATTCAAGCAGTGGCGCATGTTTTTCGATAAAGTAGAGAATGTTCTCTTGAGGCTCGCTTGGGAAACGAACCTTTTGATCTTCTTGCTCGACCGTCGACTTTGGCACCGTGCGCCAAAGATCATTCACTTGAGATTGCAAGTACGCCTCGCGTTCTTCTTGTCGAGACTTCTCTTCTGCGATTGAGATCTTTTCAGGTCGCTTGTAACGATCGACACCAAAATTCATCAGCGCATGGCAAGAATCGAGTAACTCTTCGACCTCTTTCTCTCCATATTTTTGCTCACACTCAGCAATGTACTTTTTGGCGAACAGAAGGTAATCAATAATTGAGCTAGCATCAGTCCAGGTTTGGAAAAGATAATTACCTTTGAAGAATGAATTGTGGCCGTAGCAAGCGTGCGCCATGACAAGCGCTTGCATGGTCACGGTGTTTTCTTCCATCAGATAGGCAATACAAGGATTGGAATTAATGACGATCTCATACGCAAGACCCATCTGACCATGTTTGTAGCCTTGCTCCGTTTGAATGAACTTCTTACCAAATGACCAATGGTTGTAGTTGATTGGCATACCAATACTTGAGTACGCATCCATCATTTGTTCAGAAGTGATGACTTCAATTTGGTTAGGGTATGCGTCAAGCCTGTAATGATCCGCAACGCGTTTTATCTCTTTGTGGTAGCGGTCAAGTAATTCAAACGTCCAATCAGGGCCGTCAGGCAGCGCTTTGCTTTTTGTTGGCTTTTTTGTCTTGGTAGTCATATTTGCCCCCTAAGCGGTCTCTTTTTGGAACAGCTCGCGGAATACAGGGAAAATGTCCTCAACCGCACGAATGTTTTTCATTGCGAAATTCGGAAAGTCTCCTGCGAGTTTTTCATACTCATGCCACAAGGTTTGATGTGAGCGTCGAGTAATTTCGATGTACGAGTAGTATTGACAGTTAGGTAGTAGTTTTTTTGTCAGTAGTTCACGACAGCGAGGCGAATCGTCCGCCCAGTTATCGCCATCTGAGGCTTGCGCGGCATAAATGTTCCATTCACCGACAGGGAAGCGTTCAGCGACTATCTCGTTCATCAACTTAAGTGCACTGGAGACAATGGTTCCCCCGGTCTCTTGCGAATAAAAGAACTCATGTTCATCGACTTCTTTCGCTTGTGTATGGTGGCGGATGAAAACCACTTCGACATTTTCGTAGGTTCGGGTTAGGAACAGATAAAGCAGTACGTAAAACCGTTTTGCGATGTCTTTTGTTGCTTGGTCCATTGAACCCGATACGTCCATTAAGCAGAACATGACGGCTTGGCTAGATGGAATCGGTCTTCGTTCATAGTTCTTAAAGCGCAGATCGAAGGTATCAATAAAGGGCACCGTATCAATCTTGTGTCGCAGCGCTTTGATTTCGTCTTGTAAACGTTGCTCTTCTAGAAGTTGAGCAGGTTCGCTCATTTTGACTTTATCGAGCTCGTCTTCTAACTCTCTAAGCATTCTTCGCTTCCCAGCTGTCATTGCGGTTCGACGCGCTAGGGATTGCTGAAGTGATTTTACGATCGCAATATTGGCTGGAACACCTGCGGTTTGGTAACCCGCTCGGTGCGTTTTCCATTCGGTAATTTTTGCGATTTGATTCTTTTCTAGGTTAGGTAATTCGAGGTCTTCAAAGAGAATATCCAGGTACTCATCCTTAGATATTTGAAATACAAATTCATCTTGCCCCTCGCCATCGGGGCTGGCCTCGCCTTCGCCCGAACCTCCTCCTTGACCGCCTCCTTTTGGACGTTCAATTTTATCACCGGTAATGAACTGATCATTGCCGGGATGAACGCGCTCTTTTAACCCGCCTTTACCTTGATGAAACACGGGTTCTTTGATGTCTTTGTGAGGAATAGAGACGTCTTCGCCGGTCTCTGTATTGGTAATGGAGCGGCGATTCACCGCGTCTGCAACAGATTCTTTAATCTGCTCTTTATGTCGGCGTAAAAAGCGCTGGCGGTTTACAGCACTTTTATTCTTGCCGTTCAGTCTTCGGTCAATAAATTGCGCCATGAGTCACCCCTTATCTGCACCGTGAAACAATAAGCTTCAACGAATCTATCTTGCATCCAAATGCCTGCCAGATGTTCTCTGGCAGGTAAGTCATTGGCATCCTTCAATTGGTGAAGGATTTGGCTGCATCGTTGTTTTAAGAAGACTTACGTACGCGCAAGTACCACTCAGACAACAGACGCACTTGTTTCTCGGTATACCCTTTCTCCATCATACGAGCGACAAAGTCGTCGTGTTTCTTTTGATCTTCAGACGAAGTTTTGGCGTTAAAGGAAATCACTGGCAATAGCTCTTCAGTGTTAGAGAACATCTTCTTCTCGATAACCGTGCGCAGTTTCTCGTAGCTAGTCCAAACAGGATTTTGACCGTTGTTGTTAGCGCGAGCACGGAGCACAAAGTTGACGATTTCATTTCGAAAATCCTTAGGATTACTGATTCCCGCGGTTTTCTCGATTTTCTCTAACTCATTGTTTAATGCAGAGCGATCAAATAGCTGGCCTGTTTCTGGATCACGGTATTCTTGATCTTGAATCCAGAAATCTGCGTAGGTGACGTAACGATCAAAGATGTTTTGTCCGTACTCAGAGTATGACTCTAAGTAGGCCGTTTGAATCTCTTTACCGATGAATTCGACATAGCGAGGCACTAAGTAACCTTTCAAGAATTCTAGGTATTTCTCAGCCGTTTCTTGAGGGAACTGTTCACGCTCAATTTGCTGTTCGATGACATAGAAAAGATGAACAGGGTTAGCAGCGACTTCGGTTTGGTCGAAGTTGAATACGCGAGAAAGAATCTTAAACGCGAAACGGGTAGAGAGACCAGACATGCCCTCATCAACGCCAGCGAAGTCTCGGTACTCTTGGTAGCTTTTCGCTTTAGGGTCGGTGTCTTTGAGTGTTTCGCCATCGTAAACACGCATTTTCGAGAAGATGGATGAGTTTTCAGGCTCTTTTAGGCGCGACAAGATACTGAATTGAGACAGAAGCTCGAGTGTGCTAGGGGAGCAAGGCGCTTTGGACAGCTCTGAGTGGTCGAGCAATTTCTGGTAAATTTTTACTTCTTCAGAAACGCGTAGACAGTAAGGCACTTTTACGATGTAAACACGGTCTAGGAAGGCTTCGTTGTTCTTGTTGTTGCGGAAAGTTTGCCACTCGGATTCGTTGGAGTGCGCCAAAATCATGCCATCAAATGGTAGGGCAGAGAGACCTTCGGTACCGTTGTAGTTGCCTTCTTGCGTAGCCGTAAGTAGAGGGTGTAGCACCTTGATAGGCGCTTTAAACATCTCGACAAACTCCATTAAGCCTTGGTTAGCTCGACACAGCGCACCTGAGTAGCTGTAGGCATCTGGGTCATCTTGTGAGAAGTGTTCCAGTTGGCGAATGTCCACTTTACCTACCAATGAAGAGATGTCTTGGTTGTTCTCATCGCCGGGCTCTGTTTTCGCAATCGCAAGTTGGTCAAGGATCGATGGGCGTACTTTCACCACTTTAAATTTCGAGATGTCGCCACCGAATTCATGAAGACGCTTCGCCGCCCAAGGAGACATGATTGAGCGTAGGTAACGTTTTTCGATGCCGTACTCTTGTTTCAACAGTTCGCCGTCTTCGTTTACGTCAAACAGGCAGAATGGATGGTCATTGACGGGGCTGCGTTCACCATTTGCAGAAAGCACATAAATAGGAACTTGTTGCATCAAGGCTTTGAGTTTTTCGGCAAGTGACGATTTACCACCGCCCACAGGGCCTAATAGGTAGAGGATTTGTTTGCGCTCTTCTAGGCCTTGCGCCGCATGTTTTAGGTAGGAGACGATTTGTTCGATCGCTTCTTCCATACCATAGAAATCTTTGAATGTGTCGTAGCGTGAGATGACGCGGTTGGAGAAAATACGACTAAGTTGAGGATCTTGGGCGGTATCGATGATCTCTGGTTCGCCAATCGCCATCAACAGTCGCTCTGCTGCGTTGGCGTAAGCGCTTTTGTCATCTTTACATAGGCTAAGAAAATCTTGTAGGGACAATTGTTCATCCTTGGAAGCTTCATAGCGTGCTTGGAAATGGTCGAAAATACTCATAATGAATTCCCCTTTGAACCTGTCAAATTGACAATAAACCCGCATAGAAAAGCAAAATCCTTTCTAATTTAAGCCTAGTTGCTTTTTAGAATTTTGCTTAAAAAATATGTGTTTAATTGCAAATTGTGATGAAAAGCAAAATGCAGTTGCGTCTCTCTACATTACTGAGATTACTTACGTATAAAGTAGCCAAATATGTCACTCGAACTCATTCGTAGTGTGAAAATGGTAGGTAAAAAATAGCGCTGGGAAGGAAATGCTTATGAGTCTGATTAGCTGCTACACTGAGTGTGCACACGTTTTCACTGAACGTTATCTCAAAATAGCCAAGCTTTGTTTTGCAAACTTTCGAGCCAGATCATTATTTATTTCTAACCTCAAAATATAATATCTGTGACTTTTAAAAAGTTTATTTAATAACTAGAACGAATAGCGAATGAATCATGCTAAATAAATTATCACTGAAGAATAAACTCGCCATATCTGCGAGTGTTGCCATCGTAGTCGGGGGACTATTGGTCGAAGGCTTGTCTTTCAAAGCGTCGCTTGATCGCCTCAATATTGAGGTTGAACAGCGTTTAGAGAGCACGGCATCGTCTTACAATCAATATGTGGCGGATTGGATTACGTCCAAAGAACGTGCTCTAACTTCCCTTTCTCAAGAGTCGAAAAAAGAATCTATAGTCACTCATTTAAAGCAAGTAAAGGATTCTGCCGGCTTTGACAATGTGTTCATAGCTTACCCTGATGGGAGCCAGAACAACGCGAATGGGGTCGTGTTACCGCCAGGCAACGATGATCCTAGGAAGTGGGGTTGGTATCAAAACGCAGTAAAGCAGCCGGCAAAAGTGTTTATGGATAACCCAACGGTTGCCGCAGCGACTGGCGCAAATGTCGTCTCTTTGGGTAAAGCGCTTAACTTGCATGGGGAGCAGGTTGTTCTTGGCGCGGACGTTGAAATTACCGATATTTTGGGTGGCATGGAAAAGGTCATTTTGCCTGGCGACGGGTACATGTTCATTGCGAATAAACAAGGCAATCTGTTTGTTCATCAGGATACGTCGCTTCTTAATGAATCCGTAACGCGTTTGGGTTTAGACGAGGCCACCATTCGTAAAGCGGTCAGCACTGGTCATGACATCTTTGTGACAGTTTTGGGCGAGGAGTCTGTGGTTTATGCCAATGAGATTGGCTCGACAGGTCTTACGACGGTGATCGTTGTGAACTATGACTCGTTAGTTGCACCTTTGTTTGGTGCTGTTTGGGGGCAGCTATTGGTGACGGGGATTGTGGTTGTCGTGTGTACACTGCTGTTTAACATCTTGTGTACCATCTTGTTCCGCCCGTTGACTAATGTTTCTAACGCACTTGAGCAGATAGCGAATGGTAGCGGAGATTTGACTCAAAGAATCGATGTGGAATCAAACGATGAAGTGGGTAAGTTGGCGCATAACTTTAACGTCTTTGTCGGCAGCTTACAGCAATTGATTGGCCATATCCGCGAACAGTCTTACCAGTTAACGGAGCAATCAGAGCTCAGTACCCAGCGTTCGAATCGTTCGGTTGATGAAATTCATCATCAGCAACAAGAAATCACTATGGTTGCGACAGCGGTAACTGAACTTGCGAGCGCGACACAAGAGATTGCCTCGCATGCTGAGCGTACCGCACAAGCTGCTCAAGACTCTACTTTGAGCACCGATAACGGGCACCTTCTCGTTGAGAATACGAAAGGTTCGATCAATAAATTAGCGATTGAACTGGAGTCAGCTCGTCAGGTAGTGGGCGCTTTGGAGCGACATGGCCAAGAAATCTCAACCGTGCTGTCTACAATTCAAGGCATTGCTGAACAGACCAACTTACTTGCGTTGAACGCAGCCATTGAAGCCGCACGAGCGGGTGAGCAGGGCAGAGGCTTTGCCGTGGTGGCCGATGAAGTACGTGTGTTGTCGCAGCGAACCCATTCCTCAACGGAAGAAATCAAAAACACCATCGCCGTATTGCAGGACACAACGGCTCAGGCTGTATCCATCATGGAAAGCAGTGGTGAACTTGCTGGGATGTCGGTTGAGGATGCGGACAAGGCTTCCGCCGCTTTGGGTGAGATTAACTCAGCGGTGACATTAATCAGCGACATGGCCACTCAAATAGCGACAGCGGCTGAAGAGCAAACCCATGTGACAAGTGAAATTACCCAGAACATCACGTCCATCAAAGACGTGGCTGATCAATTGGTGGTGGGCGCGAACCAAAGCTCAGAAGGGGCTCATCAAGTTCGGAGCCAAGCAGAGGAGCTCGTTGCCAAAGTGGCGACTTTTAAACTCAGCTAACAGAGATCAAAAAAGGGACCGCGCGGTCCCTTTTCTTTATGCGTTAGGTTAAGCGTTAAAAATTTGCTTTAACTCGTTTGCGCACAAATGGTATTGACGAGGGCAATTACGCCACGTTGTAAGCATACGGCGATACTTCTCTTGCATTGGCATTTGCGCGTTGAAGTGATGGTCACCTTTGTCAAACTGTGGGTAAAGACCTTCAGAGTCGGTTAAGAAGCGCACGTAGTTTACTAGTTGAGACTCACTCGCAATGTCGTAACCTAGGAAAGTTAGGCGGCGCTGGTCTACATCTTTGCGCTCTTCTTCATCTAACATTTTGTTTGATTCTTGCATTGCGTGATACATCTCCATTGTGTCGATGATTTCACGACATTCGGCTTCACTTAAGCAGCCAAAATCTTTGTTTAACTCGCTCATTTGAAGCTCATACCCGCGCTCAACAATGGTCTGCAAACGCTGATATTTAGCTGCGTTTGCTGGGTCCATTTGAGACATAAGGTAGTATTGGTTCGAAAGGATCAAACGTTGAGCGTTAGTCATTTCCATGGTGGCCTCACTAAAATAATCTAATACATTTTTAATGTGCTTAGGTTATCTGTTCGTGGATTGCTGAAACATGATCTCAACACATATTTAATATGAAAAGTACAAAGAATCCGCGAAAAATGACTCATTTTTTGTGGTAGTGGTTATAGATGTAATCGCGATCGGAAAAAACGCGCAGCCACTCAGGTTTGAATACGACAAACATGGTTAGCGCCATTCCGTTGAGCAAGCCTTCAGGAAAGGCGAGTAGCGGGATAAACACCAGATAGTTGTCTACGATGGTTGTCCAATCGTGACTTCCTAGCAGCCATATGTAGATACCGCTGGCGAGCAGGTGAAGTGAGCCAGTTACAGCGCCATTGAAGAAGCCTGCAACGAAGATAAATACGAAAATATTGCGTGGTAAATAGCAATAGCTAAAGCGAAACACCAGTTGGCTGATAGCGATAGGAAAAAAGCATGACAATATAAGATATTCAGGGACTTGGTACCAAGTTAGATCCGTCGTGAAGGTAAGCGCAGAAGTCGCGACGATAGAGAGCACGCACGCATTTTTCCAACCATACATTAAGGTAAGCGTTGTCAGGGCTAAAAAGTGGATTGATAGCCCTTCTTTGACGCCTGCTTGTGCCGACCAAAGTAGAGTGAGCGCGGCAACCATGGCGAAAGTAAGATGCTGAAAAGTACGGTCGTGAAGAAACTTTGGCCAAAACACATTCTTCACGTCAGACCAAATAAATGGACCTAGCGCCAGAATCGCAAGAAAAGCAAACAATTGGTGAAGTAGCACTCAAACTCCTATAAAAAAACCAACCTAGGTTAGGTTGGTATTTTTTACGAAAATGTGAGTACTTGGTATCAATATTTTACATTTGAGTGATACTGTTCAAGGATTGAAACAATCTTGTCCATGGTCTCTTTGGAAGGTGGGTTAATGCCTTCTAGCGGATAGTCATGACCGAGCGCCTCCCATTTATGAGCACCAAGCTTGTGGTAGGGAAGTAACTCAATTTTTTCGATATTGTCCATATCTTTGATGAATTCACCGAGCATGTGAGCGGCTTCTTCATCATCTGTGTAGCCAGGTACCACAACATAACGGATCCAGGTTTTTTGCCCCAGCTTATGCAGGTAACGAGCGAAATCCAACGTACGCTTGTTCGACACACCGATAAAATCATGATGGATTTCATCTTTCATATGCTTGAGATCAAGCATGACTAAATCCGTTGCTTCGAGGACTTCATCAATCACATCGGTGTGTTTGCGAATATAGCCATTGGTGTCTAGGCAAGTGTGTATACCCTCTGCTTGTGCTGCACGGAAAAAGTCTCGAACAAACTCTGGTTGCAGCATGGCTTCACCACCAGAGCAGGTCACACCGCCGCCCGAAGCGTTCATAAAATGACGATAGCTTTTTGCTTCGTTGATGATTTCGTCAACGGTCACTTCCTTGCCGCCATGAGTGTCCCAAGTGTCACGGTTGTGGCAGTACATACAGCGCATCAGACAGCCTTGCATAAAGACAATGAAACGGATTCCAGGTCCGTCGACGGTGCCACAGGACTCAAAAGAATGAATACGACCAGTTGTTGACATGAGCTCATCTCTAATAGGTTATTTGCGTGTCATTTTATTACAAAAAGTGTGGTTTAAATAGGGAAAGGGGGAGTTTCAAACAACATTTTACCGAATAAGAAAAAAAAACGTACTTAGGCTAAAATGTATGTTATAAAAATGTTGCAAATAATGATATTAATAACAAAAAATAAATAATATTGGCTAGGCAAGTATTTTACATCCCACTGATGTTTAAGGATTATTTATGGATATGCTTGCGCTTTCACAGAAACAAAAAGTGATTGTCTTTTTGGTTATACTGACGATTGGATTTATTGCGTTAGCAGGGTACTCGTCATCCAGGCTAACGCAAATGAGCGATCAGTATCACTCTAGTGCCGATATTGCTTCGGGTTCACTCTCTATTTATCAAACACAAAGTAAGATTCTTACACTGAGCAGCAACCTAGACAATTTGTCGGGGGCAAGTGTCAGTCAAGCCAAACAAGACATTTCAGCTATAGTTACTTCTGTACAGGAAGACGCGGAGTTTTTAAACCGTGTCGGATTTGCCTCTCAGGCTGACACGCTTACCCAAAATGTGGCTCAGTTTGAGTCTGCGGCCAATCCGTGGTTAAAGCTAAAGTCGGAGCTAGGTTTTACCATCGATGAAGGGAAACTAGGCGAACTCAAACAACTTGCTACAACGATCGAAAAGAAAATCGAAGAAACAGGTATGGTGACCCTCAATTCAGATTTTCAGGCGATGGTGAAATCTCAGCAAAACTATCTACTTCAGCCAAATGAGCAAAATCTAAAACTGTTTAATCGTGCAATGGCTGGCTTTGAAAGCATGTCGAATGTTTATGCGATGTTGGAGCTATACGAAAAAGAAATAGAGCAGTATAAATCGACGTTCGTTAGAGTCAGTGAACTCTCACAACAGCTAGGCAGCGTTGAGCAACAGTTGTTGGTGTCAAAAGCACAACTCACCAAGATCATAGGGGCGATTACTCTTGAGCTTGCTTCTTTATCTGAACAATATCAAACGTCTGCTACTAAAGCGTCCAATCAGACCCTTTGGTCAATTTTGGTCGCGTGTACAGTGTTGGCTGTGTTGACCATTACCATATTTGTCATGCAGAGCTCATCACTATCACGTTCGTTGAACAAAACAAGAGAAGTGCTAAGCGGTGTATCCGCAGGTGATCTCTCTCAACGCATGTCTCTAACGAAAAATAAGAACGATGAGTTTAATCAACTGGCACAGAGCATCAACGAGAGCTGTGAAAATCTCGGTGGTTTAGTTCAGGGGGTGCAGCGAAGCAGTCAAGAGTTATCAGGTAACGCGGCGGAACTTAATCAGGGGTTGGACAAGCTGGCTCATCATCAAAGCGAGGTGTTGGGCCAAACGGAGTTGTTGGCGTCGGCGACAGAAGAAGTGAGTGTGACGACGCAAGAAGTTTCGAATTCATTAGAGTTTGTTGCAGAAATCAGCCGCTCATCAACTCGTTCAGCAGAAGATGGCGCCAAAGTCATTGGTGCGGCTATCGGCTCTCTCGATGAAGTGGCTACCATTTTGACCTCCGCTGCTGGACACATTCAGCAATTGGAAGATGCGTCTGCGAAAGTCGACTCGGTAATGGAAATCATCAATGGCATTGCTGAGCAAACAAACTTGCTGGCTCTGAATGCTGCGATTGAAGCCGCACGTGCTGGTGAGCAAGGGCGTGGTTTTGCTGTCGTTGCTGATGAAGTGCGAAGTCTTGCGGTCAGAACCGTAGACGCGGTCTCTGAGATTTCTGAGACAATCGACACCATGAAGAAAGAAAGCGCGGAGGTCATTCAATATATTGGCCAATCGGAGTCGTCCATGGCGACCGGGCGAGAGCGCGGGCAAGAAGCGATGGATGCGCTAAAAACTATTACAGACAAAGCGGATGAAGCGTCCCATCAAACAGAAGTCATATTCCGTTCCATCAAAGAGCTGGCAACAACGAGTCAATCAATGGCTGATAACATGACTCAAATATCGGGTGCAATGAAAGATCTTGAAGAAAACAACGAACAACTCAAGGCAATTAGTGCACAAGTTGAAGGAAGCGCGAGCAGCCTAAACACAGACTGCCAGCGATTCAATATTTAGAAAAACGCATACAATGAGAGGCTGCCATTTCCGTATAAAGAGTCGGACGCCTCTCGGTAATCTGGGGTTTTCGCCGCACTGCTCAAAGTTGCTCCAAAGCCGCTTCCATACCATGCAATGCCTGCCACAGCCGTCGCTTGCCAGTTTTCGAGTGTAACATCATAAATGCTCGGATCGGAGATTGAAGGATCCTCTTCAATGGCAGGACGATAGCCTTCGACGGTGAAATCATTGAACCTATATCGTCCCTCGATACCTGCAAACAAGAACCACCCTCCTTTTGAGCCACCTAACATTCCCGGTCTGAATGTGTATTCGTTGTCGATGTTTGCCGCCCCCATGCTACCGGCAAGATCCGTCCCCCACCGGAACATAAAGCCAGTCGAGACATCAGAACGGAAACTACCGAAGTTACCTTCCGAAACGTTCGAGATTTCAAAATCCGTATTGGCAATAGAGCGCGCTCTCATGACATTAAAGTGAGACAGATACCCAACGCTACCGACTCGAGCATCTTCTATCTGATAGTCCCAGCCGTTTGGCTCTTTTGACCCTGTGAGACCGTGTACGATACTTTGAGCTCTATCAGCAAGAGAGCTCTCGCCCGTTGTACCAATTGTCAAATTGAAGCGTTGTGCTTGTTGTGGGTGGAGGCTGATGTAGTTGAATTCAGTGTGTAAGTAACCCGCGTATGGACGCTCATTTTCCAAAGGATAATCGGCTGAAATGTCGCTAGGTGTATACATTTTGTGGCCGAGCGTGAACTCAATTTTATCGAGAGACGCTGCCCCCCAAATCGATAAACTCAATGGACTGAGAAGCCAGTGAGGGTTTATCGCGCTAGAGGTGTAAGTGAGAAAAAGACCATTGGTGTAGTCTTGATCCACACCAAACAGCCCATCATTGTCTAATGCAAATGTAAAAGTTGAACGCTCTGATGCTTGAGCATTCAAAGAGAGTAAGAGCAATGGAACTAAGCAGGTTTTTTTAATCATCATTATTGTTAACCGCGGCATACAAAGTGTGAAAGCTAAGCGAAAAGTAAATTTAGATCTATCACTGATATAAGCAATTATTATGCCGGGGAAAATTTGACGATAGGGGATACATTGGGGGGTGTTTAGGGTACAAAAAAAGCCCCGCTTTTAAAGCGGGGCTTTCGATTCATTCAACTGAGATTATAGAGACTCAGTGAAAGTACGTGCGATTACGTCAGCTTGTTGCTCTGCAGTTAGAGAGTTGAAGCGTACAGCGTAACCAGATACGCGGATTGTTAGCTGAGGGTATTTCTCAGGGTGCTTAACTGCGTCTTCTAGAGTGTCACGGTTAAGTACGTTAACGTTCAGGTGCTGACCGCCTTCGATACCAGCTTCGTGGTGGAAGTAACCATCCATTAGACCAGCAAGGTTAGCGCGCTGTGAATCTTCTTCTTTACCTAGTGCGTTAGGTACGATAGAGAAGGTGTAAGAGATACCATCTTTAGCGTGAGCAAACGGCAGTTTACCTACAGATGTTAGAGATGCTACCGCACCTTTCTCATCACGGCCGTGCATTGGGTTTGCACCTGGAGCGAATGGAGCGCCTGCACGACGACCATCTGGCGTGTTACCTGTCTTCTTACCGTATACAACGTTAGATGTGATAGTAAGGATAGACTGAGTAGGAACAGCATCACGGTAAGTCTTAAGCTTACGGATCTTGTTCATGAACACTTCAACAAGTTCACAAGCGATGTCATCTACGCGAGCATCGTTGTTACCAAATTTAGGGTAGTCGCCTTCAATTTCGAAGTCGATCGCTACGCCATCTTCGTCACGGATTGGTTTAACTTTCGCGTGCTTGATTGCAGATAGTGAGTCAGCAGCGATAGATAGACCAGCAATACCACAAGCCATAGTACGGTAAACGTCACGGTCGTGTAGCGCCATTAGTGCAGACTCGTAGCTGTACTTGTCGTGCATGAAGTGGATGCTGTTTAGTGCAGCAACGTACTGCTTAGCTAACCAGTCCATGAAGTGGTCTAGGTTGCTCCACACTTCGTCGAAGTCTAGTACTTCTGAAGTGATCTTAGGCATAGCTGGACCAACTTGCATCTTCAGCTTCTCATCAACACCACCGTTGATTGCGTAAAGCATAGTCTTCGCAAGGTTCGCACGAGCGCCGAAGAACTGCATTTGCTTACCAACAACCATTGGAGATACACAACATGCGATTGCGTAGTCGTCTGACTCCATGTCTGGGCGCATTAGGTCATCATTTTCGTACTGGATAGAAGACGTATCGATAGATACTTTCGCACAGAACTTCTTGAAGCCGTCAGGTAGTTGCTCAGACCAAAGTACAGTGATGTTTGGCTCTGGAGAAGGACCCATTGTGTATAGAGAGTTTAGGAAACGGAAGTTCGTACGAGTAACTAGCGTACGGCCGTCAAGACCCATACCACCCATAGATTCTGTTGCCCAGATTGGGTCGCCAGAGAATAGGTCATCGTACTCAGGAGTACGTAGGAAACGAACCATGCGTAGTTTCATTACGAAGTGGTCAATCATTTCCTGAGCTTCTACTTCAGTGATCTTACCTGCAGCGATATCACGCTCGATGAAGATATCTAGGAACGTAGAAGTACGACCTAGAGACATAGCAGCGCCGTTTTGAGATTTAACAGCAGCTAGGTAACCGAAGTAAGTCCACTGAATAGCTTCTTGTGCAGTTTCTGCTGGGCGAGAGATATCGCAACCGTATTTCTCAGCCATAACTTTCATTTGGCCAAGAGCGCGGTGTTGCTCTGCGATCTCTTCGCGAAGCTGCATAGTCATTTGAAGATCTTCGCCGTTCTCAAATTTCTCTTGTAGAGAAGCGAACTGAGCTAGCTTGTCTTTGATCAGGAAGTCAATACCATATAGTGCAACACGACGGTAGTCACCGATGATACGGCCACGACCGTAAGCATCTGGAAGACCAGTTAGAACACCAGATTTACGACATTTTAGGATATCAGGAGTGTAGATATCGAAAACACCCGCGTTGTGTGTTTTACGGTAATCTGTGTAGATTTCTTTGATTTTAGGATCCAGTTCACGGCCGTAAACTTTACAAGAACCTTCAACCATGCGGATACCACCATTAGGGATGATAGCGCGCTTAAGAGGAGCATCAGTTTGAAGACCAACGATAGTCTCTAGATCTTTTTCGATGTAGCCTGCATCGTGAGCAGTGATGGTAGAGATAACGTCAGTATCGAAGTCAACAGGTGCGTGAGTTGAGTTCTCAATTTTGATACCTTCCATTACCTTAGCCCAAAGCTTGTTAGTTGCTTCAGTACCTTCAGAAACTAGGAAAGATTCGTCGCCTTCATACGGTGCGTAGTTCTTCTGAATGAAATCACGAACGTTTACTTCATTTTGCCAATCACCTTCAGCAAAACCTTCCCAAGCTTTAGCAAATTGCTCTGCCATGACATACCTACCTTTTTAGTAGAAAAAACACGTACCTATCTGATCCGTTGAGCGAGTCAGATTCCATATAATGGGACGGTACACTCTTATGAATAACAATATGTATAGCCTTTAAATACGTTTATCGAAAGAACATAAAGCTATAAATATTGTCACTAGTTTTTACATGCTGTCTTATCAACTTGGCTTTAAGGGTAAACTAAAATTTTTTTGCAAACCTTAAACTAAATCAATAAAACGCCTTCTAGCTAAAAAAAATTTTAAAATATTTATTGAAACTAAAAAAAAGTTGAGAGCCCAAACAGGCTCTCAACGTCTATTGTGTTTTTATAGGAATGCTGGGATTCCATATTGCCCTTCTAGCATACCAACTGCAAGCATAGCAACTAAACAGATAATCAGAACGCCAACTGGGATAACGATTTTGTCGACAAACGACAGGCGTGCTGCACGCTCTTTGTCACCAATTAGACCGTTGTTGTCTAGCAGCATTGTCAGCGCCCAAGCAAGAACTGGGTTAACAACTGCTGAACCAAAGATACAGATACCTGCTGCTTGAGAATCTTTCGAATCTTTTACCATTTGCATACCCGCTTCAAGTAGAGGTAGAGATACACCTACAAGAAGAGCAACACGCATTACTGGTGGCCATACCGCGATGTCCATTGGGAAACCAAGGATTGCGATGATCATTACTAGCAGACCTAGAAGGATTGCACCACCAGGGATAGGACGCTTAGCGATTGCTGCAGGGATCATGTAAGTACCCCAAGATGATGTGATGTTACCACCACCAACCGCTGTACCTACCATTTGACGGATAGAACACATTGTCATCGTGTCATCAACATCCATCAGTACTTTTTCAGTTTTCTTAGGGTAGTTCAGTTCTTGGAAGATACGGTGACCTAAGAAATCAGGAGACCACATCGCCACTGCAAGGATTGCAAACGGTAGTGATGCGATGAAGTGCTCCATATTAGGAAGACCTAGCATCCAACCTTCTTCTGTGCTGCCCCACCAGTAAACAGGGTTTAGGTTAGGAAGACCCGTTTCAGTAACGAACTTGATATCGAAACCTGCACCTAGAACGAGTGCAATGACCAAACCTGTGAAAGCACAGACTGGGATAGCTAACCAACGCTTGTTTACTTTCGCAAGGAATGCGTACAGTGCGATAGTCACTGCCAGTACGATAAGACCAACATAGCCCATGCTGCCAGCTGCTACTGTCTCAGACTGTAGACCAACCGCCCAAGCTTGGATCGAGTTGATTTGGCTCATGGTTCCGGTTAAACCAAGGAAGATAAGCAAACCGCCTGCGGTCCCCTGAGAGGTGAGGTTTACCAGCTTAGAGCCACCTTTAAGGAAGCTTAAAAGCAGACCAAATACACCGATAAGGATTGCCAATGCAAGAGGGTGTGCACCTGCTAAAGCGATGGTGCCGATAAGAGGGATCATTGGGCCGTGGTTACCGGCGAGGTTCGCTTTCGGGTTAATGAAGCCTGATGCGAGTACGCAGAATAGTAACGCAGGGATTAGCATTTCTACACGAGCAACCTCAATGGCGAAATCTTTACCAAGGTTTACGTGATCCCATGCTGCTGTAAGACCCTCTGCCCAAGACATCATTACCGCAGAGTACATCGCGATAATACCGATAGTACCTGCAAGCGCTGGTACCAAATCTTCTAATTCGAAACGGAAATCGCGACCAGGTAGGTTCAAACCAAAGCGGCGTGGCTTCATGATCTGAAGTTCGTGATCTAGATAGTCGCTACGGCTTTCAAACTCTGAAGCTGGACGGTGCAGCTCTCGGTAGCTCTTGTTTTCGATATCCGAATCAGAGTGCGGTTTATTGACTGCGTCTGACATAGATTCCTCATATTTAAAAAAGTTAATGATTCTTGGAAGAGTCGCCCTTAATTATTGTTTTCAGGCGTTCCTATAAAAACTCGCACAGCTTCCTGCATAAAAGTCCTTGTTCTATTGTTTTGTAGCGCAAACCCTTCGTGCTTAAGCTTAGACAATAGAAAAGACAAAAATTCGCTTATTGAGGCTTTTATCTTTGAGGCGAGTTTAACGTGCTAACCCTTAAGAGTGATTGATTTAGATCACTTTATGACAGAATGTGAAAGAAAACTACACACTTATAGGTTGTGGTTTAAATGGTGCAAACCCAAGCTGAAATTAATTTTCATAATGTAAGGTTTATAAGACAAGTTTTATAGTGTGCTTTCTGGTTCATATCGATTTCATGTTGAAGATTGCGTTAGATCTTGTTTTTATAAAAATGTTAATTGCTGGGTGTGTGATTAATTGTGCCTCCTGGTTTGATTTATGCGATAAATAAAGCCTTTTAAACTAAAAAGTGAATGATTAGTCGTAGGATCTAACTTAATATCCTAAAAATGCAGGTTAATAATTTGTTGCAACTTGCGAGTCGTAGTGCTAGTTTGTAGCGAAATGTGAGTTAACACTCCACATTTACCCATCACACTGATGAAGGATGGGCAAAATAATAACAGGGAGTTGAGCGCATGAATGAAGTAGCAGCGCTGGATATAAAAGATTTACACAAGACCTTTGGTCAAAATGAAGTGTTAAAGGGTATCTCATTAGAAGCCCACAAAGGGGACGTCATTTCTATCATCGGATCTTCAGGGTCCGGTAAAAGTACCTTTCTTAGATGTATTAATCTTCTTGAGACCCCAACTGCTGGGGAAATTTGGGTTAACGGTGAGCTAATCCAAATGAAAAACAATCGTCAAGGAGAAGCCATTCCTGCCAACGAAAAACAAGTTCAGCGTATCCGTTCGCGCTTAGCTATGGTTTTTCAAGGCTTTAATCTTTGGTCACATTTGACCGTTCTGGAAAACGTTATAGAAGCACCTGTGCACGTATTGGGTGTACCAAAAGCTCAAGCGATCGAAAACGCAGAACTTTTACTGAAAAAAGTTGGCCTCTATGAGCGCAAAGATTACTACCCAGGTCACTTGTCAGGAGGCCAGCAGCAGCGCGCTGCCATTGCCCGCGCGTTAGCCGTAGACCCAGAAGTTATGTTATTTGATGAGCCTACATCGGCTTTGGATCCAGAGTTGGTCGGTGAGGTTCTCGGTGTAATGCGTGATTTGGCAGAGGAAGGCCGAACCATGTTAGTGGTTACGCATGAAATGGCATTCGCTCGAGATGTGTCTAATCACGTGATGTTCTTACATCAAGGGTTAGTCGAAGAGCAGGGCCATCCCGACAAGCTATTTACAAATCCAGATTCTGAACGCTTGAAGCAGTTCGTATCTTCTATCTACTAGCTGTAGTGACACAGCAAACACAACATAAGCAATATTTAAAATAAGAAATCACAGGAGTATGGAAATGAAAAAGTGGTTATTAGCAGCAACACTGGCAGCAACAGCGGTATCTGGCGTTGCCCAAGCGAAAGATTGGAAAACAGTTCGCTTTGGCATTGAAGGCGCATACCCTCCATTTAGCTGGACAGAAGCAGACGGCTCTCTGAAAGGCTTTGACGTTGACATGGCCAACGCGCTTTGTACCGAGATGCAAGTCAAATGTAAGATCGTTGCGCAAGACTGGGATGGCATTATCCCTTCATTACTTGCTCGTAAATACGATGCAATCATTGCGGCAATGTCTATTACAGAAGAGCGTAAGAAGAAAGTGGACTTCACTGGCAAATACGCGCTTATCCCTAACAAGTTCATCGCTAAGAAAGGCGCAGGTCTTGATTTTGACAACTTAGACGGCCAAAAAATTGCGGTACAACGTGCAACAACGCACGACAAATACCTAACTGACAACTATGGCGACAAAGTTGAAATCGTGCGTTACGGCTCTTTTGATGAAGCGTACCTGGATCTAGCTAACGGTCGTGTTGCTGCGGTATTAGGTGATGCTTCTGCACTGGAAGAAGGTGTGTTGAATAAAGCGGGTGGCGAAGCATACGAGTTTGTTGGTCCATCACTAACAGATCCTAAGTGGTTCGGTGACGGTTTTGGTATTGCGGTTCGCAAGCAAGACAAAGACCTAACTAAGAAGCTTGATGCAGCGATTCTTTCTCTACGCGAGAAAGGTGTCTACCAAGAAATCGCAGCAAAATACTTCAACTACGACGTTTACGGTAAGTAAGCTCGATAATAAGGCCGCTGATAGGTTCCTAGAGGTAATCAGCGGCCAAGTTATATTTGAGTCTAGGGATCAGGAACTCACCTATGCTAGATCTACAAGGATACGAAGCCTCAATATTCAAAGGGGCCATAGTGACCATAGAAGTGGCACTACTTTCATTATTGCTCGCTGTTGTATTGGGCATGCTTGGTGCGCTTGCAAAAATGGCACCTTACCGTTGGGCGAGAGCCATAGCCACTATTTACACAACAGTGATTCGCGGCATTCCCGATTTAGTCCTCATGATGCTGATTTTCTTCGGTGGACAAATCTTACTTAACAACAGTCTGTATTCCATCAATGAGTCGCTTAACGAGTGGTTTGCTTCTAGCGATCCAAATCATGAGTGGACATCTTACTTACCGGATTATATTGATGTCAGCCCTTTCATTGCGGGAGTTTTGACGATCGGTTTTATCTTCGGTGCATACATGGCGGAAACCTTCCGTGGTGCGATCATGGCGGTTGATAAAGGCGAACTTGAAGCGGGTAAAGCTTATGGTATGAGTCCAATCATGTCATTTCGTCGAATTCTTTTACCACAGATGATTCGTCATGCTTTGCCTGGCTTTGGGAACAACTGGCTGGTACTGCTCAAGACCACCGCTCTGGTCTCCATCATCGGTTTAGAAGATATGGTTCGCGTGAGTGCTTTAGCGGCAGGCTCAACAAAAATGCCATTTACATTTTATATGGCGGTCGCGATGATTTTCCTTCTATTCACCAGCATCTCAACGGGCCTTCTTAAGGTGGTTGAGCGCAAATTTAGCATTCATGCGAGGTAGATTATGGACTTTTCATTAATCGTCGAAAGTTTACCTGTCTACTTGGAAGGTTTGTGGACGACTGTATGGCTGGTTTGCCTTGCACTGGTTATCGGTTTAGTTGTTGCGATACCACTTGGTGTTGCTCGCAATAGCCAGAACTATTTTATTTCAGGACCAAGTTGGGCGTTTATTTACTTCTTCCGTGGTACCCCGTTACTGATTCAACTCTATTTGATCTACTACGGAATGGATCAGTTTTTCCCAGTTAAAGACACGCTGTGGGAGAATGCTTGGTTCTGTGCTTTGGTCGCATTTGTACTCAATACCTCCGCTTACACAGCAGAGATAATCCGTGGCGCCATCAACGGTTTACCAAAAGGTGAAGTGGAAGCCGCGAAAGCTTATGGCATGAGTCATTTTATGACTTACCGAAGAATTATTTTGCCAAGTGCGTTGAGACGAGCGTTGCCAGCTTACAGTAATGAAGTGATCTTCATGCTTCACGGAAGCGCAGTTGCAGGCATCGTGACTATCGTTGACTTAACGGGTGCTGCTAGATTGGTGAATTCGCGTTACTACGCGCCGTTTGAGTCTTTCTTGACGGCCGGATTATTCTATATGGCGCTTACCTTTATCATTCTTTGGTGTTTCAAACATGCCGAGAAGCGCTTCTTGGCTTACCTAAGACCTCTGAGCTAATCAAAAACGGCACCTTTTGGTGCCGTTGTTATTTTCGTTTTGTTATCACGCTTCAAACTTTCAAATTCGCTTTTCACCACCAGATTACTTTGCCTCTTTGCTCACTTACACTCGCGAGATTGACATAACAATAATCAAGAACATGAGTAAAAAACAGACATACACAGGTTTAGCCTTTACCTTATCTTTCTTTCTAATGGGTTGCGGTGGCGGAGGGGGTAGTGATTCGCCCGCAAAAGAGACGTTAACCGAAGTAGAAAGAGCACTCATCTCCGGAAATGCACTCGCCGTGAAAGACGCGAACGCGTTTATCTCGTACAACCGAACATGGGTTGCAAGTCATAAAAAGGTATTTGATCAGGTTAAAAAGTCCATTAATGGTGAGACAAGCGGCCTATTCTGGGATCCGACTCATGACGCGGCGATTTTGTCTCCAACCTATGGTTTCAACGATACCATCTTAATGACCAACAAAGCGATGCAAGATGGCTACACGGATCAGACGCTATCGATTGGTGTCGCTGGCGTTGAACCCAGTCGATATGCCGTTTTAGCAAGTAATCCATTTCGTACGTCAAAGCGCTTTCCATCTTCGGTCAATGCACAAATGGCACAATGGATGGATAACTTACTGGTTTGGCTAAATGGGGCTCCATTCGCAGGCGAGACCAACGTGGTCATAGCGCAAATGGATCAGTCATACTACTTTCCAGACGAGACAGCAACGCGAGAGTGGCTAGATGCTCGTTACAGAAACAGGCTCAAATATAACGACGCAAACACTTGTGACGGTGCATCGCTGCTGGCTTGTGTTGAAGCCAAACCTAATTTACTGATTCTCTCTCAGCATCTTGAGCAAGCAGACGAGCTTGATTTGGTAGAGCAGGCTGTGGCGAGAGCTAAGCAACTTAACATCCCCATCTTGTACCTACATTGGGATGGCGGAATGACCGCATTAGGACAATCGCTGTTTCGTGAATTTCGCGTCAACTACGTTGGCGATAACTACTGGCGAAAGCTAGGCGTTTCCGATTGGAATGGTAACGAACTGCTGAATACGGTTCCTGAACACATTGAGTTGCAGCAAGCACTGCTCAAGCGTTTGGAGGATGACTCATTCACGGTTGATTTAACCCTATGTGACGACAAATCCTGTCCCGATGAGGCGAACATGGCGCCGGAGTTTTACTCCGCGGCGCAAAGTATTCGAAATCAGCTAGGTTTGTTGGATGAGCAGGGGATTCGTTTGTTCGACTCAAAAGGCTATGAGTATGAAAAATCCATTGTGCTATTGGCAGACCATTACCGCCAAGACGTACAGTTCCCAATGGATAAAAGCACCACAGAGCGTATCAATTTTCTGCGTTCCTACTTTGCTGACTACGTTCAGTACAATAGTCGCGACATTAACCCCGCGCAACCAGACATGGGTAACTTCAGCCGCAGCGAATTCGATGATCAAGTCGAGCGCGTTACCCATACCGTAAATCTGGAGTCAAAACGGAACTTTCGCGCTGCGGGTGTTTATGCTTTGCCTGGAGAAACATTCACTGTTACCCGAAATGATCGCTCTCCGGTGACAACAAAAATTGTCGTCAACACATTGCGAAGCGGCGCCACGCATGAGTTTTCCAAAAATGGTTACTCTAGACCTAAATTGCTAACGTCACATGCCTACACTGTACAACCGGGTGAAACGATTCGCTTAACGTCGTCCTACGGTGGTCCTGTTCAAGTACACTTTGATACCAATAATCAACCTGTGGAGCTGACATTCCAAGGCGTGGCCCGTCATCCCGTTTGGCGAAGTAGTGCAGATAACGAGAGTTTTGTGACTCAACTGAATGCAGGGCAATTTGACTGGGCGGAGTTGATAACCCCGGGTTTCGAAGTACATTCAAAAACAGACAAAATGATGGAATCAATCGGCGCGGAGGACTGGGCTCAACCTGCCGATATGGCACTAGCAACCGAGCGCTACGTGCATAACTTGCCCCATGCACTGGCGGGATTTCAAGGACCGGGAATTGATAAGATTGCCGATATCCATCAATACGCTGAAACCAAAGGTTGGCAGATCGAAACGATTGATATCGTGAAACACATGAATGCGGACCAAGCGACGTGTGGTTATGGCTGCTCTGGAAATCCATATGATGCGTATTGGTCTTTCCACCCATTGGGGCATGGAGATTTGCACGAACTGGGTCATGGATTAGAAAAGGGACGTTTCAGATTTGCTGGCTGGGAAGGACACTCGACCACTAATTATTACTCCTACTACAGTAAGTCACGCTACCTCGCTGAGACGGGTAGGGAATCAACCTGCCAGAATTTGGATTTTGCTGGTCAATACCAGTTGTTGCAACAAAGTCGTTTGAACCCAGACCCTAACGCTTTTATGGCGGCACAAAATCAGACTGGCTGGAGTTGGGGCGCACGAGTTTTTATCCAAATTATGATGCAAGCAGAGAACCAAGGTGTGGTTAACAATGGTTGGCATTTGCTTGGTCGGTTGCATATCTTGGAACGAGAGTTCAATCGCCTAAAAAGTGATGATGAACTCTGGTTGACAAACCGAGCCAATATCGGCTTTGCGAGTTACAGTCGTGATGAAGCAAATGCAATCAGCAATAACGATTGGCTGCTAATTGCATTTAGTACGATAACTAGCCGCGATATGCGCCAGTACTTGGATATGTGGGGATTCAGCTTCTCGGACAAAGCGAAGCAAGGAGTGATCGCGAAGAGCCTACAGTCGATGCCTCTGAGCTACTTTGCAACAAGTGGGACGGGCTATTGCCGAGATGAGTTCGCGAAGACAGAGATTCCTGTTGATGGGACAACCGTTTGGCCGCTATAAGCTGTAAACAAAAAGAGGAGGCTAGGCCTCCTCTTTTACGTTGTCTAGGGTCAACTCAATATAATCAAAATAGTACCTGCCAACGTCATCAAGATATTGGCGATAGCATATGTGCCAGCATAGCCTAAGGCTGGAATCGTCGACTTCGCATAGTCATTCACAATGTCCATCGCCGGAGCGCAAGTGCGCGCACCAATGATGGCACCAAACAACAAGGCTCGGTTCATCTTAAGTAAGTATGCGCCAACTAAGTAAGCACAAACAACAGGCAGTACGCTGACCAAAAATGCTAACCCGATGACCTGAACCCCCACTTGTGAGAGATGCTCAAACATTTTTCCACCGGCACTTAAGCCAATGCCGACCATGAATATCATTAAACCTAAGTCTTTGACCATGTTGAGCGCCCCCTGAGGGACATAGCCGAACGTAGGGTGATTCGCACGTAAAAAACCTAGGGTTATGCCAGAGAGTAAAAGACCAACCGCATTACCCAAGCCAAATGACACATGCCCGAAGGTCATTGTGATCAAGCCGAACATGATGCCAAGAATAAAAAAGCTACAAAAAGCGAGCAGATCCGCCATTTGGCTATGAATTGAGATGAAACCGATTTTCTCTGCAAGACCATGGACGCGACTTTTCTCGCCACTGACTTGCAGTACATCACCTTTGGCTAGAACAATGTCCAAGTCCATCGGCATTTCAATTTGAGCGCGAACTACACGGTTCAAGAAACAGCCGTATTCAGACAGGTTGAGGTCAGAAAGACGCTTTCCTGCAATCGCATCACTTTTGACGACGATTTCTTCTTCGACGATGCGTAGATCGAGCAGGTTACGATCAAATACTTCTTTGCCGTTTCTAAAGCTTGGGTCAAGGCGAGCGTGGCTATCAGGGAAGCCGACTAATGCTATTTCGTCACCTTCTTGCAGAATGGCGTCACCATCAGGGTGGGCGAGAATCCCATTACGACGGATTCGTTCAATATAACAACCGGTTTGACGATAAATCCCCAGCTCTCGAAGGTTTTTGCCATCAATCCAATCGATCAGCTCCTGGCCGACTCGGTAGGCGCGGATGATCGGTAAGTAGACCTTTCTTTGCCCGGTGCTACCAAGACCACGTTCCTGAGCAATTTGCTGGGCGGAATCCGATAAGTTTTGTTTTTGCAACTTGGGTAACAGCTTTGCAAACATGATCATGCTGATCAGACCAATCAAGTAAGCCATCGCGTAACCCACAGAAAGATTCTCAAGCACCAACGAGAAGTCCATGTTGCGTGGAACCGTTGCTAGGCCAGAAGTTAATGCATCCTGTGCGCCAACTAAAACAGGAGTTGAGGTGAGTGCGCCTGCCATCATACCGGCTGATAATCCGAACCCTAAGCCGAGGTAATGACTGCCAAAGTAAGTGATGCACACAGCTGTCGACAACACCACCATACTCAATATGAAATAGTGTTTACCATCGCGGAAGAAAATACCAAAGAAGTTTGGCCCAGCTTCTATACCAACACAGTAAATAAACAGCATGAAACCAATGGTTAATGCGTCAGCGTTGAAGGTGAAGCCAAGGTGTCCCATGACCAACGCGGTAACCAATACGCCGATTGAATTACCAAGTTGAAGGTTTCCGAAACGAATTTTGCCAATCGCGAGACCGATGGCGAGAACCACAAAAATGAGGAGGATAGGGTTTTGCTCGAGCAATTGTACGACGTCGATGTTCACTGGGCAGGTCTTGTATTTTGCCGGGGTAAGTTAAGTATGTGAATTGTATCTCAATGCTGTGAAATGGATAGTGAAATTTTTTATATTTTACTCTGAGTTTACATAACAAGAACGAATGCCAAATATCGGTCAAGCGGAGCGAACTATAGGCATTAAAAAAGCCGCGTTAAGCGGCTTTCTTGAAACAGTGGATTACTCGTCGTCGAATAAACCTAGGTGCTCTTTTGCGTATGCTTCGAAGTCATCACAACCACCGATGTGGTCTTGGTCGATAAAGATTTGAGGTACAGTCTCAACCGGTTTGCCTACTGTCTTCTCTAGGTCAGCTTTCGAGATGCCTTCCGCATGAATGTCTACATAGCGGTAGTTGAAGTCATCGCGTTTTGCTTTCAGCGTTTCAGCGTGCTCTTTCGCACGAACACAGAATGGGCAAGCTGGGCGACCAAAGATAACTACGAACATATTCTTTCTCCTATTTTTTGTTAAAGCAACTATGCCCGATCCAGAGTCGGAAATAAAGAAGCAATTACCTGTTGTTTCGATAGATGAAACCTATTGACGAAAATTTGATCGGTACTAGTGAGGTAGCGGTATAAAAAGCGAATTTGGTCGATAAAACACTATTATTAACAAGGTTATTTTGTACAAGTTGCACCAGTTCAATTTTATTTCACCTAGACAAAGGCATGCTAGAAAGAGTTTAGGCTTGCTTAAGGGGAGTCCTGTTTATGTTTCAGTTTATGACCTCCACAAGAATCATTTTTGGTGAAGGGGCGCTTCAATCCTCTCTGTCTGTACTCAACCAGTTTGGGTATAGCGTTTTATTGGTTTCCGGAAAAACGACTGACCGTGCCTCAGTACTTATCAATTATCTAAAATCACAAAACATGCGTTATCAGCACGTAGCAATATCTGGTGAACCCAACATCACCATGGTTGAAGAAACGGCGTTAGTCGGACGTAAGTTCAAGCCAGATATGGTGGTGGCGATAGGTGGTGGTAGCGTACTTGATATGGGTAAAGCGCTCGCTGCTGTGATACCCAATCAAGGGGATGTGTATGACTATGTCGAGGTGGTAGGGCGAAATGTCCCTCTAAAATCAAAACCTATACCCTTTATCGCCGTTCCAACGACCGCAAGTACGGGATCGGAAGTGACTAAAAATGCTGTGCTGCGCTCAGGACAGGATCAAGTGAAAGTCAGCCTTCGTAGCCCAGATATGCTCGCTGACGTTGCGATTGTTGACCCTACCTTAACCTATGGCACCGATCTCTATACTTCGGGTAGAGGGGCGATGGATACCTTTACTCATTTAATGGAAGCATACGTGTGTGGCGATCCTAATCCATTGACGGACATGATTTGCGAAGAGGGTCTACGACGGTTAAGCCGCTCGTTGCTTGCTGGTTGTATTGATGATGACTTTCGAGCCCGTTCTGATTTGTCTTTTGCTGCGATGCTAGGAGGCATGGCCATTACCAATGCGAAATTAGGTGCGGCTCACGGACTTGCGTCTGCACTAGGGGGGAAGTTGGAAGCACCGCACAGCGTTATTACGGCTAGACTCGCTCCTCACGTTATGGCTGAGAACATCAAGGTAGCGCAACAGCAGGGAAGAAACGATTTGTTGAGCCGCTATACGCATATGGCGAAGCTGTTAACTGGAAAAGAAGACGCAAGTCGAGAAGAAGCGATCACTTGGGTAAGTTGGGCGCTCGCTAAGCTAAACTTGCCGCAACTGAGTCAGTTTGGGGTGTGCACAACGTCGTTTGAAACCGTCGCGGAAGATGCGCTTAAATCCGTGGCGATTCGTGGAAACCCAATACCACTGACGAAAGAGAGACTTACTTACATTCTTGAGCAAGTGTGTGAGTGTCGGGGGGATTGTGAGCAAGCTCAACCGGTTGGTGAGCTGTCGAAAACTGAACTGATCCACAGTAGTGGTTACGTGGAGCCAAACAAAACGTCAAACTTACAACAAGAGTAATAAAAAAGGAGCCTAAGGCTCCTTTTTAAAACTGAGATAGCTTGTCGTAACGAGAATCTTTTAATGCGTCTTTAACACGCTTAAGGTTCTCTCTAAAGCCTGTGCCTCTACGCAATGTAAAGCCTGTTGCAAGAACGTCAATCACGGTCATCTGAACAACTCGACTTGCCATTGGCATGTACACGTCTGTGTCTTCTGGGACATCAAGAGAAATCGACAATGAACTTGCTTTGTCAAGTGGTGAATCTTTCGCGGTAATCGCAATCACCGTTGCACCATTTTCGCGAGCAAGGTTGGCAATCTCAACCAAACTTTTGGTTCGACCCGTATGAGAAATCAACACAACCACATCATTGTCAGTACAGTTAATACAACTCATGCGTTGCATCACGATGTCTTCAAAACAAGTAATTGGAATATTGAAGCGAATAAACTTGTTTTGCGCGTCTTTCGCCACTGCAGAAGATGCACCCAAACCGAAAAACGAAATTCGTTTCGCTTGGGTTAGCAGATCTACAGCGCGATTGATTTGCATCGAATCAAGGCTGTTTTTCGCAACATCCAGACACGCCATAGTAGATTCAAAAATCTTGTGCGTGTAGGCGTCTGGTCCATCGTCTTCTTCGACGTTACGATTTACATAAGGCGTACCGTTCGCCAAACTTTGGGCTAAATGCAGTTTAAAGTCTGGAAAACCTTTGGTATCCAAGCGTCGACAGAAGCGGTTAACCGTTGGCTCACTGACATCAGCCATCTTTGCCAGCGTAGCAATACTAGAGTGAATCGCAGTTTGTGGGGACGCCATAATAACTTCCGCTACTTTGCGTTCTGACTTACTGAAATTCTCTAGGTTTTTCTGAATTTTTTCTAATGTGTTCATAGTGTTCACGAGGGTAAGAGAACAACTCGCTAGACATACCAATCGAAATATTCGAGAGGAAACAAACTGTTCCCTAATAGGTACTCACTATCTAGCGCCATAGGGCCAGTATAAACCTAAGCCATAGGTTTACAGTAACAATTATCGGCTCGAAGTGGTGATAATATGACAAGCCTCAAACTAAATTTTGTCAAAACTACACAAATGAAATCTAACCCGCACATTTCATTGCTTATTTGGCCAGTATTGTTGCTCGAATTACAAGATCTTAGAAAGAAACTTTCACTTGTTGCTGATTGAATCGACGACTGATTCGATTCTAGCCATTAAATTCGGTGCTGTTTTTGCGATCTCACGTTGCTCGACCAAAACAGAGCTAAGAATGTCTCGGCTGGTTAACGGGTTGGCTAACACCACTCGGAATACGATGGTATTCAAACGCTCCCACTGACTAGGATTTAAACGAGTCCTTGATACGAAGGACTTACCCGTTTCACGTTGACGCTTTTGAATGTATTTCGTCAACTCGTTGAGAAGATCATTTAGTTCTGCTTTTTGGGTGGAGTCTGCTTTTTCTAGCGCATCACGCACATGAGTTGGAATGTAGCGATAGGTGAGTAAACACAGTTCTGGTTCAGAAACGAGTTCAAAGTCATGCTGCTGTTTGATCAATGAAGCAAAATACTTGGCTTTCTCGATACTCTGATCGATCAACAATTCATACCCAGGACGGCTGATAATGTGCATGGCTGCGTAAACCAGCATCGCCATACCGGAACGTGATCCTTCCAGTGTGTGGCTACCAAGGTCTTTCGACCCCTTACGCAGAATATATTGAGCGTGGTGTTCAATAGACTTCATGGCGTCAGGGTTTTTAAACAGCACCATTCCCGCACCCATTGGGATGTAGAGCTGCTTATGCGCATCAATAGTCACTGAGTCAGCCAGTTCTACCCCATCGAGCAGTTGACGGTAGTTGTTTGACATCAAAGTCGCGCCACCCCAAGCGGCGTCGACGTGGAAATGGCAGTCTTCTTGTGAACAAATATTGGCGATATCACGCAAAGGATCGATATTGCCTGTTTCCGTCGTGCCAGCTACACCAATTACAGCGAATGGTTTGATGTTGCTTTGCTTTAACTCGGCGATTTTCTCTTGCAAGGCAACAGGGTCAATACGGTTGTTGTTGTCGGTTTTGACAGCAACCAACCCTTCTTGGCCGATGCCTAAAACATCTGCGGCTTTTTTCAATGAATAGTGGCCGCGCTCTGAAACCAATACCGCTAATCCTTCATAGCCGTAATGCTTCATCGCTTTGAATAAGCCTTCTTTTTCTACACCTTTGAATTCACCTTGTGCTCGCAGTGCATTATTGCGAGCGACCCAAAGCGCGGTGATGTTGGCGATAGTACCACCCGAGCAAAAAGCGCCAAGGGAATGATTTGCGCTGTGCATCCACTGGCTGTAGAAAGAGTCTTCGCGGTGATAGATAAGGCGATGAAGCATCCCAAGAACTTGACGCTCTAGCGGAGTAAACGCTTTTGATGTCTCAATTTTCACCAAGTTTTGGTTAAGTGCGATCATGATTTTAGACAAGGGCATTAGAAAATAGGGTAATGCGGATGTCATATGACCAATGAAGCTTGGTGCCGAAGTATGGACGGAGTGAGAGACGAGTGTGTCGAGCAGGTGTTGTGTATGGTCCGAAACGAACTCCGGTTGCTCAGGAATCGTCGCATTAGAGAAATCTTTCTCAATTTCCCAAAGCGGTTTTTCTTCAGCAACGATATGCTCACGCAAAAACTTATTTAAGTTGCGTGATAGCTCTTCGTCAATTTGGGTTAGCGTTGAGTCTGGCCCTTCAGGTACTGTGAAAATTCGAAGTAAACTTTCGAAGCTCACATCAGCCGTTTTATGTTCAGATACCATACAGCTACATTGCTCTAATCTTTTTTCTTGCAAGCGGGACAATCTAAACGAAAACGGGCACAAAGTCCCGTTTTAAATTCGCTAATCTTAGTTTTAAGTCCGTCAAATTGGTTGCGATTTGAGCGAAAAATCGGCAATACGTTATTGACAGTTAATCGACTCTAACTCTTTGATCGCTGCATTATAGCGCTGCAATGCGGAGTCGATTTTTGTAGGGTGACTTAAAAGATCGGCAAAGGCTGAACGCAATTCGTAGTTCTTTTCGTGTGGCTTGGCTTGGCGGTCTGCAAAAGTAGTTTTGGCCAGTTGTCCTAGCTCATCACTACGCGACGCAAGTACTTTGATGTCTTTTTGTTCCAACTGTAACCAACCTTCGACTGGTTGGGCTGTTGCAACTTTCGTTGCGTCATTGTCAAGGTAGTAGTGGACAGCGGCACGATTAAGCTCAAAGTGGTTCACACGACCGTTCAGAAACCACTTAGAAACTTCGGCTAAATCCGGATATTGCTCAGCAGTGAGTTTTGACAAATCTTCATACCAATGCAGTGATGCATCGATATAAGCATCGTATTTTTTTGATAGACAAGCATTGTCGGCTGCAACAGCGAGGGACGATGAGGCACTTAGAGCGAGTGCAACAATCAGGCGTTTCATATTGATTCCTTTTGAATAATCGTTCTTATAGGCTCCGTAGATTGTATTTCAATTCTACGGGCGACTTTAAATTAGGGCTTTCTAAATTAACATTGAGCGTCGTGGTTAATATAGTGAATTTTGATAATGATTCCTGAGATCTAGCTTGCAAGAGAGACAAAGAACAGCATCATAACAGGGACAAGCAGACTGAGAATAAACCCACTGACGATAGCTATAGGCACACATCGAACGCCACCTGTGGTTTGTATGACCGGCAAAGTAAAGTCCATGGCTGTTGCACCCGCGTAGCCGATTGCAGTGCATGGTCGCGTGCGAATGAATAAAGGAATCAGCACCAGTGCGATCAACTCTCGCAGCAGCTCAATCATAAATGACGCGCCACCGTAAATCGGACCAAATGCATCACCCATCAAGATGCCTGCTAATGAATACCAGCCAAATCCAGAAGACATCGCGAGCGCTTTGAACAGGTCAATTTTGAGGATTTGCGCGGCGATAATCCCTCCAAGCATCGAGCTCACTATAATGAGTAATGCAATCACCATCCCATGCTTGTTGAGAAGTATTTGGCGTAATGTTAGACCGCTATTGCGCAATTGAATGCCAATGAAGAAAAGCAACAAGAAGAGGATCCATTCGCTCGCGGTATCGACCCAATTGAGTTCATAAGGCAGTGCCAATCCGACAATTAAACCGCTGCCGACCACAAGGATGAGTTTAACCGACTCCAACGCCATACTAGACAAGGGAAGTTTGCTATTGCTCGCGTCGGTTTGGATGGGTAAAAACTTATCGACTAAGGGCAATACCGCTAGGTTGGCTAAGCTCAGGCAAGTAAAGAACACCGCAGTGAACTTCAAAATAATTTGCAGATTTTGCCCGAGGTTGTCGAGCGCAGCCAAGCTCAAACCCATCAGCGCAAGTATGACGTAGATAAGGTTTGAGGTGGTTTTATTGATTTTATTGAGCAGTGACTGGCTTGATATCGAAATGAAATACCCGACAACAAGCGGGGTAAAGATAAACAACATCCCTGAAAACATGATACTTCCTGTACATTACAATCCACTCGCGCTGATTAACTCATCAATTTGCGCATTGAACTCAATATCACTTAAATTACTGAGTTTGTACAGTATATCTGCACCTGTAACGTCAAATTCTACCGAATGTTCATCTATGTTTTCGTCTTGACGGCGGAACATTAAGATATGATTCGCGATTCTCGCCAACGCAAGATAGCTGACCGCTTCCTCCGTTGGTTTAATCGCTTGATTCGAAGCAACCTCTAAGAAGTCATCATCAAATCCCCAGCTTTCTAAAACAAGCTTGCTCGCTTTGGAACATTGATTATCGAAGATCTGGAAAGCGATTTCTTCGTCAAGGTAGTTGCCGTTTTCCAAATAGTAGTGGTATTCGTTGACGATACAGAAAAGACCGATGTCAGCGAGCAAACCAGCAAGTAGCGCTTTGTCCACTTCTAGATGCTTGTATGCCTGTGAGCCACTTTCACGGAACCCTTTTGCCACTAGGACCATAGTTGCCGCCAATTCGCGAGAATTCGCCGCACTTTGAACTAAGATTTTGTTGCAAGAACCGCTTAAATTGACAGAGTGTTTCAACTGCTCAATCGCTTGTGCAGTCACGATATCTCGTACTCGAAGAATGCCCAACCGAGATACCGCAGTAACCAAGTCGGTACATGTGATGTTTCGGCGGTTAAATATCACCGAATTTGCCACGCGAATAACAATAGCGGCGAGCCCAGGATCTTCCAACAGTGAGTCTGCGACATCTGCTACCGTGGTTGTATCTTGGGTGCACAAACGCTGAATCTTTAAGACTACGTCAGGAATTGGAGGAAGTGATATTTTCTTATTAGCGATAGAATGCTCAATAAGTTGAGAAAACTCAGTCTCAATACCTTTGACTAATAGGTCTTTATTCTGTGGGAGCCAGTAAAATGCTAGGTGATTCATACAATATTAGAAAGTAAATTCAACGTTTACAGTGTAACGTTTCTCTCTGTATTTAAGCAAACAATTGCTTTCTAATATTGATATTTTTCGCAACGACATATTTCAAGAGCGAAATTGCTCGCACTTCTGCATGGTAGGGACTTAGGCGTGATTGATCTCTCATAAAATTCGTCATTAAGTTTAATCGATGTGACCTATGCACAGACTTATTTCGTTTCGTTAACTATCATTTGGGTACTTGCTGTGGTTGGACGAACAACATTATAAATTTCATAGTTCAACCGACAGATTTTTCGCTTTTAACTGCTGCTATCTGGTGATCGTAAATAATCGGGGTTTCGATATTTGAAGGATCAATGGATATGACAGAGCAACATTTTATTCAATATGTAAACAAGTTTGGCATGTTTCAAAAGCGTTCGATGTTTGGTGGAACAGGATTGTTCAGGGAAGACGCCATGTTCGCTTTACTTAGCGCAAACAAGATCTTTATCCGTGGTGGGGACCATTTAGATAAAGAGTTTTCTCAGCTTGGTTGCGAGAAATATCGCCATGTTAAGAAACAGACAACGGCGACCGTAAATTATTATGATATTACGGAGCTGTTTGAATCGGACAGCGATCGTTTGGATGACCTTGTTAAGCAATCTATCGATTACTCGGTGTCTGAACGACAGTTTAAACGTTCTGCGGCAAATCGTAGACTGCGAGACTTGCCAAACATGCAGCTCACTTTAGAGCGTATGGTAAAAAAAGCAGGCATCGATGATGTTGATACGTTTATGGAACTAGGTGCTCCGGCGGTATTTGCTAAAGTTAAGCAAGCCTACGGAAGCGATGTAGACGTGAAGCTACTTTGGAAATTTGCCGGTGCTATCGATGGTATTCACTGGAAATTAATCCAAGAGCCCCGCAAACGTCAGCTATTGGCAAACTGCCCATAAAGGTTGGTTTATCAACTTGTTATTATTGCGGCAATCAGAATGAAAAAACCGAGGCAAGTGCCTCGGTTTTTTTGTTTGAGATTCTAAACGGATTAGAATTTGAAACGCGTGGTAAACATCAATTGATCACCATACGTGTCATTGATGCGCGCTTCACCGCCGATCGAAAACAGCTCTGTTGAGTGGAAACGTGCATATGCAGAACCAATCCAATCTTCTTCACTATCGATAGAGGTGTAACCAACTTTGCCGCCCACTTCGAGTTGCGGGCCAAGCCATTGGCGAACTCCTAGGTTCAGTTCAAGACCTGTGTCGGTGCCGCTTGTGTCATCATTGTCCACCAAACGGAATAACATTTCACCAGTGAAATCAGCCCAGTTATTGATAGGTGCGTGGAAGCCAAAACCCGCGCCTGCGTCAAAATCACCTTCGAATTCAGAGTCAATACGGCCAATAAGGTGGGCATTTGGGTGAACAGTTTTGCTCATTGCAGCACCAAAAGTCACTGGGCTTGCGCCAATTCGAGCTTCAACGTAGTCGTAGCTAAAGTTGCTCATTACGGTTGGGCTGTTTGGATCAATTTGAGCGAAAGATTGACCAGATGCTAGCACTAAAGCTGCGGCTAAGATTGTTTTACGCATAAGGACGATAAACCTTTATCTTGTTAATTTCCTTGGTCTTAAGCGACGACTCGCTATGACGATAAATCGACATCATAATGCATCCAAGCGGTTGCCACTATAAAAATGTCATTGTTTTGTCGTGATAATAAGAATCTAGCAAGCTATGTGCCAAAATCGTTTAACTACTCACCATAGTTGAGGCGATTTTTCGCCATCTCCTCAAATATTCTTTCAGTGTTTAGTACCGATGACCAGGGCATGAGTTCAGGCTCGTTCTCAATCATGTATTGGGTCAATTGTTCTTTGATGACGTTACGTAACTCATCGCCACGCCAAGGTTTCGCAATGTAAAAGTGAAGGCTAGAGTGGTTAATGGCTTCGACCGTATCTTCGAGTCCTGCTTGGCCGGTGAGGAGCAGTTTTCGGGTCGCTTGAGTGGATGCTTGCTCGTTTAGCTCGATAAGAAAACTGATCCCAGTTTGCTCGGGCATGATATGGTCGCAAAGGATGAGCGCCAATTTTATGCCGTCGCGTTCAGCATCTTCAATGATCTGTTTGGCTTCTTGAACAGATTCGGCTGCCTCTAACGAAAAATGCTCTTCGAATTCATCCAAATCTTGGACAACGCTATCGAGAACTTCTCTTTCATCGTCGACGCATAAGATAAGGTATTTACTCATGTTAAGTTCCTCGTTATTGGTTAGTCTTGGCTAAAGGGCAGCCAAACCGACATTTTTGTGTATTGGTGTTGTTCTGACTCCACGCTGATGAAGCCGCCGTGTTGTCGAACGATTTGTTGGCAAACGGACAACCCAATCCCTAAACCGAAGTTGCCTTCTTTTTTAGTCGTGAAATTCAATTCAAAAATCTGCTGCTGAAGTTCAACAGGGATACCGTGTCCATTATCTTCGAAGCTCGCCACAAACCATTGGCGTCTGTCTTTTGTCATCAGCTCAGTCGTGATGCGCAGTTTTCCTTTTGCGGGGAACGCATCAATGGCGTTGGAAATTAAGTTGGTCCAAACCTGCTGAAGGGCGATGGGCAAACAGTACACTGAGTTTGTCGAGCAAAACGCTTTTTCTACCTTGTGAAGTTTGAGTTTGCTTTCGAATATCACCAAGGTGTCTTCGATACCCTCGTGGATATCCGCTCGGTGGAATCGTTCATCATCAGAACGCGCGTACCCTTTAAGACTTTTGACCATATCGGCAATTCGTAGCGCACAGACGTTGATTGATCTTAGCGTCGACCCAGCAAGGTAATAGTGTTCAAGTTGCTCTAGATCGCCGAGCAGGGTTGGATCTGAGTTTTGGGCGCGATCGAGCCAAGGTTGATACTGGTGTAAGTTTAACTTAACCAGTTTTTTGGCTACTCTCCGGTTGTTGATTTGCTCGTTGACCGTGTTGACTAACGCACGTTCGTCTGCGGTTGATCGCGGTTTTGCCGAAAGTGCGTGCGTCAATATTTCGATGTTTTTGCTATTACTATCGAGTTTAGGTGCGTCGACCAAGATCTGTATTTTATCGGTTAACGTCTCCGTCCCGCGCAAGATGGCGGCGACTGGGTTGTTGAGCTCGTGTGCGACACCTGCAATCAGCTGGCCTAGCATGGCCATTTTTTCTCTCTCAACCAGTTGTTTTTGTGCCTGTTCGAGTGACTCTAGCGTTTTCTGCAATTCAAGTTTTGTCGTGATGCTTCGCTGCAAGCGACGATTAAAGTGACGCAGCAGTAAGTTAGTGAATAGCGGCAATAATTCGGTGTTTGAGTGCATCACCTCGGCAAACACTTCCCGCTTGAGCTTGATCACCTCGGTCGGTTTAAGCGTAATCGCCGTTGAAAAAGAAGGCTCTCCTGTCACAAAGGACATCCCCCCAACAATGTTACCTTGTGTATGCCTAACGACTTCTCGTTGTACGCCCGTGTCGTCTTTCTTGTAAAGCGCAACTTCACCTTTGGTAATGAACCACAAAAAGCTATTTTCTTCCCCTTCTCGGGTTAGTAGGTGATCGGTGGAGTACGTGCGGCAGGCTTTGGTTTCATCTTTGTCTGCGAAAAAGGCGAGTAGGGCGTCAGTGACTTGTTGGGCGAGCTCTTGATCGGAGAGTCGATGGTGTTCACTAATAAACCCTTCTCGATACGAGCGCATTTTATTGTCGATGTGGGCTCTAAGTAGGCGCTGGTGGTCGAGTATTTGGCTGTAATGGAGCAGGTTTTCTGAGTCATTCTCGAGAATGAAGGTCGTGAGTTCTTTTTGGACGGTTTTATGGACGAGGTTGTCTTGTAGCGGTTTAGTTAAACAGTGATCTAGGCGTCCGTCGTTGACAGCAGACAGAATGGCTTGAATGTCTTGACCGCAACTGATCAGGATTTTACGAGCTTGCTGAGTGTGGCTCATTTTGTCGAGCTGGATTAAGAAATCCGCACCATTGAAACTTTCGTTGTGGCTGGCGATAACTAATGCGACGGTCTGCTTTTGCTCCAAGCAGTAATCCAATGCAGCGTTTGCATCGTCAATTGAGTCTTCCGTATGTAGATCGAATCGAGATGAAAAAGGGCTCAACTCACGACGCAGTTGTTCGACACTGACGGGATTATTATCAAGACACAAAACGGCAAATTGATTCACGTATGGGCTCTCATTCGACAAACACATTGGCTACTGTATCAGGCTCGCGCGAATTTGTTTGAGAGCTGAGTATTAGAATGCTTGCTCATTTTGGAAGAAAGCCAATACTCTGATTTATCTCAATGTTTTTTGGTGTACACTAAATCAAATTTATTGTTAAAGATGATGACATGAACCAGCTTAAAAAATATGGCGCTATTGGTGGCGCGATTGCTCTTGCTTTGTGTTGGCCACTTGCGGTTGGTCAAATCGGTCAGAATGTGGTGACTGATGGTATAAACCAACTGAATTCGGGGAGTGTAACGGCAGAAATCGTCAAGTATGACCGTGGCTATCTCTCTTCTGAAGTGCAAACGCGATACGTGGTCACCGACCCAGAAATGGCAGAGATGCTAGCCGCAGATGGCTTACCTAACCAGTTTGTGGTGAATAGTCATGTTTCTCACGGTTTACTGAGCCTAAAAGCACATTCAGTACTGGATGATGTCGATGAACTACCCGTGACTCTTGATACGGTGACACAGTTAAACGGCAATACCGACTTTACCCTTACGTTTGACGCTTGGCATCAAGCCACTGACGATGTTGACGGCGCGATGGTGTCTATTTCTCGTTCTGTTCTTAAGGGTCATGCGACTGTTCTTGGGGAGATAACCTACGATCTCAACGTACCTTCAGTCGAAGTGGATTTTAATAGTGGTGAGAAATTACTGCTGTCTGCACTGAAAGGTAGTGGTCAAGGTCGTATGTCAAATGGCTTATGGCTTGGTGAGCAAATGATGCGTTTTGGTGATGTTTCTATCTCAAGCACTGACCAAGTGACTATGTTTGGCATGAAAAACGCACAGTACGAGTTTTCTTCACTAGTAGAAGAAACGACCCAGCGCGTCAGTAGTCAGCATGTCTTTTCGGTAGAAGATCTGGTGACCACAGAAGGAACGGTAGACAAGTTATTGGTTGATGTGGAACTGGGTAACCTCGACAGCGAGTCGTTTGAACATTTGTTGAATCTTTATCAAAGTAACCCAGTGTTAACGGAAGAAGATGTACAAAGCGCTATCCCTTACGTGGAAACTTTGGTCGAAAAAGGTTTCTACTTGTCGATGAACAAAATGGCCTTAACGCTAGGAGACAATGGCGAGTTTGAAAGCCAGTGGAAAATCACCTTGCCTGAGGGTACAGACAACATCACCCAAAACCCTGCGATGATCCTTCCAGCACTGACTGGTCAATTGGATACCTTCTTCTCCAATGAATTGGTTGAGCAATACCCATTTATTAAGCAAGGTGTTGATGAAGCGATCGTGATGGAGTTTGTCGAGCAAACGGACAAAGGCTATCAAATCAACGCAGAGCTAAAAGAAGGCAATCTATTGTTTAAGAGTGGCCAAGAAATTCCCCTTATGGCTCTGCTGATTTCAGGTGCGATGCAGCCATAAGTATTCTTTTTCAATGTTTATTAAGAAAAGAGGTCTAAAGACCTCTTTTCTTGCTTTTTATCGCTGAAAAAACGTGGTATTAATCCTGTTAGTTCTCAATTGAAGCATGAGCAAGGAAACTCAGAATGGATAATGTATATAACTTTAGTGCAGGCCCTGCCGGATTGCCTAAAGCCGTGATGGAACAAGCGCAAGCTGAATTTATCAACTGGAATGAACTGGGTACTTCGGTAATGGAAATCAGCCACCGTAGTAAAGAGTTTATTAAAGTTGCTGAAGATTCGGAGCAAGATCTGCGCGATCTACTTAATATTCCTGATAACTACAAAGTTCTATTCTGTCAGGGTGGTGCTCGTGCCCAGTTTGCTGCAGTGCCACTCAATTTGCTTGGCTCGGCCAAAAAAGCGACGTACATCGATGCGGGTTACTGGGCAGAAAGTGCGGTTCAAGAAGCGCGTAAGTACTGCGACGCTGATGTGTTTGACGCAAAAGTAACCAAAGCGGGCAAAACTGCGGTACGTGACGTTAGCGAGTGGGTGATTGATCCTGAAGCGGCTTACGTTCACTTCTGTCCAAATGAAACCATTGATGGTATCGAGATCAGTGAGCTTCCTGATACAGACAAACCGATCGTAGCGGACATGTCGTCAAACATCTTATCTCGTCGAATTGATGTGTCTAAGTACGGCGTTATTTATGCGGGTGCGCAGAAAAATATTGGTCCAGCGGGTCTTTGCATCGTGATTGTTCGTGATGACCTTCTCGATCTTGCGAATGACTTGCTACCAAGCTTTATCAATTACAAAACCTTGGCTGAGAAAGATTCGATGTTCAACACGCCACCGACCTTCGCGTGGTATTTATCAGGCTTGGTGTTTAAGTGGTTGAAAGCCAATGGTGGTGTTGAAGCGATGGAGCAAATCAACCAAGAGAAAGCGACACTGCTTTACAATGCGATTGACCAGTCCGACTTCTACCGCAATGAAGTGCATCCAGACAACCGTTCGCGTATGAATGTGCCATTCCAATTGGCGAAACCAGAACTTGACGAGTTGTTCCTAGAGCAAGCTAAACAACGAGGTTTGGTCTCTTTGAAAGGACATCGTGCTGTTGGTGGGATGCGAGCGTCAATCTATAACGCGATGCCATTGGCAGGCGTACAAGCGCTTGTAGACTTCATGCAAGAGTTTGAAGCACAAAACGCTTAATTAAGCAGCCGCGTTTTATTGAGTAAGGCTTAACCTATTGGGTTAAGCTTTTTTTATTATTTCTCGTTCACAACGCTGACGAATCTAAACTAAGCTATTAACTGAATTGTCATTAAATGTGTGGTTTCCGTGACTTTCTATCAACGAAACTTGATGGCTTTGTGCGCTGCTGTGGCTGGGATTCAGATCTTACTGCTAGGCTTCACTCTGCCTGCTCTTGTAAGCACGGTAATAATCTGTGGTCTAGTAAATATGGCGATGAAGGCGGCTGAAAAAGAAGCGAATGAAGCGTTATTGCGACTCACGACGTCGTTGACGGATTGGGTTCTCCCTGAGCTTGAGCAGCAGGCTGAGTCACTTCAAAAATATACAACTGAAACATTTTCTGACGTATCTCGTGCATTAAGTCGCTTAAAAAAGTGCCGCAGTGTGCTAGACAAAATTCCTGATCGTGCGCCAAAAGAGATCAAGCTCGCTCTGAAAGGCATCACTTTGATGCAAAATGAAATGTCACAGTCACTGATTGAAAGTAAGGTGCTAGGTATAAAGCACGAACACCTAGTAAAAAGCCTCGAGATGACGAAGAAAGAGCTAAAACGGGCGAAAATCTCTCAATGGCAAGATGAACACCTCCTCAAAGTGATCAGAAGGCGCGATAACTCTAGTACCCATTGAACCGATGAAAAAATCGCAGCCGAAGCTGCGATTTCTCAATGTTTAGCGGTGTTTAGGTTTTCGATTGCCGCTCGGTTTTCCACTGTTGCTGGCTTTGTTAGCACCAGTTGGTTTACCACCACGGCCGTTTTGCGGTTTGGCGTTAGGCCCCGCGTTTGGTCGACTGCCTGACGGTTTACTGCCTGGTTTACCATTGCGGTTACCCGGCTTACCGCCTTTGTTTCCACCACGGTTATCACCATGCATTTTCTCAAAACCAGGTTGGCTTTTGGTGTGCTTGGTCGCAAATCGCTGGGAGCCATGACGTCCTGATTTTCTGCGCTGCGCTGGCGTTTTCGCATCAAGATCTTCTGCTGGGATCAAACAACCAGGTTTATCGCCGATTAGATGCTTTTTGCCCATGTTGATCAATGCTTCACGAATCATTGGCCAGTTTGCTGGATCATGGTAACGCAGCAGCGCTTTGTGGAGTCGACGTTGTCGCTCACCTTTTGCCACTGGTACGTCTTCGCGTTTTTTGTATTTCACGCGTTTAAGCGGGTTGGTCTCTGAGTAGTACATCGACGTCGCATTACACATCGGTGATGGGTAGAAGTTTTGTACTTGGTCACACTCAAAATTGTTTTTCTTCAACCACAGCGCAAGGTTGAGCATGTCTTCGTCTTCGGTACCTGGGTGGGCCGAGATAAAGTAAGGGATTAAATACTGCTTTTTACCCGCTTCTTCGCTGTATTTTTCAAACATCTCTTTAAAGCGGTCGTAAGTTCCCATGCCTGGTTTCATCATCAGATCCAGCGGGCCCTTTTCAGTATGCTCTGGTGCAATCTTCAAGTAGCCGCCCACGTGATGAGTCACAAGCTCTTTTACGTATTCTGGTGATTCTATGGCAAGGTCGTAACGTACGCCTGATGCAATCATCACTTTTTTCACGCCTTTCACTTTTCGGGCGGCGCGGTAAAGATCGATGGTGTGTTTGTGGTCCGTATTGAGCTTATTACAGATCCCCGGGAATACACATGATGGACGACGACAGTTCGCTTCTGCTTTCGGATCGCTACAGCCCAAACGATACATGTTAGCAGTTGGGCCGCCGAGATCAGAAATTGTGCCTGTAAAGCCGGGGACTTTGTCGCGGATTTCTTCCAGTTCGTTGAGGATCGATTCTTGCGACCGGTTTTGGATAATACGTCCTTCGTGCTCGGTGATCGAACAGAAAGAACAGCCACCGAAACAACCACGCATGATGTTCACCGACGTTTTGATCATGTCATACGCTGGGATTTTTGCTTTGCCATACATCGGATGGGGAACACGCGCATAAGGCAAGCCAAACACGTAGTCCATCTCTTCGGTGGTGAGGGGAATTGGCGCTTGGTTAACCCACAATTCGCGGTCTCCATGGCGCTGAATCAATGCGCGACCTGAGTAAGGGTTTGTCTCTAGGTGCATGATTCTGCTCGCGTGAGCATAAAGAATTCGGTCGTTATTGAGCTTTTCAAACGGCGGAATGCGAACGGCTGTGGTCGCCGCGTCGTGACGAGATGGGCGAATAGTTATTGGTTTCGCCTCGGTTTCTTGTGCTTTGGCTTTGGTATCACACTGCTCTTCGACCACGTATGGGTTCGGCGGAATAAAGGCTTCTTTGCGCGGTTTCTCGATTCGTGATGAATCAATCACGTTGTAGCCTTCTGGCGCGGCAGCGAGGTTTACTGCCGTACCTCGAATATTGGTTAGTGTTGAGATCTCTTCACCATCGGCCAACCGATGCGCGACTTCTACCAGCGCGCGTTCAGCATTACCAAACAGCAGAATATCTGCTTTTGCATCAAACAACACTGAGCGGCGTACTTTATCTGACCAATAATCGTAGTGCGCGAGTCGACGTAAACTCGCCTCAATTCCACCTAAAACAATGGGTACGCCTTTGTATGCTTCACGACAACGTTGTGAGTAAACTAAAGTTGCACGATCAGGGCGTTTGCCCCCTTCATTGTTTGGCGTGTAGGCATCATCATGACGCAGTTTTTTGTCCGCGGTGTAGCGGTTAATCATGGAGTCCATGTTACCGGCGGTAATACCAAAGAAAAGATTCGGCTTACCTAACGCCATGAAGGCATCTTTGGTGTTCCATTCTGGTTGAGCAATGATGCCGACTCGAAAGCCTTGCGCTTCAAGTAATCGACCGATGATCGCCATACCAAAACTTGGATGATCAACGTAGGCATCGCCGGTTACGATAATAATGTCACAGCTGTCCCATCCAAGAGCGTCCATTTCTTTTCGGCTCGTTGGAAGAAAAGGTGCGGTGCCAAAGCACTCTGCCCAATATTTCTTTTGCTCGTGAATAGGGGTGTTTTCGCTGTACATATTTTGCTCTCGGATCCAGGGAGCGCGAATTATAGCGGCTTGGCGCCCATCTATCTAGCCTTACATATCCTTAGATTATTGGGGGATTTTTAAGTGGTTTGTGTAGTTTATCCGCTGGCTAAACTAATTGGTGAAGGTCAAAGGATATTTGCCCAATTTGTTAGCGGATTAACGTCAACATTGCGCTAAATGCGATAGATTTAATTATAGAAGTATAAAACTGGTTGGGTATTGAGATGGATGATGTCATGAATGAGCCGCATGCTACTGCGCCTCAGCTACAGGGCAGAAAAAGCAAGTACGTTGTTTACGACTGGGCGATGAACCTTAAAACACAAGCCTTCTATTGCGATAACGAAGGGCAAACCTTGATGTTTGGCGAGGTGTATTCAACCTTCTCGGCGACACGTTTGATTCGCTTAGTCCCACCAGGTCAAAGAGATAGAGTGAAGCGCGCGTTTCAAACCGCGTTGACGACTGGCGAGGATTGTTACCTCCATTGCTGCCTTGTGACACCCACATCACTGTTTACATTCGTTGAAATCTACATGTACAAAGCGGATGAATATCACCTGAAAGGCACGATCTCGCCTTGCTTGGTCATTTCGAATGCGCAAGAAGCATCAGAGATATTTTACGGCATTTTTGAAAATCAGCATCACGGTGTGGTAGTGACTGATTCGGATACGCGCATCCTTGCCTGTAATCACTATTTTGAAAAGATGACGGGGTATCTTCGCAATGAACTTGTCGGACTAAAAACCAACATCTTTAACTCTTCGAGTCATGATGACGAGCATTATCGGGCACTATGGGAATCATTAGCTTCCAAGGGATATTGGAATGGGGTACTGCTTTCACGTCATGCACAAGGTAAGGTGTTTCCCCAGAGCTTAACGATCCAGAAAATTGGCTTGGGGAGTGGGGAAGACTATTATATCGGCTTGAGTACAGATCTATCGTCTGATCTCGATCGATTGGAAGACACCCAGTCTGGCGGGGTTGATATCCTGACGCAATTACCGACGTCGGATCATTTTCTTGCCCAGCTGACCAAGCGATGTAAAGCGACGGACCGAGACAATACCTTACTGGTTCTCGCCATCCAGCCGCGCTTTGCTTCAAAGGGCACCAACGAGCAAAAAAAACGTTTTGCCGCTTATCTAAAAGAGAAAACCAGCGCGTTGTTTTCAGGGTATATGGACAGCGGACGCTTTCTAGCCTGTTTGCCTGTGGTGGTTGAACACCCAGAGCAACGGGTACGAGACATCGCCAAGACATTAACGACCTTTTTCCATTGTTTTAAGCATGCTACTAAGGATATTCATGAGGTTTTAAAGACTGGGCTGTTGGGCGTTTCAATCTATGGTGTGGACGCTGAGACGCCCAATCGGCTTGTGTCTCATGCTTGCCAAGCGATTCTCGAACTTCATTCAGGAGAAAATAAACGCATCGCGTTTTATGATCGCTCGATCCATTTGCAAATTGAGCGCAAGAAACGCCTTGAAGCACATGTGCAAAAATCGATGCTGAACAAAAATGTAGAGGTCTATTTCCAACCCATAGTCAGCGTAAAGCAGCAGTGCGTAGAGAAATTTGAAGCGCTGTGCCGTTTCCCCCCTTTGGAGTCGGAACCTGCGACCACCCAAGACTATATTCAGGTCGCTGAAGATATGGGCAAAATTTTCGAGTTAGATAATTTGGTCTGTGGGATGGCATTTGAACAATTCAAAGCACTACAAAAGCGGTTTGGCGACACCTTGCAGTTGTCAGTCAATCGCTCATTGAATACCGATGTTGGCATTGTCGATGTGCTGAAGCATACCGCACTCGCGCTAGATGATGCTGGTTTGTCCCCAGATTGCTTAAACATAGAATTTACCGAAAGTGCTTTTTTGGACAATTCAGACAACAGCCAGCAACTGATTCAAACGCTTCGCGATGCAGGGGTAAAAATTGCTGTTGATGATTTCGGCTCTGGATGTGCCTCGTTCCATTACTTAACCAAGAGTTTCTTTGATGTACTCAAGATTGATCGCCAGTTTATCTCCGGATTAGAAAAAGAAACGCGGGAGTATCATATTGTCCATACGCTTGTGCATCTGGCACATCAGCTCAATCTTGATGTGATTGCCGAAGGGGTAGAGACAGAAAGTGAGTTGGCTTTGCTGACTGAACTTGGGGTGGACTACATTCAAGGTTACTTGTTTGCAAAACCAGAAAGTACAAAGCAAATCGTCGCCCACGAGCATTATTGCCGGTGGCCGAAAACCGCACCAAGTGCACCAGAACAAACTCTCATGAAGCTGGTTAGCAAAAATAGCCATCACCTTGATCCAGGAGATCCGTTATCCCTCGCGCATCAATATTTTAATGTGTCTCATGGCGATTACTTGGCTGTGATTGACAATAAAAAATGTGTCGGTGTGCTGTCGCGAACAACCATGCATTTACATATGACGCCAACGATGGGCACGGATCTCGAAACAAGCAAAGAGAAAAATAATTGGCATAAGAGTGTCAACCGAATGATGACCCCCGGAGGAACGGTACTCGATTGGCATACGCCAGTAAAAGAGGTTCACCGACTCGTTACGCAAGGCACGCCTTTGCCTTGGATATTGACTGATGAGCTTGGGGTGTTCAAAGGGTTAGTGGAAATGGCGACGGTATTGAGTTTCTGTGTAGAAGATTAAAGTTAAATTTATCAATTGTTATTCTAATGCTTAGGTGTAACTAAGACTCTTGTCCTAAAGTTAAGGGTAAAGGGAGCTAATTTTAGGTGAGCAGTGGATAATGCTTAGTGGGCCAAAGGTAACGGAATCTGACTTGAGTCGTGAAATAGGGGCGCCGCTCACTTCTATTGCTTGGACTTGGGACATTAAACATCACAAGCTCGATGTTGACAGACAAGCGCTTGGTTTGCTTTTGCAGTCACGTTTGCCCAATGTGTCAGGAAACGTAATACTTGCTTGCTTAGATTACAGCGATCAAACCAAATTTATTGACCTCATAAAAGAAGCATGTCGTTGTCAGCGGACGTTAAATTATGCCTGTTGTATGACGCTCGATGGTGACCAGTGTTGCTACGTCAATTTCTCTTTTAGTGCAGAGAATACCTTGACGGTAAAAGGGCACATTACCCCTTTGCTCTATTTTTCTGTCTCTACTGCACTATTCAATGAGTTCTTCCAGCAGTTGTTTGAAAACCCGCATCATGGCGTTGTGTTACTCAACAGCAACAAGTCGATGCTTGCCTGCAACACCTATTTCCTCGATCACACTGGTTACAGCGCCAGAGAGTTGTTGATGAAGTCTGTTGATACACTCAACTCAGATAAGCATAGTGAAGAGTTCTACCAATCGATTTGGTCTGATGTAGACAGTAAAGGGTATTGGTCCGGTGTTGTACTCATCAAGCAGGTCGATGGCAAAACCATACCCCAAGATCTGACTCTACAAAGAGTGACGTTTGCTGGTCAGCTGTTTTACCTTGGCTATTATCTGGATTTGTCGAAAAATCTATATCGCGTCGCAGACATTGAGCTCGGTGGCGTCGAGCTGTTAACTCAACTTCCCACCGAATCGCAATTTACCCAGATGGTGGCGAAGCGTTGGATAAACGATAGCTCCGAGGCGATCAGTATGGTGGTGGCATTTGTCCCTCGTTTTGAGCAGAAGGACGATTTTGAACTCAAATCGACGCTTTCGGAACACCTGTCACGCAATCGTATCGCGCAGCAAGTGGGGTATATTGGTAACAACCATTTTGTGGCGTGTTTAGAGTGTCCGAAAACGGATTCTCCCGGCCAAGTGCGGATCATTCACCAAACCATTCGCCGTTTTTTCTCAACCCTGAATCAGTCAGCAGGCAAAGCAATCCACCGCGCGATTCTAAAGGGAAAAGTGGGCGTTTCAGTGCTCGGTCACGATACTTACAATCCCAAACTGCTGGTTAGTCATGCGGTGCAAGCCTTATTGGAGCAAAGCAATAACAGCCAAGGGCAGATTACGTTTTATCATGGTGCGATTCACAAAGAGGTATTGAGACGAAAAGAGCTAGAAGAATGGGCGGCCAAGCTGATTAAATCGCAAAGTGTTGAGGTGTATTACCAACCGATTGTCGACGTAAGAACGTGGGACATTGTGAAGTTCGAAGCGCTAAGTCGATTTAAAGGGCCAAATGGGCAGATGCTCAATACGCAAGAGATGGTGACCATCGCAGAGGACCTCGATCTCGTGGCTGATTTGGATTGGTGCGCAGGGAAAAGGGCGCTCGAAGAGCTGACAGCAATTCAGGAACGTTTTGGCGCCAAGCTAGGTGTGACAATAAACCGTTCACTCAACACCAAGCTGGACGTGGACGAAGTGCTGCAGAGCGCCGAATCATTGATTTATCAGTACGCAAAAACGCCGGAACTTGTGACCATCGAGCTTACCGAGAGTGCTTACTTTGATAGTGAATCTCGCCAATCTGCATTGATTCGCAGCATTCGCCGTAAAGGAGTGAGCATCGCGATTGATGACTTTGGCACAGGCTACAGCTCATTCAGTTATTTAAGTGATTCAAACTTTGATTTGCTTAAGATTGATCGAGAATTTGTCACCGATATTAAAATGGGCTCGCATCAGTATTTCATCGTCAAAATGATCACAGAGCTGGCGCATACACTCAGCGTTAAAGTGGTGGCGGAAGGTGTGGAAACGCGACATGAATTAGAAGTGTTGTGTGGACTAGGGGTGGATTTTATTCAAGGCTACTTCTTTTCTAAACCGCTGCCTCTCAATGAGTTAGAGAAGGCGTGGGGCTATTACGACAAGTTGGAAGACTTTCTCAGTCGCACGTCGAGTATGCGTAAAGTGGGTATACTTAGCATTACCCAAACTCATATTCCTACTTTGGCGCCAAGAGATACCTTGGATCAGGCGTTGGAGATATTTGAGTCTGGTCGTTACAACATTCAAGTTGTGCCAATCATTGATGGGCAGACTTGCTTGGGTATTGTCGGTCGCAAGGAGCTCAACTTCCACATTACGCCTACGTTAGGGACCAAGCTCGAAACGACCAAAGACATGACCATAGCGAAAAAGCGGTTAAACCAAGTGATGCAGCCAGAGGTACACAAGATCTCCTATCAGATGAAGTTGATAGAGATCTCCGATCTGATTCGAAGCGGGATCAAATTGCCTTGGATTGTTGAAAACGAGCTGGGTGAGTACCTCGGGATCGTTACGACGCAAGATGTCTTAAACTACTTTGCGAGTTTACGTTAACCGCCACGCTAACACCCAAGCGGTAAGTTTGCTATTATCCGCACCCATCACTTTCAAACAGAACATGACATCATGGTGCAGCAATTTTTGGCCGTGTCGGCTCCGATGCTTTTGGGCGCACAGCTTATTTTGACGTTAATCTTAATTAAAGGTGAAATTTGTCCCGGTCAACGTGGACGAATTCACAAAGTACTCCCAGCCCTTGCTGTGATGTGGCTTGCCGTTGCTTCGTTGAAGGTAGAAGCAATGATGGTGGTGTTTGCCATCGCCTATTTCTACTCCCAAGTACAAACCAAAAAGACCCGCGATCAGGGCCCACTTTGGGTGATGTATCTAGCGAATGGTTTGGCGCTCTCTTATGTCGCAATCATGATCGCAGAGCAAGCGAGTCTCGCAGGGGGCATTAATGTTTTTGTCCAGATCGCGCTGCTTGGTGCATTGTTTGCGCATCTGTTGCTGACCGTCGCACGAACTCGACTTCAGGCGTTTCACCGAATTCTTCCCGTGTCGGGTGTCATTTCTGCGATGCTGATGACACTGGCTATTGCACTTAAAGCGGCATCTTTGGATGAGCAGGTGCTGATGAGTGTGCTGCAACCCTTGTTGATTGGTTTTGCACTCATGATTGCTGCGGTTGTTGTATGGTGCTGGCACATGTTGCTATCGCGCGAAATCAGCAAGCCACAGTTAGGATTTGCGCTTGCGGTGATGCTGCTGGCGGTGACATCCAACCAAGCTTTGTTTGCACTTTAGACTGGGCTCACTTTAAATTTGCTCAATTGTGGCTAGGCTTGTTAGTAGGCGTACTAAGAAAGGAGCGTGGCTATGGATCTGAGCAATGTGAGCCGCTTTGATAGCGTCATTCTGCTAGGTATCGTTAACGAAAAGCTTCGGTTGGAATGCGGTAGCTTTGATGAGTTAGTCAGTATGTACGAAATGGACGTTGAGTCCGTGGTGGGGAAACTGGATGTGTTGGGCTACCAATATGATCCGCTCACCAATCAATTTAAGTCTTATTCTAGATAATCGACCACTTTATAGTGAAAAGGAGGCAACTGCCTCCTTTTTTATACTGTTTTTATCCCTTCCAAATGACTCTTTGATTGCTGGCGAGCGGTATTGAAAAAGGCTTGCAAGTAACGCTTATCCTTATCAGCATGTCGCGTTGCGGCAAACAATCTTCGCCATAATCCTTCACCAAGCGGGATACTCGTAATCAATCCTTGACGAGAGAACTCGCTGATGGCCCAGTTGGGCAGTGCTGCAACCCCAAGGCCGGCCGAGATCATCTGGATCAGCATCAGCGTATTGTCAGACTGCTTCCAACGAGCGGGCTCAATGCCAGCTGGCTGAAGGAAATGTTTGACCACATCGAGACGACTTTTCTGAACCGGGTAAGAGAGCATGGTTTGATCGGCTAAGTCCTGAGGTTCAATGCGCGCACGGCTTGCCAGAGGGTGTGTGGTTGCCGTTACAAGTCGCATTTCAAAATCAAACAACGGCTCGTAGTGGACTTCTGAGCGCGGGGCAATGTCAGATGTAATCACTAGATCCAATTCCCCTCCAATCAATGCTGGCAAAGGCTCGAACCCAAAACCGGAGGAAAAGTCTAACGTAACACTCGGCCACGCGACTTGATACTCCCTTAATGCGGGCATCAGCCATTGAAAACACGAGTGGCATTCGATCGCCATGTGCAATCGTCCGTTCACATCTTCTTTCAGGCTGGCTAACTCGTTCTCTGCCTTGGCCAAACGGGGAAGCACATCATCCGCAAGCCGAAGCAAAATCTCACCCTCGGAGGTGAATTTTACTGGTCGAGTTTTACGCAGAAACAAAGCGCCTCCAATCCGAGCCTCTAGATCCTTCAATTGATGTGATAGGGCCGATTGAGTTAGGTGCAAAGCGGTGGCAGTGGCGGTCAATGATCCTGTATCACGCAATGTGGTTAACGTTTTTAAATGCTTGAGCTCTACCATGAGTTCCTTTCAAACTGAGTTATTCCGCATGAGTGTTTTCAACATACGTCGTTTATAAAGAAGTGTAAACATCTAGACGTCTAAAATATTTGGTTTTCTTCATTTTGCTTCAATATTGTCGAGCCATCATGAACAAAACTAATAAACAAGTTGAATATTTGGAGATTGCTTCGTCTAGGGTTTAGCGCAATATTTTAGCCATCCAGACGCCTTTGGTGTGCTAAAAAATATAAACATTGTGAATGAAAAGAATGACAGGACGACGATTATGACAACAACGACTCACATCCTTGGCTATCCCCGTATTGGCGAAAAACGAGAGCTAAAATTTGCCCTAGAGAAATATTGGCGAGGCGAGATTGACCAAGCTCAATTGAAATCGGTTGGTTCAGAGCTACGTGTCAGCAACTGGCAAACTCAGCAACAAGCTGGCTTAGACTATGTGACGGCAGGCGATTTCGCTTGGTATGATCATGTTCTCACTACCACGTTATTGTTAGGTCATGTGCCTAAACGCCACCGTTCTGGTTTTCCTGATTTAGATACCTTGTTTAAGGTTGGTCGCGGACAATCTCAGGCGAACTGCGGTTGCAGCGGCAGTGCGGCGTCTGATATGACCAAGTGGTTCAATACCAACTATCACTACATTGTGCCAGAGTTCAGCCAAGAAGATACTTTTGAGGTGAGTTGGCCTCAGCTGTTTGAAGAGGTGAATGAAGCAATTCAAGCCGGTCACAAAGTTAAACCTGTCCTACTAGGGCCGCTGAGTTACCTTTATTTGGGTAAAGAGGTGGAAGAGGGCTTTGATCGCTTGAGTTTGTTGCCGCGTCTGTTAACAGCTTACCAAGCGATCTTGTCAAAGTTGGCCAACTTAGGCGTAGAGTGGGTCCAAATTGATGAGCCTATTTTATCTCTTGAGCTTGAAAAACCATGGCTTGACGCGTTTAGGCTAGCGTATCAAGTGATTCGAACAGACGTAAAAGTGCTACTGACAACCTATTTCGATTCTGTTCTCGATACGTTAGACAAAATTGTTGAGCTCAACGTTGACGGCTTGCACATTGACCTGTCGGCATCCCCAGAACAGTTGGAGCTGGTGGCAAATAAATTACCTAAAGATTGGGTATTGTCTGCGGGTGTGATTAATGGGCGTAACGTGTGGCGCGCAGACTTAAGCGCTCAGCTTGCACTGCTACAACCGGTTAAAGACAAACTGGGTGATAAACTGTGGGTGGCAAGTTCTTGTTCTCTGCTACATAGCCCTGTTGATCTATCGCTTGAAACAGAACTTTCTGAGGAAGTGCGCAGTTGGTTTGCCTTCGCTAAGCAAAAAGTGACGGAAGTTGCGCTACTTGGCAAAGCGCTTGATGGCGATCAAGAGGCGATTCTGGCTTGCGATACTTATAGCGCCCCAATTCAAGCGCGTAAAACCGCGACTCACGTAAACAAACCTCAGGTACAGGCTCGCCTAAACGGAATTACTAAACAACTCACTGAGCGAACGGCCCCTTACCCAGAACGAGCAGCGCATCAGAGTGAAGTTTTAGGGCTGCCTTTGTTCCCAACGACGACCATTGGTTCATTCCCGCAGACCAGTGAAATTCGAGTCCAACGCAGTGCGTTTCGCTCGGGTCAATTGTCGCAGCAAGAGTATGAAGTGGCACTAAAAGGGCACATCGAAGACGCCGTTAAACGCCAAGAGGCCCTTGACTTAGATGTCCTTGTGCACGGTGAAGCAGAGCGTAACGATATGGTTGAATACTTTGCCGAGAATTTGGCTGGCTTCCAAACCACTAAGTTCGGTTGGGTTCAAAGCTATGGTTCTCGCTGCGTGAAACCGGCTATCGTTGTGGCGGACATTGAACGTGAAAAACCGATTACCGTAGAGTGGTCGACCTACGCACAATCCCTTACCTCCAAGCAGATGAAAGGCATGTTGACTGGCCCGGTGACCATATTATGTTGGACTTTCCCAAGAGAAGACATTTCTCGCAAACAGATCGCCGACCAACTTGCGCTGGCGCTACGTGATGAAGTCTCTGATTTGCAAGATGCGGGCATTAACATCATTCAGATCGATGAGCCTGCGATTCGTGAAGGTTTACCGCTGAAAAAGCGCGATCACAAAGCGTATTTGGAGTGGGCGGTAGACGCATTTAAGATCTCTGCATCGAGCGCTAAGCCAGAAACACAAATCCATACCCACATGTGTTACTCGGAGTTCAATGAGATCATTGATTCAGTAGCCGCTCTTGATGCAGATGTGATTACCATTGAAACCTCTCGCTCAAACATGGAACTGCTGAAAGCATTTGAAGAGTTTAACTACCCAAATGAAATCGGCCCTGGCGTTTATGATATCCATTCGCCAAATGTACCGACGCAAGAGTGGATAGAAGGATTGTTGACGACTGCGGCGGAGAAGATTCCTGCACAGAGGCTTTGGGTGAATCCAGATTGTGGTCTGAAAACCCGAAACTGGGAAGAGACGGAAGCCTCGTTAGCCAACATGGTGTCAGCTGCGAAGAAACTGCGTAAAGAGTACGCATAAAGCGCGAAAGAGAAACGAAACAAGCCGATCACATGATCGGCTTGTTTTCTATGGCAGTGGATGAATGTGTCGGCTGATTAAATTGCTTGGCCGTTCACCGTGACTTTAACGTCAATGTTACCACGAACCGCGTTTGAGTAAGGACAAACTTGGTGGGCGACTTTTGTCAGTTCCAGTGCTTGCTCTTGAGGTAAATCCAACTCTGCCGCTAAACTCACCGTTAAAGCAAAGCCCCCTGTTTCATTAGGACCAATGCCCACTTCAGCAGTAACTGGCGCGTTTTTTAGCGCAACTTTTGCTTCACGAGCGACATGTAGAATAGCGTTTGAGAAACACGCAGAGTAGCCCGCAGCAAATAACTGTTCTGGGTTGGTCGCAGCGCCACTGCCCCCCATCTCTTTAGGGTAAGAAAGTTCTAAGTCGAGAAGTCCATCATCTGTTTTTACTTGGCCATTACGACCTGCGAGTGCTGTTGCTTGAGTCTTGTATAGGGTAGTCATGGAGAGTTTTCTTATTAATTTAAGTTGCGCGCAATTTAATTGCTTGCAATCTTATATCGAAATCCATGTAGAATGCAACTATATTGTGCGCAATTTATTTTTTAGGTGACATTATGAGTGAATGCCAAACGCAACCAAGTTTGAGTGATGATGAGAAACTGCTGCTTGATAACCAGATCTGCTTTCCACTTTACAGTGCGGCAAATGCGGTGATTCGAGCTTATCGTCCTCTGCTTGACGAATTGGATCTGACTTACTCTCAGTACTTGGTGATGATGGTGCTGTGGGAGCAAGATGGCGCAAGTGTCAAAGATGTTGGTTCGCGCTTGCACCTTGATTCTGGAACATTGACTCCCTTGTTAAAGCGTTTGGAAAGTAAAGGCTACGTGCTAAGAGGGCGAAGCGAGACGGACGAAAGGGTAAGAGTGCTAAACCTCACCTCATCTGGGCAAACGCTCAAACAAACCGCAAAAGCCGTTCCGAATGCGATGAAGTGCAAAATTAACTTAGAGCTTGAAGAACTTATCTCGTTGAAGACGCTGTGTGAAAAAGTACTGAGCAAGCTAGGTTAATTACCCCACCAAGCCGATGGGGTGATAAGTGTCTATTGTTGGCGAATGCCAATACGCTTGATTCAACTAAAGTCCATTGGTCATTTGTTGCGTGAACTCATCAGCCGGAACTGCTTTACCATACAAAAAACCTTGAGCGTAGTTGCACTCTTCGGTTCGAATAAAGTCTTCCTGATAGCGCTCTTCAACCCCTTCGGCTATCACCATCATATTAAGTTTGCGTGCCATTGCGATAATGGCTCTTGTCAGCTCTCGGTTGTGTTGATTGTGCTCTAACTGACTAATAAAGCTGCGATCAATTTTTAGCGTATCGAACGCGTATTTTTGCAGATAACTGAGTGAAGAGTACCCAGTACCAAAGTCATCAAGAGAAATGCTGACGCCAAATTGACGCAACTGAGCAAGGACATTTTGCGCATACTCTTCATCTTGCAACAGAATACCTTCTGTTAGTTCCAGTTCAATGCACTTCGCGGGCAGTTGGTAAAGTTCAATGATGTCTTGTAAGTGTTGGACGAAGTGCTGCTCTTGGAATTGGATTGGTGAGATGTTGATCGCCATTTTAAACGAGTGCGGGGATGCGCGATGCCACTCTGCAGCTTGCTTCAGTGCTCGATGCAAAACAAAGTAGCCGATTTCTATTATTTGGCCGTTGCTTTCCGCGAGAGGGATAAAACGGTCTGGCGACACTTGCCCCAGTATTGGATTGTTCCATCGTAATAGCGCTTCAGCACCAATGATCTTTCCCCCTTGTTTGAGGCAAATGATTGGCTGGAAATGAACCTCGAGTTCGTTTTTCTCCAGCGCTTTAGAAAGGTGTGATTCTAGTCGTAAGCGCTCTTCAGCGGCTTTTTGTGCTGCCGCATTAAAGTAAGCAACCTGCAAACCTTCTTTTTTACCTTCACTCATTGCTGAGCAGGCTCGCTGAATAAGGCTAAATGAGTCTGTTGCATCCATTGGGAAGACAGCAATTCCCAAGTTACATTGCAAATTGATACTCATACCGTTGACATTAAAAGGCTGAGTGCATGCATTGGTAATTCGTTCTATGGCTTTTTCTTGCTGCTCGGGGGTACGCAGATGCTGAGCGGCGAGAACGAAATCTGAGCCAACAATTCTGGCCAGTTTCCACTTTTTGGGCAGCTTGTGGCAGATTCGTTGGCTCAGTGACGACAAAATCTGATCACCGAACATGTAACCATAGCTTGCGTTCACAAACTTAAAGTTTCTCAAACTGAAATAAATCAGGGTAATTTGTTCATCGTCTTCTAGAGAGGACATCTGTTTGGCGAGATCGTCGGCCAGTGTGACTCGGTTGGGGAGTTTAGTGAGCGGGTCGTAGTGAAGGTGAAAATCCAAGTGGCTTTCCGCTGCGGTGCGCTGCTCAATTTCTTTGAGTAAGCGACTGCTGAGATCGGCAAGTGTCTTGGTTCTTTCTGCGACTTTGTTTTCTAACTCCTGATTGAGTACGGCAAGCTCTGCTTTGCGATATAGGGTTTCTAGCTGGCCCTCGATGGCTGTTTGAAAACGACCAAGCAGCGACATCGCATCTTCATCAAAGTAGCGCTCTTGGCTGTCGAGCATGCAGATGGTGCCAAAAGGGGTGTCATCTGGCCAAAACACAGGCAGTCCGCAGTAACAAATCATACCCAGCTTGATGTCTGGATTGCTATCCCATTCTGGGTCGTTGAGCGCATTGGGTACGTTCAGCATACGCCGCTCGCTAATCACGGTTTCACAGTACAGACCATGCCCGAGTGAGTCTTTGGCATTTGGTGCGTAAGGGTTGTTTTCGCTTCGACTACTAGAAAATACCTCAATGTCATTTTCATGAATACGCATAACTAGCGCGGCAGGGCATTGCGTCATCTTGGCAACCAAATCAACAATTTCTTGCCAGCTATTAAGTACAGAATCTGGAACGACTAATTGAGAGGTATCTATGTCTGCCATGACGCTAATCCTTTGCCTGATAGTGACGGTGTTCACTCAGCGATGAGTTGAGTCGCTTTGATTTTTAGTATAGGTGATATGAATCCATAATTGCTGTAAATGCTTTAATGTTAACGTTCAAAGCTAATTTCTACAGGAATTCAAACTCAAAAAAGTACGAATCAATCACCTCACATACGAGTAACGGTTCAGCTTACGGGTATGCTCAATTGAAGAAATTGTTGGTCGTAATTTGAAGTAAGCTGAATGGACGGGATTTTTGCTATTCAATCGGACTCTGGACACGATTGTCTCCACCGCTAAAGGCGATCACTTGGCTAATATGAGTCAGACTGCGGCCACTCTCTTTCTGCCAATGAGCAAAGGCTTTGTTGACAGACTCCAGTGAACGTTTGGTGTCTCTGCCGCCTTCAATCACTTGGTAACTGCGTAGGTATGCCTCAACATCCTTAGACAAGATAAAGGTGTCCACGCCCATTTGCCTAAGACTGTAAGGCCCTGTGTTTCCGCCCAGTCGTTGTCCCTGTTTTTTTAAGTAGGACCATAGACCTGTGATGTCATCATCTGGCCAGTTGGCGATCATCTGACCAAAGCTGCCGTGTTTCAGTGAAGCTTCATAGATCATTTGCGCGTTGGCGCGTATCGATTTGACTTTGGTATGGTGGCGGATAATTCGGGTATCGGCTGCTTTGTCGTCCCACTGTTCGTCCGACATCATCAGCAAGGGCTCTATTTTGAAACCAAAAAACACCTCTTCAAACTGAGGCCATTTGTTACGTACCACTTTCCACGATATGCCACTTTGAAAGACCTTCATGCTCAATGCAGATAGCCAGCGGTCATTAGGGATTGACGCGATTGCGTTTTTGCTTAATGGCGTCGCAAGTATGGATTCAAGTTGTTTTACTCCGCCTTTTCGCTTGGCGGCGCGTTGATAGATGTCTGCAAATTTCTCTAAAGCCAATGTGATGACTCCTTGTAACGTTTAACTTTCTTCTCGTCTTAACCGAGTCAAGACACGAATTAACGACTCAATGACATTCTAAGGCGTGGCAAACATAAAGTCAGTGACCTAAACGTAAGGAGTAAAAAGATGAAGAAAACCTGTTTTGCATTGTGCTTTGCTGCACTGCTTGCTGGCTGCCAGATCACCAGCGTGGAGGGCGAGTACAGAGATGTGGAAGTCAAACTGAAAAATAAAGAGTCTTCGACAAGCGGTGATCGTTTCTGTCCTCCTGGTCAAGCGAAAAAGGGCAATTGCTAGATTAAAAAAGGCCAGCGTGATGCTGGCCTTGTTGATTGGTTTGGTCGCTACAGGGTCAGTAAGTAGTTAACCAGTTGGTTGTACTCTTCAAAAGAACGGATTTGGTCCGCTTTGACGATGTATTTGTCGTTTACCACAACGCCAGGAACGCCAGTTAAGGTGCTCTGCTTAAATTGCTTATCAAAGCTGCGCTGCATAGAGCTTACGACAAAGCTGTTGTACGCAGAGTCAAACTTTGCGCCATCGATACCGTTGTCGATAAAGACTTGGCGCAACTGCGCTTCATCTTTTGGTGCGCTGCGTAGGTCATGAATTTGCTTAAACATCGCTGGCACCATCGTCTTCTCAGCATTCAATGCCACCATGGTCGCGTATGACTTTGCCATTGGGACTGCCATGTTGCCTCCCATAAAAGCGACGTGCACTTTTTCAAATGTGGCCCCGTCTGGCAGTGAGGCTTTTAGGTTGTCAATCACAGGTTCAAACTTGTAACAGTGGGGGCAGTAGAACGAAAAATACTCAGTGACTTTCGGCTTGGAGGCCTTCTCTCCGGATAAAACTGTGTAGTGTGTCCCTTCTTCAAATTGTGCCGCGTGTACATTTAGCGCCAGCAATAGCGTAGAAAATAGTGCAAATAACGTCTTCATTGCATAATCCTAAATTAAGTGAATCAAATAGTGCTGCAGCATCAGGCCGCAGGGTGTTTGCGAAATTTAGGACGTAATAATAGGAGGGCGAAACAGTGTTTGAATTCGTGTTATCGCTTTTTGATTATCATCTTGGCCAATAAGGGCGAGTGAGGAAATCGGTAAAGAATGGGTACTAATGCAGTGGGCGCAAGGCATTTTAAGCAAGCAAATGGACGCGCAGCATTGATGGTTGCTGGTGCTAGTCGGTTCGTGCTGAGTACACTCCAAGTTATGTATTGGCGCAATCACACTTAGCAGGTTACCAGCATGAGGGTTAAGCGGCCAATGATGTTCCTCAGCTTGCACACTCACCGCTACGCAGGTAAAAAACAGCGCAAATACAGCTAAAAAGGTAATACAAAACTGGCGTTGAACTGGCAATAACCCATCCTCAAAATACATCGCCGCTAGCTTAACTGATTTAAAACTAAATAAAAACGTTCTGTTAACCGTTATTTGTTGCATCCGTTTTTACCGCGCGATGTTCTTTGCGATATTGACTCGGTGACATGCCGCTAACGCGCGAAAACTCTCGGTTGAAATTTGATTTAGTCTGAAAGCCACTGCTCAGTGATATCTGGGTGATGCTGTCTTTGGTTTCTACCAGTGCTTTCTGGGCGTGTTGGATCCGATATTCGTTAATGAGTTTGGATATATTGCGTTGATGGACTTGGTTAACGGCGATGGAGATCTGTTTTGCTGGGTAACCAAGCTTTCTCGACAACTTGGAAAGCGTCAGTTCAGGATCAAGGTAGCTTGATTTACGACGCATGTTTTCGTCGAGTGCTTGGATGATCTCTTTTGCAGTTGACTCGGGTAGGGATGTTTCTGCTCCAGTTGTTGGCTGCATTCTGCTAGTGGTACAAGGTTCCTTTGACAGCGACACGTCTAACACCTCCTCTTGTATCGGCGTGTGGATGGCGGCAGTGACGACGGCCAGTGATAGGATCGGTAAAAGCAGTAAGTGAGCGGTGGTTAAAATGTAGATGGCGTAGGAGCCTTGATTGATGGCGAAATCAACCGATATGCCAATGTCGATGACTGCCGATAAGAGCAGAGCGGTTGCAGCGATTCGTTGTGATTTTTGAACTGATTCCCAGTGACCTAAAGAGACATTGAGCATCGCATTGCGAAGCTGCGATTGTCGCAATAGAGCGAAACCGTAACCAAGGTAGATGAGCGTTAAGATAAAGTCGACGGAAACCATCAGCCAATCTTGGATCGGTAAGCTAACGATGACGACAAGCGGACTGATCAAGTGAGTGTGGGCTCGGCTTTTTTCCCCAATATGAGCAAAGGTAATCCACGCAGAAACGGGAATCAAACACGCCAATACAGGTTGTACATAGTGGAAAACTGGGAGCGGTAAATACCATCTTAGCCCCACGACAAATGTCGTGACGCAGCAGAGCAACAAAAACCCACAAGCGCCCTTCGTTTGCTGTGAATCTCGCATATATAAGGTAATGGCGAACAGTCCAAACAGCATGGAGACAACGAATGGGACGGGAATGGCTAACATTTCTCTTTCCTTGATTTTATGGAAACGTTTCTTGGTAGTTACCTTGTACTGACAAGCTCTTAGGATAATCAAACCCTTGTCCAATAAACAGTCTGCGATGGACGAAAATCGGTTTTAGAACGTCCTAGAACGGGTTTTAGGACGCATGCTCATCGTTATTTTCCTACTGTGTTCTCTGACAAACTAAGGAGGACACGATGTCTTATTATTTTCTGGCATGGAAACACGCATTTCAGTTTGATGGCCGTGCATCTCGTCATGCATTTTGGTCTTTTACCGGGGTACACATAGCGGTGACTCTGCTATGCATTACATGGGATGTGATGACGGCTGCAACAATTGGGGCGGACCTTATTTATGGCGTTGTCAGTCTTGTGCCCATGATTTCTATCGTCGTACGCCGTTTACACGACATTGAGCGTAGTGGTTGGTGGGGATGGGTATTTCTTGTCCCGGTCATTGGTCCAATCTGGCTAATTTGCTTTCTCGCAAAACCCGGTGTTGGTTTAGCACGTGAGGAGGCGGTATGAAAATCTGGATCATATTTGGACTGCTACTCAGTTGTTCTGGTTATGCCGTTGCTAAGCATCACCCTGAGCTACCCAAAGATGCAATCGGAGTCTTGACCGTGGAGTCAACCACACAAGGTGAGTTGCTTTGGATAAAAGGGAGAGTAGGCAGCGGTCAATACATCAGCATTGATCAACAGGGGCGTCACTGTTCGCTGGAGGTCCCCGTAGCAATCGGAGAGGTCGGTGATGTGGATATTGGTATCGAATCGGCTAAGGGATTAACGATGATTATCACCAGCCAAGCGTTAAGTGATGCGCTCAACCAAGGAAAAAGAGTTAACAGCACCGATTGGCGAATCTCCTACGTGACAGAAGCTAGGCAAGCCGATGCTAGAATCGTGAGCGGCATTACCGCAGGTGAAGGATTTATCCTTAACTCGAGAAGGCGTTGGATCTCTTGGTTGCTGGATGACCGACCTGCGCCTATCTGTTGGTAAAATATTCGGGCCGCCGAACCTGATCATTTAGTCCTTGGGAGGCGAAAACAGTACGCTGAGTCTTTGCTTAACAGAGAGTGGTTTGCCAAATGCGGCAGACCACATTTCTCGCCATTCATGAAAGGTGACGGTAATTGGGTTAAAACTGTGGATCGGTTTGGTAATACCATAGCGTACAGGCTCGATTTCTGGCTCAAAGGTGCCAAACAGTTTGTCCCAGATGATCAATACGCCAGCGTAGTTCTTGTCGATGTATTGTGGGTTGGTACCGTGATGAACACGATGGTGAGAAGGCGTGTTAAAGATGAACTCAAGTGGCCCCAAGGTTCGAATCCACTGGGTATGGACGAAAAACTGCAACCCAAGGTTGAGTAACACAACGAAGATGACCCACTTTGGCTCGAAACCGATGATTACAAGCGGCACCCAAAACAGCCACATGCCTGCGAGCGGGTACATTAAACTTTGCCGAAATGCGGTGCTGAAGTTCATGTTTTCAGAGCTATGGTGTGCAACATGGGCTGCCCACATCCAGCGAACTCGATGGCTTGCTCGATGAAACCAGTAGTAGCAAAAATCTTGCAATATCATTAGTGCGAGAAAGCTAAGCGCCGTCATCGAAATATCAAACAAGCGCCAATCAAATAACCAAAGATATAGATTGGCGATAACTAATCCGGTAAGCAGATCGGCTATTTGGTGCATTCCTGCCAACGTAAAGTTACATAGTGTTTCTGGTAATGAATAGCGTGAGTTTTCTGGCAGTTTTTGCCTGCGTTGCCCCAGCCAATACTCCGCAAGCATACAAAGAACAAACACAGGTGCGAGAACGATCAACAGCCATTCTGGGTGATTGACTAAACTATCGACTGTCATTTTTACTTCCTCCTACCAACGCGCAAAATGGTCTTCCGTTAGCCCTAACACGTTATCGAGTGTATGAACTTGACCACTGTTATCTTTAAGTGTGCCTGAAAAGTGACCGATGAACTGACGAAAGTTACTTTTGAGCAGCCAAAGGTTTAGCTTTTCACTGCGTTTGTTTTTCGGCGTAAATAGCAGATCGACTTCTCCTGATTCTGAAAACAGTCGCCAATCACAGTGAGGAGACGTACGTTGAAACTCAAAGTGGACTGGACCGAGTAAGTGTCGTTGACCGTTGACCCACATAGCGTTTTCGCAGCTGCCGGTTTCGTTAACGCCCGCCGCGAGGTTTAGGCCAAGTGTAGCGCCAGCACTTTGTGTGCTGATGCTAGCCCAGCGCCAACTCGTTTCTCGACGCATATAACCCGCCGAAAAATCATAACCCGCTAAGGCGCTATCAAGCTTGATTGGTAATCCGTTGATAGTGAGCTCTCCTGTCACACTCAGGGCATTGTGTTTCGCAGTATACGTCCAACCTGAATAGCCTGTTGGCGTGCACATCGACAGTGGCTTGCTGTCTGGTGGGGCGGTTAAAGAGAGGCGGGCTTGAATGGCAGAAGTGTTGATTGAAACCTGCCAACTAGCGTCAAGAATGTGAAATTGGATTCGCTTTCCGGCAATCCAACTGGTGCCTTGGTACGGGGAATCAGACATTTGCTTATCAAAGTGAAGAGGACGAAGCCAGTTTTCTTCGACCATTCTGTCTTCATTAAGGTCGTAAACGTAGCAAAATGCCGATCCAAGATAGCGGATATCAGCGATAGCCACGCCGATCACAAAGTGGTCGACAAACACGCTGACAAATTGAAATTGCTTGTAGGCAAAGTGTTTGCTGAGCGATCCGACGGGTTTATCCATGTCATTCAGGCGTTCATAGTGCTCAAGCCCCAACTTTTTCGGGATACCGTTGATTTGACCAAATAGAGGACGACCATCCTTATTGATCAATGTCTCTGGGGCTGGAAAAAGATGATGCTCTCGCATGAGTTGATTTTAACCTTTTGTTCACATTTCTATTATTCTTGCTTGAAACTTGCCTTTTTGTGAGGTCATATTCGGACATTAAAGTCATCTTGATCACTTTAATTCAACTTGATGCCTAAGGAGACATGTCTTGCAACTGATCGCCCAGTATCTCGCGATGGATCACCGCAGCCAGCTCGGTACATTGGATATTGCCTTGTTAGTTCGGGCTTTGGAGTCAAAAGGCGCTGACCTTCCATCGTTGTTGGCGCAGCAAGGTATTGCTGAATACGAGTGGAGCCGAAGTGAGTCGACATTAAGCTATACAGACAAGCTCAGATTGTTTCACGCGGCAGTGCAATTGTACCCAAACGAGGGGCTAGGATTGCTTGCGGGTAGACAAATGGATTTACATCAGTTCGGCGTCCTTGGCTATGCGATTCGAACCAGCCCCTCAGTGTTGGATGCAGTGAAAACTGGCTTTAAATATTTGAGGTTGAATGGTCCACTATTTACAGTGCGATTGACTGTAGATGGCGAACGCGCGGCGCTGCAGATAGAAGAGGCGCTCGACATTAGTGAGTTGCTGCCATTTTGCTGTGAGTTTTTTCTCGCCGCAGTCGTGTCGATATATCGCCAACTTACGGGGCAGGCAATGCCGTTGATCCAACTCTCCTTGCCGTATTCCTCCCCGATTTATTGCCATCAGTATCGGTCGGTATTTGAGTGCCCTGTAAATTTTAACCAAGCAAACATTGAACTGATTTTTCCGCGTTCAGCGCTTGAGTTGCCAGTTGCTCAATATGATGCGGTGGCTTTGAGACACTCACTGCGCTCTTGTCAGTCAATTGTTGAGACACTTGAATCACCTCAGTCGCTTGTTCAACAGATCAAATCTCGCTTTTATCAACAGCCAATGACGCCGCCGTCTTTAGAAGAGCTTGCTCAAGATTATGGCTGTTCTTCTCGGACGATGAGGCGAGAGCTTGCCAAGTACGGTGTCACGTATCAAGCGCTTCGCAATGAAGTTATGGCCAGCTTGGCGACCGAGCTACTACTGCAAACGGAACTTACTGTGGAAGAGATTGGCTATCGTTTAGGGTATAGCGATGTCGCCAATTTTCGCCGTGCATTTCGAACCATGACAAAACTTACGCCTTCGAGTCTGCGTAGTACCCACGTGCAAGGGGAGGCCAGCTTTGAAGTGACTCGAAAAGATTTTTTACGTGCTACTTAACATGACAAAAATGTTGGAAAGCAAACGATGCTCTAACAAAGTTTGATATTAATTCGTCAGATAAATAAAAGCAGCCTGCTAGTTTTGTGTTGTCCATAGTTAACTACTTGTTTTTGAGTAGATTGTCAGCACATTTAAGGATGAATTATGAAATCGAAGTTAAATATCGCACTGTTGAGCCTAGGGGGGGCCTCCGCGCTTTTCTCGTTCAATGTTCACGCTCACGGCTGGGTGGAGTTTCCGAATGCCCGTCAAAACATTTGTTATGAAGATGGCGGGTTCTGGACCAATGAAATTCCAAATTCAGCATGTCAGGCAGCGTTTAATGAGTCTGGCGCGTATCACTTCGTCCAGCGAAGTGAGGTTGCCGCGAACGTACCTAACTATCGCGATATGGCCCATGTTAAAGCGATCGTTCCAGATGGCCAGTTATGTTCAGCGGGCGATGCAGCGAAGAAAGGGTTAAGTATTCCGTCGACGCATTGGCAGCGCACGAATGTCAATCCGGATGAAAACAACCAGATTGAATTGGTCTTTTTTGGCAAAGCGCCTCACAACCCGTCTTACTGGGAGTTTTACTTAACCAAACCAGGCTACGATGAAACGCAACCTTTAACGTGGGACGATTTAGAACTCATAGATACAGCTGGCGATGTGCCTGTCGATGCTGAGAAGCGCTACCGAATGAAGGTCACGTTTCCTGCAGAGCGCACAGGTGATGCCATTCTTTATACGCGTTGGCAACGTATTGATGTAGCGGGTGAAGGCTTTTACAACTGTAGTGACATTACATTGAGAGGAAATGGCACCACGCCGCCAACGAACCCCGGAGAGCCAACAGATCCAGGTAATAATCTAACGGCTCTAGGTTACTTTGTTCCTCAAGGCTTTGGACCTGTAGAGGCTGGCGACACTGTGCGTTTCCGCACCTTTGATGCATCAGGTCAGGAAATTGTTGATATCAATCACCCGATTGGTGCAACCAATACAAACACATGGGCGGCTGAGCTGGCGGATCAATTTAACGCGCAGCAAACGGGCGATTGGTATGTGGGTATTTGGCATCAAGAGATGAACCACTATATGTTCGACTCATCAAATATTTACGCTAATCAAGTGCTAGCACCAAATGGGACATACAGCTATGCGCTGTCATTGATTAAAGCGGATGTACCGCCGGTTGAGCCGGTCAATCAGTGGAAAAAGGATGCGGTTTATACTCAAGGCGACACCGTGACTCATAACGGTAAAGAGTGGACGGCGCAGTGGTGGACCACAGGAGAGGAGCCTGGAACCACGGGAGAGTGGGGCGTGTGGCGCTAATACTAGACGTCAGTGACCATTAAGCAAACTGCCAGCATAGCTGGCAGTTTTAGGTTGGATTAATGGCTAACGAGCGTTAGTCCACTCGGCAGTGCATCACCAAAGACCCGCTTCGACTCGCTCTCAGACAGCTCTTTGACTTCTTCAACCAGTGATACCCAAGATTCAGGTACCTTGCTTTGCTTCAGCTTGGTGAGAACTTGTTCACGGTAGTCGTCTGAGATGTCGAATAGGCGGTCGCCCGTCTTACGACAAATCATTACGGCTGCGAAGGCGATCATTGGCTCTTTCTGCCAGTTCTGCTCAAGCAGTTTAGGTAACCACTGTTCCGCTTGTTCACGAGGAATGACATTGTGCTGGCTACCATAGAGAGGCGTACGCGATGCCAAACGACCCATAGCCCACCAGTGTGCTTGCTCGAACTGGTTATGGTTGATGGCTTTGCTCAAGAACCAAGTCGCCAATAGAACTTTGTCTTCGACTTCTAGGTGTTCAAGCGATGCCGCTAATCGAACCATGGATTCATAACCCATATCTTGTGCTGCTTTGGCGGATTGTGGGTTCTTCATCGCACCCGGGTGTAGGTATTTAGCGATATCCGCCAAGATGGTCTCTTGCTGCTCTTGGCTTAGGCCACCTGCGATACGACGCCAGAAGACCCACCAATCTGTCCAGCCTTGGTGGTTTTTAAACTGGATACCTTGCTGATAAAGTCCCCATACTTGCTCAATACGCCATGAATCCGTGGCATCACCAAATCCCGGCCTTAAAGAGAAGCCAGCCAAACGCAGCCAGTTTTTCTCGTGTGGTTCGGAACGACGCCGACGCTTGCGGCCCTGCGCAAACGCATCAAATAGTTGACGTAAGGTCGTGAAATCCCATTCATCGCGCTTGCCAAGTTTTTTCTCAAGATCTTTGGCTAAGGTTTTGATCTCTTTACCATCAGCGCTTTTTTTATTGCCGCTGTAGATTCGACCGATCAGTTCTTTACACTCATTGAGGCGAGGGTGCAGTTCGACCTGATCGCCTTCCTCGGTCTGCTTGTTACGAACTTCGAATTCCAGCTCCCAACGTTTGCTATCGTCTTCTGCGCTGACACATTCCATCTTAAGTGTGCCGACTTCGGTCAACTGACACGCCAGTTGCACTTCTACACGCTCTTTCTGGTTGGCTTGCAGCTCGGCGCCTTCACCTTCAAGGGTGGTGATATAAGGCGGAAGAGGAGCAAATAAGTCAGGATCAACGTCCACCATCACACCGTTTTGAATGGCAGTGTTATTGGTTAAGGTATCGTGGGTAGAAGTCAGCAGGTTAAAGCGAACGGGTTCACCTAGGGTAAGCGAGAAACGACGACCACTTAAGCGGATCTCGTGTCCTTCTTCTGTACCTTTTGCAAGCAAACAGAGCGCTTTGCCCATCTTGTTCTTTTCTTGAAGATGCAAGAAGTAAGAACGCGCAGCACCCCCACCAATTTTTAGCTGTGCACCACGACGTGCTTTACCAAACGCTACAGCACCTAGTGCAACAGACCAATCTGGATGTGGGTTATCTAATACCGTAACCGGAGCACCGCGCCAATCGGACAGTAGGGTAGTGACTCGCTCAGTCACAAGTTCACTATTGAATACACCACCATTGAGTAGCAAACCGACTGGAATGGCATTTTGTTTGTCGTCTTCGATACCAAGAGCGGCACGAGACACTTGCTGATGCGTCGTTAAGAACTCGGCAACGTGTTTGCTCACTGCTGGGTCAGCAACATATGGAAGACCAAACTCGACAACCGCGCTACGGCGTTTGTCTGGTACTTCACTGAAATCAGAAAGCGGGAAGAAGCCATCCAAAGCGATTTGGTGCACTTCTTGTTTGCTCAGCCCAATACTCTTTGTTCCGCCAAGAAGTTTCGAGCCGCTGCCCAGCATGGTGATCTTCACTTCTTCAGGTGCATTCGCTGAAAGCAAGTTTTCTTTCGCTTTGCGAGTTTGCTGAATCAGCTTAGTCAGGCTTGCTGCAGTGAGCTTTTTACTCTGGTTGAAACGGCTCTCTGCAAGGTGCGCTAATGCTAAGTCGAGGTTGTCACCACCAAGCATCAAGTGTTCGCCTACGCCAATACGATCAAGGGCTAGCTCATCTTGAAAAGAGAAACTGGCTTCAATCAAGCTTAAGTCGGTAGTACCACCGCCCACATCGCACACAAGAATTAGTGGCAGCTCTTTGAGCTCATCAGCTGCGGTTTGCTGGTGGCGCGCATACCAGTCGTAACAGACCGCTTGTGGCTCTTCGAGCAGGACGATTTTCTTTAAACCTGCCAACTCAGCGGCTTCAAGCGTAAGCTTACGAGCGGTTTCATCGAACGATGCAGGAACGGTCACAACCACATCTTGGTCTTCTAGCTTGTTGCTAGGGTGTCGATAGTTCCACGCTTGGCGAATATGGTTGAGGTAGCTTGCGCTGGCAATGACGGGAGAGACTTTATCTACGTCTTGCGCGCCCGCCCAAGGAAGAATGTCTGAGCTACGATCCACTGCTTGGTGCGATAGCCAGCTTTTAGCACTGGATACCTGACGTCCTTCCACCTTAGCGCCTAATTCACGAGCCCATTCACCCACGATCACATTACTAATGTCGCCAGAAACAGGTTCGTTTTCCCAAGGGAGTGTCAGGTCAGAAGGGGAGATTTGACCAACCGCAGGATGGTAGCGGAAAGAGGGCAGCAGTGGCTTACGAACCACTTCACCCGGACCAATCAATTGGTCGATGTCGAATAGGGATACTTCGGATTGTTCAAGGTTGTCGGTGATTTCACAGTACGCCACCACAGTGTTAGTGGTGCCAAGGTCAATACCAACAAGAAAACGAGGAGATGCCATACAAACCTTCGTGTATTTAAAAACGGCACCCGATTGGATGCCGTTTGATTTTCTATTTATTCTTCTTCGTTTGAGTCGCTTTTCGCGTCTTCGCGCACATCGAACTCAACATGCCATTTTTGACCGTTATCAGCGGCAATGGCTTCTAAGTAAAGCGTACCAAGCTCTGTGACGCGAGAGGCTAGGGTTACCGGAACCACTTCACCTTCACGGCGACCTTCAGATACAGGCAGCGTTACTTGAATTTCCGGAAGCTCTTCAAGCTCTTCTGGTGCCCAGTAGTCTAGGTGAGTACCCGCTAGGTCATCACGACGAACGGTTGAGCCGAAGAATTGGAAGTTAACTGGCTGACCAATGATCAAACCAAACTCTTGGCTTGGTACGTCAACGCTTGAGCCTTCTTCCATACCAAATGGTGCAACACACAGTGCTTCCATTGGAGGCGCCATGCCCGGAATCGCTGGCATCGCACTTTCGATACCCACGTAGTACGCCGAAGCAATACCACCACGGATACGAACGCCTTGACCACGACGTACAGAGCCGTAGTAAGCCGCACCGCTAGCAACCGCAAGGTCTAGATCCACACCTGTTAGGCGTTTCGCCATTTCTGCATCTGCTTCAAGTAGCCATTCGTTGATCGTGTCTTCTAGACGAGTTGCTAGAAGTTTCGATTTCAGAACACCACCGTTAAATAGGATGGCGGTTGGCTTGATGAAGTCAGCCGATTGCGCAGCATCCGCACCTGGCATACCAGGCATGTTAGCGAATGGATTGAAATCTTGAGCTGCTGCTTCTGCGCCATTTCCTGAAGCAGAAAGAGCATTGGCTTGCTTAGACAAGAACGCAGCAATGTGACGAGTAATGCCTGCATCTTGCGCGTAAGGCAGACCCATTTGCGTTAGTGCACCACGGTTACGTTGAACAGGGTGGTCAGTAATCGCAACTTGAGGGAAGAAGCCGTCAACCAGTGTTTGTTGTACTTCTTCTTGAGTCAGTTCTGTTTTCAGTGTTGCGCCAAGCAGTTTAGAACCACGGCTTGGTACTACGATTGGCACTGACTGAAGCTCGCTGTCGTTCAATAACGCTTCTTTCGCGTCACGACATGCGTGCGTCATTGCCTGAACTTGCCATGGCTGTAGCTCTTTGCCTTCTTGCGCTAGCTTCATCTTCAAGCGGTACGCAAGTGCAAGGTCCATGTTGTCACCGCCAAGTAGGATGTGTTCACCTACCGCGATGCGGTTCAGAGTTAGGTTGCCGTCGTCTTCAGTTACTTCAACCAAAGAAAGGTCGGTTGTACCACCACCGATATCGACCACAAGTACGATGTCGCCAACTTCAACTTCGTCGCGCCATTTGTCGTTGCTGTTATCAATCCAGTTGTAAAGCGCAGCTTGTGGCTCTTCGAGAAGCGTTAGGTGCACAAAACCAACGTTGCGTGCTGCTTCTGCTGTTAGGTCACGAGCGGCAGGATCGAAAGAAGCTGGAACCGTGATGGTTACGTCTTGATCGGCAAGGTTGTGGTTTGGATTGGTGTGATTCCAAGCGTCTTTTAGGTGCTCTAGGTAAAGCTCTGTTGCGCGAAGAGGGGATACTTTTTCCACTTCTTCTGGGCTACCTGCTGGTAGGAAGGCATCACGACGGTTCACACCTGCGTGGCAAAGCCAAGATTTCGCACTTGCAACAAGACGAATTGGTGTTTTTGAACCTAGGTTACGTGCAATCGCACCAACCAGAGCTTTTGGCTCGCTAGACCACGGAAGAACGCGTGATTGCGGGTTCATTTCGTGTTCGTGTGGTTGGTATAGGAAAGAGCCTAATTGGCTGCGAGTCTCTACCGTGCCCGGCGCAGCCAACTGCGGGATAGGCATCACTTCAACGCGAGCGTCTTCGTCGTGTGTATCAACAAAAGACATCACACAGTGCGTTGTACCTAAGTCGATACCAACACTGAATTTAGGCGTCTGTTGAGTTTCAACAGACGCTTCTTGGGAATGGTTTTCTTGGTTCATGTGTTCCATTACAGCTCAACCTCAGCTGGAGCGATCACAGATGCATCGTAGTTCTCAGCCAGTTTAGGCAACGTCATTGATGTTGCTTTCCAACCTTTGTGAACGAGCGTGCCGTTGAATGGCGCGCTGCCTGTTACGTTGCCAGTTAGGCGGATTTCTTGTGGGTTGAAGCCTTCTTCAACCGTAATGCGAGTTTCTTCGTCTTCGTTACGAACGTGCGCAAGTGTTACGTAGTCGTTTAGTACTTTCTGACCGCCAGTGTGGATTACGCGAGCAGCTGCGCCTACTTCTTCATCAGAGAATGACGTTAGGTCTTCTTTTAAGAAGTCAATCAGACGAGCTTCTTGTTGCATGATAGAAAGCAGCTGCATTGCAGAATCTGTAGATGCAGTAGCAAGTTTCGATTCAACTTCTACAACACGTTCTACGACTTTCTCAACTTCCACTACTTTTTCTACTTCCACGATCTTCTCGACAGGCTTCTCAACCTCGACGACTTTCTCAACCGGTTTTTCTACTACTTTTTCGATCACTTTAGATTTGCGTGATACCGCGATCAAAAGAAGCAAAACGCTCGAAGCAGCGAGGCCTGCGTGAAGCATATCGAACGTTTGAGGAATCATTTGTAAATCGAATGTCATGACATTTCTCTTTTGTTTAGTTTTAGGAGAGATTGGCTCAATCTCTGCTTTGGCTTATTGCCGAATTATTCTGATAAATTGGGGCGAATAGTAGCATATTCAATGCAGCGCGCTGCTAGAATTGAGCCTAAATCTGTGTTCATTGGATTTAATTGCGCTGTTTTTAATCACTTTCTTCCCCATAAAACCTTGAATGGTGAAGCAGGCGCCATTTTTTCTGTCTAGGATTCAATAACACTTTATGTTGCTGATTGTATAAGGCTAAGATACTCAGGCACTCTCGCCAGTAATGAACTCTCAGTTATTATGCTCTTAGGAACCCAAAAGAAGATTCTCTACCCGCTTATTGCGTTTTTAGCCACGACATTAATAACTTCGCTGGTCGTTTATTATTCCTACAAGTCGCAGCTTAAATACAGTAGTGCTTTGTTTAATAATCTCGCCCAGCAGCAAACAGAAAATTTGTCTCAAGTGCTGACGAGTGATCTTCATTTCATCGGCGCAGGCGCTAACTTTTTCCATGCCACTAAGCCTGAAAACTGGGGACAATTTCACCTTTTTGCTGAGGAGTTGGTTTCTTCTTCGGATACATTAATTGGGCTGCAGTGGATGCAGCGTGTCGAAAAACAAACACTGCCTGAATATCTCGATAAAGTCCGCCAGTCATACCCAGACTTTGAGTTGTATACCGTACCAAAAGATGGTCCCAAAACGTCTGGCTACATCATGCCAAACGATGAAGACATTTACGTTGCGACAGATATTTATCCTCTTAGCGATACAAACTTAAAACTACTTGGCTTTTATTCTTCTCGCCTGCGGTTCCAGCTTATCCTTGATGGTATTCGTGCAACGGGTGAGCCAAACGTTTCAGACAAAGTACGTCTGTTGCAAGATGGCCTTGATCGCACATTGGAGAAAACAGGTTTACTTGTCTACCATCCTGTCTTTGATGGAAACTCGTCAGAGCGCTTAATTGGCGTCGTGATCGGAGTAATTCGAACGACTCGCTACTTCGAGGAGCTAATAGAACGGACGGCATCAGGCCAGCAATTGTTGGTCAAGGTGACGGATTTAGGGTTCGACGCGGAAGATGATCCAATACTTTACGCCAGTAAAGGATGGGAGAGCGAAGCGGGGCTTCAAGTCAGTAAAAAAATTGCCTTGCCGAATCGAGAGTGGATGATTGACTTTAAGTTGGCTAGCCGCGTAACCAACAATGATCGTATTGTTTTGCGTGGTATTGCTTTAGGTGGCTTGGTAATCGCTTGTTTGCTCGGCTACATCGTGTTTCTTCAGGTGAGAGAAAAAGAACACTTATCTGTATTACTTGATGAGCGAACTGAAGAGCTGCAATTTTTGGTCAACCATGATTCGTTGACTGGGCTGCTCAATCGAAGAGCATTCAGCAAAAAGCTAGACCAGTTAACCAAGGACGACGCCTGTTTTGCGTTGGCGGCATTTGATATCGATAAGTTCAAGACGCTCAATGATAGCTTCGGTCACGTGGCTGGGGACGAAATGCTGATTCATGTGGCTAACACAGTGGCGGAAAGTTTGCCTGAAGCCGACTTGCTCTATCGTATGGGCGGAGATGAATTCTGCATATTATCAGAGAACACAGATCCGACTGCTCTTTCTGAGCAGCTAAATGCGATAGGTCAACGGGTGGCTTCGTCATATCATCAATATGATGTTAATCAGATTCAGTGTTCATTGAGTATTGGTGCCACAATAAGGACGACAGAGTCCACAGAGGACATCCTCAAGAAAGCCGATACTCAACTTTATCGGAGTAAAAAAGCTGGGCGTAATCGTGTAACGGTTGCAGAATAACTAATCATTTAATCGGGCAAAGTTCGAATTGTGTGTGAATCTCATGTAGAATCGCGCCCTTTCAAATAGTTTCAAGTAAGGCAAGTGATGAACCATAACCGTATAGTTTGTTTCGATTTAGAGATGTGCTGTTGGAATGAAAACGGTGTCGGTACGACAGGTGAAATCATCGAGGTTGGGTTGGCAGAAATCGATCTTGTTAAAGGCGAGATTGTTAAACGCGCTCAATATTACGTGAAACCAGAGCAAGATGAAGTGTCACTCTTCTGCGTAGAACTGACGGGTATCACGCCGAGAAAAGTTGAAAAGCAAGGCCGCCCACTCGAAGAAGTCCTCAAATCTGTGGTGAAAAATTTTGGTGGGTCGAACAAGATCTTTGCGTCTTGGGGGCGAGATGATGTCGTCTTAGCGAAAGAGTGTGAAGCGAAGGGCATTGAGATGCCGTTTAAAGAGTTTATCAACCTCGCTACGCTCTATCGCATTCAAAATCGCCTGAAAGACAAGCGTATTGGCCATAGAGCTGCTCAAGAATCGAAAGGCATAGAGTGGGAAGGGCGTCAGCATTCGGCCTACGTTGATGCCTACAACTTGGCGAAATTAGCGTTGACGATGCTTTAGAATGAACCATGCTTTAGAGAGTAAAAAAGGGAGCGATATGCTCCCTTTTCTATTTAAGTTGATTTGAGATATTTTACTGCTTGGCTTTTTTGCACTTAGGGTAAATGTGGAGGTTGTACTGCGTCGCGTACTGAGTCAGAAGTTGACGTTTTTCCAACTCCTCATCACTTTTTACAACATCGCTAATACCTTCAACGATTTTTACCCCACACAACTGAGCAGCTAACGCTCTTTCTTCGGTTTCGATACCAGGAAGAACGTTGCCGCGTCCAGGCATCTGATAAAGACGATAGTCATCAGCGTTTAGCGCACTTTGAGCATCAGTTTGTGCCTGATTTTCAGCGGCACAGCCACTTATAACGACGAGTGCAAGGGGTAGAACGATTTTGATCATTTGTTTCTCCTTACCCAAAATGCAGCCAGCATCAACAAGCCAAACCAGTTTAAGCTACCGCCGCCACCGCCACTTGAAGACGATGAAGTGCTAGTCGTGGTTTGTTCCGCTGCGACATTGATCGTCACCATAGCAGTAAAGGTTTGAGACGCCTCGTCGGTGATCGTGTAGGTAAACGAATCCACACCGGCGAAGCCTTGCGCAGGCTGGTAGCTGATTGAGGTACCTGAGTTAAGAACTGTGCCACTGCCAGAGTAGTTGATAGCACTGATGGTTAACTCTCCTTGGCCAGCATCGTTTGCCAATACATCGAGCACTGTCGCTGGGCTGTTATGGTTAAGATTATAGCTATCATTTTCCGCTGATATCGCAGCTGTGCTGGAGTTAACGGTAACGGTCAGTGTACCTGTAGCCGTTTGGTTTGCGCTGTCCACAATGGTGTAAGTGATGGTTTCACTGCCAACAAAGCTCGCATCAGGTTGGTAGTTGATCGCAGTAGCTGTATGAGAAACCGCACCTGTACCATTGTAGGTTGTTGCGGTTATTTGAAGCGTGCCTTCACCCTTATCGTTTCCAAGGACATTGAACGATGTTACCGCGCTACCTTGAGTGACCGCATAAGCGTCATCGACCGCTTTCACTTCTTCAGGTATCGCCACCGAGAAACCATTTGATACAGCAAAGAAGATATTGTCACGACATTGGATCATCAAACGAGCATTGCTGAACGTTTGAGCAGGGAAGTTGACTGACTGTGAACCATCATTCGGAGTGTTAGCAAGTAAGGTTTGATCGAACGTCACCCCACCATCGGTTGACAATAGAATATCAACGGCGGAACAGTTTACAGGGGCTTGTGCTGTACCTGCAACGTCCCATTCCACGTTTGAGCTGCCGACAATTGTCGCGCCTGATGACGGCGCTACTACGGCAAATGGGCCACTGTTGCCATCAACGGTTATCAAGGTATCATCATTTGCTACGCCGCCTTCACCATCTCGGACTGTCAGTCTGAAGTTTAAATCACGGCTGGTGGTTGCATACGTTTCACCTTTGGCCTGTGTGCCATCCACCACATCTTCCAACCTTGGTAAATAACGCTTCGGTTCCGTTGTTGGCATCCAAGAGCGAAATAGTGGACCACTACCAAAATCGGTAGTTAGGTTTGAGGTACCAGTACCCGAGTCCATCTGCTCCCAGACATAAGTTAGGCTACCCGTGCCTGTCGCTGATCCAGTTAATACGATAGGTGTACGCGCCGGAACAGTGTAGTCACTACCGGCATCGGCAGTGGGCACTTCCGTTGTCGAAGTGGTTGTGGTTCCACAGGTTTGAGTCGCGAGGTAGTCGTTGATTTCTTTGATACTCGCAGCATGGAAGTAGGCGTCTGAGTTAACTTGTATATTATCGTTACCACAGATACCTGCGTAAGCCATGATGGTGCTACCACTTCCTGGCTCGAAGGCGGTTGGGTCGTTGCGGTTTGAGCCTTCACAATTCCACATATTGCCATTAAATGTATGGTTTGCACCGAACTGGTGACCCAGCTCATGGGCTACGTAGTCGATGTAAAAGGCGTCGGTTGTTGGGTCAGAACGGCCCGTTACCCCCGCGCCTTTTGAAAAGTCATTACAGACCGCCCCTAAGGCGGCTAAGCCACCACCACCGGTAGTAAAGATATGGCCAACATCGAACGCGGCACTACCAAATTTACTCGTTAGATCGTTGTGGTTGCGACCAATGTCCTGGCCAGCATCCGAATCGGTAAATGGGTCTGTCGCCGCATTGGTATAGATATTGAAGTTCACTAGCTCAAGCTTCACTGCCAAGTCTGACTTGTAGACCTCATTGACTCGGTTGATGGCTGTTGTGATCGCAGCGCGAGTCAAAGTTTCTGTACCACCATGGTATTGCGAGTACTCGCCTGTCGCAGAGACAATTAGGCGGTAAGTGCGAGATTCAATGTTGGCGCGCGGCGCAACCCGACTTTGCACCGTTTCAGCTTGATTATTGTTTAGGTACTTTAAAACCTGATCCTGAAATGGGCTAGAAAGCTTATGATTGTATGAGACATAGTGACCTGAACCATCTGGCTTTGGTTCTACGTAAACGTATTTGCCATCGTGGCGAAACATGCCGTGGAAGCCTTTTGGTGTGAAGTCGAATCGACCTTGGATATCTGCATCCCCAATAGCATGGCCAGTGTAGGTCTTTAGCTCTGGGAATTTCTCTTGCATATCGGGTGAAAGGATGGAGTCGTAGGTCAAAACGAAGTCAATCAATTCTCCATTAGGTAAAGGAACTTGCAGTGTTAAACCGCTTTTGGCTTGACCATGGACAAAGTGATTTTCTAACTTGGACGTATCAACAGCAAAGGTGGTTGATGATTTACTCGTTGCTGAACGCTCAGAATGGACAGGCTGCCAAAGATCGCTTGATAAGGCATCTGCACTGAACAGCAGCGATAGGGATAACGCGCCGACTAACTTGTTGTACTTCATTATTATTCTCTAATGCATCTATTACGTGAGTGAAATATTTGACGAAAGTAGTATAGATACAGCGAATGCTCAATGATTTACAAATGAACTCAGTCATTTATGGAGTCCAGTTCTAGTTTTCCTCAATTAATATAACTATAGGATAGATGCCAATGTGCCACCTTTGACAGCTTTTTGGTTGTTATTTGTTCGTTTTCGCTATTTTAAGGTTAGTCAACAGTTGCGATTAGGACTGGTCTTTAGTGGCGGATAGTTTGGCACGGATGAACTCACTATGGTCAACGTAAAGCAGTTCGGCCGTTTTGCGAATCACAGAGTCTTCAAGTGGATCAATGTCGCCATCGGCATTCGCGACCTGCCACATGGCTTTTATTAGCTCAAATCGAGTCTCTTGAGTTAGATCTCTTAGCTGTGAGGTAAAGTCATAAAGCGATGTTGATTGATTGCTTTGGGTTCGAGCGCGAGAAAGCAGCACTTGAGCGTTGGATTTCTCTAGCCCTAACAGACGAGACAAAAGCGTTAATTTTGCCGTTTCTTCCCGCTCATCAAGTTCGTGATCAGCGCCTGCCACTTCACACAACAAACATGCGATGGCGAGGTTTGGATCGCTGTGAGCATGGTCGCTAAGATCATTTCCCTCTAGGAGCTGTTTAAACAGTTTGGTAATGGAGTTCAGCATATCAATGGCCTCAAATTATTCTCTATTGTTATAGATAGTGATAATCGGAGGCGATCACAAGTGGCTTGACAGAAACCTTACGTAGATTTGATATCTGGAAAGTCGACCTCTTCGCCATTACTCAGCAAAATAGAGATCCTTTTGGGCTTTCCGCTTGCGTCCAATTTCAGTTCACCAATCGCACTGGCATTGACTAACCGGCGTACGCCCGGCGTGTTTGGATCGCGTTTGTAGATTTTGAGTCGCTTCCTTTTCGTTAGGAAGTTGAGCGGAGAGCGAGGTGAGTAAAGCAATCTATCGACATGGTCACAGATTGCCAACAGTGGCTCGGGGAAGAGATTCTTCAAGCCGCTGCACGTGATCTGGTAGATGTTTGGGCTACAACGGCGAAAACGCAGCTTGATGTCATAGGCAAAGGAGTAGTGCACATCACCCGATAAGATCACAAAATTGGTTGGGGTCTTGGTGTGCGTGAAAATGCTGATCAAGGTATTCGCACTACCTGGGTGCGCCATCCAGTTCTCGGCATCGATCACTAACGGCTGACCGAGCATAGTCATTCCTTTTTGTAGCGCTTCAATGAACTTGACACCAAACATTGGCGCCGCAGAAACAATGATTACCTTGTCTTGATGCATCAGCTCTTGTTGAAACTCAATTAACGCTTCCCAATCCATCAGGCCGGAGGGCTTGTTCATTCGAGATTCTGAGCGCCAACGACGCGTCCGCGTATCCAACACGACCACTTTAGGCGAGGTATGAATCGTGTAATGCCATTTCTCAAAGCTGTATAAGTACTGAATGAATTGGTCTTGATGCGAAGCAGAGGGCTCATCGAAATACTGATTTGCTAACTCCAGAAACTCTTGATTGAAGTTGTCTGGCTCGTTGCCCCAACCCTGACATAGCCAGTAAGAAAGCAGACCATTGCCGATGATTCGTTTGGCGAACGGATTCTCGTAAGCCGCTTTTTCCCAGCCTACGGTTAAGTTCCAATCATCGGTGACATCGTGGTCGTCGAATATCATATAGGTGGGAATGTGCGCAAGAAGGCGTCTTACTTTAGGTAGCCCAGCGACAAACTCATCAATAATAGGCTTGTGGTTGAGCCACTCTTGTTGCCATCTGGGTTCAAGTTCTTTGCCTGCATGAGTGAATTTATTATCAAGCAGACGGTTGGTATTGACGTATTGCCATAGCGTCGGGGACCACACCAACAAATACATGGCAAAAAATTCGGCAAAAGTGACTAAGTGGTTTTCGCACTCCGTCGAGCTAAAAATGGGGGCGTGCCGCTTGGGGAATAATGTGGTCAACCAAGGCCCATCATCAACGTAGTGAGGCAGCAACCTATCGCGCCCGTAGTAGTAATCAGGATGTTGGCGCAGAGCGTCGCAATTAGCGAGAGGTGCGTCTGAAAACGTTTCTTTTGGCAAACCAAGGAGATCGATGACTTGATCGATAGCATCTAAGGTCGGTCCTGCAACGTGGTCGGCGTAGATTTGGTCGCCGCTCATCATAAGTAGGTCTGGTCGCTCACCAATCTCGAGCTCAGATACTTTTTGGTCTGCCGCTACTAGGGAATCCGCACTCGGGTGATGAGGATTTCGACAAGAGCCATGCAATACATAATCGGCTTTGTCGGAGATGACAATACTTGGGCGCTGCTCGTTGGGATAGCAGAGATCAGGCGCTAGCGTCTGCAAGTCTCCGGCTTGGGTAACAAAGTCGTAGCTCAGGGCGGTATTGGCTGGGAAGTCGTGACGAAAGTCAGCAAGAGTCACATACGCATGCTCGCCAACTTTCACCGATTGGCACTGCCCTAGGTCGAACTGGAAAACGTCATTGTCGTCCAATCTGTGGTAAAGCTTGAATTGTCCTGTGAGACGCTCGCGAGTGACCAACCAAAATACCAACTGCTTGTGGGTGGCTTTTCTTAGGATGGGTCCAGCGATGAGAAATGGAAGGCTACTTTGTGTCATCTATCAATCATTTGGGTCGTTAGGAATGTCGGGGTCTTCAAGTATTTCAATGACTTCAGAGCTTGAAAGCTCATGACCCATTAGAAATAGCGCAAGCATAGCGTCAGCTTTTGTTTTTGTGTCTGAGCTCTCGTCGAGGATTTGTTCGAAGCGGTGGCGAATCATGTCTATTTCATGTTCTACGAAACCACGTCCTTCTTCTTCGCCTTGCGATTCTTCTGGTGCGTTGTCGAACTCCATAAACAGTAAGTCACCATCTAACTGGGTACGGACTAATCGCTCAGGCAGCCACATTTCTCCGCACACGATGTCGGGGTCTTGGCCTTCAGGAAGAGATTCTAGCAATTTCTTTAACTTTGATGCTTTCACAATTTTTTGATTTAGGAGAACATATGTTCTTATTTTAACGACGAATCGCTAATAATCATAAGCATTAAGTGACTCAATAGGTCAATTATTGAGTCTTTAGGACATAAAAATGACAAATCAGTGGAAAATTTGCCGCACAGCAGTGGGGATTGGTGCCGCTTTTCTTTCGACTTCGCTCTTCGCTACAGAAACGCCTGCTATCGGTGAACAAGAATGGGGCATTGCTGCGATGTATCGAATCGCCTCTGTACCGTTTGATACCGACAGAAGTGATCAATCCGTCAGTACCTTTGTACCAATGATGTACTTTGATAATGAGTATATTTTTATTGATGGGCTAGAAGGTGGTGTGCACCTTTATGAAACTGACGATGAGCAATGGCAGGTTAACGCACTCACTCGTTTACGATTTGTCGATATTCCAAAGTACTTCCAAAACGCCAACGAAGGCGATTCAGCGGACTTTGGCGTGCAACTGCGCTACAAAGTGGATGACAACTGGCATTTTGACACTGAAGTGATGACAGACGATGAGTATCGTGTACATGGTAACCTTCGCGTGTCCGGTGAGTTTGAATCAGGCGATTGGGAAATCAAACCAAGTGTGACACTGCGCTACAAAGAAGCCGAATTTAACAGTGTTTATTATGGTTTTTCGGAGTACACCAACGATCGTATTGGCGCTGGAGCAGACATCAACGTTGGGGTTGAAGCTCGTTACCACGTAGTGTCGAACCTATACTTGCTCGGTTCAACAAGTATCACTCGATTGGATGACAACGCCTACAATGCGCCGCTGGTGGAAGACCGCTACCAAGGTGAGCTTTTCGTTGGTTTTGGATTCTTTAACGATAAGACTAAAGCTCCAAAATCAGAGCTGAGCAATAAACGCTATTGGCGTGTTGCTCACGGCTGGGCGACACCATCAAATATCGGTGAGATTTTTGGCTTTGAAAGTGAGAAGGATGAATACAACAACCAACTCACGTCGGTCTTTTATGGTCACCCTTTAACGGATGAACTGTTCGGATTTCCTATTGATATCTATTTGACACCCGGACTCGTGCACCATTGGTCTTCAGAGGTGCAAGGCGCAAGTACCGAATATGTGGCCGCGATTAAAGCGTACTACACCTTCAATTGGCCGACGCAGTGGCGATTTGGTGTAGCGGAAGGTTTGTCTTACATTGATAACGTTACCTACATCGAACAAGACGAGATGGATAGAAAGGGCTATACCGCAAGCCATCTACTCAACTACTTGGATTTCTCCTTTGATGTCAATGTCGGTGACTTGTTTAATGCCCCAGAGCTTAACAACATGTGGTTTGGTTACTCACTTCACCATCGTAGCGCAATCTTTGAAAAGGCCTCCCAGTTTGGTCGAATCAAAGGAGGCAGTAACTACAACACAGTTTACCTCCAGTTCGACTTCTAATCAGGTTCAAGTTTAAGTTATCGCCCACGCTAAAATGTCGTGGGCGTTTTTTTTCTATCGTATAAACAGCTTGTGATACAATCCGCGCAGTTTTATGTAATGAAAAGAATAGGAAACGCTTTGACTTCGTCACAGCCTAAAAAATCTGTCGACAGCGAACAGAACTCTCAAGCGCCTCAAGCTCAGGTGAACAGCGCAGCGTCCTTACGCAAAGCACTCGGTGAGTGTATGTTGCGTGACCGCTTTCGCTTGAGCAAACGCATTTCTGGCGCAAGCAAAATTAAAAAAGAAGCGTCACGCAACGCCGTGTTTGACGAAATCGCGCTCGATATTGCTAAGTCCATGATGGAAGCTGAGCAGCGCGGCAATGCTCATCCAACAATCGAATACCCAGAAATCCTGCCAGTCAGCCAAAAACGCGACGACATTGCGAAAGCGATCGAAGAAAACCAAGTGGTTATCGTTGCGGGTGAAACCGGCTCAGGTAAAACCACTCAGCTACCAAAAATCTGTGCTGAGCTTGGTCGCGGTAAATTCGGTCTGATTGGTCATACTCAGCCTCGTCGTCTAGCGGCGCGTTCGGTCGCAAACCGTATTGCCGAAGAGATGGAAACCAAGCTTGGTGAGTTTGTTGGTTACAAGGTTCGATTCAACGACCAGATCTCTGAAAATACCCAAATCAAATTGATGACCGATGGTATCTTGCTGGCTGAAATTCAGCATGACCGCTTCTTGAATCAATACGACACCATCATTATCGATGAAGCGCACGAGCGCAGTCTGAACATCGATTTCATCTTGGGTTACTTGAAAGAGTTGCTACCACGTCGTCCTGATCTGAAAGTGATCATCACCTCGGCAACCATCGACCCTGAGCGTTTTTCAAAACACTTCAACAACGCACCCATCATTGAGGTATCAGGTCGAACTTACCCAGTAGAAACGCGTTACCGTCCACTGAGCGGTGATGACGATAACGATCGTGACCAACTTGAAGGTATTTTCGAAGCGGTAGACGAACTGTGCGATGAGGGTTTAGGTGACATCCTGATCTTCATGAACGGCGAGCGTGAAATTCGTGATACCGCGGATGCACTGTCTAAACGTAACCTCAAGAGCACGGAAATTGTTCCGCTTTACGCGCGTTTGTCGGCGGGTGAACAGAACAAAATTTTCCAACCCCATGCTGGTCGTCGCATTGTACTGGCAACCAACGTAGCGGAAACCTCGTTGACGGTTCCGGGCATCAAATACGTTATCGATCCGGGTACGGCGCGTATCAGCCGATACAGTTACCGTACTAAGGTTCAGCGTCTTCCAATCGAGCCAGTTTCTCAGGCGAGTGCGAACCAGCGTAAAGGTCGTTGTGGTCGTGTGGAAGAGGGTATCTGTATCCGTCTGTACTCAGAGGAAGATTTTGAGTCACGTCCGGAGTTTACTGATCCTGAGATCCTGCGCACCAACCTAGCGTCGGTTATCTTGCAGATGACCGCACTTGGTTTAGGCGACATTCAAGCCTTCCCGTTTGTGGAAGCGCCTGACAAACGCAACATCCAAGACGGTGTGCGTCTACTAGAAGAGCTAGGTGCAATCAATGCTGATGCTAAAGACCCGAAAAAACGTCTAACCAGCATCGGTCGTCAACTTGCACGCCTTCCAATCGACCCACGTCTAGCTCGTATGGTTCTTGAGTCGCCAAAATATGGCGCGACCAAAGAGCTGATGATCATCGCTTCCGCACTCTCAATCCAAGATCCGCGAGAGCGTCCTTCAGACAAACAGCAATCTTCGGATGATAAACACAAGCGTTTCTTCCATGAAGAGTCAGACTTCCTGACGTTTGTGAACTTGTGGGATTACATCCAAAAGCAGCAAAAGAAATTGTCTGGGAACCAGTTCCGCAAGCAATGTAAACAAGATTACTTGAACTACTTGCGTGTACGCGAATGGCAAGACGTCTACTTCCAACTTCACCAGTCTATGCGCGAAATGGACTTTAAACTCAATGACGAGCCAGCAAATTATCAAGGTGTGCATTCTGCAATCCTTGTTGGCCTGCTTTCTCACATTGGTATGAAAGACCAAGAGAAGAATGACTACCAAGGCGCGCGCAACGCTCGTTTTCATATCTTCCCTGCATCGGGTCTATTCAAGAAACAACCTAAGTGGATCATGTCTGCTGAGTTGGTGGAAACCTCAAAACTTTGGGGGCGCATCATCGCTAAGATTCAACCTGAGTGGATTGAACCATTAGCGAAGCACTTGATTAAGCGCAGCTACAGCGAGCCGCATTGGTCGAAGAAACGTGCAGCAGTCATGGCACACGAGAAAGTGATGCTTTACGGCGTGCCAATTGTACCGAAGCGTTTGGTGAACTACGGCAGTATCGATCCAACCGTCAGTCGTGAGCTATTCATTCGTAGTGCGCTGGTGGAAGGTGAGTGGGAAACCAAACACGCGTTCTTCAAGCAAAACCGTAAGCTTCTTCAAGAAGTGGAAGAGCTCGAACACAAATCTCGTCGCCGCGACATTTTGGTTGATGACGATGAGCTATTCGATTTTTACGACCAACGCGTTGGTACGGAGGTGGTTTCTGGTAAGCACTTCGATACGTGGTGGAAGAAGGTATCGAAAGAGAACAAAGAACTGCTCAACTTCGAAAAAGAGATGCTGTTCAAGGGCGATGCAAGCCATGTTACCGATTTGGATTACCCGAACTTCTGGTATCAAAACAACCTGAAACTGAAGCTGAGCTATCAATTTGAACCAGGTGAAGATAGTGACGGTGTCACGGTGCACTTACCACTGCCTATTCTGAACCAAGTTGAGCCTGCAGGCTTTGACTGGCAGATCCCAGGTCTGCGTCATGAACTTGTGGTGAGCTTGATCAAATCGCTGCCGAAGACAGTACGTAAGAACTTTGTTCCTGCGCCAAACTACGCTGATGCGTTCTTAGCTCGAGCAACACCAATGGAAGCGCCACTGCTTGACTCATTAGAGAAAGAGCTGCGCCGAATGACGGGTGTAGAAGTTCTGCGCGAAGATTGGAATATGGATCAAATTCCGGAGCACTTGAAGGTGACTTTCCGCGCGGTTGACCATAGAAATCGCAAGTTGAAGGAAAACAAAGACCTTCACGAATTGAAAGAGAGTTTGAAAGACAAAGTTCAAGAAACCCTTTCAAAAGTTGCGGATGACGACATCGAGCAACAAGGTTTGCATACGTGGAGCTTTGGCGAACTGCCTAAGGTATACCAACAAAAACGCGGTGGTTACGACGTTAAAGCGTACCCAGCGATTGTGGATGCCAAAGACAGTGTTGAAATTAAACTGTACGAGACCGAATACGAGCAGGTCACGGCAATGCAAGCGGGTCAGCGTCGCCTGATTTTGCTCAATGTGCCTTCGCCAATCAAATACCTGCACTCCAACTTGCCGAATAAATCGAAGTTGGGTCTATACTTTAATCCTTACGGCAAAGTACTTGATTTGATTGATGACTGTATCGCGTGTGGTGTTGATAAGCTGATTGAAGAGCAGGGCGGCTTGGTTTGGGAGCCAGAGAAGTTCGACGCGTTGAAAGAGCACGTACGAGCTGAGCTTGGTGATACGGTGGTGGAAATTGCACAGCAAGTGGAAACCATCCTGACGACGGCTTTCAATATCAATAAGAAGTTGAAAGGTAAGATCGATTTCACCATGGCGTTCGCATTGTCGGACATCAAAGCACAAATCGAAGGATTGATCTTCAAAGGTTTCGCGACAGAATGTGGTTGGAAGCGTCTTCCAGATATTCTGCGCTATATGCGTGCGATTGAGCGTCGTATGGAGAAGCTGCCGATCGATCCAAACAAAGATCGTTTGCACATGCTGAAAGTGGAATCAGTGACGAGCGACTACAAAGAGCTGCTCAACAAAATTCCTAAAGGAATGGTGGTTCCGGAGAACGTGAAAGAGATCCGCTGGATGATCGAAGAGCTTCGAGTGAGCTTCTTTGCTCAACAATTGGGTACGCCATATCCAGTGTCTGACAAGCGAGTTAAGAATGCGATTGACGCGTGTTAGGTACGTAAATTGCATTATATTCGGTACAGGATAGTTTTTTGACTAACATGGGCAGCGGATTGCCGCTTGGTGCCACTGCCAAAGGACATGACAAGAAGGTTAATTATGAAAAAGACACTTTTAGCACTGGCGCTGATTGGCGCATCAGCAACAGCTTCTGCGGACTCTTGGATTTATGGTAGTGCAAGTGTCGGTCAGGCTGATGTCGGCGGGGAAACCGCTTCTTCTTACAACGTTCACGTAGGAACGGGCATTCTACCGTTTATTGGACTTGAGGCTGGCTATCAAACCTTCGGTGAGTTCACAGATGCACGTTACGATGGCAAAGACTTAGACCTAGAAGGCTCAGCACTTTATTTTGCAGCTAAACCAAGCATCGACTTCGGCCCTCTGCACGTTTACGCCAAAGCGGGTCTGCATTCGTACAAACTTGAAGACAGCAGTGCTGACTTTGAAGAAGACGAAATTGACATGATGTACGGCATTGGTGCTGAGTACTTTATGGCTGGTCCAATTTCTATCGGTGCAAGCTACAATGTATTTTCTTTAAAAGAAGATGATGTGAAGAACTTCTCGATCAACGCGACGTTCCACTTCTTATAATTGGGCATCTTTTTTTAGAACGATACCCAGCAATTTTGCTGGGTATTTTTATTTTTTTATTGGTATGTTATTTGTCTTGTTTGTGGGATTTATAAAATGAAAAAAACACTTTTAGCGCTATTAGTTATGGGCGTATCCGCTTCTGCTTCTGCTGACTCTTGGCTCTATGCGGGTATCCAAGGCGGTAAATCTAACTTGGAAAGTGAAAGCTCAACAGCGTACGGTGTTCATGTTGGTACCGGTATTTTGCCTCTTATTGGTTTAGAAGCAGGCTACTTCAATCATGGCTCTATCGACCTTGAAACTCGCAATATCAACGGTAGTGCGGATTTCACGTCTTTTTATGCTGCGGCTAAGCCAAGTATCGACTTTGGTCCACTTCATATCTACGCAAAAGGTGGCCTGAACACCTACAACGTAGAGTTTACAGGCGATTTGAGCTCTGTCTCGGATGATTCAGGTATCGGCTTAATGTACGGCTTTGGCGCAGAATACAACATCTTCCCTGGTCTGACAGTGGGCGCGAGTTACCAGTCGTTTGGCTTTGAAGTTGACGGCAGTGGTGAAAACGTTGATAGCTTTACCGTCAACGCGACCTTCCACTTCCTATAAGCGAAGAACCTCTCCAGAAAAGCGACCTTTGGTCGCTTTTTTTGTGCGTATTTGCAGGCAAGGTCATATACATTTGTCTCATTTTTGCTTAATTTGAACGGGTGTTCAATTTAATCAAGAGGTAGAAGATGACTAAAGCGAAACTCTATTATGTTTATGATCCAATGTGTTCATGGTGTTGGGGGTACAAGCCCACGTGGAGAGCAGTCGAAGATGCACTGGAGGGTAAGGTTGATATTCAGTATTTGGTTGGGGGACTTGCCGCAGATTCTGATCAGCCAATGCCGCAAGAGATGCGACAGCAAATCGCGTCCTATTGGAAGAAAATTGAAACTTTATTAGGCACTGAGTTCAACTACGACTTCTGGACCACCAACACACCTCGTCGCTCGACATATCCCTCATGTCGCGCCGCCATCGCTGCGCGAAAGCAAGGCAAAGAAAAAGAGATGGTGGACGGCATTCAGAAAGCCTATTACTTACAGGCGCGAAACCCGAGTGATGACAGCGTTTTGTTTGATGTTGCTCGTGAGCTTGGATTGGCAATGCGTGAGTTTGAACATGACTACTATTCAAATCGGCTAGAAGAAGAGTTGCAAGATGAGTTAAGGTTTGCCCGCGGTATCGGTGGAAACCATTTCCCTTCGTTGTTTTTGAAAACGCAGGAAGGGCTTCTCGAACTACCTATCGATTACCATTCCCCAGAATCGACGCTTAGTCAGATTCAAGCACTGATAAAATGAAAAAAGCCACTCTAGCAAAGAGTGGCTTGGATACTTTTATTCAGAGATTATGCTTGTTGCTTTTGTAGCTCAGTTTCTTTCTCTTCGTCTTCAATCAAAGAATCAACAATGACTGCACACGCGGCGTCGCCCGTGATGTTAAGTGCAGTACGAATCATGTCGAAGATACGGTCTAGAGCGAACAGCAGTGGTAGACCTTCGATTGGAATGCCCGCTGCAAGCAGTACCGCAACAACAAGGAAAGAAGGACCTGGAACACCCGCTTGACCTACCGCACCTAGCGTAGAAGTAACGATAATCGCGATGTATGCGCCCATGCCTAGGTCAATGTTAAACAATTGAGCAAAGAAGATGGCAACTAGGCCGTAGTAAATTGCGTTACCTGACATGTTGATTGTCGCGCCCAGTGGCAATACGAATGAAGCGGTAGAGTTCTTAACGCCTAGCTCATGCTCAACGGTGTCTAAAGTAACTGGTAGTGTTGCCATAGAAGAAGCGGTAGAGAGTGCAACAGCTTGTGGCTTCTTCATTGCCGTTAGGAACTTCTTCGCTGAGGTCTTAGTGAAGATATGAACCATAAGTGGGTAAGCAACAAAACCGAAGATTAGGATCGCAGCAACGTAGACAACGAATAGCTTAAATACCACCATTAGGGCACCAAAACCAAACGTACCAACGGCTTCCGCCATCAGACCGAATACACCGATAGGTGCGATGATCATCACTTTGTTGATCATCCAAACCATCGCATCAACAATTGCGTTAACGCCATTGATGATCGGCTCACGCTTTTCTTTTGCTTGCTTAGAGATAGCAATGCCAAAGAACATACAGAAAACCAGAATTTGTAGAATATTCGCTTCGTTCAGTGATTGGAAAACGTTGGTTGGGATCATACCAGTGATGGTCGCCCAGAAAGTAGGTAGTTCACCTTTCGCAGCGTATTCTGAGGAGAACATGCCTTCAACGCCTGAAACGTCGATGCCCATGCCCGGTTTAAATACTTCACCCATGAATAGAGCAAGGGCGACAGCTAGCGCAGAAGTAAGGCCGAAGTAACCTAGCGTTACAACACCAACTTTACCAGCAGATTGGCTATTTCCTAGACCTGCAGCACCTGAAATAAGTGCGACAGCGACAAGAGGGATAACCAGCATTTTGATTAGATTAATGAAGATCGCACCTAATGGAGCGAACATGGTTGCGCTGTCACCCATGAAGGCACCAACGGCAGTACCTACGATCATGGCAATGACTACTTGCACACCAATATTGCTTAGCAAACTCTTTTCTTTTAACACTTCCATAACCTCTGTGCTAATTAAAATTAAAAATCCAGAATTACCATCTGAGTGCAAACCCCAAAATGGTTAATAATTTCGTCTCGCTTTTTACACGTTATTTTTACAATTAGCAATATGTGACGGTACTGAGAGAGACATTTAAAGACACTTTTATTGATAATTGACAATTTTTTGCCCAATAGCAAACGTTTGCCTTGGGTTTGAAGAGGGTGTTGCTGAATGAAGTGTTATGGAAGTATTGTTTAGTTGAATGGTTCTGAAGAGTGTGGATTGTTAAAAAAAAGATCGATTTCATTATGATTTAAGAAACCGATCTCATAGATGTTTAGATGGCTAACACGTTACTTCTGTGTTGCAGCCTTCATGGAAGATACAAAACCTGCGAGTTGTTGTAACATCTCGTCGGGTTTTTCTGTATAGGATTCAATGATTTTCACTACCGCCGAACCAGAAATTGCACCAGCGGCACCAGATTCTAGAGCTTGTTTCACCTGTGCTGGCTCTGAGATGCCGAAGCCAAGTAGCGCTGGTGGTGCATCGAACTGGTTCAGCCTATCTAGCATGTGACCAACAGGCATGTTTGCCTTAGTCTCTGCGCCGGTAACCCCAGCACGAGAGAGTAGGTAAGTGTAACCACCACCTAGCTCTGATACTTGCTTGAGTGTTTCATCACTTGCTGTTGGTGGAGCAATAAAGATAGGGTGAATACCAAACTTCTCTGCTGCTGCAACAAACTCCGCACTCTCATTGGTTGGTACGTCTGCAATCAACACAGAATCGATGCCCGCTTTTGCACAGCGCTCGTAGAAGTTTTCGATACCACGTGAATACACAAGGTTTGCGTACATCAAAAGACCGATTGGAAGATCTGGGTACTTGGCTCGAATCTTACCAATTTGCTCGAAGCAGGTATCTGGCGTAGCGCCTGAGTCTAATGCACGAATGTTCGCGCCTTGGATCGTTGGGCCATCGGCAAGTGGATCTGAGAATGGGATGCCAAGTTCTAGTGCATCTGCGCCAGACTCAACAAGCGTTTCCATGATCTTGTAAGATTGCTCTGCGTTTGGATCGCAAACCGTCACAAACGGTACAAATGCGCCTTGGTTTTTCTCGTTTAGGCGCGCAAACATCTTCTCATAACGGCTCATTAGATTGCTCCTTTTTCTTCCAAGATAGCGTGCACGGTGAAGATGTCTTTGTCACCACGACCTGATAGGTTCACAACCAATAGTTGCTCTTTTTCTGGATTCTCACGAGCCATACGCAATGCATGGGCAAGAGCGTGAGAAGATTCTAAAGCTGGGATAATGCCTTCGTGACGCGCAATTTCTTGGAATGCTTCTAGCGCTTCATCGTCCGTTACGTTGTCGTATTCAGCGCGGCCAATCGCATTAAGGTGCGCATGCTGAGGACCTACTGAAGGGAAATCAAGGCCAGCAGACACCGAGTAAGACTCTTCAACTTGACCGTTAGGATCTTGCATCAATGGCGCTTTCATACCGAAGAAGATGCCTGTTTTACCATGCTTAAGTGGTGCACCGTGTTGGTCAGTATCGATACCTTTACCTGCTGGCTCAACACCAATTAAGCGAACGTTTTCTTCTTCGATGAAGTCAGCAAACATACCAATCGCGTTTGAGCCACCGCCCACGCATGCGATAACTGCATCAGGAAGACGACCTTCACGCGCCAAAATTTGATTCTTCGTTTCTTCACCAATCATTCGTTGGAAATCACGCACGATGGTTGGGAAAGGGTGGGGACCCGCCGCTGTACCGAGTAGGTAGTGCGCGTCTTCATAAGTTGCAGACCAGTCGCGCAGCGCTTCGTTACATGCGTCTTTAAGTGTTGCTGAACCAGAGTGTACCGGAATAACTTCTGCGCCCATTAGTTTCATACGGAATACATTCGGGCTTTGACGCTCAACGTCTTTTGCACCCATGTAAACGCGACACTTAAGGCCAAGCAGTGCACATGCTAGTGCGGTTGCAACACCGTGTTGGCCTGCACCTGTTTCTGCGATGATTTCGTTTTTACCCATGCGTTTCGCAAGTAGAGCTTGACCTAACACTTGGTTGGTCTTGTGCGCGCCACCGTGAAGCAAGTCTTCACGTTTTAGGTACAGTTTGGTTTTGGTTCCTTTGGTGAGATTACGAGTAAGCGTTAAAGCAGTTGGACGACCAGCATACTCTTGAAGAAGCGTCATAAATTCACTGCGAAACTCTGGGTCTTCTTGCGCGTCGATAAACGCTTGCTCGAGCTGCTCAAGCGCAGGTACCAATATTTGTGGGACGTATTGTCCGCCGTATTCACCAAAGTAGGCGTCTAGTTTTGCCATCATGTCTTCCCTTTAATTCGTTTGAGTCGGCATTCCAACTCAAGAAATTTTGTTTGTGTTAGTAGTCTCTAATCGCGGCAAAGGTTTGCTGCAGCTTGTCTAGGTCTTTTTTACCTGGAGAGTGCTCTACGCCTGAGTTCAAATCTAAGCCTAAGCAGCCTTGCTGTGATGCTTTTTGTGCATTGAAAGGATTAATTCCACCCGCAAGCATCACCTTTTCTGGATTGGAAATGAGCGACCAATCAAAAACCAGTCCGGTGCCGCCTGTTTGCGATCCAACTTTAGTATCCAAGAGGTGACGATCAACGCCTTGCGCGACCAACTCTGGCACCTTATCGGTAACACCGTAAGCTTTCCAGACTTCTACGTAGTTAGGCAGTTGTGACTTGAGAGCGGTGACAAACGCTTGATCCTCTTGACCATGCAGTTGTACCGCTTTTAAACCTAACTCAGACACTCGCTGGCAAATAAAGTCTGCCTCGTGGTTTTGGAACACGCCGACATACTGGAGTGGCGCACCACTCATGGTTAGCCGAGCCGTTTCCAAATCGACGTAGCGTTTTGATTGTTCAACGAAGATTAAGCCACCAAAGATGGCGCCAGCTTGATATGCTTTTGCTGCGTCATCGGGATGAGTAAGGCCGCAGACTTTGTTTTCACCCAGTGTCACTTTGCGTACTGCGAGCTCTAGGTTCTCTTCTGCCATCAGTGAACTGCCAATCAAGAAGCCATCCGCATATTCGGCTAAATCTCGAACCTGTTGGTGCGTGTAAATGCCAGACTCTGAAATCACCGTCGCGTTTGGTGCCAGCTCGCGAATGGTTGGTGCCAGCTCTTTGGTACGGTTAAGGTCGGTGCTGAGATCGCGTAAATTGCGGTTATTGATGCCGATAACTCGAGCACCTAGCTTAACCGCGCGATGAAGTTCTTCTTCATTGCTTACTTCGGTCAGGATGCCCATGTTTAGGCTATGTGCCGCTTCCTCTAACGCTTTGTACTCTTCGTCATCAAGGACAGACAGCATCAGTAATACGGCGTCTGCGCTGTAATGACGCGCTAGGTACACTTGATAGGTATCCACCATAAAGTCTTTACACAGAACAGGCTGTTTTACTTGGCGACGTACCTGCGGTAGGAAATCAAAGTTACCTTGGAAGTATTTCTCGTCTGTTAGGACTGAAATTGCGTCAGCGTGATTGTTATAAACTGACGCGATGTAATCCAAATCGAAATCATCACGAATCAAGCCTTTAGAAGGGGAGGCTTTTTTACATTCAGTGATAAACACCGTTTTCTCACCGCTGAGCGCATCGTAAAAGCTGCGGTCAGATGGCAGTATATCAGACTGAAATGTGCTCAGTGGTTGAGACACTTTACGGTCTGCGACCCACTGATACTTATCGCGAACAATTTTCGCTAGGACTTCTGCCATTTCTGCTTCTTTCTTAGAAACGTGTTCAGACAGGTTGTCAGCTTGCTGAGTGTTGAAGTCAGTCATCTTCTTCAATTCCTTAAGCGTGTGCGGCAAGTTGTTGTACCAATTGGTACGCCTTACCTGAATTCATTGCCTCAATCGCTCGTTGCGTGTTGGCTTTTAAATCTTCGTGGCCGAATAGGCGCATCAACAGAGCAACGTTCACCGCCACTGCGCCCAATTGTGCGTCTGTCCCTTTGCCGGTCAGAATATTGGTAATGATCGCTTTGTTTTCTTCAGGATCGCCACCTTTAATCGCGTCTAATGGGTGCGCTTGTAAACCGAAGTCTGCTGGCGTCAGCGTGTATTCGCTGATCTTCCCGTCTTTGATTTCGGCAACGGTTGTTTCACCGTGAATTGCCACTTCGTCCAAACCGCTACCGTGTACCACCGCGGCGCGCTTCATACCCATTTGTAGCATGGTTTCTGCGATAGGACGAACCAGTTCCTCACTGTAAACGCCCATCAGTTCGATGTTTGGACGAGCAGGGTTTATCAGTGGGCCGAGAATGTTGAAAATGGTGCGCGTTTTCATGGTTTGACGCACAGGCATCGCGTGACGCACACCTCCGTGGTATTGAGGTGCAAATAGGAAAGCAACGCCGATATCGTCGACGGCTTTTCGCGTGTCTTCTGCACTCATCGCTAAATTGATGCCAAACGAGTCAAGAAGATCCGACGACCCCGATTTGCTTGAGACGCTACGGTTGCCGTGTTTCGCGACTTTCAGACCACACGCTGCCGCAACAAACGCCGCAGTCGTCGAAATGTTAATGGTGTTGTGGCCGTCTCCACCTGTTCCAACGATATCTGCGAAATCGTAATCTGGGCGCGGGAATGGGTTGGCGTTGGCTAACAGTGCTTTTGCTGCGCCCGCGATCTCATCGGGTGTTTCGCCTTTTATTTTGAGTGCAGTCAGTGCCGATGCCATCAAAATCGGATCGAGTTCACCACGGATGATGATGTCGAACAGCTGTTGGCTCTCTTCTTGAGTCAGCGATTGTTGGTCATATAGTTTGTTAATAATCTGTTCCATGAATAATCTCCTTAATGCTGCTCGTTGTGTTGTTGAGCCCAATCAATCGCGTTAGCCAATAAGGTTGCGCCGTAGGTGGTCATTATTGACTCTGGGTGAAATTGGAAGCCACACACCTTGTCTTGCTCGTTGACCACGGACATCACCAAACCATCAACTTCTGCGGTAATAGTTAAGCTGTCAGGAACCATGGTCGCGACCAAGGAGTGGTACCGAGCAATGGCGAGCGGTGAAGGTAAACCAAGATAAGTTGGATGGTTTTGGTGTGCCATCATCGACACTTTGCCATGAATGATTTCACCCGCGCCTGCAACAGTGCCACCGTATGCTTCAACAATGGCTTGGTGACCTAAGCAGATACCGATCATTGGCACTTTGCCTTTCAAGCGTTGGAGCAGCTCTGGCATCGAGCCCGCTTCAGAAGGAGCGCCAGGACCTGGTGAGAGAAGAACCACAGCGTTGTCGAGCTTAGCTACCGCCGCTTCAATCGTTTCTGCTGCAATATGGTTTCGGTAGATGGTCACTTGGTGGCCTAGCGAACGGAATTGGTCAACGAGGTTGTAAGTGAAAGAATCAAAGTTATCGATGAATACAATGTTAGCCATGTTCACTTACTCCTTGTCTTGGCGTGCTTGATGGGCGGTTTGAATGGCAGAGATAACCGCTTGAGCCTTACCACGTGTTTCGTCTGCTTCCGCTTGTGGATCGGAGTCAAATACCACGCCAGCACCGGCTTGAACTTGGGCGATGCCATTTTCGACATACGCTGAGCGAATCACAATACAGGTGTCGAGTGTGCCTTCGCCCGTTAAGTAACCCACAGCACCGCCGTAACTGCCACGACGCGCGCCTTCCACATCACGAATCAACTGCATCGCGCGAATTTTAGGCGCGCCCGTTAATGTGCCCATGTTCATACAGGCTTGATAAGCGTGCAGGGCATCTAAGTCTTCACGTAGTTGGCCAACCACACGCGACACCAAGTGCATGACGTGGCTGTAACGGTCGACTTTCAGTAGGTCAGCGACATGGCGAGTACCTGCTTGAGAGATGCGCGCGACATCGTTGCGCGCTAGGTCAACCAGCATCATGTGTTCAGCGTTTTCTTTTTTATCGCTGCGCAGTTCAAGCTCAATGCGGCTATCTAGGTCAAAATCGATCTCACCATTCGGGCGTTTACCGCGACGACGAGTCCCGGCAATTGGGTAGATTTCAATCTGGTTGGTGTCGGTTTCATACTTAAGCGCGCTTTCCGGTGAAGCGCCAAACAGAGTGAAAAGCTCATCTTGCATGTAGAACATGTAAGGGCTTGGGTTACTCACTTTCAGCTCTTTGTATGCCGCCAGTGGAGAAGGGCAAGGTAGAGTAAAGCGGCGCGATGGAACCACTTGGAATACATCGCCTTTGACGACAAACTGTTTCAAATCACGCACGGTTTGGCAAAAATCTGCATCTGATACGCTTGGAATGGCTTCGACTGTGGTCAGTTGGTTGGCGCTCGGTAAGTGCTTTAACTGTGCGCACTCAGCTTGTATTTGCTCAACTCGCGCAGCCAGTGCCGCTTTTTGATCGCTGTTTGCAAACAAGGTTGCCTTTAAATCACACGTTTGACGCTGGTGATCGACGACCAATAAGGTTTCAGCAACGTAAAAGACGTAATCCGGGCATTGGTTAGTTTGCTCAGCATCACCGAGTGGCTCAAAGTTTGCGACGAGATCATAGGCAAACAGTCCGCCTAAGAATAGGGCGTGTGGGTGCTGATCGCTAAGGTCGAAACTATGTTGGATAAGGCGGAGAGCATCAAACGAAGAGGCTTCACGTAGTCTTGAATCTTCATCAAGGGTATCGCAAGGAGCGTCAAATTCTAGTGTGAGCACTTGGCCTTCAAAATGATGCGTAACGTTTGATTGAATGTTTTGCGCTAGGTGAGCGAGTAAGTGCATGCCGTTGTCGGTGAGCGCTGTCATGGTCACGGTATGGCCAAAGCAGACGATACGAACGGCAGAGTCGACGATGAGCAGGCTTTTAAGGTCTTGTTTAGAGTCGATTTCAGCGGACTCTAACAGCAGGCTATCGGTTTTATTCTCACACAAGGTGTGGAACAAACGCGTTGGGTCCTGCGCGTAAGGCGCAGAGGCTTGAATAACTTCAAGGTTTCCTAGCTTTCTGATTTCAATGGCCTTGTTCACAAGACCTCCTTTTTATATAAAACTTTAAATCTTCCTGTCGTACATAGTGGCACAAAGCAAACGTTCACCCAATCGGGTTTTGGTTCAAATTGTCGATTGTTTAAGCACTTAGATGTGAGACAGACTACAAAACAAAAAGCCCGCTACTTGAGCGGGCTTGGGGTATTCCTTTCTAACTTTTTAGAAGTACACGCTAGCCCACCAAGAACTTGTCCAAGTGCGCCACCAAATAAGATTACCTGCATCCACAGAAGAGTTGTGGCTCTTTGAGAGCGCGGCAACTTTCAGTTTCTGGTCACGGGTAATTTCTTGTAACATAGTTGGCCTTAAATTCAGGTACTTCGTATTTGTGTACTAGTTAACTAGTGCAGAGGTAAAAAGTCAACTAAAAAAATAGAAATATGAGAATTGATTTACACAGCCATACCACTGCCTCTGACGGAAGACTGCCACCGAACGAACTGATTGATCGAGCGCTCAGTTTCAATCTTGAGGTATTAGCGATCACCGATCACGATACCGTCGATGGGTTAGCGCCTGCTCACGGCTACATTAATGAAAACCAACTGCCAATTAAGCTTATTAATGGCATTGAGATTTCCACGGTGTGGCAAAATAAAGACATCCACATTGTTGGGCTGAATATTGATCCAAACTCGCCAAAGTTGCAGGCGTTGATTGCGCAGCAAAAAGCCCACCGAGAAGGGCGCGCGGAACTGATCGCACATCGCCTTGGCAAAGCAACTCGCGAAGGGGTTCTAGAAGAAGTCAAACAAATAGCGGGCGACGCGCCTATCACTCGAGCTCATTTTGCGAAATGGCTGGTTGAAAATGGCTACGCGAAAACGATGCAGCAAGTGTTTAAGAAATATTTGACGCGCAATAATCCCGGCTATGTACCGCCTGCATGGTGCTCGATGAGTGAAGCAGTCGAGGCTATTCACGCTGCGGGTGGGCAAGCTGTCCTCGCTCATCCTGGCCGCTACGATTTAACGGCAAAATGGATAAAACGCTTGTTAGCGGCATTTGTTGAAGCCGGTGGTGACGCGATGGAAATCGCACAGCCACAACAAGGGCAACAAGAAAGACGCAACTTGGCTGATTATGCTATACAATACAAACTATTAGCTTCTCAAGGTAGCGACTTCCACTATCCGTCTCCGTGGATGGAGTTAGGGCGCAACTTATGGTTGCCATCAGGTGTTGAACCTGTATGGAAAGATTGGGGTATCGAGCCTTCAAGCGCAGAGTAATTTGCCCGGATTAAGTCGATATCAATTAACTATAGAGTCGAGAGACTCGATAATGAGGAATTACAATGAGCCAGTTTTTTTACGTTCATCCAGAAAACCCACAGGCTCGCTTGATCAATCAAGCTGTAGCAATCATTCGTAATGGCGGGGTAGTGGTTTACCCAACAGACTCAGGCTATGCATTGGGTTGCCAACTAGAAAACAAACAGGCTTTGGAACGTATCTGTCAGATCCGTCGTCTTGACGAGAAACACAACTTTACTCTGTTGTGTCGAGACTTGTCTGAGCTCTCTCTTTACGCGCGTGTTGATAACTCGGCGTTTCGTTTACTGAAAAATAACACCCCAGGACCTTACACGTTTATCTTTAAAGGGACGAAAGAAGTTCCTCGTCGCTTAATGAACTCAAAACGTAAGACGATCGGTATTCGTGTGCCTGACAACCGAATCGCGCTTGACTTGCTCGAAGCGCTTGGTGAGCCGCTGATGTCGACCTCATTGATTTTGCCTGGTAATGACTATACAGAATCAGATCCAGAGGACATCCGTGACAAACTAGAGCATGCCGTCGATTGTATTTTGAATGGCGGCTACCTTGGTGAGCAACCAACCACGGTGGTTGACTTCAGTGATGATGAACCTGTCATCGCTCGACTGGGTTCGGGTGATCCAACGTCATTTGAGTAATCAAAAGTTCGTGATTTTCGACACACTTTTTGCGATAATGTGCGGCCGCGATTTCGGGTCGCACATTTTTATTCGACGTCTGCGAAGACGACACATAGGTAAATAAATGAACGAAAAATTACAGAAAGTATTAGCACGAGCAGGTCATGGATCACGTCGCGAGCTGGAAGCTTTGATTAAAGCGGGCCGTGTCAGTGTGAATGGCGTTGTCGCTAAACTTGGTGAGCGACTAGAAGATGAAAACGCCATTGTGCGTATTGATGGCCATACTGTGTCTGCAAAGGCTCAGGAAGAGGTTATCTGTCGTGTTCTTGCTTACTACAAGCCGGAAGGTGAACTGTGTACTCGTCATGACCCAGAAGGTCGTCGCACTGTATTTGACCGTCTACCAAAAATCCGCGGTTCGCGCTGGATTTCTGTTGGTCGTCTTGATGCTAACACATCAGGTCTGCTGCTATTCACAACCGACGGTGAGCTGGCAAACCGCCTAATGCACCCAAGCCGTCAAGTAGAACGTGAATATTTAGTACGTGTGTTCGGTGAAGTGACCGAGCAAAAAGTGAAAAACCTAGTTCGCGGTGTTGAGCTGGAAGATGGTATGGCACGTTTCGAAGACGTTGTGTACGCTGGTGGTGATGGTATGAACCACACCTTCTATGTCGCAATTAACGAAGGTCGTAACCGTGAAGTTCGTCGTCTTTGGGAATCTCAAGAGACAACGGTAAGCCGTCTTAAACGTGTTCGTTACGGTGACATCTACCTAGACAAGAAACTGCCACGCGGCGGTTGGATGGAGCTAGACCTCAAGCAAGTAAACTACTTGCGTGAACTTGTTGAACTTCGCCCAGAAAAAGAAACGTTACTCGATGAAAACAAAGCGAACAGCTCTCGTAAACGCGAGCGTTCTCGTAGCCAAAAGATTCGTCGCGCCGTTAAGCGTCACGAAGAGCGGGTAAACAGCGGTGGTGGTCGTAGCAACAACCCATCACGCCGTAAACCGCGTAAAGGTGCTGGAGAACAAGGTTCTCGCGCTAAACAAGGTAATAGCAAACCTCAACGCCAATCGCGTAAGTAATTGAAAAAGCAGCCTTCTGGCTGCTTTTTTCGTTATCACCTTCAGGTTTTTATCCGTTTTACCCACTGAGCCATTCTTTCTCCTAAGTACTTCGCAGTTGCAAGATCTGATGGGTGCACCTCACCATTAACCCCTTGGGCCACAACGCCTGCTTGGGTGCCAAGCCGATTGAGCCCCAGCTCACCTGTTCCTGTCGTCTTGTCTAGACCTAACCACAGCATGCCATGCTGACCAGCGAGAGTCTGGATGTATTGAAGGGTACTAGATTGGTCGCCATTCATCGCGCCCCCACTGGTAAATCCCGCTGCTATTTTCCCCGACCATTTTTGCTCTACCCAAGTGTCACTGCTGGCGTCAGCAAACGCTTTGAACTGAGCCGCGACGCCACCCATATAGGTTGGGGAGCCGAAAATTATCCCTTCGCAATCCACCAATTGCTGAAATAGTTCAGCATTACAAAATCGGCCTTCGACAATCTTTCTGCCTGCTATTCGATGAGAGATCACTTCAACTCCGCCATGGCTTTCAATCCCAGCGGCAATCGCTTTGGCCAGTTGGGCAGTGACGTCAGTTTGAGAAAAATAGATAATCGCAATCTTAGACAAATCATGTTCCTTTTTAGTCAAGTTAATTGGGTTGTAGAACAGGCTAAAACCTCAACCATACTTAAGGTCAACGGAATTTTTCATCTATTAGTAAAGAGTAGAGTTCGGGTTGGTGTTGTATTGAAAAATGGGTGAATATAAATTCACCTAGATTAACTAACTATTGGTAACATATTATTCTTATAAATATCAATATGGTGAAAACAGTTTGGTTAAGTAATGGAACAAGTATCCCATCGAAATATTATTCTGCTTTTTTTATAAAATCCGGCGAAGCATTATCCGGATGAATGCTGCTAGTTAGCATTTATCTACTTAAAAAATAAGTAGTTAATTAAGTTTTTCCTAATAATGGTTTAATGCTTTTATTAGGTTTTAATAATATATAAAGCATAATTAACAGGATAATATAATGAATAACCAACGCGTGACCCTGAGTGCGGTAGCACTTACTTTAATTGGAGCCTTGGCTCCCGCTTACGCTGCAGACACCTTGAAAGCGTACACCTCGACCTTACTGGAACTTGACGACAGTGACGCGAGATCGAAGAAGATTCGCCTTATATATTCGCTAGAAAACGTGTGGAATAGCTCTTTGTTACCAGATGGAGCGAAAGAGGCCAAATTACTACTGAACGGTGGGTCGGGTTTTGACATGACCAATGTTCCGAATAAGGAACAAATTTATGGTTTTGCAACCGGAGGAGATTACCGTTATACCGTTCCAACGGCGTTCAAGCTTGCGTTGAGTTACGCCAACGGTGCCCCTTTGCGCCATATGAGCCACGCGCCAGAAAATACCATTGCGACCGCTTCTGTGAGTGAATCCCTAGACTTTAATTTGGGTTTCACTGCCTCTCAATCGCCTTCTATTAATGCAGGGGTATCTTGGAGCAACCGTGTGACGTATGACCAACCGGAGTTTCAAACCGTTGCTGACTTCAACCAGACCAATGAAAGCATCAGTTGGTTAATTGAAAACCGAACTATTCGAAACCATACACCAGCAAAAGATTGGTTGTTGTATCGCTGGACAAGTTGTGGGATGGGAAATCTAATTGACTACAACGAACTGCCAATCGTCATGCGTTCTGACTTCAAACCACAAGTTGGCGCGGTTTACCGTAAAGAAAACATCAATGACGGCCAAAATACGACGGACATCAAACTGGTCGCTGGCTGGAGAAAAACCAATTACTACTTCGGTCGTGACTGGTGCAGTTGGTATACCTCATACCAAAACAGCTGGAAGAAAAACCGAGACAGTAGCCACTGGACGCAAACAGACCGCACGGTGACGATTGCTTGGAACGATAACCTTTACCACTAACCCGAAAAGCCATTACCGCATGCCAATACGTGCGGTAATGGCAACACTACTCTTGGATAGGATTCAAAACATGACAAAAAGAAACGTGATTGTCGGGGTGTCGCTGGCTTTAGGTGCACTTTACCTTGGGCTCAACTTCATGGGAGATGAGGGTGTGCAGAATCGACCGATTGAGTCGAGTTCTGATAGTCTGTCAGTGACTCAAGATGATCAACAGCCACTTAAGTCTGAGCATGCGACGTCGAGTGGAAATCAGGAGCGTGCAAACGATGCGACTGACACGATAGTAGAAGAGCTAACCCTACCAGAGACGGCGTGGTTGTCTGACCCGATCAATCAACTCAGTAACGATCTTTATGATTTTATTGAGTCAGAGCAGGTACGCTACATCAATACTACCGATTACCCGTTTGATGAGGAAAAAGAGCGCCAATTGAATGCGTTGATACAAGCCGGTGAAATGATCATGTTTGATAACACCGACCCTGATTACTTGGATAGTTATGGCGTGAGTGAAGCGCAAGTGGTGTCCGAGTACTTTGGTACTGCGTCAAAGGGCGATGTAATTGTTGCGACAGCGGTTGTTTTACCAGAAGGTGGGATGCATTACTTGGTTTTGCCGTTACAGAGAAAGTCCGTCGACGATGATGCGACGTTGATTAGTGACGTTAAACAAGCCGTTACGTTACTCAAAGACCAAAAATTTGATTTGGTTAAACCGAGATCAACAGAAGCGGGTTCTAGTGATAGCACGTCATAACGTCAAACAGCAGCGTATTATTAGCTGTTCTCGTTGATTAAATCCAAATATTTCTTCTCAACGAAATCCTTCTCTTTGGTGATGTGTTTGAGCTGCTGTTTAACATTGGCCAACTCTTGCTTGAGTTGGTCAATGTCACCCACCGAAGCGAGCTTTTTCTTATAGTTGTCAATGGTTGCCAGCAGTTGCTCTTTCTCTTGTAAATGTTGTTTGAAGCTATCGGGTGCACCACCAGATTCGCTAATTTGGATATATTCATGCTCAAGTTGGTCGAACTCTTTTTCTATTTGCGCTTTCTCTTGGCGTAGGCTTTCGACGGTATCACGTTGCTTTCCTAGCTTGGATTTTGCTTTACGTAAACCACGCACACTTCGGTCGAGGTCGGTGCGAAGTTTAGTGATCAGTTGATGAGACTTGCTCAGCTTCGCCGTTAAAGCATCTACCGTTTCCTTGTCTTGCTCACTCAGCATGCGATCATTTTCTGCTTTAATCTGTGAAACCTGTGCTTCTAGCGCTTGTTGAATCTCAATGAGGTCATTGAGCGTTTGGCTGTTGTCATTGGTATAGTTCAGCGCTTTATCAACCGACTCTTGGCACAACGAATATGTGGCAGGATCCATCGCTTTGTTTCCTGATACCTCCGTTGCGAAACGGCGAAACTCACGAAGAATTAACCAAAGGACAATGAACCAGGCCAGTAAAATAAGCAGACCGGCATCGACCGCGAGTGCAGTTAGGTTCTCTGGTGTTAGGGTCATAGCATTACCTAGGTTGGTTGAGATAATAGGGTAAGTTTAGTTGTCGATGAAAAATGTACCTATAATTGAATCAGTTGATAGAGTGAAAGGACGCACATGACGTGAAGATTTTGATCGTTGATGACAGCAAAGCGACGCTTGAAATTGTGCGCCGCGCTTTAGAGTCTTTTGGGTATCGAAAGCTATCGATCAAGAAAACCCCGTGTGCGACCCAAGCGCTTGAACTTGTGGCAACGTGGCAACCAGAAATTGTGTTAACCGACTGGTACATGCCGGAGATGACGGGGTTGGACTTGATTGCTAAGGTCAAAAAGTCCGCGCCGAATGTCAAACTCGGTATGATCACCACTGTTGATGAACAGAGCCAAGTAGACCTTGCTCTATCAGCTGGCGCACAGTTTGTGCTCTCTAAGCCCTTTGAAGATGAACAATTGCATAGAGCCTTGCTTCCTTTAGTTCAGGGAGCAGAAGAAGATGAGTTGTTGATTGAGCCAGAAGCCGATGTGCAACCAGAGTTGGCGCTCCCCAAGTTATCACAGTTAGCCAAGCTATTGACCAAGGTGCTCGGAGGAGAGGTCGGGATTCATACTATTCAACTGCAGCAATTTGATGAGAGTAAACTACCTTGCCTGATGGCCGTGTATGAAGATGCGGAAACGCAACGCTTAAAAGCGATAGCCCTGCTTGATCTTTACGCTATATGCGTCTTTTCACAGGGAAACAAAACCGTGACCGCGGCAGATATCCATACCGCGATCCACAGCAAAGTGGTGTCGAAGAGAATACTCGACAGCTGTCATAAAGTTCTTGAGCAATCTTCCATCGCGTTTTTGGATTCCAACTCTCGAAAAAGCTTACGTTTGAAAAGCGTCAACTTCATCACCAAACCATTTGAAAAACTCAAACACCTCTATGAAAAAGATCCGGCCACTCGGCTCGACTTTTCATGTCAAATCCCAGATATGGCTCAAGGCAAAGTGACGTTGATTGGCTTTTGAATATGCGCAGCCAACACAAACTGAGTTAAGACAAGCTCAATAGTAGAAGTAAAAAAGCCGAAGTGTGGTGACTTCGGCTTTAGTTGTTTATAGCGTTTGGTTGAGTTGATAGTAACGACCTTTTTGCTGGATAAGCGCATCGTGACTGCCGTATTCGACAATCTCACCTTGCTCAATCAGACAGATGGCATCCATCTTATCGAGATCAACGAGTCGGTGAGTAATGAACAGAACGGTTTTATCGACGAAATGCGACTCAAACAGCTGCATGATTTGCTGCTCTGTTTGCTTATCAAGACCTTCGGTTGGCTCATCAAGCAATAAGATCGGCGCATTGTGCAACAGTGCCCGCGCAATACCAATTCGACGTTTTTCGCCCCCTGAAAGCTGACGTCCACCGTCACCTAGCCAAGTATCTAAGCCCGTTTCAGTAAGAAGTTTTTCTAGACCAACCTTAGCTAAAATCGCAGTTAACTCTGCATCATCGCAATCTGGGGAAGCCATGAGCAGGTTGTCACGTAGAGACCCGTTTAGAATATCCACGCGCTGACTGACTACGCTGATTGCCTGACGAAGCTGGCTCTCACTCCACTGTTTAATTGGCTGACCTGCGATGAGAATCTCGCCTTTTTGTACATCCCAATAACGGTTAAGCAGCTGAAGCAGCGTTGACTTACCTGAGCCCGTTTGGCCGACAACCGCAACCCTTTGACGTGCCGGAATGGACAAGTTGATATTGCTGACCACATCAACATCACTATCAGGGTAGTGGAAAGTAATGCCTTTGTACTCAATAGAATACTCGTTAGAGTGCTCGATATCTTGCTGAGTGAACTGAACATCAGGTTCCGACAATGTGATGTCGTTGAGGCGTCGCGCCGAGGTGAGCGTTTGGCCAAGATGTTGGAAGGCGCCCGCGATCGGCATCAGTAACTCTACACTTGCCATGGTGGCGAAAACGACAAGAGCGATCATAGGATCTGGGGTATTGCCTGCAACGCCGTCTGCTGCGAGCCAAAGCATCAGTACGACCGTCCAACCATTTGCCAACATCAGTAAGGCTTGAGCCAAGCCTGCAAAATGTGCGTTGAACAACTGATTTTTCAATAAACGTTGTTGAGTGTCTAAGATTGCCGTTCTGTAGCGTTCTTGAGCGCCAAATAACGTCAGTTCACTGTAGCCTTGTAACCAGTCAAGAGTAGCAATTCTTAGGTCAGCCTTGTTTTGTGTTAATTCTGAACCGTTACGTTTACCTAGCTTATAGAACAGCACTGGCCATGTGAGTAGCAGCGTTAACAGAATCGCACCTAAAATTAACCCAAGATCACGATCAAACCAGCAAAGCAGGGCTGTAAGACCCGCAATACCGAACAGGCCTACCACCATTGGGCTGACCAGTCTTAGATAAACGTGATCCATTGCGTCGATGTCTGCGACAAGGCGGTTGAGTAGATCGGCGTCTCGCAAGTTTGAAACTCGACCAGGAATCAAAGGGGCGAGTTTGGAGAAAAAGAACACGCGCAAGTCGGTGAGTAGCTTAAAGGTCGCGTTATGGCTAACAACGCGCTCCCCCCAACGTCCTGCGGTTCTGCCCATTGCGAATCCGCGCACAAAGGCACCAGGCAACATGTAGTTGAAGGTTTCACGGGCAATGGTTAAGCCAGCAACGGCAGCGGCAGAGAGGAACCAACCGGATAAGGTCAGCAAACCGATCGATGCGGCAATGGTTAGAAAGGCGAGGAGCATCCCGAGTGATAAACCAAACCAGTGTTTCTTATACAGTTTTAAGTAAGGGAGTAAATCACGCATCGAGATTCCCCTTATTTGCTTGGTCGAGTGCCTGATTGGCTTTTAACATCTGTTTGAATAGTCCATCTTGAGACGAAAGTTCATCAAATGATCCTGCTTGCGCGAGCTGGCCATTTTCCATCACTAGAATGTGTTCAACCCGTTTCAACGGCGTCAGCTGGTGGGTGACCATTAACGTTGTTTTGTCTGTAATCTGGCTTTCAAGGCCTTGCATTACCAGGCGTTCACTGCGCGCATCGAGGCTCGCGGTAGGTTCATCCAACAGCCAAAATTGTCCGTTTTGGATCATGGCGCGGGCAAGCGCGAGGCGCTGCGCTTGACCAACAGAAAGCCCACCAGAGCGGTCCGAGACTTGATACTCCAAGCCATGTGTTTCGACAAATTCAGCGGCGTGCGACTCATTAAGCGCCTTGGCAATGATTGAATCAGAAACGTGGCTTTTGCCTAGAGTGATGTTGTCACGAATAGAGCCATGCAGTAATAGTGGATTTTGCCCAACCCAACTGATTTTTTCACGCCAACTCGCGAGATCAAGTTCGGTTCTTTCTAGACCGTTGATAGTGAGAGACCCTTTATAGGGTAAAAATCCTAATATAGCATTGATTAAGCTCGTTTTACCTGCGCCACTAGGGCCGACAAGCGCGGTTGTTTGGCCGGCATTTAACTCAAAGCTGATTGGCCCAAGCAGTTTGACGCCTTCGGGAGAATAGACTTCGAGGTCGCGGGCGCAAATGGTAACTGTTTCGTCGCCATCGAGTTTTTTATCGCCTGAGCGAACGGTATCAACGTCGGTTTCCAAGAACTCGACAATGCTCTCTGCGGCGCCAACGGCTTGCTGTTTCGCGTGGTAGAAAGTGCCTAGGTCGCGCAATGGTTGGTAAAACTCAGGAGCAAGAATCAATATAAAGAGCCCGGCAAACAGAGTCACACCCGCGCCATAGTCGCCAAAGTTGAGTTCACCGATAAAAGCAAAACCAAAATAAACGGCGGTCAGTGCGATCGAAATAGAGGTAAAAAATTCGAGTACAGCTGAAGACAAAAACGCGATTTTTAAGACGTCCATGGTGCGAGTTCGGAATACTTCAGAGGCACCACGCATCATTTCAGTTTCCGCTTTTGTTCTATCGAATAAGCGGATCGTCGTCATTGATTGCAGACGGTCGTAAAAATGACCCGATAATCGTTGCAGGGCCTTAAAGTTCTTGCGGTTGGCGTCCGCCGCTTTCATCCCTACAAGTGCCATGAACATAGGAACCAACGGCGCAGTGAGTAGGAAAATCAATCCAGCTGCCCAGTTCACGGGGAAAACGACAATTAAAATGACAAAGGGTACAAGTACTGACAATGACATTTGCGGCAAGTAACGTGCAAAGAAGTCGTGCATGTCTTCGACTTGTTCAAGCAGCAAGGTTGCCCAAGCGCCAGCTGGTTTACCTTTTATGTAGGCAGGGCCAAGTTCTCTGAGCTTGTCTAAGACCACTTGACGAATGTACACGCGAATCTGTTCACCGCAACGATATCCGGCGATTTCTCGACCCCATGAACAGAGCGCGCGAACTGCGATAACGATCGCTAAGCCAGCAAAATCGGGGAGTAAAGTGGATTTATCAACTTGTTCAATGATCAACGAATGTAGAATGTTGGCGAGCAAGGCCGCTTGAGCCAGCAGTAACACGCTTGAAAAGACGCCAAGGCCAACAGCGATCATCAGCCAGCGTTTTGCTAGCTTACTTTGCTGTTTGAGCCACTTGTTCAAGCCGCGCTGTTTCTTTTTATCCATTATGAAGGCTTAATGATAATTATTATTGCAATTAGAGCGGGGCATTATACAAAAGAAAGCCCCACGGGAATACCGCAGGGCTTTAAGGATTTGAGCTAAAAATGAAAAATATCTTTTAGCGACTGATAATTATTGACCGTCTGCAAGGCCGTCTAAGTAACGTTCTGCATCAAGGGCTGCCATACACCCTGTTCCCGCCGATGTAATCGCTTGACGGTAGTTGTGATCCATCACGTCACCCGCGGCGAAAATGCCAGGGATGCTTGTTTGGGTCGCGTTGCCTTCTAGGCCCGACTGGACAATGATGTAGCCATCTTTCATCTCTAGTTGGCCTTCGAAAATCGCAGTGTTCGGCTGGTGACCAATTGCGATAAACGCACCCATGACATCAATCTGTTCAACCGCGTCTGAGCGAGTATCTTTAATGCGAACGCCAGTTACACCCATATCATCACCAACTACTTCTTCCAGTGTGCGATCGGTGTGCAAGATGATGTTGCCGTTTTCAACTTTATCCATCAGACGCTTAACGAGAATTTTCTCTGCTCGGAAACTATCACGACGGTGAATCAGGTGAACTTCTGACGCGATATTCGATAGGTAGAGCGCTTCTTCAACGGCTGTGTTACCGCCACCTACAACTGCCACTTTTTGGTTACGGTAGAAGAATCCATCACACGTTGCACATGCTGAAACACCACGTCCTTTAAACGCTTCCTCAGACTCAAGACCTAGGTATTTCGCCGAAGCGCCAGTCGAGATAATAAGCGCGTCACAGGTGTATTCACCGCTGTCCCCTTTCAGGCGGAAAGGGCGCTGGCTGAAATCGACTTGATTAATGTGGTCAAACAAAATTTCGGTTTCGAAGCGCTCCGCGTGCTCTTTCATTCGATCCATCAGGCCAGGGCCGGTTAATCCTTCAGGATCGCCAGGCCAGTTTTCGACTTCAGTGGTGGTCGTCAATTGGCCACCTTGCTGCATGCCTGTGACAAGCACCGGATTTAAATTTGCGCGAGCGGCATAAACCGCGGCTGTGTACCCAGCAGGACCCGAACCAAGAATTAGTAATTTACTGTGTTTTACGTCGCTCATTTGTGCTCCATAGCGGTGACGCTTATTAATTTTTAACGCTTTCGATTATATGGGGGTAAACCGCCAGTTCACAAGGGATAGAACTGTAATAAATGGTTATAGATTAGAACGCAAACGTTACCTTCCTTGCGTTTGGAATAGGTGGTAAGCCATTGAAATTATTTCGAAATGAATCCTTGTTAGTGAAGTCTTCTAGTTTTTTAGTTATGAATTGTTCAATATTGGCATCTATCACTGGTAAGCAATGGAATTGTGGTTATTTGTATTTAATTTGTAAAAATGTTGGATATAAAAACTAAAAATTCTTGATTTGACGGAATAACTACGCAAATAATGGTTGTGAACAAGATGTTAAGAATAAATTACTTTATGTACACTCATTAAGGAGATGATGATGTTACATACTCGCGAAACAACCCTACAACTCACCAAACTCAGCGACAATGCCATTTCTCAACTTGCCCCATCATTTACTAAGTTACCAAACACGGAGCATGCAGATGGTCAGTATCGATTACGTCGTTACTCCGTCGTTGAATTTCGAGATGGCAAAGTGATCGATCTAAATAAAAACGAGTTTATGCAAACTGATGAAATCAATCGCTTTCAAGGTAACGTTGTTCGCCAATTCGAACCTGTAGAACAAACCACATTAGCAAGCGAAGGAATGCGCGAAATCTGCGAAGTGTTTGTTCAGGCAAATGGCCTTGCCAATGGGCAGGAGATCGAAATTCACCAAATTCGTATCTCAGCGGTATACGATGAAACACAAGTTGCGCCAGAGGGTGTTCATCAGGATGGGTTTGATCACATCGCTTTGATTGGTATGGGGCGTCACAATATTGAAGGTGGCGATATCATGCTTTACAACAGTTTTAATGAAGCGCCATTTTTCCGTAAAACGCTACAAAGTGGAGAAGTTGCCATGTTGGCTGACAACAAGCTTTGGCACAACGCGACACCAATCCGCTCGGTTATTGAAGGCGAAGCGGGCCACATGGATGTATTTGTATTAACAGCGAAGGAAGCGGTGAATGAACTTCACTCCTAATTTAGTTAGGGCGCAGTTTAGCGCCTTACAGCAGACTCACGATGATCTTCCGGTCATCTTTTTGGATGGGCCGGGTGGCTCTCAAGTTCCTCTGTCAGTATTAGAGGCAATGAATGCCTACCTGGGTTTTTATAATTCCAACCTTGGTGGTCATTACTTTTCGAGCAAGCGTACCACTGAGCTGATGAAAGATGCCCGTGAACACGCCGCCGCACTCGTGAATGCAGAATCGGCTGACAACATCGTCTTTGGCGCCAACATGACATCACTCACTTTCCAACTTAGTCGCTCTATTAGTCGAGGTTGGCAGTTAGGTGATGAAGTTATCGTGACGGCGCTCGACCACTATTCGAATGTGTCGAGTTGGCAACAAGCGGCAGAAGACAAAGGCGCTATTGTTCATCAAGCAAGAGTTGTAGAAGGTGACTGTACTCTAGATATCGAGCATCTGCTTTCATTAATCAATCAAAACACCAAGTTAGTTGCGCTGACCTATGCGTCTAATACCACGGGATCCATTGTCGATGTTAAGCGAGTGGTTGATGCCGCTCATCAAGTCGGAGCAATGGTTTATGTCGATGCGGTTCACTACGCGCCACATCATCTTGTGGATGTACAAAAGATAGGATGCGATTTTCTCGCCTGCTCAGCCTACAAGTTTTTCGGACCGCATGTCGGCATTGCCTACGTTGCTCCGAAATGGCTTCAGACCTTGCAGCCGTATAAAGTTGAACCGGCAACGGATATTGGCCCAGGAAGATTCGAAACCGGAACACAGAGCTTTGAAGGGCTTGCAGGTGTGATTGCGGCGGTCAAATACTTGGCTCAATGGGGCTATGATGGTGACCCGCTACGAACACGTTTGGTGGATTCGTTTCAGCAGTTCAACCAACACGAATGTGCTCTGAGTGAGCGATTCTTGAAACGTTTGGATGAGCTTGAAGGCGTCACATTGTGGGGGAGAAAAGAAGCGGACAGTGCACTTCGCACGCCGACCTTTGCACTGACCTTTGATGGTATTTCTCCCGAGGAAGTGGCACGCAAACTCGGTGAACGCAATGTGTGTGTTTGGAATGGACACTTCTATGCATTGGGCTTGGTGAGGCAACTAGACTTGGAAAAATCGGGCGGTGTCGTTCGTATTGGCTTCATGCACTACAATACGCTCCAAGAAGTCGATTTCTTGTTTGATGAGCTCAAAGCGATCCTCAACCCGCAACGATGAAAAAGACCTCCCAGTTGGAGGTCTTTTGTATGTCACTAAAAGCTGGCAGAAATCCTAGTTACTGACTTCCACTTCGTAAGATGTGAATTTGCGAATGTTGATCACGCCAGTATCAAAGATCATGTACTGGCCTTTAATTCCTTGAAGTACGCCTGTAACTTCAGGGTTCTTATCAAAGTTGTGAGAAGTGATTTTGGTTGGATGCTGCGTTACCGGATATTGGATAGATGTGGTCTCTGCATTGAGCACTTCAATCGCATCATCACCAAATTGAGCACGAATTTGTGCGATTTTGTCTTCCACAAGCGGCAGCAACTGCGCGAACTTTTCTTCCAGCGCCATTGGTTCTCCATCGCCTTTGAGCAGCGTGCGCCAATTGGTTTTGTCTGCAATATGCTTGGCGAGCTCTACTTCGATCAACCCTGAGATATGACGAGTTTTGACTTTAAAGATCGGCAAGCCTTGTGTGGCGCCTTGGTCAATCCAACGGGTAGGGATTTGAGTGTGGCGTGTAATACCGACTTTCAGGCTCGACGTGTTCGAAAGGTAGACGAAATGGTCCACCATACAGTTTTCTTCACCCCATTGCGGTTCGCGACACGTACCTTGATCGTAGTGACACGTCTCAGGTTTCATGATGCACATGTCGCAGCTAGCGAGCTTTTTCATGCACACAAAGCAGTGCCCTTGAGAGTAACTTTTTTTGGTTTTCTTGCCGCAAGAGCAGCAGTAAATACTGCCGGTATGCGTCAGAGTCAGGGTTTGACCGATGAATGGTGCTAGGTCGATTTCTTCTTCTCCGACCGGAAGGCGATAGTGAACCTCGCCTTCGAGAGAAGCACGCATTTTATTTAGCGTACCTTTTGCTATTAAAGACATGACATTGCTCTTTAGTTTTGTGTTTTTAGCCGCGAATTATAGCAAAGCAGCGTTCAAAACGGTTTATCAACGCCAAAAATAACACGAGTACTAAAAATCATTTGTTTAAATAGCGGGCAGAAACGCAAGTTGTTTTAGGACTCACCTCAAGTTTTTATTGCATATGCATCAGTAAAAAAGGGATAAAATGGAACTAAAGTTGTAGTATTGCCAAAACGGCATTTTGTATCTTTAGTTGTTACTGCTAGGAATCCTCATTGAAGATCGTTCATAAAATCATTTTTTCTTTGGTGGTCGTTACGATACTCATCATGCAACTGTATTGGATGTATGGCAGTAGTCGTGTTTACACTATTTCCCCTGATGCTTATCAATTTCTCGCGACCAATGACCAAGTTGTAGGTGGGCAGAGCCGTTCATCTATCCGAGTGGAGGACGGAAAAGCCATTCTTAGCTGTGAATTGGTCAAGTCAGCGAACTACGCTTGGCCCTATTGTGGCGTGTCTATTAGCCTTACCGACAAAATCTTTGACGGCATGGACCTGACTCATTTCCATACGGTGAAAATGAACATTGACTTTGAGCAGATTGATCGCCCCGAAAGTCCAAGAATGCGTTTCTATCTACGCAATTTTAACTCTGCATATTCTCAACCTGACAACGAGTACACACAAAAGTACAACGGCCTCGAATACACGCCGGGCTCGGGTGGAGGCTCAATCGACATTCCGATTAAAAATCTACAGGTAATGACATGGTGGTTGGTCGACAATAAAGTGCCAATTCAGCACGCAGCTCCTGAATTTAGCAATGTCACTAAAGTCGAGATCGCGACAGGATCGGGGCACAGTGAAGGAGAGTACCAAATGACAATACACAGTATTGAATTTATTGGGTACTACGTGTCTGCTGAAGGACTGATGTTCGGTTTGTTGCTGTTTTGGATCTCTCTCGCGTTGATTTACAGCGTGATCGAGATTCGCCGCAGTCACAAACTTATTTTGCATGCGCACTTTCGTCAAGACCACTTACGCAAACTCAACAAAGAACTGAAAGAGCAAAACATACACTTTGCTGAACTGGCGAATCGTGATGCGCTGACGGGCGCGATGAACCGCCATTCGATTCGCGATTGGTTAGATATTCATTACCCAGCGACAGGGCACGTCGGTAAGCTGTTGTCGGTTCTCTATCTTGATATCGACCATTTCAAGTCAGTTAATGATTTGTACGGACATGCGATGGGCGACGATGTGTTAAGAGAATTCACTATGGTTGCTTTAAGTGCGCTCAGTGCCAGCGACCGTTTGGTTCGCTGGGGCGGGGAAGAGTTTGTGGTGTTTTGCCCCGGAAGAGACAATCAAGACGCCGCTGAACTTGCCGAAAGCATCCGTCATAAAGTGGAGTCACATATTTGGATTCATGGCGACCCACTGACGACCAGTATTGGGGTTGCCTCTTTAGGTGACGAGCGAGTTAACGAAATGCTGACCCGTGCAGATGAAGCCCTTTACGTGGCTAAGCAACAAGGGCGTAATCGAGTTGAGGTCAGTGAGTAGGCAACGCGGCTGAGGTTGCTAGCGGCGAGAGTTCAACCTGAGGGTTTTCAGTTTGATGGATGGGCTCTTTAGGGCCGAGAAACTTGGGCTGAGTATTGGTGACGTAAACATCAAGAAACGCTTTCGCGCGCGCAAAGACTTCACGAATTCGTACCTTTAACCCCGAATGACGAGACGGCCCCGGTACCGCAAAGCAATGAGCGTTGATGTTGTGCGAGTTGGCAATGAACAACGCACGTTCACAGTGAAACTTTTGCGAGATGATAAGAAAATCGTCGGTGTCAAAAATTTCTTTCGCGCGGACAATCGAATCTAGCGTGCGAAACCCAGCATAATCAAGGAAGATTTTCTCCTCTGGAACCTCAGCTTTAAGCAGATCTCGTTTCATCGTCCATGGCTCATTGTACGAGCGATGGGCGTTATCCCCACTAAGCAGAAAATAGTCGACTTTCCCTTGCTGAAACAGCGTTATCGCCGCATCAATTCGATGGCTGTAGTACTCATTTACTACTTTGCCCAAGTATTTACTGGTGCCCAGAACAACCGCAACGTCAAAGTGTGGCAACGTTTGGTAATCAGTAAACAGCTGGTCTTTGGCTTGATGAGTGATCCAGCGGTCAGCCGCCAATAAGATTGCCGCCAATAAAACGCTGAGTATCACCAGATACTTAGTTGCCTTTAGCACTAGCGCTAAATAAGAGCGAGTATTCTGATGGCGATGAAAAAGTCGTCTCACTATATCTGTTTGTTCCGCTGTGCCCATGTCCCGATAATAATAAAACTGACGACCACTGTGCTAAACATGATGCCAGCATCAAGATTGGCGAGTGTCCGAGACAGGTAAGGTGTTGCTTTAACGATGATTAAGCCGTAACCGAAGGCGTTAATCAAGATGAAAACAACCGTTCTGAGGACAAAGTTATAGTTTCTTAATGCGCGCCTAACCACTCTGTTTATTTCACCGCCAGCCATCACCAACAAACAAGCGATCAATGCGGTTGAAATCTCATTGAGGTAAGGGGTTAGATACGCGCCAGCAGGAGCAAGAAAATTGAATACATTCATAATGTAAACAGCCCCTGTTTAGGGGCTGTATCGTAGCGTTAGAATGCCGTGCGCTTATAGCGGCGGTAAACAGGTTGCCAGAAGCTGCTGTCGATTGACTCTTCAAGAGCTTCGTCCGTAATTTCAAGCGCAACGCCTTGCTCAATGGCTTTTTTGGCAACGGCGAATGCGATTTTCTTCGACACGGAATGGATTGCTTCAAGCGGTGGCAGCAATGCGCCTTGACCATTGATGGCCAATGGTGAGCAAGTTGCCAGTGCACGGCTTGATTCCATCAGCATTTCGTCGGTTACGCGTTTTGCTTGAACGGCAAGAACGCCAAGGCCGATCCCAGGGAAAATGTAGCTGTTGTTACACTGAGCAATTGGGTAGGTCTTGCCGTCAAGAACAACAGGATCAAATGGGCTGCCCGTTGCCACTAATGCTTCACCGTTGGTCCAGCGGATGATGTCATTTGGTGTCGCTTCAACGCGGCTTGTAGGATTTGACAATGGGAAGACGATCGGGCGAGCACAATGCTTGTGCATCTCTTTGATAACTTCTTCACTAAACAAGCCAGGAGCACCCGATACGCCAATCAATACGGTTGGCTTAGCATTGCGCATGACGTCAAGCAGTGAGTATCCATTGCTCTCTGATTCCCAATCTGCGGTGTTGCTGTGTTTTTGCACCAGTCGCTGTTGGAAGTCGAGCAGATTAGGCATGCCTTCCTGCAATAAACCCCAACGATCAACCATGAATACTTGAGAGCGAGCTTGTGCGTCAGAAATGCCTTCCGATACCATTTGCGCGATAATGGCTTCCGCGATACCACAACCTGCTGAACCTGCACCCAAGAAGGTGACCCGTTGCTCTGAAAGTTTGCTGCCTGCGGCTTGGCATGCTGCGAGTAGCGAACCAACGGTTACCGCAGCGGTACCTTGAATATCATCATTGAAGCAGCAGACGCGATCTTTGTAGCGCTCTAGAAGAGGCATCGCATTTTTTTGTGCAAAATCTTCAAATTGGATCAATGCATCTGGCCAGCGGCGTTGAACTGCTTGCATGAATTCTTCGACAAAAGCGTCGTACTCTGCGCCCGTAATACGCGGATGACGCCAGCCCATGTACATAGGATCAGCAAGGCGTTGCGGGTTATTTGTGCCTACATCGAGTACGATCGGGAGTGTGTAAGCTGGGCTGATACCACCACATGCGGTGTATAGTGCTAGCTTACCGATTGGAATACCCATACCACCGATACCTTGGTCGCCAAGGCCGAGAATACGCTCGCCGTCAGTCACCACGATCACTTTCACGTTGTGGTTGGATGCGTTGTTCAAGATGTCATCAATACGGTCTCGGTTTGCGTAGGAAACAAAAAGACCTCGACCGCGACGGTAAATGTTAGAAAAGTTTTCACATGCCGCCCCAACGGTTGGGGTGTAGATGATTGGCATCATCTCGGAGATGTGGTTTTGAACTAATCGGTAAAATAGCGTTTCGTTTGTGTCTTGGATATTGCGCAGGTAGATGTGCTTATCCATATCGTTTTCGAAGTTGCAGTACTGTTGGTATGCGCGTTCAACTTGCTCTTGAATCGTTTCCGTATTTTCAGGCAACAGTCCTTCAAGATTAAAATATTTTCTCTCCTGTGCGGTAAATGCACTGCCTTTGTTGAGCAACGGAGTACTTAACAGTGCTGGACCAGCATAAGGAATGTATAAAGGGCGTTTATCGTTATTCATCACTTGCCTTAAGTAGGGTGTAGGGCCAATAGACCAATGGAAACAGGAACCCGAAAATGATAGGGATTCAAACCAGTATTGTAAACTGATATTCCTGCAAACAAGGGTGGTTTCAAGATATACTTCACGGCCCTGCGGTTAACTTTAGACAAACAATGAACGACCTACCAATTAACGCCATAAAAACCACGTTTTTAGACCAGATTCAGTCACATGATTTGATCGTTGAAGCCGAGACCGGATCGGGGAAATCGACCTGCTTACCGCTTTGGGCTGCGCAAACTGGTCGGGTGTTGGTTGTCGAACCGAGGCGCATTGCGTGTACGTCACTTGCCCAATTTTTGGCTGAGCAAAAAAGTGAGCCTGTCGGTGAGTCCATCGGTTACGCGATCAAGCTTGAGAATCGATTCTGTGAGGCCAGTGAGATTGTCTTTGTCACTCCTGGGGTTGCGCTTCGCTGGTACGCAGAAAACCAATTGGCTGAATTTTCGACGATCATTGTTGATGAATTTCATGAACGACGTTGGGATACCGATTTGCTGGTGGCTTTGCTCAAAAAAAGGTCAACACATCGGGTAGTGGTTACCTCTGCGACGATCGAAGGCAACAAACTCGCCAGATATGTTGGTGCCGAGCGTTTGTTCGCAGAAGGGCGAAATTTCGATGTCGCGATAGGGCATCGCGCGACCGATTCACGACAGCTTCCTGATAGTCGACATCTAGAACAAAGAGTCAAAGCCGAAGTTGAAGCATTGCTTGATATGGAAGGCGATATTTTGGTCTTTTTTCCGGGGCGAAAAGAAATCACTCAGTGCCAAGCGGCTTTAAAGGCGATTGAAAATATTATTGTCGCGCCGCTTCATGCTTCTGTGACTGATGAGCAGCGCCAAGTCGCTCTGACTGTTCAGGCGACTAAAAAAGTGGTTTTAGCCACTAACGTTGCAGAAACTTCCCTGACTATCCCCAATATTGTTGCCGTGATTGATTCTGGGCTTGAACGACGGACAGAGCAACGCAACGGTCGCACAACCTTGAGCTTAAAACACATTTCCAAAGCCAGCGCCAAACAACGCGCAGGACGAGCAGGGCGAGTAATGGATGGCATTTGTATTCGTCTTTATGGAGAACATGCGGCGTTGTTGTCGGTGACTCCGCCCGAAATGCACAGGGAAACGCTTACCGAAGCGATGTTGTGTGCCGCCGACTGCGGCCATCCACTGACTGCGCTTGAATTTCTCGAGCCGCTATCGGAAAAAGCACTCCACCAAGCGACCGGTGTGTTGACTTCGATGGGAGCAATCGATGAGCACGGTCTCGCGACGCCACATGGGCACAAAATTTCTCCATTACCGATAGACGCTCTATACGCCGATCTTGTCACGCGTATGCCAAGTAAAGCGTTGAAAGAGGCGATGGTCGACCTCACGGCAGTATTGGCAACGCCCGCAACTCTGTATCGAATGTCCTCAAATGAGGAATTGCTAGAAAAGCTGGATCAAGAGGAACCGGTCGGTTGTGACGGTGAACTGGCGATTCGTTTAGTGAGAGGCGAAACCCTAGCGGGAGTTACGGTTGAACCAGAGGTACTTAAAGAAGCTCAAGGCCTGGCAAGGCAGATGCGTGAAGCCTTTGAACTGCCGCAACTTTGCGTTGCTTCACGTTATGATCGCCATGCATTAGTGGAAGCGATTGTATCGCTGCATCCAGAGCTCTTGTTTGTGCGGCGAGAAAAACGGCAAGACGCGCTAGCAAACGGTGAGTTAGAAGTCTTGCTAGGACGACACTCTCGAATCAAATCACGCACCCAAGCAGTGATTGTATTAGATACTCACAGCCTACCTGGGCGTGGTGTGAAGCAGACGCTAAACTTAGCGACCTTTGTGATGCCTGCAGAGCTAACTTTGGTTGAAAAGCTAGGAATGGGAGCGTGGCGGCAAGGGGAGGTGATTTATGATGATGGGAAAGCAATGCTGAACCTAGAGCTTTACTATGCGGGGCGCGTAGTCGCCCACAAACTGGAGGCCGCACAAGGAGAGTATGCAGTCAAACCGATATTAGAGCAGGTCAAGCGTGGTGAATTACTGCCTGGTTTCGCCGAACAGCGAACTCGTCAAATTGAGCATTGGAAATTGTATGTCGAGTTAGGTTTGGCAGGTGAAGAGACTGACATAGATCAGCTCAACTTTGACAGTTGGTTTACCCTACAGCTTGATCTGCTAGAGCTCAGCGATGCCTCTGAGTTAGAAATTTTTGGTAGCGACGATTTTGTATTTGAGGGCGTTCCGTACTGGGAGTATGACGATTTCGCTCAAACTTACCCCTTTGAGTTGGCGTTGGGTGATTTGAATTTAACGGTCGAGTATCAGCCGAAAAAGAAACTGGTTTACGTAGTTTATAAAAATGGCTTGCGCAAAGGCGATCCTAAGCGTTGGGAGTTACCGAAATGGCAAGGGTGGCGAGTTCAATACAAGAAAGCCAGTCGCATTGTTGATGTTCGCTAAATGAAATTATTTACAGGGTAAAATATTAAGCAACTGGATTCTTATATATTCAGGTTGTTCACATGTTGTTACAACGTTGGTTTTTATATAGCTTTTTCAAACGCAAAAGGGGTATAAAAGATGATTGTTTTATATCCTATTGCTATATCAAAGACCTTGATAGATATTAAGAACACTGTGTTGCCGTTATTACGGGGGATGATATGGAGCATCAAGGCAAGACAAGTGTTGTGTTTGACTATACTTCTTTTCTCGGAGCCTCATGCAGCAAGAGATGGACTTTCTTGGAAGCAATGAGTACATTCGCACCAATTTTTAGCTTGGCGTGGAAAGATACGATTAAAGAAACGGTATCAGTAGAAGACCGCTTGTGGGAGCAAGCATTAAAGTCACTTTCAACCAGTCGAAGCGATGAAGTAAACATCGTGACTTTAGTTCAGCTTGCAAAGAGTGAAGGCATAAAAGAAATAAAACTCGTGATGCCTTACGAACTAGACAACGAACAAATAGAGAGAATGAGTAGCCGCGCACACGCAAATATTCAAAGACTCCAACAAGATGAATTTATGATCACCTTTTAAGGCCTCAATCGAGGCCTTTCTCTTTTCTTGGGTGTTTGTTTTCTGTATTGCAACACCCAACTTATTGCCTTCAGTCTCCATAAGTACCTAAATTAACGCTATATTGTAGTTATAAATAGAGCATTTTTTTCTCTAAATTTGGTCAATTAAATCGCAGAGGTTGACATGGATGTGACATCAATATGGCGAGTTTTCCCCTTCGTTTTTGCCTTTTCAACGGCAACCTTCGCCCAACAAACAGAACCTACTTCACCTATTGATTACGATTACGTCTACGCCGAGGTCAGTGCGGGTTCTCTCGATGAGTATATCGGTGTCAATAGTGATGTCTCTTCCTTCACCATTGGTGGTTATTACTCACTCAATCAATCTTGGTTGTTAGCGCTGGATTATGAAGCGCGGTTTATTCACCCGGAAACAACTACCACGGAGATATATACCCTTCTTCCGGGTGTCGTTTACCGATACAACATGTTCGATTCTTTTGATTTGCTGGCAGGCGTTAAAATGGGGTTGCTGTGGGCGAATCAGACCAACAACGAGACGGACAAGTTTATTTCCAAAGATCATCGGTTTATGTTGGGCGGCAATCTGACTGCGCGATATCAGTTCAGTCCAAACTGGAGCGTAGAAGGGAGCATGGAAGTGCGGCGCAGTGATACGCTAGATGAAGAAGTTTACGTTTTGAGAACCGATTATGACCTAACGGAAAGAATCTCCCTTGGTGGGTTTTACAAACACCGTCATGAGAGCACGGCGACAACGAATGAGGGTGGCTTGTCGATGCGATTTTATTACTGAGCTTTGACCCACAAACAAAAAAGAGCCAGCAATTGCTGGCTCTTTTACGTCATTTGCTGTTAAAGAACAGCGGCAATACCTTTACACAGTGGCAGCATGTTTGACTTGGTCATGCCTGCAACACTTATACGGCCAGAGCCAACAATGTAAATACCAAATTCATCTTTTAGTCGAGTGACTTGCTCTTTGCTTAGGCCTGAGAAAGAGAACATGCCGTTTTGACGTTCGATAAAGCTAAAATCAGCGTCGACGCCTTGCTCTTTCAGTGTTGCTACGAAAAGCTCGCGCATCTCTTGGATACGGTCACGCATTTCTGCAACTTCTGCTTCCCACTCTGCGCGTAGTTCAGCGTTATTCAGAATGTGAGTAACGACAGCACTACCGTGAGCTGGTGGGTTAGAGTAAATAGAACGGATGATGGCTTTAACTTGAGAAAACGCAGTTGTCGCAACTTCTTCTGATTCTGCTACCAGTGTGAATGCACCAACACGTTCGTTGTACAAACCGAAGTTTTTCGAGAACGAGCTCGCAACCAAGATCTCTTTATTGTGCTGTGCAAAAATACGCAGGCCTTGAGCATCTTCTTCAACGCCTTTAGCAAAGCCTTGATAAGCAAAGTCAAACAGCGGTAGAAGCTTCTTATCTGCGACCAGTTTAGCCAGCACTTCCCATTCTTCAGCTGTTGGATCAATACCTGTTGGGTTGTGGCAGCAGCCGTGTAAAAGGACGATATCGCCTGCTGATGCCTTTTCTAGGTCAGCAACCATAGCGGCGAAATCTTTATCTTTTGTCTCTGCGTTGTAGTAGCTGTATTGAGCCGTCTCGATGCCAGCAGCGGTAAACACACCGTTGTGGTTAGCCCAAGTTGGATTACTGATCCAAATCTTAGCGTCACCCAGTTGGCGTTTAATAAACTCACCAGCAACACGCAGAGCGCCTGTGCCACCTGGAGCTTGTGCTGTTTTTGCAAGTTTGTGGGTAACGATGTCTGAATCCGCACCAAATAGAAGTTTTTGAACCGCTAGGCCGTACTCTGCCGTACCTTCAATGGTTAAATAAGACTTGGTTTTTTCTGTCTCGATCAAAGCCGCTTCTGCTTTCTTAACTGTCGCAAGAACGGGAGTCTCACCTTGCTCGTTTTTGTAAATACCAACGCCAAGGTTGATTTTCTCTGCACGAGCGTCTTTTTTAAACTCTTCAGTAAGGCCAAGAATAGGGTCTGCCGGAGCAGCAACTACTTTTTCAAACATATTGATCATCCGTGTTAGTCGAAGTGGGTATACCGCTATTTATACCTTTCTCCCTACTTGGGTACAACCGTTAATCAGAACAAAAGTAAACAAAATGGTTCGTAGACAAGGAAATAGGTAATAGAGGTTAATTTTCGTAGTTTTTATGCTGTGTATTGTAGGAGTGAATTCTACGTGAAAAATAAATTACAAATTTGTTAGTGCACAATAATGATTATCAATTGCATGCATATGTTGATGCGGTTCTCATTTTGCAAGTTAGGCTCTTCAATTTTGCAGTGGCGTTTATATTTTGTGGTCTCATTTATAAAGCTAATTAAGGGTAAGGGAATGATTTCTAGAGTAAATGGTTTGGCCTTTGCTATCACTTCGGCGGTAATGCTGAGTGCATGTGGTGGAGGGAGCAGCAGTGACGGAGCTGCACCAGTTGGCGACTCGAATAGCGGGGGCTCGACAGGGAATTTATCGACCTATTCTGGCTCTTTAGTGATTCCACAAAGTGTAACCTCTAGGAGCGCTCGAGCTATTCAACCCAAAATTTTCGCAAGCTACAGTAGTACTTGCCCTAACGTGCCTGACGGTTATGAGCCTATGGCAAACGCTACGGTTGCTATGAAAGATGCAGATGGTAACCAGTTGGGAGAGTCGACTACCAGCGATACTTGTGGTTTGTTCAAACTGCAGATGACTCAAGATGAAGGCGTTGATGAAAACTCAGTGATTAGCGCAAGCCTAGCTGGGTATAAAGAGCTGAAAGCACACGCTCAAAACTTCGAACAGGGATCTGATGACGTGTCAACTGACGCAATTGCGTCTACGATACCTGCGTCTGCGACGTATTTGATCAGTGCTATCCAAAAAGCAAGTGGTGATGAGCTGATGTTTTCAGTTACAGACACCGTTTCTAATAATGCTGTTATACAGTTAACCAAGGCTGCATTTAAAGTCAGTGTAAATAATCAGCCGTTAACCATTTCGTCGCTAAATACATCTGATCAACTTGGTGTTGCGAGTAGTAATGTCATTTCTCTTGATGCAAGTGGCTCTATGTTCGGACAAGTTCGAGATGAGAATGGTGATATTGTTATTGATTCGAATGGATACGCCTATACATTGCATCGCCTTACTGCATTGGCAGCGCATCAGTTCATTTCAGAGAAAAGCTCAGCTGATGAAATCGGTGTGATGGCATTCGACAGTAGCGTCGAACTCATTAACAATGCATTACTTGCTCAATACAATTTGTATGATGAGAATGATGCGGATATCACATTTGACTATTCTGATGAAAACTTTGTCATCGACAAAGCCAAATTGCATTTTGCTGTCGACATGTACAATCCAACATCACCGTTGTGGATGGATAACTTCTATGATGCGAAACATACTGGCCGCACTGACAACGTTGACTCGATTGGTAGTGGTTATCGATGGGGTGGTGGTACAGAGTTAGAAGGGGCTATCAATGACTCTTTAACTGCATTGCAACAGCGTAGTAATGCCATCAAGCGTACTTTTGTAATGACAGATGGGAACAGTTCTTTTGATGATCGACAAGGGCTGATTGATACCGCTGTCGCTAACTCTATTCCAGTACATGCCATTGCTGTTGGTGCTGGAGCGAATGAAACTGATCTGAAAGTTATTGCAAATCAAACGGGCGGAACGTACTACAAGATAGTAGATGGCCAAAACCTTGTTGGTATTTACTCATCGTTGCAGACTACTATTAAATACGCTTATTTAGCGAAATTGAACGCGCCTCTTCAAGCCGGTGATGAGGTTAAACTTAGTTTAGAGATCAACGGTGAAACAGTAGAACGAACAATTACACTTCAGTAAATAATAGGGCGCCTAAGTTATAGGCGCTCTAATCTTTCAGTTGTTATTTGCTTAGGACGCTTGATTAAGCTCCATTTCATTTTCTTTTCGTTCCATCTCTCGATACTTGTCTGCGATGGCGACAAATTCATTTTCGATGGCTAGAAAAGCGTCAACCAGCTCTGGGTCAAAATGGCGACCTTTGCCTTCTAGGATGATCGATTTTGCTTTGTCGTGGCTAAAGGCTTTTTTATAAACGCGTTCAGAGATTAGCGCATCGTAAACATCAGCCAGCGCCATTAAACGGCCAGAGAGTGGGATATCTTGACCTACTGATTGATTGGGATAGCCAGACCCATCCCACTTTTCATGGTGCGTGAGCGATATCTCTTTTGCTAATTGAAGGAAACTGTTGCTCCCTAGCTGCTTCTCCGCCATCGACAGAGCCTTGGCCCCTATTTCAGGGTGGTCCTTCATGATTTCAAACTCTTCATCCGTCAACTTACCGGGTTTGAGCAAAATACTGTCTGGAATGCCGACTTTTCCAACATCGTGAAGAGGGGCGGATTTGTACAGCAGTTCGATGTAGCTTGGCGTCAAAAGCGCTTTATGGTGTTCAAATTGGCTCAGGTAGTTAGCCAGCGCACGAATGTATTCTTGCGTTCGTAGAATATGGGCGCCCGTTTCGTTATCGCGGGATTCCGCAAGTGCCGATAAGCTCACAATGGCCACATCTCGCGTGGTTTTCACCTCTTCCTGGCTTGATTCTAAGCTATCCAGCATTTCATTGGTGAGTGACGCCATTGAGCCGAGCTCATTATGTTCGAAGATTGGCAAGCGAGTACCAGTATTGCCTTTGGCGACATCAATAAGAGAGCACTCCTGCGCAAGCAAGATTTTTTTCATTACTCTCGACCATAACACCATAATGGTGATCGCATATCCACCTAGTACCAAAGATAGGTAAATGAACTCTTTGATCACGCTGATCTTACCCGTTCCATCAAGCACTCGTTCAGGGTTGTGTTCTAGCCAGAAAATGTCTTTAACGGCGATCATGGTGAGCATGGTGGTTAACGTGATGAGTAGCAGGCTAACCATCATAATCATCTGCTTGACTAACGATTGGCGTTCGCCTGTCAATTCGAACGCGTAAGCCTGCTGTCCTTTAAGTTGTTCTAGTTGAGTGAGTTTGGCGATTAGCTCCAAGATAAGTCCAGTAAAAAAACCGAACAGCGTCATACCAAACAGCACCTTAAGGTTGCTATCTAGGGTGAAGTCATATTGCAGGTTATAGAAGGTAGCTAAAGGGATACTGGCAAAAAAGAATAGGGTAGCATCAAGTCGAGCAAAGCGGTTTTCTTTAACCAGTGAGTGGTTCTTGAGCAAAAAGTGTCTGACCAAGTACACACCAGTGAAAGTGACGCAAATATGAAACAGTATCTCGCTAGCGGTAAGCGACTCTAACATAGGGCATACTCTGCCTCCGTAGGTGCCAAAAACCAGTGCCGCGAGCAAATACAGCTTTAGTGTTAGGGGTGCATTGTAATTCGAGTCGACCATTTTCTCGCCCTTGCGTTATCACGACTTCCTTTGTGGGGACTTTAGACTTCCATTGCCTTAATTAATAAAAAGACCGGGAATCATAACTTCAAATTTCGTAAATGAACACTCATTTACAACATTAGTACTAGGGTCTGTTGATCTTTCGAGCTGATTTTTGCAGCAGTTTGTGGGAAATTTATACAAGAAAGAGGCTTTGAAGTGTAGCTAGCCTACATGAAAAGCCGATAACGCAGTAGAAATGACCCACAAACGCTGCCCGAAGGGTTCGGCTGCGCGCCCCGGACTAAAATCGTTTTATGCTTTGTTAAGGGGTATTTACTTAGAATGACTAGGCTACACACCCCTCGCCGCGCCTAAAACGATTTTGACTAGGCGTCCCCATCCGAACAAAATTTAACCACGAAAGGTCAACAGACCCTAATACCAAAGGACTGGTTGAGGATTTGTTAGGGCTGAAACAAAAAAGTTGCGTGTTTTATGCACGCAACTTTTGAGGGCACTTAAGGCTGGGTTATTTCTTCAAGTTGATTTCTGATTCTCGAGCTTGTGTTTCGATATCAGGGTTGGCGTTTAGTTTGCTTTTTGCCCACTCATTGAGATGAGAAAGGATTGCTTTCACGGCATGCTTTTCTGTAGGTTGTTCGCCCTGAGGTAGGTCAAGCTCAGTTTTTGGGTGAGAGCCGGTCGCGTCTTCTGCGATATGTAGCCAATCTGGGTGCCAGTAATACGGTTGACCAGAAGGAGATGTCCAGCTGTGAACGCCGTTGCTTTCGCCTTTGTATTCGATGTCGGTCTCGTTATATTTTGTCATTGTATTCATCCAATCAATAAGGTTATTTAGTTCACTAATACGCAGTAAATGTAACAAAGTCGTAAATAATTAATGTGATAAACCTCTATAAATTAAGCGTACTAAGGAGAATCGATAATCGTTTCGTGGTCTAGCGCTGACTTTGTGACACGTTGTGATATGTTTGCCTGATTGATGAGAGGGAAGTATGAATCGCTATCAAGAGCTGGCTAACGAGATTAAGCAGCAGATCCTAACTAATACTTGGCGTGCAGGGGAAAAAATCCCGTCGGTACGTAAAACCAGTCAAAACTACTCACTCAGTGCATCCACGGTATTGCAAGCCTATCAATTGCTTGAATCTGAGGGATGGTTATTGGCAAAGCCTCAGTCGGGCTATTTTGTGACTGCACAAATGGAACGCCAAGCGTTTGAAGCTCTTCCTAGTATTCGACCCGCATATAATGATGAGTTGTACGACTTTTTGCAGACCAACGTTCAAGCGGCGGTGTCGTTTGGCTCTGCGCTTCCAGACCCAAACTTATACCCTTTTGATAGCCTGACTCGGCATTTGGCGAGCGCTGGGCGTAAAGTGTCGGCTCGTGCGATCATTGAAGACATGCCTCCTGGCAATGAAGACTTGCGCCGTTTAATTGCCCAGCGCTACTTGAATCAAGGTGTGAATGTTTCTCCAGATGACATCATCATCACATCAGGGGCAATGGAAGCACTTAATCTCAGCTTACAGGTCTCTACTCAGCCTCAAGACACGGTCGCGATTGAGGCTCCCGCATTTTATGGAGCGCTTCAGGCGGCGAAACGGCATCATCTTTCTGTCGCGACGATACCGATTGATAGCGAAAAAGGACTCGACCTAAATAAGCTCGAAGCATCCTTTAGGCAAGGTGTGAAAGCGTGTTGGTTGATGCCCAATTTTCACAACCCAACGGGGGTGACGCTCAGTGATGAAATGAAGCGAACCATTGTCCAACTTGCTGACCAGTATAAGGTGACTCTGATAGAAGATGACGTTTACTCTGAACTCTATTTTGGTGACATAAAGCCAAAGCCGCTCAAGTATTGGGATACCCAAGATCGTGTGATGACCTGTGGCTCTTTCTCTAAATCGCTTTGCCCTGGTTATCGAATCGGTTGGGTCATAACCCGTCAATATGGCGAAAGAATTCAAAAGCAGCAGCTCATATCAACGCTCTCCGGAAGTTCGCCCATACAACAAGGCATCGCGCATTACCTTCAGTTCGAGAGTTATGACAACCATTTGCGCAAGCTTCGCAAACAGCTGCAAGAAAGGCAGCGGGTTTATTTGGACTACATCCACGCTCACTTTCCGGCAAACTGCCAAGTTGTTAAGCCAGATGGCGGTTATTTTCTTTGGCTACAATTGGACAAATCGATTGACAGCTATGAGCTATATAATGCGCTCAAGAGGGAAGGTGTATCTATCGGTTATGGGCGATTGTTCAGCTCTCAACAACAGTACCAAAACTGCATTAGGTTGAACGTTTCATTTTCGTTTGATGGCGAGATAGAAGCGGCGCTCAAGCGGATTAGTGATTTGCTGTAAAAGTAACGTAACATACTGTTTGGCTGTTTTTCGTCACAACTGTGTTGTTGTGAATTGCTTGTTTCATGTTTCAATGACTTGGTATTTGAAAGTTGAGGTTAAACATGGAAAAGCAGAGTAATAAACACGAGTTTCGGTTAATCGGTATCGCGATTGTCTGCGCGGGTTTGTTGGTGTTTGGGCACGTTATTCTAGCCAAATCTTTTGCAGGGCTCGCTTGGACTGAGTACACCGCAGCAGCGATACCTTTTGTGATGTTAGCACTATGCTGGCTAAGCATTCGTTATGCGGCGAATGCGGATACGAGCAGTTGATGTAAATCAGCCTCTTTGACCTAGAGGCTGAATGTTCTATTGACTGTCTCGGTCATTTAAATGGTTAATAATTGCCTGTTTTGCGTGCTCTTCGGTTGCCGTCTCACCTTGGGCGAGGTCCAGTGGTTTTTGAGCATGTAATCCGGTTATGTCTTCTGCAATATGTAACCAATCTGGGTGCCAGTAATAGGGTTGGTCACTGTTTGGGTGATCCCAACTGTGAACGCCTTTTTCCACACCATTGTAGGAAAGATCTTCGATTTTAAAGAGTGCCATTGTTATCTCCTGCCAAATTTCGCTTTCCTAATTACCTTAGTGCTATCTCAGCAAAATTTCTAATCGTAAATCTGGTAAGTAAGAACCCATTTAAAACGCGTTCGTTTCAGGAACTCTAGGTATAAAAAAACCTCCACGAATGTGGAGGTTTATCGATTCTATACGCTCTATTTTTGCTTAGAAGTTCGCAGAGCGAGGAGTACGTGGGAATGGGATAACGTCACGTACGTTGCCCATGCCAGTTACGTAAGAAACGAGGCGCTCAAAGCCTAGACCAAAGCCTGCATGTGGCACTGTGCCGTACTTACGTAGGTCACGGTACCAGTTCATGTGCTCAGGATCGATGCCTACTTCACGCATACGCTCATCTAGGATCTCCAAACGCTCTTCACGTTGAGAACCGCCGATGATTTCACCGATGCCTGGTGCAAGTACGTCCATCGCTGCAACTGTTTTACCGTCATCGTTCGCACGCATGTAGAATGCTTTGATGTCTTTCGGGTAGTTCTTAACGATGACAGGCGCTTTGAAGTGTTCTTCCGCTAGGTAGCGCTCATGCTCAGAAGACATGTCGATGCCCCATTCAACTGGGAACTCGAATTCTTTACCTGAGTCTAGAAGGATCTGGATTGCGTCAGTGTAGTCCACTTGAGCGAAATCAGAAGAAACGAACTGCTCTAGACGAGTGATTGCTTCTTTATCGATGCGTTGAGCGAAGAACTCAAGGTCATCACGGCACTCTTCAAGTACGGCTTTGAATACGAACTTCAACATATCTTCAGACAGTTTTGCGATGTCGTTTAGATCTGCGAACGCAACTTCAGGCTCAACCATCCAGAATTCAGCTAGGTGGCGGCTAGTGTTTGAGTTTTCTGCACGGAAAGTAGGACCAAACGTGTATACCTTACTTAGTGCACAAGCGTAAGCTTCAGCGTTTAGCTGGCCCGAAACCGTTAGGAACGTCTCTTTACCGAAGAAGTCTTCGTTGTAATCCACATCGCCTTTATCAGTGCGAGGTAGGTTTTCCATGTCTAGCGTAGAAACGCGGAACATTTCACCAGCACCTTCTGCATCAGAAGCTGTGATCAGCGGAGCAGAGACCCAGAAGAAACCTTGCTCGTGGTAGAAGCGGTGGATCGCTTGAGATAGGCAGTTACGAACACGGGCAACTGCACCGATAACGTTAGTACGTGGGCGAAGGTGCGCAACTTCACGTAAGTACTCGATTGAGTGACGAGTTTTTGCCATTGGGTAAGTGTCAGCATCTTCAACCCAGCCTACAACTTTAACGTCAGTTGCTGCTAGCTCGAAGTCTTGACCTTTCGCAGGAGATTCAACAATCTTACCAGTTACTTCAACAGAACAGCCAGTCGTTAGCTTAAGAACTTCGTCGTCGTAATTATTAAGATTATTAGGGACCACGGCCTGAATCGGGTCGAAACAAGAGCCGTCGTAAATGGCAAGGAAAGAGATTCCAGCTTTGGAATCACGACGTGAACGGATCCAGCCACGAACAGTTACTTCACTGTCTACTGCTAGCTGACCTTTCAAAACGTCTGATACAGGCGCGTAAGTCATGTTTTAAATATTCTCCATTGAGGTAAAAATTCAACCCAATGTTAGGTGGTGTTCACTGTATGTGATAACCAAACATTGGGTTGATTAGAATTTTACAGATTCAATGGAACATATTACCTTTCAATTTGTTCGCATCAACCTTTATTCGCTTGAATAGAAGGAAAAGTTGCTTAAAAACCGCTATTTTCTCTGCGAAAGGGCAAACTGATTGATAAGTGATTCCAAATGCTCCGAAAGTTGCTCAAGATTCATACTAATATCACGAGTCTTAGCCGCTGAGTGAGACGTTTCATCCGCATGTTGGGTGATCACTTCTACCTTGCCTTGAATTTGTGTGTTGATCTCAGTGGTGCTGCTGGTTTGATCTTGGATGCTGCGCGCATGGGCTAAGGCTTGTTGCATCTCAGAAACCACTTCGTTCATCGCAAGAGAGAGCGATTCCACTTGATTTGAACGCGTATGAGCCGTTTCACAGACTGCATCAACCGACGTTAATGATGTTTTGCTGTCTTTTTGGAACTGAGCAATGATGTTTTCGATACTGCCTGTTGCCTCTGCAGTTCGGCTGGCTAGTTGGCGAACTTCGTCTGCAACCACGGCAAAACCTCGTCCTTGCTCTCCTGCTCGTGCCGCTTCTATCGCTGCATTTAATGCCAGCAAATTGGTTTGTTCCGCAATGCCTTTAATGACCTCAAGAATGGTGGAAACTTCGGCGGTTTGATCGTTCAGTTCCACAATGTTGGTTTTGACTTGCTCAATATCGCTGACAAGATTTTTGATTTCTGCACTGGCTGTGTGCGCTTGGCTCGCACTTTGTTCAGCTATTGAAGTGGTGTGTTTGATCAGTTTTGACGCGTTGTTCGTGGCTTGGTCTACTTGAAGTTGTTGCGACTGCATCTGCTCAATATTGGCTTGGACGTCAGCGGTCTCTTGTTGCTGATTGCTAGCCGCCGAGTCCGTGACTTGGGCGACTTGAGTTAACTCTGCTGCGCTGCTCGCGACTTTGTGCGAGGTAGTTTGTACCTTGGTTAAGCTGCGATTTACCGTGTCCATGAAAGAGTTGATCGCGCCAGAGAGCTGACCAATTTCGTCTTTTTGCTCACTGGTTAGGCGCAAAGAGAGATCTTTCGTTTCACTGACGCTTTGCATAAACCCAGAGGTTTGTTGAATCGGTCGAACGATGATTTTGCGAATTAACGTTAGCGTAATCAAAAAGCCAACCAGGCCAAAAGCGGACATTATTGCAAGTGCAATCAACGTACGCTGGCTTATCATCGAATTGACATGGGAGAGATTGTATTCCAATCGGATTGCGCCTAGCACCTCACCTTCGGGCGTGATATGACAGCTAACACAATTGGTTCCACGATAGTCTTCGCTGGATTTCATTGGTAGGGCGACAACGATACCTTGACCCCAATCGGCGCTGTAGGGCTCGATGACGAGTTCACCCGCCAATGCGCGGCGGTCAATGTCATCTTGTGGTGATTGATTAGGTTGCCCGGGGCCGTAAAATTTACTCACCGTGTCGGCACGTAACACCCGCACTTGTTCAATCCCATCTTGAGCGAGGGCTTTCTGGCGCAGTGTCTCTTTCTGAGACATGGTCCCCGTCAGCATCATCATGTTTAAGCTGTCGAAGTAATTGCTTGCTTTATCATGAAGTTGCTCACTAAGAACAGAGTTCAACAGCTCACGTTGCTGCAAGTATTGGTAAGTTGTTGAGGCGGCAAGAACTAACCCAAAAACACTGACTAATGTAATTAATAATTTTGTTGTTATAGATAGGCGCATTGCTGAGTAAACATCACTTTGATAACAATAGACTTTCATATGTTCGTCTACTCAATTCCGGAATGAAAGTATGGGAATAGAGTATTGTGATTAAAATAGATATTGTTTGATGTAAATGTGATGTAAATATCGTGTAATCAAAAAAATGACATGCTGTCAAAAAGTCGACTAGCGAGACGAATCCCTTTCTGTCCGTGGATGAAAGCGATAAACGACTAAACTGATGCATTTGTGTTCAGTTGATAAAAACGCCATTGCAATCGATGGCTAGATGGCTAAGATGATTTGACCCACGTTGGGTACGCAGCATAGGATTTGCTGTTCTCGTATAATGGATTGTCTAGCTGTAACGGACATCTTAATGATATTCAAAATAACCACACCAATTATCGAACCGACCGAAGGGTCGCCCCACAAGAAGAAGGCACTTTCAGGTTCTATCTTTTCTTTTCGCTTTGTTCGCACATCTTCGCGTCTTTTCTTCTCTGCTTTCTTCTTTAAAGCTCGCTATTCGTATTGTTTTTGATTGTTAGCCATCGCGCTAGGCACGCGCACATCCATTAAAAACTAATCAAAACAGAATACGAAAATATGAATACTAAACTTTTAGGCAGTTCCCTAATTATCTCTGGCACCGCGTTGGGCGCCGGTATGCTTGCTATCCCTATGGTTCTCGCTCAATTCGGGCTTTGGTGGGGAACCTTGTTGATGATTTTTATATGCTTTGGGACGACGTACGCTGCGTTGTTGCTCTTGGAAGCGACAATTAAGTCAGGCGGCGGCTTGGGGCTAAACTCGATTGCGAGAAAAACGCTAGGTAAGGGCGGTCAACTGCTTACCAACGGTTTACTTTACGCATTGCTGATCTGTCTGCTGATGGCCTACATTCTGGGTGCCGCCGACCTTGTTGGACAATTGAGTCGCTCGATTGGGCTTGAACTCACTACAGCACAAAGTCAGATTGCCTTCACCTTGATCTCAGGGCTTGTGATCGCAGGCGGAACGGGCGTAATTGATAAACTCAATCGCGGATTGTTCTTTGTGATGATCGCTTGTTTAGCGCTTACATTGGTTTTCCTCTTGCCTGACTTTAGCCTTGATAACCTCGCTCGCGTTACGAACGACGATCATATCGAACTGATCAAAACGAGTGCGGTACTTTTCACCAGTTTTGGTTTTATGGTGGTGATTCCATCCTTGGTCTCATACAACCATGAAGCGTCCGACCGCGAACTGCGAAACATGGTGGTGATAGGTTCCTTGATTCCATTGGTTTGCTACCTTTGTTGGCTTTTTGCGGTGGTCGGAAACTTGAATCCAGCTCATCTGGGCGAGCTTAAAGGCGTGGGGGATTTGATTGCGGCATTCGAGCATCAATCAAGCTGGATTGGAACGCTGCTCTCTTTGTTCACTGGCTTAGCACTGCTGACGTCATTCTTTGGCGTTGCGATGTCTTTGTTCAACCAAAATAGAGATATGTTCAACCAAAACCGCGTTGTGACCTACGTGCTGACTTTTGTGTTGCCATTAATGGGATCGCTATTTGCCGCGGACAAGTTCTTAGCCGTGCTGGGTTATGCTGGCATTATTTTGGTTTTTTTGGCGGTCTTTGTCCCATTAGCTATGGTATACAAACTGCGTTTGGCGAATGTGGAGTCTGAGCGATACAGCGCGGAAGGCGGGCAGGGGATGTTGATTTTCTCGCTGGCGTTCGGTGGGTTCTTGCTGATTTCACAGGTTATCTAACTTTAGCAAGTTGACCGATTAAAGAGTCGCGAAACCTTGGTTCGCGACTCTTTTTATTTTAACGGGTGACTTAGATCAGCTCATTGCCTGATTTTTCACCAGCGAAAAACTTGTCGATGCTATCGAGCGTTGTGGTGGCAATATTGTGTAGTGCTTCGTTGGTCAAAAAGGCTTGATGACCTGTGAACAAGACATTGTGACAGGCGGACAAGCGACGAAATACATCGTCGACAATGATGTCGTTAGATTTGTCTTGGAAGAACAGATCTTTTTCATTGTCATACACGTCCAATCCCAGTGAGCCAATTTTCCCTTTCTTTAGCGCCTCGATAGCAGCAACTGAGTCTAACAGCTTGCCGCGACTGGTATTGATGATCATTACGCCATCTTTCATTTTGTTGAACGCTTGCTCGTTGAGAAGATGTTTGTTTTCTTCGGTAAGAGGGCAATGTAACGAGATTATGTCAGCCTGAGAGTACAACTCATCGAGTGAGCAGTACTGCGCCCCAAGCTCAAGAGCATTCGGGCTTTCGAAAGGGTCATAGCACAGGATATTCATGCCTAAACCTTTGAAAATGCGCATCGCTGCCACACCAATTTTCCCTGAGCCAATCACACCAATGGTTTTACCATGGAAATTAAACCCCACTAAGCCATCCAAGGAGAAGTTTGCATCTCGGGTACGCTGGTACGCTTTATGTAAACGGCGGTTAAGACACATCATCATACCGACTGTATGTTCTGCGACCGCTTCAGGAGAGTAAGCAGGGACGCGAACGACTTGCAAGCCAAGCTCTCTAGCTGCTTCAAGGTCGACTTTGTCAAATCCAGCGCAACGCATCGCAATCATTTTTACACCGATTGTCGCGAGCTTTTCGATAACCGGACGAGACAAGTTATCGTTAACAAAGGCACACACTACGTTACATCCAGCGGCCATCTGGGCTGTTTTCTCATTGAGACGGAAGTCATGAAAGTGGAACTCAACGTCGGAGTGTTTTTTGGCTTGATTGAAAGATTTTTCGTCGTAGTTTTTGGTGCTGAAGAACGCAATATTAAGCATGAGAGCCTCACAAGATGATAACGAATATCGATATCTAAATGTGACACAGAACACACTAAATAAAAACGTTAAATAGCGTAGGGTTATATTTCAATAAAGAAGAGTAAGGCGCACGGTTTGTGCGCCTATTTTGTTCGGTGGTAATTAATTACCCCAAATTTGCGTAACAAATTCAGGATGATCGATGAATGGGTTGCGATTGCCTTGGAAGTCAAACACGGCTTGATTGCGCTCGCGTTCTTTCAGCGATACAGGGTCCTCTTTGTGCCAGCGTTTAAGCATCGTCAGCAGCCAAGGTTCGAATACTGTGGTGTTGGTGCCATCGAGAACCGCATCTGAGTTGGCGCTGTTTTGCTCCCAGTTAGCAATCACGTTTTCATAACGGGTCGCCATGTAGAAGTAAGCTCGGGCCAAGTCACCTTTGAACTCGTCAACGGGCTCAAACACAGTGCCATTGTAACCTAGGCCAGACGCCGCACTGCCGAGCTTAGAGCCGTTGCTAGAGACGTACGTACTGGAGCCCACTTCACCGAAAGGCCAACTGCTGCGTTTGGCATTAACGTATCCATCGGTTGCGAACAGGTGGTGGCCATCTGAGTTCATTGGCTCGACTTTGCCGCCAAACCAACTTTTCGGGAATGAGTGTTCACGGTTGTAGCAGTCGCCTTCTTTGCTGTATTGACCACATTGGTCTGTCACTTTGATAAAGCGAGTCGCGTCACTAGTTTCAGGTTTTTCTGAATAAACATCGAGAATCGAACCATCTTTGTCGTAGTAGCTATCAATGTCTGCGTCTTTCACTAGCGTCCAAATCGCACTGTAGCCTTGAGATTGGTGGTTACTGATGATGTTGTATAGCGCAGTCTTCAACGCAAATCCCGTTTTTCCAGAGGCGTCTTGGTAGTAGCCATCGGTGACAGGCGGCGTTGTTTCACCAAGCGAAAAGGCGTGAGTCTCGTTGTAGGTAAATTCGCCGCCAGATGCCAAAGTTTGGTTATTAAACGTGAGTGCGTACGAGCCATTACCTGAGCCACAGCAGATACCATCACCGTAAGTATCGTTAATGGTAAATTGGTAGTCGCCATCCGCTAAGCAAAGAGATTTGCTGTATGACGTTGAACTCTCATACCCAGATTCAGAAGCGGCAGTATTGCCACTGCTGTTTTTGATCTCCCAACTGGTTTCCGAACCATACTGATCGGTTGTGAGCGCGAGCTGAACGGCATTGTGCTCGCAACTTGGTGATGGTGGCTCGATACTCTGAGTGGGTTGAAAGTTATCTAAGTAAACCACTTCTGAGCCGTCGAAGCCGGTGATGTCGTAAAAGCGCACGCCCACTTGAATCGTCTTAGTACTGGTCGCGGTATAACTATGGGTTAACGCTTGCCATTGATTGGTCTTACTTGGGTCTGAGTAGCCTTGATAGCCATCAACAAACAAGCGCGCTTTTACTTTGCCTTCGGTATGGAAAACCGAAACAGAGATAGGGTAGCTTTTTCCTTGTGCGACCAAGATGGTTTGCAGTAGGTCGGTGTTGCTCTGGGTTGCGGTATTGACCGTAACCTTGGCAGACAACCCTCCCGTTTGGATTTGATCGCTGGCAGGCGCCAAGCTTATCCCTGAATCAATCGTCGACCAGCTTTCAGGGGTGTTTCCGTTCCACTGCTCGAAGTCACCGTTTTGGATTTGGGCGGTAGCAATTGGAGAGCAAAGTACCGCGAGTAAGGTTAGGTTTATTGTTTTTGTTGTCATCGTTTTTCTCATTGGATTAATAAATCGATAACAAGATAGTGATTTGGTTGCTGAATGAATTTGATAGAAATCTCAGTTAGCATGATCGCTACTGATAGTTTTCATAGATTTATGCTGAAGATCTCACAATCAACAAGCGTTAGAACCAACGAAAATGTCACCGCTAGAACAAAAAAAGGAGTGCAATGCACTCCCTTGAATATCTAGATATGACGGAAATTAGCAGATAACTTTAACGGCTAAGCCGCCTTGAGACGTCTCACGGTATTTCGCGTTCATGTCTTTACCTGTCTCTAGCATGGTTTCGATAACCTTATCTAGAGAAACAGTTGGCGCAGACGAACGACGCAGTGCCATACGAGTCGAGTTGATCGCTTTTACAGCAGCAATACCGTTACGCTCGATACATGGAACCTGAACCTGACCAGCAACTGGGTCACATGTTAGACCTAGGTTGTGCTCCATTGCGATTTCTGCGGCCATACAAACTTGCTCAGGGCTACCACCCATAAGCTCAGCAAGGCCCGCTGCCGCCATAGAACATGCCACGCCCACTTCACCCTGACAGCCAACTTCAGCGCCAGAGATAGAAGCGTTACGCTTGTACAGACCACCGATGGCGCCAGAAGCCGCAAAGTAACGGATGTAGTCTTTTTCAGTCACGGTTTGGATGAACTTATCGTAGTAAGCCAGTACCGCAGGGATGATGCCACACGCACCGTTAGTTGGTGCTGTAACAACGCGACCACCTGCAGCGTTCTCTTCGTTAACAGCGAAAGCGAACATGTTTACCCAGTCTACAACCGACATAGGATCGTTGGTTGTTTTCTCTGAAGTAAGCAGTTGCTGACGAAGCGCTGCCGCACGACGAGGCACACGTAGTGGACCAGGCAGAATACCTTCGGTATTCATACCGCGATCCATACATTCACGCATGGTCTTCCAGATGTTAGCAAAGTAAGTACGAGATTCTTCGTCAGAATGCAGCGCAGCTTGGTTTTTCATTACCAGCGTACTGATAGAAAGACCACTTTCCTTACATTGATTCACTAGCTCTTCCGCTGTTGTGAACTCGTAAGGGGCTTTTACTGGGTTCTCTTCTTCTTTACCGAAGTTTTCTTCATCAACGATGAAACCACCGCCGATAGAGTAATAGGTCTTTGAGTACACTTTTTCGTCATTAATCCAAGCGTGGATCTGCATGCCGTTTTCGTGAAGCTCAAGGTTAGTAGTATGGAAATTCATACCACCATCTTTTGGAAACGATACTGTGTGACAGTGCATGCCAACAGGAAGGCGTTCAGTTTCTTCTACGCGAGCGATAAAGCCCGGAATAGAGTCAATATCGACTTTTTCAGGAGTATTGCCAGCAAGACCCATGATGATTGCGATATCTGTGTGGTGACCTTTCCCTGTCAGTGATAGTGATCCATAAACGTCAACGGTAATTTTAGTGATGTCGCGCAATTTTCCCATTGAACGTAAATCATCAATAAATTCTTTACCCGCTTTCATTGGGCCTACAGTGTGTGAGCTTGAAGGACCAACGCCGATCTTATAGATGTCAAAAACACTAATCATATCGATTACCTCAAAAGTAAGCCTCCCAAGGGGGATGGGAGGCTTATTATTATCGTTATATTCTTGGTTTAATCAGACTTTATAAAAGGGTCTAGATTAAAGAGCGCCGTAGATTACAGAAGTAATTGCCGCAATACCACAGATTGCTGTGAAAATCTGTACAGGTGTAGAAGTTTTGTACTTCGCCATCGCTGGTACTTTTTGCATTGCGAATACAGGCATTAGGAACAAGATAGCCGCAATCATTGGCGCGCCCATTGTTTCAATCATGCCTAGGATGCTTGGGTTAACGATAGCCACAATCCAAGTCGTTACAACGATGAAGATCAGTGATGCTTTCTCAATTTTGCTTACTGGCGTTTCAGAGCGAGATTTGATTAGACCAACTAGACCTTCGTGCGCACCTAGGAAGTGACCGAAGTAGCTTGAAGTAATTGCTGCGAAAGCAACGAGTGGACCCATGTAAGAGATAAGTGGAGATTCGTGAACGTTCGCTAGGTAAGAAAGAACAGAGATGTTTTGCTCTTTGGCCATTGCAAGCTGCTCTGGAGACAGTGAAAGTACTACCGAGAATACGAAGAACATTACGAAACCCATTAGCATCATTGCTGCGCCACCAGTGATCGCGTCAGTTTTCTTAACTGCGTCATCACCGTATACACGACGTTGCTCTTTAGAGAACTGAGAGATTACTGGGCTGTGGTTGAAAGAGAACACAATGATTGGAATTGCTAGCCAAACAACAGATGGCATAGAAGACCAGTCTGGTGCAACAGACATCATTGAGCTGTTCCAATCAGGGATTAGGTAGAAAGAAAGCGCAAGTAGGATGAACACTAGTGGGTAAACCAGTGCAGATGTTGCTTTCAGCATAAGCTCTTTACCAAACACAACACCGGCAGTCATCGCAGCGATCAGCGCACCAGACAGTAGCCAGCGTGGGATGGATTCCATACCCATTTGGTTTACTAGGAACGAGTCAACCGTGTTTGTGATACCAACACCGTAGATAAGAACGATAGGGTAGATAGCGAAAAAGTAAGCAAAAGTAATAAGGTTTGCGCCAGTCTTACCAAAGTGTTCTTCAACAGTATCAGTGATGTCAGCTTCAGGATTTTTTGCAGAAAGTACGAAACGAGCAAGAGATTTGTGTGCGAACCAAGTCATTGGTGCCGCGATTAGAGCAAGGATAACTAATGGCCAGAAACCGCCAGCACCTGCTTTAATTGGAAGGAAAAGTACGCCAGCACCTACCGCAGTACCGAAAAGTGACAGACACCAGGTGAAATCCTTGTAAGTAAACTTACTAGGAGATTGTGCGGAAGAAACCGCAGAAGTATTAGTATTCATTTTGTGATACTCATTTTTGGGAACAGGAAATAAGTCGGGTGCAATTTTGCATAAAAATCTTGCACAAAAAATAGATCTAAATCATGAATTGATTGGAGTTATAACATGATATGTCAAAAAGGAGTTTTTGGTCACGAAAATGCCGTGCTACTAGTGATTTATGCTAATCCGTGAAATTAGTTTTTCTAATGTTGTAGCAAAAAAGTTAGGCGTAGTTTGCAGGAAAACGTTTGCGCTATTGATAAATAATTAAACTAATATGAACAAATGTTGCTCGATATATTATTCTATTAATATTGATGCATAATGTGCTTTTGCATTGCTTGAATGATTTGCGCTGTCATACCCCAAATAAAGTGCTGTTTGTAAGAGAGTCCGAACACGCGGTGTGAATGATTGGCAAATTGGAATTGTTGGCTTTTCAGTTGTCTTCTATCCAGCACCACCTTGGCGGGTACTTCAAAAACCTCGTCCACTTCATTTGGATCAATGACGCTCTGGTAGTTCTCGTCCACAAACGCGAGAAATGGCGTCACACTAAATTTACTGATCGTCACGAGTTCTGGCATTTGGCCGAATATATCGATCTCGTTGTGACGAATACCAACCTCTTCGAATGTCTCTCTAAGCGCTGTGTGAGCTAAGCTATGATCGTCATTCTCATGTTTTCCGCCGGGGAAACTGACTTGTCCTGGATGATGTTTAAGATGTTTAGCCCGCTTGGTGAAAATGATATTCAACTCTTGATTGCGTTCAACGAAACCAATCAGGACAGATGCCTTGCGTAGCGGTTGATTTTGCAGGTGAGCGACACGTTTGATCGCTTCTTGGTGATAGTTGACGGTTTGGTGTAACTGAAAGTTTTGAATCAGTTGGCTTTTGTTGAATTCCGATAACACGATAACTCCATGTCTTAATTTGATAATCCGTTTTTTTTAGCTCATGCTTTTAATTCACCATATAGTGCAAGGATAGCTCAAATTATGAAAGGAATTATCTTTACTGAGTTTATTGATTTGGTTGAAGCCAAGTTCGGTTTGGACACACTTGATGACATCTTAGAGAGTGCAGGGGATGATGGTGTCTATACTTCGGTAGGCAGTTACGATCACCGAAAGTTGGTTCAACTTGTGGTGATGCTGAGTAAGAAGACAGGGATACCTGCCGAGGACCTTCAACGGGTTTTTGGCCAAAGCGTCTTTAACAATCTTTATAGTTCGCTGCCCAAATCGAGTAGCCTTGAAAACTGCCAGTCGACGTTTCAATTCATTCGCTTGGTCGAAGATTACATTCACACTGAAGTGAAAAAATTGTATCAAGACGCCAATCCGCCCAGATTTGACTTTATTTCAGAATCTGAGACAGAGATGGAGTTTGACTATCGCAGCGCGCGATGTATGGCGCATGTTTGTTTGGGATTGTTAGAAGGGTGTGCGGCGCACTTTGAGCAATCGATAAATGTTGAGATGGTTCCTCAGGTTGAAGATGGCAGTAACGTACGCTTTAAAGTGGTGTTGGTAGAGTGACGGTTCAATGAGTAGTAATTCTGCGCTGGAGCGTAAACTCGCTCGGGAGACAGCTTCGCGCAAAGCCGCGGAGCAACTATTAGAACAAAAGAGTTTAGAGTTGTTTGAAGCTAACCAACAGCTTACCTTGGCGTTGAGTCAGTTAAAAAAGCAAAATCGCGATGGACTGCAAAAGCTCGAGTTTGAACAACAGATAAGCGAGGGATTGATTCATTTTGGGCGCGCATTTTTGAGTCGCAATCTGGACGATGGATTGGTTTCATCGTTATTGGAGCGCTTGAAACATTCATCGGCGCTCAGTCACGCAGAGCTATTTTTGCTACCTAAACTGGTGCCCACACTCGTAGCGGATCGCTTCAACGTCACCGAAGTGCGCGATATTGACCAAGTGAAGCCCTACGCTGTTTGGAAGGAAAATCAGCTCCGCTTACCCCTTGAAGTGGATTATAAAACCGTTGGTGAACTGAGTGTGGTTCTCAATGATGTCGATGTAGACCGAGACTTTGTGGTTAGCCAAGTAACGCTCGTTGCTGATTTGCTCTGCAGTGCGATAAGCCGTCAGTTGATCATTACCAGCAACCAAAAAGCCCGAGCGCGTGCAGAAGAGTCGGAGAAGGCAACCAAAGAGTTTGTTGCCATGATCAACCACGAGCTGCGTACCCCTCTCAATGGCTTGCTAGGCAGCGCTGAGTTGCTTGCCGAAACGCAGCTAAACGATGAACAGTCGACCTTGTTAAACAATATCGTCTATTCAGGGGATTTGCTTCGTTTGATCATCAACGACATTCTTGATTTCAGCAAAATCAGTGCTGGCATGATGGAGTTGATACCGAGCCGATTTGAGTGGGCTTCTGTTAAGCAGATGCTAAATGGCATTTTTCAGTCGAAGGCGATTGAAAAGGGCGTCGACTTTCGCATCAAAGAATCGACGCCTATTCCGCCAATCTTAATTGGAGACTTTGAGCGAATATGCCAAGTTATGGTGAACTTGGTTGGCAACGCGGTTAAGTTCACGCGTCAAGGCTCTGTATCTGTTACAACGCAGTGGAAACATGATCAGTTGACGATGACTGTGGAGGATACCGGTATCGGTATTGAGCAAGAGGATTTATCGACACTGTTTGACCCCTTTGTTCAAGTTGACCGTACGGCGACGCGTCACTTCGAAGGGACAGGGCTAGGCTTAGCCATCTGTAAAAACCTAGTTGAGCTAATGAGCGGGCATATTCATGTCCATAGTGTCAAAGGCGGTGGGAGTACATTTACTGTGACAATTCCGTTGTTCGTCGGAGAAGAAGAGGTTGATACCGAGCATGCTCGCCCAGGTGGAAATGATACGACGACACTACTTGAGCAGCTCTCAATCTTGGTGGTGGATGACATCCGAATGAACCAAGTGATCATCAATCAGATGCTGAAAAAACTCTCCATTCAACCCGACATTGCTACCAATGGCATTGAAGCGATCAAAGCAGCCTGTGATCATCAATACGATTTAATCTTTATGGATTGCCGAATGCCAGAAATGGATGGGTTTGAAGCGACGCGTTACTTGCGAGAGCAGAACTACACACTGCCGATCATTGCCCTGACCGCGGGCACTACGCTGGAAGAACGTGAGAAATGCATTGTCAGTGGCATGAATGATATTTTGACCAAGCCATACACCGCGCAAGACTTAAGGCTGATGCTAGAGAAGTGGGTTTAGCACCCACTTTTTACTATTGAGCAAGCGTTGGCAGAATTCGACTCAGCTTATCTAATGTCTCTTGGTACTCTGACTCACACTGACTGTCGGCAACCAAGCCTCCACCAGCCCAAACGTGCAGCTTACCCTGTTCGGCCACTAAGGTACGAATGGTAATGCTGGTGTCCATTCTTCCGTGACGACTGATATAGCCAATACTGCCACAATACGCACTTCGTCGATGAGGCTCGAGCTCTTCGATGATTTCCATGGCACGAATTTTTGGAGCGCCAGTAATTGAACCACCCGGGAAACTCGCTCTAAGCAGATCGGCTGGGGCATATTGGCTGTCCAACTCTGCCCGAATCGTACTCACTAAATGGTGAACGGCAGGGAAGCTCTCAATATCGAAAAGTTTCGGCACGTGAACCGTTCCAGGTTTTGCCACACGACCTACATCATTTCTCAGCAGATCAACAATCATCAAGTTCTCAGCTTGATCTTTTTCCGCACTGGCTAGGTCGAGCGCGGATTGCTCGTCTTGTTGTGGGCAATCAGAGCGAGGACGCGTTCCCTTAATCGGTTTGGTTTCAATGACTCTGTCTTTGACTTCTAAAAATCGCTCCGGAGAGACACTTAAAATCGCCCCTTGCTCTGTGCGGACAAACGCAGAGAAAGGGCCTTGGTTAACTGCTTCGAGTTTCTGATACGCCTGCCACTCACTGCCTTGATACTCCGCCATAAAACGCTGAGCAAGGTTAATCTGATAACAGTCGCCAGAGAGTAAATACTCCTGCACTTGGGCAAACTTTTGACTGTATTCAGATTTAGTCATGTTTGATTGCCACGATGAGTTGAGCGCGAAGTTATCCGATGGCAAGGGAGCTTGGCTTAACAACCAGTGGTAATGCTGTTCAACATTGAGTCCAACGATAGCGGCGCTCTGTTGGTTGTGATCAACAATCACTGCCCACTCATACAAGCCTACCGCCATATCGGGTGTATCGAGGTCTTTCTTGGCAAGCTCTGGCAGTTTCTCAACACGTCGGCCAAGATCATAAGAGAAATACCCTAGAGCGCCCCCGATAAAGGGCAAATCACCTTCGTAGTTGATGTCGCTAAGCCAGCGAGTTTGCTCTGCTTGTAAGAGGTCAAATGGGTCACTTGACGACGTGAATTGGCCGTCGGGATTTTTGACTAACGTGTGCTCGCCATTAGTGGTCAATGTGGCGATAGGTTGGGCGACCAAAATGTCGAAGCGACTGTCGATATGCGTGCGGGATGGCGACCTTAACAACATGGCCCATGGCAGGTGCTCAATGGAGTCAAAAAGCTGTTTGGCAAGATCATTTTGGTATTTAATCGGCTTGATTTCTAAGCAATTTGGCGCGTTGTTATTCATTTGTTTAATTTGTGACAAAGAGATCGTTCGCTGCATGGTAACAGAGGGAAAGCAAGAGTATCATAATGCTAACCAACGCCGCTACTCATGACGTTTAATAATAAAAAGGCGCAGTCAGCCTGAGTCAATCGCCTAATAGGCAAACGTTTGAGTAGGTGGATGAAAAGGAAGCATAACGATAAAGAGGCACGCAATGACGGTTATTCGCCAGCAAGACGTGATCAGCAGTGTTGCTGATGCACTTCAGTACATTTCTTACTACCACCCTCTAGACTTTGTTCAAGCCCTGGAAAAAGCCTATCACAAAGAAGAGAGCCAAGCGGCGAAAGACGCGATTGCTCAAATTCTTATTAACTCTCGCATGTCTGCAGAAGGCCATCGCCCAATCTGTCAAGATACCGGTATCGTCACCTGTTTCGTCAATGTGGGCATGGGCGTCCAATGGGATTCTACCGATCTTACGGTGCAGCAAATGGTTGATGAAGGTGTTCGTCAAGCGTACACCAATCCAGATAACCCACTACGTGCATCGGTATTGATGGATCCTGCGGGCAAGCGAATCAATACCAAAGACAACACTCCTGCGGTTGTTCACATCAATATGGTGCCGGGCAACAAAGTAGAAATTCAGATCGCGGCAAAAGGCGGCGGTAGCGAAAACAAAACGAAAATGGTCATGCTAAACCCGTCTGACGATATTGCGGAATGGGTAGAAAAAACGTTGCCGACGATGGGCGCGGGTTGGTGTCCACCGGGCATGTTGGGAATCGGCATTGGCGGCACCGCTGAAAAAGCGGCAGTGTTGGCGAAAGAATCGCTGATGGAACACATCGACATTCAAGAGCTGATCGAACGCGGCCCGCAAAACGCAGAAGAAGAACTGCGTTTAGATATCTTTAACCGTGTTAACAAGCTCGGTATTGGCGCTCAAGGTCTTGGCGGTTTGACAACCGTTGTTGACGTTAAGATCAAAACAGCACCGACGCACGCAGCATCTAAACCTGTGTGTCTGATCCCGAACTGTGCGGCAACTCGTCACGTTCACTTCACTCTTGATGGCTCTGGCCCTGCTGATCTAACGCCACCTAAATTGGAAGAGTGGCCAGACATTACGTGGGAAGCGGGGGAGAACACTCGCCGAGTTAATCTTGATGAAGTGACACAAGCGGATGTGGAGCAATGGAAGACCGGAGAAACGGTTCTGCTTTCGGGTAAGATCCTGACTGGTCGTGACGCGGCTCATAAACGTATTCAAACCATGCTACAAAATGGCGAAGGCTTGCCAGAAGGTGTCGATTTTAAAGGTAAGTTTATCTACTACGTTGGCCCTGTTGATGCAGTGGGTGATGAAGCCGTGGGTCCTGCGGGTCCAACTACCTCTACTCGTATGGATAAGTTCACCGACATGATGCTTGAAGAGACAGGCATCATGGGCATGATCGGTAAAGCAGAGCGCGGACCGGCTACCGTTGAGTCGATTAAAAAGCACAAAGCGGTCTACTTGATGGCGGTCGGCGGCGCGGCTTATTTGGTTGCTAAAGCGATTAAGAAAGCGCGCGTGGTGGCGTTTGAAGATCTAGGTATGGAAGCGATTTATGAATTTGAAGTCGAAGATATGCCAGTAACCGTAGCCGTTGACTCCAATGGCGCTAACGCTCACCAAATTGGTCCTGATACTTGGAAAGTAAAAATCCAAGAGATGGAAAGTTAAGCTTGTGAGAAATTGCTGATTTAGCAAGAGATTCTCGCAAAGATTTGACAAAGGTGTGGGTAAAACTGCACCTTTTGTCTATATACTACAAATTGTAAACAAATACGTCAGGAGCGAAAATGCCTCGTTTTATTCAAATTCTTCAGCTAGTCATCGCGGCTGTCGTCGGTTTCTTTGTCGGCTACGACATCATTTTGCACGGCATCAGCATATTCGATGAAAAATACGTGACCATTACATGCGTGCTGTTTGCCCTTCTCGAAATCGCACTATTTGTGATTTACAAGCTCATTGAAGACGATTAGATATCACGCCCTCGTTTTTATTAAAGCCCTTGATGCATATCGAGGGCTTTTTTGTTCATCTTTGATTAAGATTGGAGCCAGTATGATGAGTGCGAATAGTTAATTAAGAGAAGTTGAATGAAGAGCATTACTCAAGAAGTGAATGATTTAATCCATCGCAGCGTTGACTCACATGTCCGTATTGCGGTGACCGGATTATCCAGAGCAGGCAAGACCGCTTTTATTAGCTCTTTGGTTAATCAGCTTCTTCATACCTCAACTCACGATAACTTGCCGCTACTCTCCGCGGCGAGAGACAAACGCCTTGTCGGAGCCAAGCGTGAGCCCCAATCTAATATGTTGGTGCCAAGGTTTGGTTACGATGAAGCCATCGAGTCCCTTCACAGTGAGCCTCCTCAGTGGCCAAAACCAACGCGAGATGTCAGCGAGATACGCTTAGCGTTAAAGTACAAACCTAAGAAAAAAACCAAGAAACTGTTCAATAGCACAGCGACCTTGCACATCGACATTATTGATTACCCAGGGGAGTGGTTGCTCGACCTGCCGCTTTTGGATATGGATTTTGAGCAATGGTCTAAGAGCCAATTTGATGCACTAAAAGGTGTTCGCCAGGAATTAGCGGCGCCTTGGCTTGAGAAGCTCTCTCAGTTTGATGTCGATTCGGATCTCGATGAAAAACAACTGGCGGAAATTGCCCAAACCTATACCGACTATCTATACGCATGCAAAGAGAGCGGACTCCATTGGGTTCAACCGGGACGCTTTGTATTGCCCGGAGAACTTGACGGCGCGCCAGTGTTGCAGTTTTTCCCAGTGAAGTTTGAAGAAGGGAAAAAGGTTGAGAAAACGTCCAATTTAGCCATGCTTCAAGCGCGCTATCACGAGTATCAGCAAAAAGTAGTGAAAGCCTTCTATAAGCATCATTTTTCGACGTTTGATCGCCAAATCGTTTTGGTGGATTGCTTACAACCACTCAACGCAGGTTACGAATCGTTCCATGATATGCGAGACGCGCTGGAACAAATCATGAATAGCTTTAAGTACGGCAGAAGTAATTTATTAAAGCGCCTATTTTCACCACGGATTGATAAAGTGCTGTTCGCGGCAACAAAAGCGGATCATGTGACCCCTGAACAACACCCAAATTTGGTGTCGTTGTTGCAGCAAATGGTACATCCAGCATGGCAAAACGCGTCGTTTGAAAACATTGAGATGAGTTGTATGACTATGGCCTCTATCCAAGCCACACAAACGGGCTTTATTGGTCAGGGCGATCAGGCGGTGCCTGCGATTCAAGGAGTGACGCTGGAAGAGCAGCCCATGACGGTCTTCCCTGGTGAAGTACCGAAGAAGTTACCCAATAAAGTGTATTGGCAGCAGCAAGGGTTTGAGTTTACCGCCTTTCGCCCTCAAGCATCGCTCAGTGATGAGCCATTGCCGCATATTCGCATGGATAAAGCACTTGAGTATTTGATTGGAGACAAACTGAAATGAGCCAACCAGCAGACAGTAAGTTGAAGCAGAAGAAGGTGTTTGAACAGCCTCTAGTGGATGAACCCGTTCAATCTCAACCAGACTTCACTGCACACATGCAATTCACCGAGCAAGAAACATTTGTCCCTGCAAAGATTGAAGAGCGTGATTCTGATACCGAAGCCGAAGCAAAATTAGAACGCATTATACGCCCTAACTCTGGGTCGAAGTGGTTGGCGAGCGGTCTGCTGGCAACGTTTGCTGGTTTAGTGGGGTGGCAGGCGATTGACAGTGTTGTTACGTCGATTCAAACCTCAGACTGGTTGTCGTTAGGATGGGCGGGATTCATATCGGTTCTTGCCAGTTTAGGCATTGGCGTAATCGGCAAAGAGTTGTGGAAATTACGTAAGCTGCGCAATCACTTTTCGGTACAAGAGCAAACGGAAGCCCTAATCGAAGCTAATAGCATTGGTAAAGGGAAGGCGTTTTGTGAGGCGCTTGCCAAGCAGTCAGGCATTTCAGCAGAGTCACCCAGTTATGACCGTTGGCTCCATAGCGTGAAGCCCTCGCACAGTGATGGTGAAGTGCTCGATATGTACGACGCGATAGTGGTATCAGAGCAAGATAAGTTGGCAACTAAAGTGGTGTCTCAACATGCGACTGAGTCAGCGGCGCTTGTTGCAATAAGCCCATTGGCGATTGCCGATATGTTGCTGGTGGCTTGGCGAAACTTCAAAATGATCGACAGCTTAGCGGATATTTACGGTGTCGAGCTAGGGTATTGGTCACGGCTACAGCTGTTCAAATCGACCTTAATCAACATGGCCGCTGCAGGAGCAAGTGAGTTAGCCATAGATGCCAGCATGGATCTGATGTCGATGGACTTAGCCGGGCGCGTGTCAGCGAGAGCAGGGCAGGGACTTGGCGTCGGAATCTTAACCGCTCGTTTAGGGTTAAAAGCGATGGCACTGCTTCGACCTATGCCTTGGCATGAAGAACGGCGAGTCAAACTGGGCGCGATTCGAAAACAAATCGTAGAAAAAATCGCCGCTATAACAATCAAATAGTGTGAATGTGAAGCAAGTGATGTCGCTTTGCTTGACGAGGATCTAGGCTTAAGGGAAACTACTGTCAACTTTTCGTGACACCTTAGTTAGGAACTTATCTGTGCGTCTAGAAGTTTTTTGTGAAGACAGGCTTGGCCTGACTCGTGAACTGCTCGATATTCTTGCTTCAAAGAACATCGACTTACGAGGCATTGAAATTGATATTTCAGGCATCATTTATCTCAACTGTCCCGATATCGATTTCGATACCTTTAGTGAGTTGATGGCGGAGATCCGTCGCATCTCAGGTGTCAAAGATGTTCGAAAAATCCAGTTTATGCCTATTGAGCGCCACAACACAGAGCTTATCTCTTTGCTCAATAGCCTTCCGGAACCCGTCCTTGCGATAGACCTAAAAGGCAACGTCGACATGGCGAATCACGCCGCGATGAGTCTATTCCATCAGCAAGAGAGTGAAATAATTGGTCATCCGGCTTCAACCCTGATCCCCAGCTTTAACTTTGCAAAATGGAGTGAAAGCACCAGCACTCGTCAACGTGAAAGCATTGTGATTGGTGGGCTGGATTACACGCTCGATGTGATGCCTGTATACATTACTGATGAAGCCAACGAATCCATCTTGGCCAGTGCGGTAATGATGATCCGCTCTTCTCAAGAAAAGCCTCTGTTTGATGAAAGCTTACCGCTGCACAACAATCTCGGTTTTGAGCATTTTGTCGGCGTGTCCAATCGCCATAAAGCGCTAATTAGCCAAGCTAAAAAGCTTTCTATGCTCGATCAGCCTTTGCTCATTCAAGGTGAAACGGGGACGGGCAAAGAGATGCTTGCTCGAGCTTGCCACAACCGTTCAAACCGCTCGGGTAAACCGTTTTTGGTGTTGAGCTGTGCGTCAATGCCGGATGATGTTGCTGAAACAGAACTGTTTGGCCATGCGCCAGGCTCTTTTAACCACGACCAAGGTCATAAAGGGATTTTTGAGCAGGCGAATGGTGGCACGGTGTTCTTGGATGAAATCGGTGAGATGAGTCCGCACTTGCAAATCAAACTGCTGCGATTGCTTCAAGATGGCACCTTCCGCCGCGTGGGAGAAGAAGACGAAATTCATGTCGATGTCCGTGTTATTGCGTCAACTCGCCATCATCTTGCGGACCTCGCTGAGTCGGGAAGTTTCCGCGAGGATTTGTTCTATCGGCTAAACGTACTGACATTAATCATTCCTCCTCTTCGCGAACGTTCAAACGACATTGCGCCACTACTTGAATTGTTTGTCGCGAAATACGTGAAACAGTTAGGAATTGGCAAACCAGAGCTTAGCGATACGCTTATCGATCAATTGGTGACGTATCAGTGGCCTGGTAATATGCGCCAACTGGAAAACATGGTTTTGCGAGCGCTTACAGAACTTGAGTCTGACGTGCTAGATGCTGAGCTGTTCCACCTGCCACAGTTGGAATCTTCTTCATCTCATTTGCCATCCATCAATCTTGATGGCTCCCTAGATGAGATCATGAAAGAGTACGAATCCCAAGTGCTAGAGAGATTGTATCAATCGTTTCCATCGAGCCGTAAACTCGCTAAGCGCTTGAATGTTTCACATACTTCGGTTGCGAACAAACTGCGTGAGTATGGGATAAGAAAAAGCTAATGGAACGTATTAGTACACCGCAGCAAGTGTTTGAACAAGATGGCGATGTGACGGTGCGTACCGCCGAGCCAACAGATGGCAAGCTCATTTCCGATTACTTTATTGCCAATCGCTCGCATCTTAAACCTTGGGAGCCCAAACGAGAGCCCGCTTTTTATTCCGAGTCTGGTTGGACTCAACGATTGATCAAGTTGAACGAACTGCACCGAATGGGGCTTGGTTACTACTTGCTTATCCTCGATACAGAAAGCGGTGAAATGCTAGGGACAATCTCATTTAGTAACATCTCCCGCTTTCCATTTCATGCGTGCAACGTGGGCTATTCTCTAGGCCAAGGTGCGCAAGGGCGAGGGGTGATGTCTCGCGCGTTGAAACTTGCGGTACGCTACATGTTCTCGATACAAAACATTCACCGCATAATGGCGAGCTATATGCCTCGTAACCAACGCAGTGAGGCTGTGCTTGACCGTTTAGGTTTTAAACGCGAAGGGTTTGCCAAAGATTACCTACTCATCGATGGCAACTGGGAAGACCACAATCTCACTTCGTTAATTAACCCCAATTGGAAGGCGAAGGAATGAATCGATTAGAGCAACAACTTGCGTTACTCATGGAATTGGATCAGCTCAAATCCGTGCTAAGGAGAACCCGTGTTAAAAGCGCGGAAGGCCGCCTTGAAAACAGTGCCGAACACAGTTGGCATGTCGCGTTAATGGCAATCTTGATGGAAGAGCATGCCAATGAGCCTGTTGATATCGCGCGTGTGGTAAAAATGCTCTTACTGCACGATATTGTTGAGATAGATGCTGGTGACACTTTTGTTTATGACGCCGTCGCTTCTTTAGAGCAAGAAGAGAAAGAGCTTGCCGCGGCGAAACGCATGTTTGGCATGTTGCCCACGGAGCAAGGCGCAGAGCTTATGGCTATTTGGCAAGAGTTTGAACAAGGGCAAAGTGCGGATGCAAAGTTTGCCAAAGCGCTCGATAGAATCATGCCAATGCTGCTCAACTACCACAACCAAGGGCAGAGTTGGCTAGAACACGGCGTGACTAAAGAGCAGGCTCTTACCGTCAATCGAAAGATCGGCTTTGGCTCGGAAGCGTTGTGGGACAAAGCAAAACAAATGATAGAAGAAGCTACAGAAAAAGGCTGGCTAAAAGCATAATCGGCTAGCCATACGAGGATAATAAATGTCGTATCTCACTTTGGATCAATACCAAAGAAAATGGATTTTCACTCACCAATCAATGCCTGTGCCAGAGGAAGATCTCGCGGCGATTAAACCGATGGATCAAGCTCGCGCGTCACAGCTATGGAAAGAAAACATCAGTGCTCAAAGCCCCGATGCTGATCGCCTCAGCTCCAGTGATTGGCCTATGCGAGAATCCAACTGGAAAGAGACCGTAGATTGGATGGCGGCGTGGGAGTCTGATGACGACGCGATGCCAGAAGAAGTCTTAGCATTTTTGGATTGGCAAGACGACGTCACAGTGTACTTTTGTTATGAAAAATACAACGTGATTGAAACCAAATGGTCTACGTTCAAGAAGCATTGGAAGAACTTTTTATTTTACGATGATGGTCCGATTCTAATTGGTCGCAGACGCAGTGAAGCGTTGTGGTTTGACTCAAAAGGTAATGTCAAACTGGGTCATCGAAAATGATAAAAGCAGGCTTAGCCTGCTTTTACGCAATATTGACGACTTTTCTTAGGTGAACAAGAAGCTTGTGGGCGCTTTCACCTGACATGTTGTACGGGTCAAAATGTTTACTTGACGAGTACCGCAGATTAACTGGGCTTGTCAATTCTATGTTCGGTACATAACCCATGCTCCACTCTCCAAACTCCCTCTCAGCAACTTCTGTATACTCAAGTAGTATGACTTTGTTGTGTCGCCTGTCGTTCAAAATATGTTGGTAAATCGCGTTTACTTGAGAGCGTGAGCCTTCGAGGCACTGTAAAAAATAGTCTTGGCTGAACAGTAGTAAACCAGTCACACCAACAGAAGCATTGTTTTTTTTGGATATGCTGAGTAGCTCTTCAATATCATTTTGCGTCAAGTTGTCGCAGACGGTGCTCGCATAAATCAGTCGCACTAGAAACATGCCGCCTCCTCAGTTATTGGGCTTGTCAAATAAAGTATATGCCATAAATTACATATAAGGGTTTTCGCCCTATACTGAAGCTATCAGTAATCGATTAGAGCAGACGAATGGATGATAGGATACTGAGCTCCGTTGTAGAAATTACCGAGCAGAGAAACTCAATCTCATTAGGACACTGTCTCTTGGCGACACTTACTGAGATGATGCCAGTCCAAAGTGCTTGTTTGACGCATTTCATTGCCAATACAAGGGTGATTATTGCCAAAGTGATCAAAAGTGAAACAGAACATCATTACGATTGGGTATATGAACCGAATCTGGATAAAAACTCATATCATGACCATGCTAGGTCAACGCCTACCACCGAAACAATAAGTAAATCGCATTCTCGAATTAGTTATCCCATCCCCATTTCTGATGACAGCTCCGCTGAACTGGTTGTAGATATCGATGGTGAGGCCTCTAACTATCAACTTCTTATCGATGGTTTTGCAAAAATCTACAAAAACTATTTGGTGGTATTGCATGAGAGTGAGCGTGATAAGTTAACCGGGTTACTCAATCGTCGTACACTTGAAGAGAGGTTGTCGCAAAGCTTCGATCTGGTCTCTCCTCGTGAAGGGGGAGAGCATATGTGGGTGGCAATTATTGATTTAGACCATTTCAAGTCTATCAACGACCAATTTGGTCACATGATCGGTGATGAGATTTTGCTGATGTTTTCACAGCAGATGCAGAACTACTTTTGCGACAACGAGCAGTTGTTTCGGTTTGGTGGTGAAGAATTTGTCGTTTTACTTCCTCAGCAAGACCAAACCCATGCATACGACAAGCTGGAGGGATTCAGAAAGCACATCGAAAAATACCGTTTTCCTCAAGTTCAGCAGATCACTCTAAGCTGCGGATTATGTGCAATCTCGCGCCATGAGTATCTACCGACTATTTTAGGCTACGCCGATAAAGCGTTGTACTTAGCAAAAACAGAAGGACGAAACCAGATCCGTAGCTATGATGAACTAGCAAAAGATAACAGACAAAATCAAGAGATTGATCCATTTAGTGATGTGGAGCTGTTCTAAGATCCAAAAAGATCCTCTAAGCGAATGAATTGTAAAGCGTATACCCATAAATAAATTGTGATTTTAAGCCCAAATTAGGGTCTCTCTTTTGCGCAAACTATGTAATTTGTTATCATTTTTTAGACAAGTGGAATTTAGAGTGACAATTTAGTCAGTTATAGATTAAGTGCAGGGATGATTGTGGACACAAATAAAGCGCAATTAAAAAAAGATTTTTATGCTCAGATAAGCCATCTGCAGGCATATTGTCAGCCGCAGACTAAGCCCACTTTATCGCTATTGACTGAAGAAGAGTTACGCGAGTTAGAATCGCTTTGGATTGAGCACTTCATGTGGAAAACAAAACAAAATCATTGACCCAGCCCCTGAGCCTATTTGAACAAACCCCAAACGTTGCGTGTTGGGGTTTTTTATTGCCTAGAAGTTAAATTGTTATATTATAACAAAAGTGAACTAATCGTTGATTTATCCAGTATCAGTCCCCATAGTTAAAACAAATAAGAGATTTCTAGAATGATAGAAATAGAAGCAAGTGAGATTCGAGTGAGTAGGGATATGGCGGAAGTAAGAGCCAGAGTCGACTTCAAAGTCGGTGCCAAGAGTAATATTGATGCAGAACTATTATCGTTTTCTGGACTGAAAACAGATAAAGAGCACGTTGCAGTCATTTTTAAACATGCAGACCAGACTCAAGAGGCACCGATGGTTCGTATGCACTCAGAGTGTTTAACTGGCGATGTCTTCCATTCTTCACGCTGTGATTGTGGAGAACAACTCGACGAGACGATAAACCGTATGGGTGAGTCTGGTGGGATCATCTTGTACTTAAGGCAAGAAGGTCGTGGCATCGGTTTATACAATAAAATCGATGCGTACAAATTGCAAAGTCAGGGCATGAACACCTATGAAGCTAACAATCACCTAGGCTTTGGTGATGACCTGCGTGACTTCACTGAAGCGGCGCAGATGTTAAAAGCGCTGAACGTTAACAAAATTCGCTTGGTGACCAATAATCCGAAGAAGATTCGTGAACTTAAAGAACACGGCATTGAAATCGAGCAAGTTGTCAATACATCAGCCCATGTTAAAGATGGAAATGAAGGTTACCTGAAAGCTAAAGCGTCTCACGGTAATCATCAATTAAAGCTGTAAGCCTCTGTTTCATCTATGTTGATAAAAGCCTCACTTTTGTGAGGCTTTTTTGTATGCCTCTTGCAATAAAATTGTAAATTTGTATGATTGCGCCTTGATAGTGCAAATGATAATAATTAGCACTAATAAATAATAACGATTATTAAGCTCAACAAGGATGCTTTTCAATGAATGTAAAATCTCTATTGGCGCAATCAGTCGCTGCTTCTTTAGTATTGGCGAGCAGCTCGGTTTTTGCTGCGAAAGTGACTCAAGAACAGGTTGTAGAACATTACGCAGACATCGCGCATGCGGTTTTTGAAGATTCACTGACGACCGCAAAGAAGCTAGATAAGTCTATCGAATCGTTCCTAGCAGCACCTTCAGCTGCAAAGCTAGAAGAAGTAAAACAAGCTTGGCTAGACTCTCGCGTTCCTTATCAACAATCTGAGGTGTTCCGTTTTGGTAACGCAGTTGTGGATGATTGGGAAGGGCAGTTGAATGCATGGCCGCTCGATGAAGGCCTTATCGATTATGTATCGACTGACTACCAGTACGAGCTAGGTAACGAAGGTGCAAATGCAAACATTGTCGCGAATAAGCAGCTTAAAATTGGCGCTACAACAATGGACGGTTCTCAACTGACGCCAAAAGCGATTGCAGATTTGAATGAAATCGGCGGCTCTGAGGCAAACGTCGCTTCAGGCTACCACGCGATTGAATTCTTGCTATGGGGCCAAGACCTAAATGGTACTAATGCTGGAGCTGGTCAGCGTCCTTACACAGATTTTGTGGTGGGTGAAGGCTGTACGAACGGCAACTGTGAGCGTCGTGGCGAGTACCTAAAAGCGACAGCTCAACTGCTAATCCAAGATCTAGAATGGATGGAAAAGCAGTGGTCAGCGGACGAGAAGGGTAACTACCGCGCAGAATTACTCTCTGACTCTTCAGAAAATGGCCTACGTAAAATGCTATTTGGTATGGGTTCATTGTCTCTTGGTGAACTTGCGGGTGAGCGTATGAAAGTGGCATTAGAAGCAAACTCGACGGAAGACGAGCACGATTGTTTCTCTGACAATACGCACAACTCTCACTACTACAACGAGCAGGGTATCTACAACGTTTACACGGGGTTGTACAAGCGTCAGGACGGTACATTGCTCTCGGGACCAAGCATTAATGATCTCGTTGCTCAAAAAGACCAGCAAGCAGCAAAAGAGATCCAGAAGCAGTTTGATGTTACCCGTTCACAAGTCGGTCAGTTGGTGACATCTGCAGAAAACAACGGTGAGTTCTTCGATCAACTTATCGCATCTGGAAACGTGAAAGGCAACGCGCTGGTGAACGAGACAATTATGTCACTGGTTGCGCAAACGGCTTCAATTGAGCGTGCGGCAAAAATCGTTGGAATTAACAGCCTAAACCCAGATACGGCTGATCACGAATTTTAATCCGATTTCTGATCATGCAAGGGCTCCTTTGAGCCCTTTTTGTTGTTTTTATGACCTTACATTTAATGAGAATATTTCTTGTTTACATATTTTAAATGATAAGGTTTTGCTATGAGCGCTAGGTATCATGTTTTACAAATTCTCCTTTCTTTCAGCATTACTCATTACTAGCTCTGCGGTATCTGCCTACGAGGTTGCGTCTGGTGGTGGCACGTCAGTAAAAAAAGACGGCGCGAATGCCTATTCTTTGCCCGCGGGTAACTTACCGATGTCCAAACGTTTGGATTTTAGCGTTGGTAATAGCTTCTTTCGAAATCCATGGGTTCAGGCTCCTGCGTCAACCGATGCGCGTGACGGTTTAGGTCCGCTATTTAATACCAATGGTTGTCAAAACTGTCATATCAAAGATGGTCGAGGGCACCCACCGGAAAAGGGCGATTTGCATGCAGTTTCTATGTTAGTGAGGCTGAGTATCCCCGCAATGACGCCTGAGCAGAAAGCAGCATTTATTAAAGATGGTGTTATCCCAGAACCCACTTACGGTGGTCAGCTACAAGACTTTGCGCTTCAAGACCAAACACCTGAAGGGCAAATCAAAATCACCTACAGTGATCATCCTGTCACATTCAAAGATGGTACCGTGGTTACGTTGAGAAAACCTAAGCTCGAAATTACTGAGCTTGGTTATGGAGCGATGCACCCAGACACGCAGTTTTCTGCTCGAGTTGCGCCGCCCATGATTGGATTAGGTTTACTTGAGAGCATTCCCGATGAAACCTTGCAACGATGGGCTGACGAGCAAGACCGAGATGGTGACGGGATCTCCGGTAAAACCAACAAAGTGTGGGATGTGCAAGCGAATGATTTTGCGATTGGCCGATTTGGCTGGAAAGCGGGTCAGCCAAATTTAATGCAGCAAAATGCCGCCGCATTTAACGGCGATGTCGGTCTAACAAGCCGTCTGTTTCCGAAAGAGAACTGCACCGCCAGTCAGACACTGTGTGACGAGTTGCCAAATGGAGGAAATCCAGAAGTAAGTGAAAAAATTCTCAACTTTGTCGAATTCTATTCACAACATTTAGCGGTGCCAATCCGTCGCAATTTAGATGATCCTTTGGTTCAAAAAGGCCAGGCGCTGTTCGCAAAAGCGGGCTGTGAGAGTTGCCATAAGACGAATGTGAAAACTGGCGAACGTGAAGGGCTGCCTGCGCTTTCAAATCAAACAATCCACCCTTATACCGACATGTTGCTTCATGACATGGGAGAGGGGCTCGCGGATAACAGACCTGAGTATCTAGCCAATGGGCGCGAATGGCGCACGGCCCCGCTTTGGGGCATCGGTTACACTGAAGAGGTCAACGGACATACCTATTTCCTACACGATGGACGAGCGCGAAATCTAATGGAAGCGGTGCTTTGGCATAGCGGAGAAGCGGAAAACGCGAAGCAGACGGTGCTTACTTTTAGTCAAACTGAGCGTCATGCGTTAATCGCATTTCTCAACTCACTGTAAGGGTTCAACATGAATAGGTTTCAGATAACGGCAGCATCCATTGCATTGATGGGGCTTTTGGGTTGTCAGTCTCAGTCAGACAACATCACCGAGCCTGAGCAGACGAATCATGCCAGTCAAGGCGTCTATCAAGTCGAGTATTACGCCGCTCAGAAATTTGCCCAGCAGAGTGATTTGTTGAGTCGTCAGTTTGAACAGTATTGCGCAGAATCAGTGTCGCTCGATGCTACTCGACAGCAGTGGCGCAGCATGATGGAAAGCTGGATGGCGCTGCAAGGTCAAGAGCGAGGCCCAGAGGCGGCACTTGCACAAAGCTGGAATGTCCAATTTTGGCCAGACAAAAAAAATACCACAGGGCGGAAGATGTCGAGCCTAATTCGACAAGACAAAGCGTGGTCCGCATCCGAGATAGCGCAGCAAAGCGTGACGGTTCAAGGTCTCGGATCACTGGAATGGCTGCTCTATGATGAGAGCTCATCGCTGGCACCTCAAAGCCGTGTCTGTCAAACGGCTATCGCGATTAGTCAGAACTTAAATAACAACGCCAATGCGATTTACGCTGCATGGCAAACGAATCCTTGGAAGAGCTTAGATGACAAAGCATGGACATCTGAGTACATCGCTTTGCTGTCTAACCAGCTCGAATACAGCATGAAGAAAATGAGTCGACCATTGGCTAAATTTGGCCAACCTCGACCTTACTTTGCTGAATCTTGGCGCTCCCAAACATCGATGATGCATTTGAAGGCGAATGTCATCGCACTGCGAGAACTCTATCTGGCAAATGGACAAGGGTTGGATGCGTCGCTTCGTCAAAGAGGATATTCGGATCTGGCTAATCGTATCTTGAGGCAGTTCGATATGACGATAGAGACATGGCCTGCTGACGTCAGTTTGTTTGGTTTGCTCCAATCGAAAGAAGGGTATCGCGTGGCTTACTCGAACTACAACAAGTTAGAGCAGTTAAAATATTTGATTCACGAAGAAGTGGCGATTGAACTGGGTGTCGTAATAGGATTTAACGCAACTGATGGTGACTGATAAAACAAGGCGCTCATTGCTCAAAGCGGCACTTTTTGGCGCTGCCGCCCCGATACTGCCATTAGGTTGTACCTCGACACCTTCACGCCGAGAGCCTGCTTTGATCGGCTGCGCGATTAAGGAGCGAGGACAGTACAGTGCGGTTGTTGCCGATGAATTTGGCTCGCCAATATTTCACATTCCGTTGCCAGAGCGCGGTCATGGCGTGGCAACCAATAAACGATTTCGTCACGGGGTGGCATTTGCACGTCGGCCAGGCACATTTTTTGTTGTCTTTGACTATCAAACTGGCGAGGTCGTTAACGTTCGTTCTGCCCATGTAAAACGTCACTTTTATGGTCATGGCGTCTACTCGAATGATGGTCAATGGCTATATGCCACCGAAGGTGAGCGTGATACCAGTAAAGGGATTATCGGCGTTTACGACGTGGTCGCGGGTTACGAGAAAGTTGCGGAGTTCACCAACTTTGGCCTTGGCCCGCATGAGGTGATCATGATGCCCAATGACACCTTGGCTATTGGTGTCGGCGGTGTCCATACTGACGGGCGAACGCCGCTTAACTTGTCGACAATGACGCCAAGTTTGAGCTATTTGGATCGCAATGGCGAGTTGATTGAACAGCAGACCCTTGCCGATCGTCACTTAAGTATTCGCCACCTAGCGCATGACGGAAGCGAGACTGTGTTGTGTGGTCAACAATATCGAGGTGAGCCAGATGAGTACCCTGCGTTGCTAGCAATACATAAAAAGGGAGAATCGCTGACCTCTCTTGAGGCAGAGCCTGAGCAGTGGGCTAGGTTCAATCACTACATCGCAAGCATCGCGGCGACCAAAGATTGGATCTTGGCCACATCGCCTAGAGGTAACTGTTATGGGATATGGTCGAAACAAAATCGGCAGCTGGTGGAGTTGGCCCCATTGCCAGATGCTTCCGGTGTCGTCGCGCTTGATGGACACTTCCGAGTCAGCTCCGGAGGGGGCAGCGTGATCACTCAGTATTCTCCGAGTGATAAAAGCGCTGTTCAGTCTGGGGTGCAGTGGGATAACCACTGGTCAGCGATCGCCTAGGTGCGTAGTGTTAGAACAGTAAATCATTAATAAAAATTTGAATTACCAAGACCTTTATTAAATTCTTAAAAACAAGTCACACTATCTTCAATCTTCTCTGCCATACTTTCTTTTATCAGCGTAAAAAGGGATGTGTTATGAGGGTTTGGAAAACTTGGTTGTTGATGGTGTGGTTGTTTCCGTTACAGGTTTTTGCCTCAGATTATTTCCATCAATTAGGGTGGACAAGTGCTGATAGCAAACTGAATGAGTTGCTACAGTATCCGTCTGTGGTCGAACAAATCTACCAAGAAAACGGCGAACAGCTTATTTGGTTTGATCTTCAGCAGGGCAGCAGTCTTGAGTTCCAGTTGGAGGTGATTCAACACGCAGGATTTAGCCCGCTGTTTTCCCGACAATTAAGCTATTTGCAGTTTTATCGTAAGAGCAATCGCTGGTTTGAATATGATCTCTTAGCGACAGATACCTTGCTTCTATATCTTAACTATGCGGAAAAAGCCAAAACCAATGGTGGAGAATGGTTTTTTGAGCGCAAGTTGACTGAATCGCTGCAGCCGATCCCGACAGGTGCCGTGGTCGCAGTTCGACGAGCCGTTGCCAATCAACAGTTATCTGCGCTGATTGAGTCCTACACGCCAGACAGCCCAGACTACCTTCGCTTGATTGATACCTACCTACATATTTCCAAACACGACAAACGCAATATTCCTTTGCTTGAGCAAGGCGGCTTGATCAAAGTCGGCGACAAGCTACTTGATAGAGAGCTTCTTTTAGAGCGCCTAAGCGTCGTTGATGTCGATCTGGCAGACGTGAGGCGTGATGTTACTTATTACGACATGAGCCTAGTTCCGGCCATTAAGCAGTTTCAGAAGTTGCATGGATTGAAAGAAGACGGCGTCATTGGCCCTGAAACGGCTAAGTGGCTCAATGTGTCGATGAAAGATCGATTAACAACATTGGCATTGAATGCTGAACGGATCCGCTATTGGCCGAGCGATAAAGACACCATAATTGTCGTGAATGTGCCCAGTTATGAAATGACCTACTGGCATGGCGGAAAAAACGTATTTGAATCGAAAGTGGTGGTGGGTCGCCAAGCAAGACCGACCCCTCTGATGACCACCAACCTTGATACATTGATCCTCAATCCGACTTGGAATGTACCGTGGAAAATTATGGTGGAAGACATCATTCCTAAAATGAAAGAGGATCGTGAATACCTCACCAGACAACACATCGAGATTTTGCCCAAGTGGGGATCGAAAGAACGAATTGATCCGCAGCAAATAGATTGGGACGCGATGAACCCTAAGTCGTTTCCTTATCGGATGACTCAACGCTCTGGCAATCAAAATGCACTAGGGCTTTATAAGTTCAATACCCCGAATAAACGCGCTATTTACTTGCATGATACTCCGAGCAAAGGGCTTTTTAACGAACCTCAGCGCGCGTTTAGTTCTGGATGTATTCGAGTCGAGCACGCGGATGTTTTTGCTTCTCGTCTACTCGAATACCAAGGGCTGACGAAAAGTAAACTCTCAGCGAAGGCGGATCGCTCGAACAAGAAAATCCCTCTTCGTAAACGCATCCCCGTACACATCATCTATCAAACTGCTTGGTTTGAAGAAGGCAAAACCCACTATAGAGAAGATATTTATCAGCTAGATACCTTTGGTTACACAAAAGGGTGAGATTGACCTAAAAATGACAATTCACTCATCGAACTATTTTTTGTATTTCGATCAAAGGTTAAGCAATAAAAGCTGCGATTTTGCATATTGTGAGCACGATTTATGCATTTGCACTTCATATAAGAGTTAGGTAGTGTCATTTCGCGACACGTTTCCAATAAACCGTTATATGAAGGCATTTTGTTGTGGATTTTTCACGAAGAGATTTTATTAAATTAGCAGGGAGTGGCTTAGTCGTTGCGAGTTGTGCGCCAAGTTTGGCTTTCGCTTCACTCCCCGATGAACCGAGAGCATTAGCACTTAAAGCGCTAAATACCGGTGAAGAACTAGAAACGTGCTACTTTGATGGTCAGAAATATGTCAAAAACGAACTTTCTCGCATTGACCATTTGTGCCGCGATTTCCGCCGTAATGAAGTTCACACCATGGATAAATACCTATTTGACCAAATCTCTCTGATTCAGTCAGAGTTGGGGGTTGAGTCTGAAGTGATTGTCATTTCTGGATATCGCTCTCCTGCGACGAATGAAGCGCTTCGAAGCAATTCAGGTGGCGTCGCGAAGAAAAGCTATCACATGCTTGGTCAAGCCATCGATTTCCGTCTTGATGGGGTCAACCTAAAACAAGTGCGAGATGCTGCAATCAGCTTAAAAGCGGGTGGCGTTGGCTATTACCCTCGCAGTAACTTTATTCATATTGACACCGGTCCAGTACGCTATTGGTCGTAGCACGCTAAGGCAATAAGGTTGCGACTATTGTCAAATAACCAGCCAGATGTCATAGTTCAGCCAGTTTAGCTATAGATAAAGGTTCGTTTATGTCTTTGAAGTACCAAGTTGTTCCCGTTACCTCGTTTTCTCAAAATTGTTCTATCGTTTGGTGCGATGAAACAATGGAAGGGGTAGTGGTGGATCCCGGCGGTGACGTAAAACAACTTGCAATGCTTATCAAAGAGCTCGGTGTGAAGGTTGTCAAACTCGTGTTGACTCATGGCCACTTAGACCATGTAGGGGGCACTGAACCGCTTGCGGCAGAGCTTGGCGGAATTGAAATCGTTGGCCCTCATAAAGATGACAACTTTTGGCTTCAAGGATTAGAAAACCAAAGCCAGATGTTTGGTTTTCCGCTTACCGAAGCGTTTGAACCTCATCAATGGTTGGAAGAGGGTGACAAAGTCGCTTTCGGGAATCAGGTTATGGACGTGATTCATACACCAGGGCACACGCCAGGTCATGTGGTACTGTTTAGTAACGAAGCCAAACTTGCCTTTGTCGGGGATGTGCTGTTTAACGGTTCTATTGGCCGTACTGATTTTCCCAAAGGCGACTTCAATACATTGATTAGCTCTATCAAGACTAAGCTCTGGCCTTTAGGAAATGAGGTGCGCTTCGTTCCTGGTCATGGTCCAGAATCCACTTTCGGCCGCGAGCGAGCATCAAACCCGTTTGTGGCCGATGAGATGCCGTTGTACTAAATAGCCGATAGATATTGCAAAAAGATCGCTTAGTGCGGTCTTTTTAGTTTTCTATGCAGGATCTCAATCTGATTCTGCGGCGGCAAGGTAGCGCCGCGTCAAACCAACGAACTCTTCTATGGGTCGGTCGAGATCTTGTGCCGAGATAAAAATATCGTAATCAAAATAGCGTCTTTGATATGCCATTCGGTTAGCGAGCATGGCTTGCAATCCTTTAAACTCTTCACCACGGCTGTTTTTGTAGGGCGTTGAATCAAGCACAATGTCCTCAAATCGGGTGCCTTGATTGTGTTGCCGTGCGCCAAGGTAAAGTAGTGCCCGTTGGCTCAACAATATTTCTGTCGCAATCCGAGGACAAATGCTCTCTAGGTAGGGCGAGTAGTCTTTGAGCTTGATGCCAATCCAGGGTAGGGGCTGTTGCCACCCTTCTTGATCGTAATGACAAATGCCGATCTTGCTTATGTTCGTCCATTTTACGACCCAACCGCCTTTGAACAGGTGTTGCTGAAAATGAGTGGCAGTTAAGGTGTAGCCGACGGTTGCTTTTTGAATCATCAGGTAGGCAAAGCCAATCACTGAGCAAACCGCCACTAGGGTTAAAAGGGCTTGTTGCAATCCCGGCGCATACATAACCAGAAATAAGACGCCGATGGTGAGCAACCATCCGACTATCTTGGCAAATGGTGAGCGAAAATCTAGCGGTTGATTGGATAAGTGCAGTGTTTCCATAGCGGCCACTCGTGACGTTTAAACCTCTGTTTATATATTCAGTAGTTAGGAAAAAGATCATAAACCCTATTGATTAAATTGTAGTCTGATAACCGGATATCACGCATTTTTGGTCTATAAAGCTGACCATACGCTGTAAATGACCGCAAAATTTTGGTATAAATCGCGCTTCAAATTTTCACCACTGCTCCGTATGCAGTGAAATGGAGAAATACTCGATGAGACTTGCTCATAAGCGCAAAGTGCAGATGAAACTGCAAAAGCGTATTAAAGCGACAGTTGCAAATGTTGCAGCAACAAAGAAAGCGAAGCCTGTAGTTGAGAAGAAAGTAGCTGCAGCGCCAGCAGCGGAGAAAGTTGTTGTAGCTAAAGCAACTGACGTTGCATTAACGCCAAAACAACAACAAGTTCTAGATATCGTTGTGGCAAATGCGGAAGGCATTAACCCTAAAGGTATCGGCCTAGAAGCAGGCCAGGAAGATGCGAAAGCAGCATCTTGGGCGACGGGTGCTCTTAAAAAACTACTAGAAGAGAATCTAGTGGTTAAAGAGCAGCTAGCGGGCAACAAGGTTATCTACAAAGCTGTTTAGTAACCGCTCTGCTTACCTAGTGATATTCATTAGGCATAATGCTTTAGAAGCCTCGACGTGTTCGAGGCTTTCTGTTTTATAAACCCAAGCGCATAAAAACGAACCGCTTGTCACACTTATTACATTTTTCCTACATTTATAGTCAAAATTTGTTTCTACGTATATCTCGCTTGTTTTTTCCTGCCTCTTATTTCTAACTTATTAATTTTTATAGCGCTGCATAATTTGTAGTACGTATTACTACGTACACCATAAGTATGACGTTGTTTGTATTTGTTAATAACAGTGCGTGTTCTCGCTGATTTCATCTTTTCATGTCTTGTACGACTCTTTAACCGGAACAGAAACTACCTATGAAGGTATGTCGGCTAACAAAGGACGTGAACATGAGTCTTATCAAACAATCTTTAAAACGAGTACTAAAAGGTACAGCAGTGGCTGCGGCGCTAATGATGGCGGCGACATCGGTTAGTGCTGCAGAAAAAGTGTATCGCTTGAAACTGGCGGAAACGTGGGGACCAAATTTCCCGATTTTTGGTGACGCGACCAAAAACATGGCAAAGATGGCAGAGGAAATGTCGAACGGTCGTTTGCAAATTCGTATCGACTCTGCAAACAAGCACAAAGCGCCATTGGGTGTTTTCGATATGGTGAAATCCGGCCAGTATGATCTTGGCCACTCTGCGTCTTACTACTGGAAAGGCAAAGTACCTAACACTCTTTATTTCACTTCAATGCCTTTCGGCATGCTGCCAACAGAACAGTACGCTTGGTTCTACTACGGTGGCGGTATGGAGTTGATGGAAAAGGTTTACGCTCCTCATAACCTGCTTTCTTTCCCTGGTGGTAACACGGATACCCAGATGGGCGGTTGGTTCCAAAAAGAGATCAATTCGGTTGAAGACCTACAAGGTTTGAAAATGCGTATTCCAGGTTTTGCCGGCGAAATCCTTGCTGAGCTTGGCGCTAAACCGACGAACATTGCCCCTGGTGAGCTATACACTTCTTTAGAGCGTCGTACCATCGATGCGCTTGAGTGGGTTGGTCCATCACTCGATTTGCGTATGGGCTTCCACAAAATTGCACCTTACTACTACACAGGTTGGCATGAGCCAGGAACTGAGCTTCAGTTCTTAGTCAATAAGCGTGTATGGGAACGTCTACCAGATGATCTAAAAGCGATCCTTCAAGTGGCAATGAAAACCGCTGCGTACGATATGTACACTCAATCTAAGCATGAAAGTGGCAAAAACTGGGCGTCTATCCAATCTGAGTACCCGAATGTTCAGGTTAAAGACTTCCCAGAAGAGGTCATGACGGCGCTGCGTGAAGCAAATGATCGTCTGTTGAAGGCACACGCTGAGAAAGATGCAATGGCGAAAGAAATCCAACAATCGCAAGCAGACTACATCAATCAAGTTCGTCCGTGGTCTAACATTTCGCATCGTGCTTACCTAAATAGCCAAGCTCAATAACAAAAACACATAAATAAAAATGCTGACAGGGTGACACTGTCACCTTGTCAGCAAAGCCCAAGAAATCTAATCAAACTAAACGCCACCTTTAAGTGGCGTTTCATTCAAAATTCCATGGAGTAGGGAATGAGAAGCCTAATTTATATTGAGCGAGCGTTTAATCGCTTTGGTGACTTCCTTGGATGGTTATCAAGCATTTTGTTTATCTTGTTGCTTGCCAATGTCGTCTATGACGTTGTAATGCGTTACGTGTTTAACGATGTCTCTATTGCATTCCAAGAGATGGAATGGCACCTGTTTTCTGCCGTATTTTTATTAGGTGTTCCCTACGCTATCAAAGCTGGGGGCCATGTTCGAGTCGACCTTTTCTATGAGCGCTTATCGAATAAAGCGCAGGCCATTATCGATGTGTTAGGCACACTCTTTTTCCTTTTCCCATTTTGCCTACTGGTTGCCTATTACGGTATCGACTTTGCGAAGGAGAGTTACGCGCTGGGAGAGACTTCGGGTGACCCTGGTGGCTTACCTTATCGCTGGATCATTAAAGCGATGATCCCTTTATCTTTCTTCTTTATGGCAGTCAGTGGCGTAGGCTTGCTGCTGCATTCAATCAATAAGATTGTGAATCCTCACCTTCTTTACCAAGCAAGTCAGAACCAAAAGTCGGAGAGCTAATCATGGTCGGTATTGTAATGTTTTTCGTTGCCTTGTTTGCTCTGCTACTTGGCTTCCCTGTTGCGTTTACCTTTGGTGGTATCGCGTTAATCTTTGGTGTTTGGGCAGAAGGTTGGGAGATGTTTGCCTTCATGCCGTATCGAATTCAGTCGATCATGGAAAACACCGTCCTGATGGCTGTACCATTGTTTGTGTTCATGGGCCTAGTGCTGCAAAAAACTCGCCTTGCGGAACAGTTGCTTGAGTCAATGGGCAAGTTGTTTGGCGGTGTACGTGGGGGGATTGCGATCTCAACCGTATTGGTTGGCGCGCTGCTCGCCGCATCAACGGGTGTGGTAGGGGCTTCGGTCGTTGCGATGGGGCTTATCTCATTGCCTGTGATGCTCAAGTACAACTACGATAAAGGTCTTGCCTGCGGTACGATTTGTGCCTCAGGAACGTTGGGACAGATCATACCGCCTTCTATCGTTTTGATTCTGCTGGGTGATGTATTGGGCGTTCCTGTTGGTGATCTTTTCCAAGCGGCGGTTTGGCCGGGCCTTGTCTTGGTGGGGGCTTATGTCATCTATATCCTTATCTACGCGAAGCTAAACCCAGAGGCTGCGCAACCTATCCCTAGCGATGGCACGATGGATCGCAAGCAAGAGATAATCACGGCATTGAAAGCGGTTATCCCGCCACTCGCACTGATTGTTGTGGTTCTCGGTTCTATCTTCGCAGGTGTTGCAACGCCAACAGAATCGGCAGCGCTAGGTGGTGCTGGTGCGATTATTCTTGCACTTCTATACGGCCAGTTTAGTTGGTCGATGGTCTATGAGGCAGCCAAAGAAACAGTCAAAGTAACGGCAATGGTGTTCGCGATTCTACTTGGTGCAACGGCTTTCTCAATGGCGTTTACTTATACGGGCGGTGACTACTTAGTCGAAGAGTGGATGCTGAATATCCCAGGTGAGAAATGGGGCTTCCTCATCATCACGATGCTTGTCATTTTGGTGCTTGGTTTCTTTATCGACTTCGTGGAAATCTGTTTCATCATTGTTCCTATTTTGGCGCCTGTTGCCGAGCTCCTTGGCATCAATATGACGTGGTTTGCAATTCTTATCGCTATGAACCTTCAGACCTCATTCCTAACGCCTCCATTTGGTTTTAGCTTGTTCTATCTAAAAGGGGTAGCACCGAAAGGTGTCACAACACAAGACATTTACCGAGGGGTAATGCCATTTATCGCAATTCAGATACTGGTTCTCGCTAGTTTGTTGGTTTTCCCCGAGTTTTACGGAATGTGACCGCATAGTTACAGATAATTAACAATCATTGCTATAGTTAAGCCGCTTACTGGCCGTAAGCGGCTTTCGTTGTATTAAGGGGAATGGAATGCCTCTACAAGCTAAACTCATTTTGCTCAGCCTTGTCCCGTTATTACTGGTAACGGCGATCACCAGTTGGATCTCTATTTACCAAGCTCAAACCCTTGGCAAAAAGGAAGTCGAGTTATTTCGTGCTGGTTTGATCAAATCTAAAGAGACCGCACTTAAAGACAGTGTGGATCTCGCGTTTGACGCCATTTCTCATATTTATAATGACCCGAATCTATCGGAAGAGGTTGCGAAACAAGAAGTAAAACAGATCATCGACAAGCTGCGTTATGGCACGGAAGGAGATGGATATTTCTTCGCTTATGACGAGACGGGCGTCAATCTTGTTCATCCCATCATTCCTGAATTAGTGGGCCAGAACCTGATTGATATTCAGGATGAAAATGGCGACTTCCTGATTGCTGCCTTGTTGCATCAAGCTCGAAACGGGGGAGGCTATCACGAATATCTTTGGCAAAAACCCTCCTCTGGGGAAAGTGTTCCGAAGCTAAGCTATGCCGCTTGGCTAGATAAATGGAACTGGATGATCGGAACGGGTCTGTACATTGAAGATATTTCCAAAGAGGTGGCTCGGCTTCAATCTGAAATCAACAAGAACATCGAAACCACCTTCTTTACAGTGATTGTCATTATGATTGTGACGGTTGCCGTTATCGTTGTGATCACGTTGGCCGTTAATCTACACGAACATAAGCTAGCAGATCGAAGCTTAAAAGAGCTGGCGCACAAAACCGTGATGTTTCAAGAAGATGAGAAAAAGCATCTTGCCAGAGAGTTACATGACGGCATCAATCAACTTTTGGTGTCGAGTAAATGTCATCTCGAACTGCTCAGCAATAAAATTGACCAACCCGAGTTGCAGCAGCATCTCGTCAAGTCTCAGCACTCCTTGATGACAGCAATCAATGAAGTTCGTCATATCTCTCACCAACTTCGCCCCAGTGCCTTGGATGACATTGGCTTACAGGCTGCCATGAACAGTCTGCTGCAAGACTTCAAAGCGCATTCCGGTGTTGAGGTAGAGTCGTCACTGACGACCGCGTCAGGCAAGTTAAAGTCCGAAGTGGCAACGACGCTTTATCGGGTGGCGCAAGAATCCTTGACCAACATCGGAAAACACGCCAATGCCAACAAAGTCAGCGTGATTTTGCAGCAAATGGGCAATATGCTACAGCTTATTATTAGAGATGATGGGGTAGGGTTTGACGTTTCTACAGCCATGCGTAAACAAGGGATTGGCTTACGTAACATGCGTGAGCGCGTCGAGTTTATCGGCGGAGATTTTGAAATTGAAAGTGAGCCGGGCTTTGGTACCGAGATCACTGTGCTCTTAGAACTGGATGGATTGGTGTATGGGTGATGTAATCAAAGTTGTTATCGCAGACGACCACCAGGTGGTACTCGATGGATTTATGGCTCGTTTACAAATGGAGCCTGAAATCGAGGTTATCGGGACAGCAAGTAATGGGTTAGAGGCGGTAGAAAGGGTGAAACAGTTGAAGCCCGATGTGGTTTTGATGGATGTCAGTATGCCTATCATGAATGGTATCGAGGCGACAAATATGATCCGCGAAGAAAACCCGCAAGCGAAAATTTTGATGTTAACCATGCATGACAACCGCGAATACATAATGAAGGTAATGCAAGTGGGCGCGGTCGGTTACATGCTGAAGGAAATCAGTGCAGATAAGATGGTTCAGGCCATCAAAACGGTTAATCAAGGTTCGACGTACTTTTGTGAGTCCGTGACTCAAACGCTGTTTTCTCAAGAAGTTGTTCCCGCCAGCCAAAAGCCAAATCCACTGAGCCGACGGGAAGAGGCGGTACTCAAGCTTGTCGCACAGGGCCATAGCAGCAAAAAGGTCGCTGCAATGCTCAACATCAGCTATCGAACCGTTGAGACTCATCGACAGAACATCAAACACAAGCTCGATTTACACAGTACGGCAGAGCTCGCCAAATATGCGGTTGAACGTGGATTGGTAGACTAGTGATATTGGGTCAGTTAGTATGCGTTTGGCCGAACAAATCAAGTATGCACAATGAGTTACCCTAAGAATCTTCACCAACATTATCATGCCCACGTTTATTTTGATGAGCACACAAGGGATATCGCCTATTCGCTTCGTGATTATGCTCGCGAGGAGTTAAAGCTTTCTGTTGGACGCTTTAACTGTGGTCTTGTTGGCCCACATCTAAGCTGGAGCTTTTCCATCGATTTTGACTCAAAGCAGTTTGACAAGGTTATTGATTGGCTTGATAAAAATCGTCAGGAGATGTCTGTGTTGGTGCACGCCGTGACCGACAACGAATACCAAGACCATACGGACTTCGCCTACTGGTTAGGTGAGCCTCTTCCTCTTAAGTTGTCAATTTTTGATGCTTAATCAACGAACTTTGTCCTTCACGACAAAGAACCTGATTTGTCACTAAAATAGCCTTACCTGTATAAGGCGTCCTCTGAATCTATTCATTGGACAACTATTATGATGAACCCACTTATCGACGCTTTGTTTACTCAGGGCTACTATGTTTGGGATGATTTTCTATCCGCTCAAGATGTCTCAGAGCTTAAAGAGTGTATACCTGAGAATTGGAAGAAAGCTCGTATTGGTCGCAATGAAGAAGTGACTCGAGAATCTTCCATTCGCAGTGACAAAATTCAGTGGCTCACACCAAGTATGGGTGCGCCCGTCGCCAATTACCTGAGCAAGATGGAGAAAATTCGTTTGGAAGCGAATCGCCATTTCTTCTTGGGGTTATTCGAGTACGAAGCGCACTTTGCCAAGTATGAGAAAGGTGATTTTTATCAAAAGCATCTGGACTGCTTTCAAGGCAATGAAAACCGTCGCCTGACCACGGTCTTTTATATGAATGACGAGTGGAGTGAGGAAGATGCCGGAGAGTTGGTTGTGTATGATTTAGATGACAATCCGCTGATGACCCTGCCACCAAAGTCGGGTCGCCTGTTTGTGTTCTTATCTGAGCAGTTTCCACATGAAGTATTGCCCACCAATACCGAGCGCTTTAGCATCGCAGGTTGGTTTCGCGTTAACGGCGTAAAAGATAACCAACTTGATATTGCTCGCTAGAGACCGTTTACCAAGATCGCGTTGTTTGCGATCTTGGCAATTTGATCTTAAAAGCAAAAATGGCAGTTCTCTTTGGTTAAACCAAATCGTCCTTCGCGGCTCGCGATATGTTTTGCTCCCTCTTTCTTACCCATCTCATAGCCCCGCATTAAAACGTTGTGATTCATGGTCAATCGTTTGACGTTAAATGTATCATCGGGGGCGATCACACGTACCGTGACGCCAGTCGGTGGATTGCGGATGAACTCAAGCGATTGGTTATAACGGCTAGCTCTTTGTGCCATGGCTTTGGCGATCATTGGCTGCTTTGCCAATAGTTTATCCATCAACCATGAATGACGCATAGGTGGCATTTCATAGCTGAGTGGATGAGAGAGAATGACGGTGATCTCGTTTGCACCTTGGCGATAGGCTTCGATAACGGGAATGGAGTCCGCCACTCCGCCATCGGTATAACAGCCGCCAGAAAAGCATGGTGTTACTTTATAGGCAATAGGCAGTGCGCTGGTGGCTTCAAGCACAGCAGTGATGTTCTCTGTATTTACTTGGTAATACTCCGCATTGCCTGTTTCAATATTGGTTGTTGTGGCAATCAGGGGTAGGTTTGAGAATAACGTCGCATCATCAAGAGGAAAGCGTTTATTCGATTCAGCAACCAGCCATTTTACATCCACTAAATTTCCGCCTTTGACGAACCGTTTTGGATTGAAAAACGCTCTATCAGTCGCTAATTCACAAATCACTTTTTGGCTTCTGCCATGCTGTTTAGACAAATAACCAACAAGGTTTGATGCCCCAGCAGACACTCCGATGGCAAAATCAAACTCATAGTAATCCTCTTCGATAAAGCGATCTAAGACACCCGCAGCAAAAATACCACGCATCGCTCCGCCTTCAACAACCAATGCTTTCATAACTTTTTTCTATCTGGTTCAGGATAGTTGTGATCCTATGAAAGAGCGCCAAGACGGTCTAATCGGCTTTACTAATTATTGGAATAGGCAAAACCAAATAGTCGCTTCGCTGGTTTTTGATAACCTGTTTTTATACACAGTATTATTTGACGATCTACAGAACTCAACTATACTGTATGTATAAACAGATAAAGGAGGTGGCATATGATCTGGGAAACCATTGAACGAGTAAACCGCCTGCGTCAAAAGGCGCTTTCCGATCCTGAGTTTATTCAATCAGCAAAAGCGCACGAGCAAGCGATCCGTGTTCAAGAAAATTCTGATTTCACATCGGTTAAACGCAGTAAAAAAGTGAAAGAGCGTACGTTAGCCGACATATATAAACCAACGGATCTCTCGCCCAACTCAGGTGAGCGATCTCATTAATTTCAAACAAAGGGAAGCCCAGCGCTTCCCTTTCGCTTTATTGCGCGCAAAAAAAGACCGCGTGTTGTTAGTGTGATTTTTGACAATGACACCAAACAGCGGCCGCAACACAGGAAGTAATGGAGACTCAGTGGCTGTAACTGAGTACTTCTTTCAGTTTAGACTATCTGAAATCTTGTGCTGATAAATTAAGAGTTTTTCGCATTATTTCTGTTAAATTGTGGATAATTAGTCACTCCAATGATGGCTTTTTCTTCTTTTCATAATTTCAATCAATGTGTATATGTTAGTTAAATGTTCCATATATCGATGTTATTTGGTGTTATTATTTTAAATTACAGTTGTAAGACAGAGTAAAATTCATATAATGCGGCGCCGGAATTGATCAGTAACAATGAAAGTTCGGTTTTACTCCCAATCTATGCGATATCGCTCACACCTGATCTGCCTCTTAGCGTTTTTTAGGCGTAAAATGCGTCTTCCCAAAATAGAGAAACCTGTTCCCTCGGATAATAAAAATGGATAATAAACTTGGCTTGGGCTCGCTTACCGCAATCGTCATTGGTTCAATGATCGGTGCAGGTGTATTTAGCTTGCCCCAGAATATGGCGTCTGTCGCAAGCCCTGCAGCTGTGATGATTGGCTGGACAATCACAGGCATAGGCATGATTTTTTTAGCGTTATCTTTCCAGAAACTCGCGTTCCATCGACCTCATGTCGATAGCGGTGTATTTGGCTATGCAAAAGAAGGCTTTGGAGACTTTGTCGGTTTTTGTTCCGCTTGGGGTTACTGGCTCAGTGCAATGTTGGCAAACGTCTCTTATCTGGTGATTGTTTTCAGTACCTTGGGCATGCTTTTCGATACGCCAGATAACGTTATTTTCGGACAGGGCAATACCTGGGTATCGGTCGCTGGTGCTTCTTGCTTGCTGTGGTTGGTTCATGCTCTAGTCCTTCGTGGTGTTCAAACCGCTGCTTTGATCAACATGGTTACCACATACGCTAAACTGGTTCCCTTACTGATTTTTGTATTTTGCGCGTTTGTCGCGTTCAGCTGGGATACGTTTACTTTGGACTTCACGGGCGTGCATTTTGGCGATCAGCATGATCTTTTAGCGCAAGTGAAAAGTACTATGCTGGTGACTGTGTGGGTCTTTATTGGTATTGAGGGGGCGGTCGTGGTGTCGAGTCGTGCTCGAAACCGCAAAGACATTGGTCGAGCGACCATCCTTGGCTTGCTGACCGCGCTGGCGATTTATGTGTTTGTCACGTTATTGTCCATGGGCGTAGTGAAACCTACGGAGCTAGCAACGTATCAAAACCCTTCCATGGCGACGGTTTTGACGCAAATATTAGGTCCTTGGGGGCAATACATTATCAGCGTCGGTTTGCTGATTTCTGTATGTGGCGCGTTTTTAAGCTGGACGGTATTGGCTTCTGAAGCTCCTTACCTTTGCGCGAAAGAAAAGATGTTCCCATCAAAATATGGTGAGCTGAACCAAGCGGGAAGCCCAGTAAAACCACTCACCTTAACCAACGTATGGATTCAGATTTCACTCATTGTGGTGATGTTTGCAGGCAGTACTTACGACACCTTGTTGATTATCGCGTCAGAGATGATCTTGGTACCGTATTTCCTAGTCGGGGCATTTGTGCTGAAAATCGCCATCGAAGAGAGAAACCGCGGTAGCTTGCTTTTAGTAGGGGCTGGAGCAACGATTTATGGATTGTGGCTTCTATATGCCTCTGGTTTGAACTATCTACTTTTGTCCGCGGTACTCTATGTTCCTGGTCTGTATTTTTACATTCAAGCAAAGCGAGAGCAGGGGATTGACCCTTTCAATGGCAAAGAGAGAGTCGGCGCATGTATTTTGAGTGTGGCGGCATTATTGGCCGTTGGCTTGATGTGGCAGGGTATGCTCGACGTTCAGCTTTAATAAAAAATCCCCGAAAGGGGATTTTTTATATCTTGTTGAGACGGTAACGTCCCCGTATCGATTCTAGAGTCGTGAACAGTAATCCAGCCCAGATAAAGCTGAAACTGACCAGCTTTACTTCGTCAAAGATCTCGCCGAACAAAAATACCGCGATCATGAATTGAATGGACGGTTCAATGTACTGCATTAGGCCGACTGTTGACATGGTCGTTAACCGAATTGCAATGGAATAGAACACTAACGGGATGAGCGTGGCAGGTGCGGCGCCAAAATAGAGAGCGAATGTTTCCCACCCCATGTGTAAGACTTGAGTGCCAACGGCCAGTTCTTTGTAAACTAAATAGCCAAATGCAAGAGGAAGCATGACAACCGCTTCCATGAATAGGCATGTGCTCCAGTCGTAACGAATACGTTTCTTACACCAGCCGTACAAAGTGAAGAAGGTCGCCATAATAAGCGCAATGATTGGCAACTGACCATATTGAACGACTTGGTAGCTAAGTCCGATAGAAGCCAACACAATCGCGACTTTTTTACCTGTCGATAGTGTTTCTTTTAATACGAACACACCGAGCGCACTCATCATTAATGGGCTGATAAAAAAGCCAAGACTGGCATCGATCACTCGGTCGTTAGTCATCGCCCATGTAAAAGCTGTCCATGAAATAGACATCATCAAGCTGCCAATGAAGGTCAACTTGAGTGAAAACTTGTCTGCCCAAATCGTTTTCCAGTTTGGTAACGATTTTGTGACTGCAAGCACGATAATGAAGCCGCACGGAATGGAAGCCAACAGACGAACGGCGAGTAGTTCATCCATCGCGGCCTTGGGTAAATATTGATAATAAAGAGGGAGAATCCCCCATAAAAAGAACGAGATAGCGGCCATCCAATTGCCTAAACGTTGCTCAGACATGCTCTTGCTCACAGATAAGAAAGTGAACGGAATGTACGTCTAACACTCTGAAAAGTAAAGCGATTTGCCTTAGATTTAAATCCTTTATTTTCAATGGTTTATGATTGGTTTGTCTAGGTAAGGGTTTAATATTCAACGCTTTTATCTAAAGGTGAGGGAGCAATGGTCGATAATTATGAGTAGTGAATTGATTTTTAAACTCTGGTAACGTGTAGCTAACGAGTAAAGCGCTATACTAATGAGATAGCTGGAGACTTATGGTTAAAGGAGCACGATCATGAGTGACATGGAGCAAAAGCGTAAATTTTATCGCCTTAAGTACCCAAAGCGGGGCCGGCCTTGCGTTCGCTTTTCACAAGAACTGTACCACGTAACAGAAGTGTCCGAGGGTGGTATTCGTGTACTTATGCATAATTTGAGCAGCCTATATAAAGGGTTGACGATGAAAGGTGTACTTTCACTGCACAACGATTGTGAAGTGTCTATCGAAGGTGCTGTTTTGCGCTTTGACAACGATGAAGTGATTGTACAGTTAAAAAAAGGCCCCTCTTTTAAAAATATGGTCGAAGAGCAGCGACATATCAAAAATGTATTTCCTCGTCATTTTGAACGGCTAAAAATGCAAGCAGCTTAAGGTTGTGGTTTAGCCAGCTTACAGACAAAACATTACATTGTACGCTTTACGTGTTCGCAATTTATTTTAGCCCTCTTACTCAGAGGGCTTTTTGTATGGCTTTTCAACTCCATACTTGGGGATAGCGACAAAAGCAGCCTATAGTGATTAGTATGTTTCATTGTTGGTGCTCTCATGTTTGCCAAGCTATTTAGACGGTATGTAGCGACGATTTTGTTTTTGTCGAGTCCGCTTGTTTATGGACAAGACGAGATAAGATTTTTCCTGCCTGACTTCCCGCCTTACACAACGATGGATCAAGATGGGCAATTGGTAGGCATAGGTATCGATAAAGTGACGGCAATTTTGGATACCATGGGCGTGAAATACAGCATCAGACTGGGCTCGAACCATGGCCGAGCGTTGGCGGAGCTGCGTAGAGGCCGTTCTGATGGATTCTTTATGGCATCAAAAAACGCTGAGAGAGATGAGCACGCGGTCTTTTCCCTTCCTCTCATGATTAATCGTTGGGTTTGGGTTGTGTTAGCAGGGAGCGAGCATGATTTCTCTGCCTCTCCTGATTCCGCGCTTAGAGTGGCGAGCTTACTCAACACCAATACGGACAAGTGGCTTAAGACATCAGGATACAAGCGTATCGACCCCGCCGACAATATTGTTTCATTGATTGCTAAGCTAGACGACGGAGCCGTCGATGCCGTCTTTGTCGCTGAGGAAGTGTTTAACCATCATTTTGAAGATAACCCAAGTTATGATGTGATTTTGCAGGCAGAAAAGGCTTTCGGTATTTACATCTCCAAAGAATACCTCAATCGTCATCCTAAATTTATGGATGAACTTAATACCACAATATTGGAGCTTAGCCCGATCGAGCCATGAGTAGTGGGGGAGAAGCGGGAGTTCTTGGCAAGGAAACAGTGACCACACGAACAATGCAGTCACTGAGGTTTATGTTATATAAGCCGATTTGCGTAGGTTTAGACCTTGAATTGAGCGACTAAGTTGTCAAGCGTTTCACATTGGGCTGAAAGCGATAAACACGCATTTTCGGCACTGCTTACCATTTCTACCATATGATTGCTGTTGTCTAGGATACGAACGACATTGTTGTTCACATCTTCACTTACGCTATTTTGTTCGCTTGCAGCGGTGGCGATATGTGTGTTCATCTCATTCATCAACGATATTGACGCCATAATTTCTTTCAAAGAGTCCGATGCACTACCCGCACTTGAAATTGTCTGCTGACCACTTTCTTTACTCGCTTCCATTACCGTCACCGCTTGACGTGCCCCTTCTTGAAGCTTCTCAATCATGGCTTGAATCTCACCGGTGCTTTCCTGCGTTCTGCTCGCGAGTGATCGAACCTCATCCGCAACCACCGCAAACCCACGCCCTTGATCCCCAGCACGAGCGGCTTCAATCGCAGCATTCAACGCCAGCAAGTTTGTTTGCTCAGCGATGCCACGGATAACATCAAGAATCGAGGCTATGTTGCCGACGTCAGCATCAAGGTTGTGGATGACTTGGCTCGCGTTGTCGATTTCACAGGCTAATGTTTCGATAGAGCCAACCGTTGTCGACAAGATCTTATCGGTGTTTGTTGCTTCGCCATTGGCTTTGGTGCTTGCTAAGGCTGCTTCCTCCGCATTCGATGCCACCGTCTGACTGGTTGCTTGCATCTCATTTACCGCAGTCGCAACCATTTCACTTTCTTGCTGCTGTTGGCCAGAGAACTCAGCGACGGATTGAGTCAACGACTTAATGTTCTCCATTTCAGCCCGAACCGCATTCGATGAGACAATGACTTGTTCTACTGTTGAGTGAATTCGGCTGACAAACGAGTTGAATCCTTCGGCGAGTTTGCCCAGTTCATCATTGCTGGTCACGTCGATGCGTTTCGATAAGTCGCCATCTCCGCTGGCAATGTCTTGCATCGCTACCCCGATATTCTTAATTGGGACAAGCACGAGTCGATGAGAGATCCAAAATGAAAGAACGACCAATACAACGGCGATCGCTGCGCCAAACTCGAGTACAAACTTACTATAAGAGATGGAATCAGAAACTTGTGCACGCAGCTCAAGTTGAACTTCATCGATCATCGAACGGATCGAGCGTAAGTTGGTGCGTATGATTTGAAATTCTGCGTCCAGCTTAGTTTGATTCGCTTCATAGTAGTCATTTGCGCTACTTGGGGAGCTAAACATTGGTTCATACAAACTGATCCAAGTATTTGTCGCTTTGGTGAGCTGGTCTGCAACTCGAAGTTGGTTTTGAGGCAGGTAGCCTTTGCTAATAAGTTCGCGAACCTGACTTAGACGTGGCTCTGCTTTGTAGGCGTTGTCTTTAAATTCAGCAATGTTGTAGTCAACCTCTTGCTGATTTTTTGCCAACATCAACCCTTGGGCAGCGGTGATTACTTGATAGAGATCGCGGTAGCCGTCTTCAAGGGCCTCCATGACGGGCTGAACATCCTTGTTAAGTTGCTCGTTCAACGATTCTTGTTGATTGGCTTGAAGTACGTTAACCAAGGTCGTAATCGCAATGATGACCGCCAACAGCACAATCGGTAAGGCCAACTTGTGCTTAATCGTAAGTCTGCTTCGCATAGTGTTATCCTAAATGTTTGATATCAATCAATAATACTCTGTTATTGAAATTAGTTGCGTAATAGAGGATGCAACATGAATTTTGCTAAATCAACCCAGAGCTATTTGTTTTCTCAATAAAAACAGGGAAATAGCTAGAGGTGGGTCGCAAATGGGCGATCTGCGAACAATTGAGTAACAAGCCTTTTTTAATCAGATGCTTAGCCAAACGTTTGCTTTGGGTGGGCGAGATAAAAGTGTGATCCGTGACTCTGATTTTTAGCTGGTTATATTCATATGAATTATGGTTATATGTGCGGGCAATAATAAGGTTGCTGAGTCAGTTAGGGTTATCAAATGAAAAGCGAGATGGATTCGAAGGCGGTGGTACTCGCGTATTGGGCCGCGATGGAAACGAATGATTTCACAGCGGCAAGCGAATGGCTAAGCGAGCATGAGTTTGAATGCTACTGGCCCCAGTCGAATGAACTGATTAAAGGTCGAGAGAACTTCGCCGCCCTAAACAGTGCGTACCCCAATGAAGGCTTGTGGCGCTTTACTCTGAATACAATCGTGGTCGAGGGTAATCAGGTCGTGACTGATGTATCCGTTACCGATGGGAGTCGCATCGACCGAGCTATTACGTTTCATACGGTTGTAGACGGAAAAATCGTCAAACAAACCGAGTTCTGGCCAGATAACTACCCAGCCCCTGAATGGCGATCTCAATGGGTCGAGTCGGCAACTTCTAAGCAGACAGTGTAGAACTTTTACTCGATTTTTTTACCGTTTTAACCAGTAAAAGGAAACACATCATGTATAAGAGTTGCGACTTTTCTATAGACGAAGGTCAGTTTAGGTTTAGGAAAGATGCTTACCCACTCAAGCGAATCAACGATATACGAGTAAAGCGATTAACCTTGATGGATAATTTGGCACAAATCGTGTTTTGGATTGCCTTATTCTCTGGAGGCTTATGGCTTGCGGTGCCGGATATAATGCTTGCTCCCTTATGGTTACAAGCAACAACCGGTGCGTTGACACTCTTCGGTTTTTTGTTTGCAGTGTTGCGTTGCTCGCGATATGCCTTACAGGTGGAGTTTAAACACGTTGATGAAACGGGGTTGCAGTGGGTGAATGTTGCCAAATCTTATGCGCATCAAGACGAAGTTTTATTTGATGCTCAAGTCTTGGCGGTAAAAAGCCTAACAGCTCACTAAACACCAAATAGCCTCAGTCAGAGGCTATTTGTTTATTTAAATCCACATCAACACACTTCTATTTGAGGCTTTATTGATTTGGATAGGAATGGGCAGATATCATCTCAAATGAGTACTAAAACGAAATGGGTATTGGTGAGCGTTTTAGTGATGCTTTTCTTGTTCGCCTACCGACCTGACAGAACTGAGCTCTTGCTTGACGAGCTCAAACTTCCCAAATGCGACATCACTGAACGACTGAATACGACCATCACCTTTTACGTTGATCGGGGCGCGTTTACCCCAAAACTTCAAAACCGCTTGACCGCTGCGATCGAATACGCGAATCAGGTGCTCGATAATTCTTGTATCCCGATGCGTAGAATAGTCGACGCAATGGTGTTGGTGGATCTCAATTTATCGGGTCAGGAAGACGAATACGGTATTTACTACCGACTGCTCGACGCGGTTGGCGCGGACAAAATGGCTCAATACGACTTAGACATGCACCATTACTATGTCATCGTCATTGGCGATGAACATACAATATTCGATGATGGCACAACCGGAATCGCTGACTTGAACAACGACGGTAGCCGCAGTGTATTGCTGTCTGATGTTGCAAAGGTTCACGTATTAGAACATGAGTTTGGTCACCTCGCCTGGGCGCAGCACAAAGATACTTGGCCCTTCCCGAGTATGGAAGGGACGTTGAAGCTTGCGGTAGAGAAGAGGTTTCATGACAAGTTAAAACGCTATGCAAGAGCTTATACATGCACAAATGCAGGTACGGTAATGAGTTATGAGGAGAGGATTCTCCCTATTTATTCCAGCCCACTCATTCACTATCGAGGAGAGCAATGCGGTGACCAAGAGGTTGCAGACAATGCGCGCGTGTTGCGAGAATACGCGTGGGAACAGCTTAGTAAACCAAAGATCAGGGAAGAGTAGTGTTTAGACTAGAAACAGAACATTTGATTATCAGGGATATGCAGGACACCGATGAGGCTGCATTTGTCGCTATCTCACAGGATGAGAAGTATCAGCGATTTTACAGTGAAGCGGATTGTTCCCCCTCGAAGTATCAAGAGTTAACCAAATTGTTTGTCGCCCAAGCGAAAGAGCATCCTAGAACGTCTTATCAACTTGCGATTGAACACAAGGCTAATGGGCAGTTTATCGGAACGGTCTGCTTGAGAGTCGAAGATGACAACCAAGCCTCCATAGGCTGTGGTTTATCTCGTGACTATCAAGGAGCGGGGCTTATTCGAGAAGCGGCTTATGCTCTCGTTAATTTTGGTTTTTCTGAGCTGGATATTCACCGTGTTTACGCGGAAACAATCAGTCTCAATCATGGGGCGATTCGACTTTGTCGCTCGTTGGGAATGAAGCAGGAGGCTCATTTCAGAGAAAATCGCTTTTTTAAGCAGCGTTGGTGGGATACGGTTGTTTTCGCGATATTGAAAAGCGACTGGAAGCAAAATCGTTAAAAACAATTGTGAACAAGGAGTGTTGATGAGACATGTGTATTTGATGTTCAGTGTGCTAGGTATAGCCATCCCATACGGGGCAATGTTGCCGTGGTTGTTGGAGAACGGCTTGAATATTGGCTTGTTGCTAGAGCAAGCGGCAGCGAACCCCATCAGTATATTTGCATGGCTAGACGTTGTTGTCGCTGCGTTGTGCTTGTTAACCTTCATCGCCACAGACAGTAAAACGAATCAAGTTAAGGGAGTGATCTATCCCATCTTGGGCACACTGGCTGTCGGTGTTTCATTAGGTTTGCCTCTTTACCTGTATATTCGGGAGCGCCAGTTTTATCTTAGAACTCACGGGCCAGAAGTGAGTGTACATGGTGGGTGATGTGACTATGCGGAGTATTATCAGAAGGCGCTCGTAAGACTCCACAGGTAGAGAAGTACGTCAACTCATTGGCGACACGTGAAGGAAAATTTCTCGTATCACTGGCAGTACAGAGACAACTAACAACGCAGACATAAACCAGTTGAATCGTTGACGTTGTTCAGCCTTGTTTAGCCACTTTTTAAGCAAAGAACCAAACGCGAGCCAAACCCCAACACAAGGGAAAGAAACGACAAAAAAAGTGGCGGCAATAAGCGTATTTTGCGCCACAAAGTCTGCTCCGACACTGGTAAATGCGGCGATTGCACCAGTCGCAACAACCCATGCTTTGGCGTTGACCCATTGAAAGAGAGCCCCTTTGGTAAATGACAGAGGCTGCGCTTGTTGTTCACCTTTTATATCACCAGTAGAGCGAGCAATCAGAAAGGCTAGGTAAAGCAGGTATACAGTGCCAGTGCACTTGATGACGAAATGTAAGCTAGGAAAGAGCTCGAATAACTGAGAAAACCCAAGTCCAACCAATAACAGCATGACTGAAAAGCCGACACAGATACCAGTCAGCAAAGGTAAACTCTTCTTAATTCCAAAATTGACGCCCGATGCCATCACCATAATATTGTTTGGACCTGGAGTTACTGAAGAAGAGATGGCAAACAGCACGACCGCTAGAAAATAGTCCATGTGTTCCTTGCTCTATTCGGGAAATATTGACATCAATATGGCGAATTATTGCTCACTGATCAATTCCATTTTAGTGAATGTGCTCGTTTTGTTTTTCTTGGTGGGCAACAAGTTCTTGGCTTTGCGACTTTTTGTATTATGTTTCCCGCACTTCAATTCAAAAACAATACTAGGAACATACAAAGTTATTGATTTCCTAGTTTAACGATTAACGATTAACGATTAACGATTAACGATTAACGATTAGGAATAGATATGGACTTTATTCATGAGTTGGACGTGACACCTGAACAGCATCATCTTATCCGCCAACTGAGAAATGATTCGTTTGTTGAACACCAAGCCACATCGTCTTACTTGAAGCAGCTTCCCCATGTAAGGGTACTTGAGGTGAAAGGTGGCGAGTTGATTGGCTACATGGGGTTAGATTACCGGGTTATCAGTGTTGATGGGCAGCCCTTAAAAGTTCTGGGTGTCATTGATTTTTGCGTTGAGAAAAACGCAAGGGGACAAGGAATTGGTCGTCAAATGTTGCAAGGTGTCGAGCAATTTGCGCGCACCAAACAAGTTGATTTCGTTATTCTTATCTCTGACTTAAAAGAGTTCTATTTGGCTAGTGGTTACCAACAGATTACCGCTACGCAGTCTTGGTTGAGAATTCATCAGCATCGAAACTATGGTGTGGCGGTTGAAGAACTAGATGAACTTTATGTGAAACCAATGAGAGAAAAACCATGGCCTTCCGGTCATGTAGATTGGCTGGGTTATATGTTTTAGCCTGAAATTAAGGAGGGCAGAATGATCAGTTGCAGTGATTATGATTATATCGAGATAGTTTGCATGTTTCGTTACCCTGTCGTGCTGACCTTAAAATCCGGAGACAAGGTTCAAGGCACGGCCATTGATACGGTTCGCAATGATAACAAGGAAGAATGCGTGCTGCTGGAGACGCTGAATGGAGCGAGCCATATTTTACTCGACAGTATCGTGCAACTCGAGGTCTCGGTAGACAATCCCCATTTCGATAAGAAAACTTTTTGTTAGCCACACTCGGTGTGGAGCAGAAAACAGGAATCGATTCGCGTAAATAAACGCTCTATTTTGACTGCCGAAAAGTGATTAGTCTGTAAGGAACAGTCAAAAAGGAGTCATTATGAAAATTGAACACGTTGCGATTTGGACCGAACAACTGGAAGTGCTCCGTGCTTTCTACATCAAGTACTTCAACGCTAAATCGAGTGATAAGTACGTTAACCATAACAAACAGTTTTCTTCCTATTTCCTAACTTTTGCAGAGGGAGCTCGTTTGGAGTTAATGGCAATGCCCTCGATTCCCGAATCGAAAGATGATATTTATCAACAGTTTAGAGGCTTGATTCATATCGCAATTTCGGTAGGTTCAACAGCATTGGTGGATGAAATGACGGCAAGGTTAGTTGATGATGGTTACGAAAGGATCGACGGACCTCGGACAACTGGCGACGGTTACTATGAAAGCTGCGTACTTGATCCAGATGGCAATCGAATCGAAATAACGGTTTAACAGGTCGAGGAGACCAAAAAGACAAGGATTGATATCACCTATGTACACTCTCTACTACTATCCGAATAACGCCAGCTTGGCACCACACTTTCTACTTCACCACATGGGTGCTCAATACGAACTGGTGCTGGTGGATAAAAAGTCCAACGGGCAAAAATCGGCGGAGTATTTAAAGCTCAATCCTGCAGGAAGAATCCCAACCTTAGTTGATTCAGGGCAACCAATATTTGAAAGCCCTGCAATCTGCATCCACCTTTGTGAACAGCACCCAGAGTCAAGGTTAATGCCTGCCATCGGAGACCCGCTTCGTCCTTTGTTCTTTCAGTGGTTAGCGTTTCTTAATAACACGCTGCAAGCTGAGCTGATGGTCCGCTACTATCCCCATCGCCACACAACGGATGAGACAGCAATCCCAAATATCATTGAAGCTCAAGATGCACGTATTTCAGACGCGTTGGCAATTATTGATGCCCAGTTGGAAACTCATGAATATTTGCTCGGTGAGCGTTTGTCGGCATGTGACTTCTTCTTGTTTATGTTGGCTGAGTGGTCACTTCCCGCTAAACGATCACCGATGGCGTATACTCATCTCTCGGCGTATTTGAGCAAGTTATCCCATCACCCTACCATCCAAGCCGTATGTGAAATCGAGCAGATTGAGCTCACGCCTTTTCAACGTTAATGAAAATTGTTCGATGTTGAAAAGTATAAAACGGGCAATTGATTTTGACTCGGTAATATCGCTGCCATTATCATGCCCGTACAATTCTTTGATTAAATGAAAAATGATGTCATTACCTCCTTGCCCTAATTGCCAATCTCAATACGTTTATCAAGACCAAAGTCAGTTGGTTTGCCCTGAATGTGCTCATGAATGGAACCCAACAGAAGTCGATGAAAGTGTTTTCATTGCTAAAGATGCCAACGGCACAGCACTTGAGGAAGGGGACAAAGTCACTTTGGCAAAAGATCTGAAAGTGAAAGGCAGTTCACTAGTCTTAAAAATCGGCACGAAGGCGGTTGTGCGCCGCATCGTTGAAGGTAAAGATCACGAGCTTGATTGCAAAGTGGATGGTGCCGGAGAAATGATGGTTACCGCGAAGTTTGTCAAGAAAGCTTAGCTTATTAACAAGCCCCTAAATGACAGGCTGTGTGTCAGCCTGTCTTACATAATGCTCGCAATTAGGTGCAGTCTCGCAGTGTCATCAATCGGTAATCAGCGCATTGCATTGAGCTTTCTTGATGACCGACCAAACTCTCGTATACGTTGAAATGAGACACGACAACCACCGTAGAGTAGTGGGCGTATCTTTCCAACACATTGAGTACCCTTGATCTTAATTCTTGGTGAGATTCGTAACTCTTTTCGGGTTGACAGGCGTGCTGTTTGAGTACGCTTCGATATTCTAGCCAGCGGCGATCTCTTTCTTCCAGTGAAATGTACCCGCCCAACTTGTCCGCTTTCCATTCGCGTAAATCGTGTTCTACGAATAACTCTAACTTTAACTTTCGGTTTATGATTTCTGCCGTTTGAAGAGCACGCGTGTAAGGGGATGAGAGAATGGCGTCGGGGTTAAATTTACTAAACTGCTCCGGCAAATCGTGAATGGGGCGCAGGTACGCTCTATCCAGTGGTGCGTAGTCTTTTTCTAGCTGGGTCATTTGCCTGGCATCACTTAATGCATAATCGGGTACGCCGTGTCTGACGAAGATAATGTCCATATTCGGGGGGGAGACTCCTTCTGATTTATTATTGACTGAGGGTGTCATTATTTGGTAAGCAAAACAACCTGTTGCAGATTGAATCTAAGGTTGAACTGGCCCGTCATGGTGACTTTGAGAGGAGTGTCGATTACTGGTTAAAAAAACGTGCCGACAAGGTGCCAGCACGTTATCGCAATGGGGGGGATTTATTGGATTTCAGTAATAAACCTGTACTTGTCTGAGTCCGCTTTCGTGATCCAGTGTTCACCAGCTGCAGGTGCTGCATCTAAAGTGAAAAGATAAAAATCAATCCCTTTATCACCCATTACTTTATTGAAGAAAGTGGCTTGTCTGCGGTGGCTTTCGTGCGTGAATGGGAACGCTTTTGCCTCTTTTTTGCCTTGTGCCCAGCTGTGGACACCCACTTGCTTGTTACCTTCAAACGCGTCGATGGCATTCTTACGCTGTAGAACACGCTTCTTGCCCGCAGCAAAGAGGTCCGTTCCACCCGAGAACACCGAACCAGTTTTCGTTACCATTGTGGTCATATTATTGTCGTGAATCATCAGGCCAGTGTAGAGGTTAATGTCGTCGTCCGCACTTCCGCCAATGTTGTTGTTGAACTTGAATGTCATCTCTGTACCTGAGTAATTTTTGACGATATCAGAGAGTTGTAGATAGGTTGTTGCTCCAAGCGTCGAGTGAATTCGTTCTTTGTCGCTGGTCATGCTAAACGCATCGCGATAAAGATCGTTAAACGCAAATGAGGTCACGATGTCCACTTTGCTGTCAGCATGCGTAGCGGTTAAAACAGTAGAGCCAATGCTTGGCAGAAACTCTGGTGCCTCAACGTTAATTTCGACTTGAATTGAGTTCGATGAGCCAGTGATTGTCGACTGTATTAATGTGTTTTCTCCTGACGTTGACTGTTTGGTTTCGTCACATTTGAAACCTTGGACCGGTTCTTTTGCACGATAAATCATACAATCCATCGCATCGTCAGATGACAGCACTAAGTCGATCGTGTTTTTGTCGACATCAGCGAGCTTAATCACCAGTATCTCTTCACTCATGCTTTCAGCAAACAGAACGTTTTCATAGGATGTGCCGGCATAAGTGACACGTAAAGCGTCAAAAATAACTTCGCGCTCGCTCATCAAAGCATCTACATCTTTTTGCGAAAACTTATAGTCCGCGGCAGGTTTGGTGACTTTCGAGTTTTTATCGACGTTGTTATTTGTATTAGAGCTTGAGCCAGAGTTGCAGCCAGCTAGAACAAGTAAAGGTGCGGCTAACAAAATAGATTTGAGATGTTTCATTGTTTTTCCCCTTAGATTTGATGTGAGGAATTCTATTCTCAAAAATGGACACTGACTGTCGTGTTCATGTATGGAAATGTATGGGCATGCCGTTACAATACGCTCACAAAATAAATGGCGGTTGCGTTCCTCTTTGCGCCAGCTAATTCAAGCAGTTCGGGATTTCACATCCCATAAAATATAGCGAGGCCATTTGCTAATGAAGAACTCGATAAAACAACATTCAATGCTGATCGTTGAAGATGATTTAAAACTCCAACGAATGCTTAAGGATTATTTTGTAACGCAAGGTTTTGCCGTAGATACATTGGATGATGGTGAAACGGCAACTCGCTATATCATCGACAACCAACCTGACGTTGTTCTTTTGTATTTGATGTTGCCTGTCATGGACGGGCTTACAATTTGTCGACAGACGCGTGCTCATTACAAAGGTAAGATCTTAATGCTCACTGCCAGTGATGATGATTTCGATCATGTGGCAGGTTTAGAAACAGGCGCTGATGATTACGTGACCAAACCGATCAAGCCGCGAGTGTTGCTTGCTCGGATAAGGACTTTGTTACGCAGGGTGGAGCAACCCGAGTTGGAAACAAACGAGAATGAGCGCCATTTTGATAACTTAGTGCTAAGAAAAACGTACAAGCGCTGCGAGCTCGATGGCCAAAATATTGCCATGACAGACAGTGAGTTTGACTTATTGTGGTTTTTGGCCACTCACCCAGATGAGGCGCTATCAAGAGACAAGTTAACGCTTGAGTTGCGTGGTATTGAATACGATGGCTTAGACCGAACGATTGATAACAAGATCGTTCGCTTGCGCAAGCTACTTGGCGATGATTCCAACCCAGCAGTGAAAATTCAAACTGTGAGAGGAAAAGGGTACCTATTCGTTTCAAGTGCTTGGAAGTCAATCGCTTAACTGACCTTAATAAGAGAATTTTGATGCGAAGGATGTACTTGGAATCCATACTTGGATTGATTACTTGTTTTTTCATTGGCGTTTTTGCCTATGAAATCACCATGTACGAGATGACGACGGACCACGATTATTTACTAAAGGATTATGAAGCGGCAGCGCATCAACAACTTCTACAAACTATCGCCAACGCGCAAGGCATAGAAGCTGCGCAGCAAAGCATGAAAGAGTTTGCACAGCTGTCGAAGCTGTCTCTCTTTATTTATACGCCCAACGACAGTTTGCCAGACGAGGTAAAGCATTACTTTTCTGGCGGATTTGATATGCCTATCTTTCATGATGAAGAGCGAGAGCTGTGGTTTAAATTAGCAGGCTCAGACGCGACTTATCACTACCTCCCTGATGATGAAAACCCCATTCGACAAAATGCAGAACTGCAAAATGATATTGTCTGGATGTTTTTTATTGCCAGCTTCATCTTGTATAGCTTGTGTCACCTGCTGGTGATTTTTTGGCGGGTCAAAAAGCTCGAAACTGCAACACTTAGCTTCGCGCAAGGTGAACTTTCTGCACGTGCAGAGACCGCATCAGGACGTGCAATTGGCTCACTAAACCAGTCATTTAATCATATGGCGGATCGCATCCAAAACCTAATCGACAGCAACAGGGCACTGACCAATGCTGTGGCTCATGAACTGCGCACTCCAGTGTTTCGGATTCAATGGCAGGCAGAGTTGCTCAAAGACACTAACTTGGACGAGGAGCAAAGGCAGACAATCGACAGTATTGTTGAAGATACTGAAGAAATGGAAACCATGGTTGATGAGCTGCTCTGCTACGCCCGGCTTGATAGCCATCGCCTTGAGCTTACTAAGACGACGGTTGATGTGGGCGAGTTGCTGAGCAAAGGTAACGTACGTTGGAATAAAGAGACGCAACTTGAACTCTTGATCCAACCCGAGCAGTTTGCGAGTAACGTATCCATATTTGCCGATGAAAGATTGCTAAAACGCGCACTCGACAATGTTGTGCGTAATGCGATGAAGTTCGCCGATCAAAAGATCCTTATCGAGTTTGAGAAGCAAGCGCAAGCGGTCACTGTATCGGTTCATGATGATGGACCAGGTGTTGATGGCGAGCACATTGCAAACCTATTTGAACCGTTTTATGTAGGAAGCAAAGCGCGAAACAAGGCGAAAAGTGGGCATGGGCTTGGTTTGTCGATTGTTCATAAAATATGTGAACAACATGGTGGCAAAGTGGAAGTTGGGCGCAGTGCGTTATTACAAGGTGCAGAGTTTAAATTAACTTTCCCTGTTTTGTAATGATTTCAATGACAAACCCATACAGTCACTCGCAGAACAATTTGCAATAATCCTCTCCGTCGCTAAGCAGCGTTAAAAACTTTGCTGTTAGCGTTCAAGAACTATATTGAATTTGGAGAGAACAATGAAGAAAGTAATGATTATCGCAGCCTTATCTGTTTTGGCTACTGGTTGTGCGCAGCAGACATTTGTTATGTCAAAAGAAGAAACGTCTAAGCCGGCAACCACACAATCACATCACTTTTTCATTGACGGTTTAGCTCAGAAGAAAGAAGTAGACGCAGCGGGTACCTGTGGTAGTGCAGACAAAGTAGCAAAAGTAGAAGTTCAAAAAACATTCGTGAACGGACTTCTTGAGGTTGTTACATTTGGTATCTACTCACCACGTGAAGCTCGAGTTTACTGTAAGTAATCGACCTAATCGGTGAAAATAATTGGCGCGCAGAACTCCGTTTTGCGCGCTTTTTTGTTCTTATCTGATAGGCAAAGATTCCTTAATCGAAGAAAAATTCACGTCCGCCCGATCTTCATCCACCCAAACCTTTCCTCTCTAACCAAGGATATTATGCCCATTTAATTGTATTAATTGTTATGTTATAACATTCGATTTGTATCAAAGGGAGATATCCTATGGGCACAAACACAAAAGACAGACAATTCGAAGTAGAGTCACTTGGGAGCAATGCCGCCTCTAGTGATTCACTCACATTTAAAATTGCAAGTATCGGGGATAGCCCCATCACCCTCGGCCATTGTAGCGCGCCGCCGAAAATGAACACATTAGCCTAAAAAAATGAGCAATCATCTAATTGCTCATTTTACTAGGCATAAACGGTTTAAACAGCGTTTAAAGTTAACTTGAACTGCTGCCAGTCAACTCCTCATTGAATCGTCTTTCGCTCTCAATAATGCCATCGATAACTGCTTGCGGGTCGTCAGCGTTTTTAACCAGTGAGCGCAAGAACGAAAGCTCTGTGTTGGTGTATCTGACACCATCAAAATAATAACTAAACTGCCTCTGCATTTTCGTAACCTCTAGTGAATGGAACCGATAAAACATTGTTGATTAAATTGTAAGCATTGGCGTGCGTGGCGCAACCCATATAGCTGGACAGTATCAGCTTTATATCTGAGGGCTCGATATCAAGATCTTGAATGGTCGTCTTCTTGTGATACCTCTTTGATGCAACAACGGTTAGCCTAAGCATGCTATACATTGACCGTCTAATGTCTGCACAAAGAATAAACCTCTCATTTTTTGGAAACTGGCGAAGACAGATAAAACCATACTTCATCATATCTCTGGTTTTTGTTTGTATTATTAGTTCGTCGTTCAACTGCGTTACCGAAAAGAAAAAAGCCTGCGCTATCGCGCAGGACACAAAACACAAAATACCAAGAATCAGGACACGAAAGCGGAGCGAAACCCGAGGGCGCTGCTCGCGTCAGAACGCGGATCGCTGCAGAGCAGCGCAGCGGGGCCAGCATTGGACGCGCCGTACCAGTTGCCACCGCGGAACGGGAAGCGCTCGCCGTCAAGGTTCCAATAAAATCTACCGCCTAGCGCGCTAGTGCAAGCAATCGGCTCAATCATCAATCTTTGCAAGCGCTCGTTTCCAGCATAACCTGACGCTTTCGGCATGCTGCCCCAAACTTGATTGCCTGAGTTTAGCGTTACTGGAGCCACGTTGGTAAATTGACCTGTCTCACTAATGTAAACGCCTGTTGCGGACCATTCCGCTTCTGGTTGGCCTGTGTACTCAGCAACGATGAACTGGCCGTCAACCATCTTCATTCCGTCAACCCATTCCCAGACATTTCCGACCATGTCAGCGATGCCAAAAACAGTGCCGTCGTGTCGCCATGCCTCGGGGCCTGTTCCGGTTAGCGTGCGCGCTGAGCCGCTTCTGTCGTCTGGCACTTTACCGTCTGTTCTGCGGCCAAACTCATTTTTGTTTGAGTGTGAGCGCCCGTATTCGGTGTTACCGCGAGGCTGAAAGCCTTGGGATAGCATGTTCCAGCACAGCATTGCCCAAATCTCTTGGCTCATCATTAGTGAATTAGCACTGAGCTCTTCGCTTCTTGCTCTTGCTGTGTCTGCGTTGATTGCTGTCCACGGGTCTTTATCTGCTTGTGATACCGCTTTACCTGCTAGGTCACTAGCTAAATATACGGGCACGTCAACATAGGGGCGCAGGGTTGCATCTTGGCGAATGAAGCAATCTAACGGGCCTGTGAATGGGCATCCTGCTATTGCTAGGTCCTCAAAGGTGTGAATAGGCACACGGCGAACAACTTGGGCGTTACCGAAATCATCGGTGATGATCACCCACTTACCGCCAGAGATGGCCACTAACGCCTCTAGCGCGCCTGTTCTCGCGATTTCTAACGATTGTCGCTCGATAGCCGCAACGTCATCATCCATCTGCTGCAAGGTTCTGGCGGTGTAGGTTGTGCCGTCTTTGCCTGTGAACGTTACTTCGCCTGCTTTTGTACCCCAATCTTCTATCGCCGTTAGGTTTCCAATAGCTACGTCGGTGAGGTCGCGCATTGCTGTTACTGCTGCATTGAAATCGCCAAAGGTAGGCACAACAACCGCTTTTGCGTTGGTTTGCGTGGCGTTGCCCCAAGGCTCTCTCAGCGAAAGTTCGTTAGCAAACACGCCCTCAATTTCGTAGATGTCGAAAGCGCCAATTTTCAACGCATCCCCAATTTTTATGTTGGCGGTTCTGCCGCTGTTTACTGCAACCGTTTTTTGTCCGTTGGTTGCTGTGACGGAGGTTAAAGTAATCCAAGACATGATTTTTTCCTTATGCTTTCCAGTATTGCACCAGAAATTTTTGTTTAGGCAGCCCGACCGAGGGATTTGAGGTCCCTGGAGGCGTTTGATTTCTTAGTTTAATAGTTATCTTAGATGCACCGATAGACGGCGGAACACTTAAAGAAAAACCGAAGTACCGCAATGTTTTGTAACGCGCATCGCCTGCATAGTTACTTGAAGAGTAATAGATTAGGTTGTCATCAACGTAAGCATACAAAAAACCATCCGAGCTATTTGTGTAAATCTCAGGAAACCAATAATCAACCCAGTAATCTCTGGGATCGACATCTATTTCAATATAAACACCCTCTGAGCCGTTGGTGTTACCCACATCAAAACTCAGCTTATCTATGACGATACCCCTAAAGATATCCCCTTCAATCTGGCCAGCCGTTAGCGTCCCTAGAATTTCACAGTTTTCCCCAATGGTGACGTTATCGAAATCACCACCAGTCGCCTGAATCCTATCCGTTTGAATCAGGCCATCTTGCGAAATCTTGGTGTGATAGCCATCAAATGGCGCACCAGCCTCTTTGCCAAAGTATGCCTCACCGCCCTTGATAACTGGCGAGGTCAGCTCGCTCCCTGCGACCAAGCGATCGCCAAAGATTGTCCCTGGTGTGATTAGGTCTCCGCTAAGCCTTAACGCTGGCGCTACCCAGGCCGTGCCGTTATAGCTCTTCGTGCTCGACACTGAGCCATCATTGCTTACGTATGTGAGCATGTCATCGAGTATTGGCGCTCGACCATAGCGAGCTGTGAAGTCTGCCGTTGCAAGCGCATCGCTTGGGAAAATGCCATCGCGAAGCTTTAGCGTCCCCCAAATAGTGCCGTCCTTGCCTTGAAGCTCATCTTTATTGGAGATGAGCGAGCCATCGTCAAGAATCAATCGCCCCTTTAGCACCAGCTTTCGGCTTACGGAATCGAGACCAAATACAGTCTCGAAGCTCTCGCCATTCATTGTGCCAATACGGAAGAAATCGGCGATAAAGTCTGTTTGAGACAACGTGCCGTCATTGGTGTTCACAAAGCCGGAAATCTTGCCCTGATTGTTCACTGTCATGCCGCCGCGGGCAATCAGTTTGCCTTCCTCGTTTTCAAAGGCTTGCATCATGTCGGAAATGGTGGCCGTTTCGCCCGCCGCGTTCTGGATGGATAAGTTGCGGATGTATTCAGCAAGCGGGCCTTGAATCCAGTTATGACCAGCCTGAACACACAAAACCGCATCCGTCTCTGAGGTAATGTTGCCTTGCGCATCTACGCAATAGCCCACAGCAGCGCGAGTGTATTCATTGGCGCTGGCTAGCACTTCGGCATCGTCTGTTTCAATCTTGGCGGTGAGCTGCTCGACGCTATCTGTCAACGCTTGCTCTTGCGTTGCTATTGCTCGCTGCACTTGCGTTAAGGTGGCTTGCTGCTCATTCTGAAACGCCGCTAGCTCTAGCGTTCTTTGTGCCTGAGAGGCAATGGCCGTTGAGTTGGCACTGATTTTTTGCTCCGCGTAAGCGAACGAAATCTTTTGCTCCTGAAACTCTTGTTTTGCCAAGAAATCCTTATACGCACCCATGATGTCGTTAAAGCCTGCATCCTCATCCAACCCTAGCGCGCCCTGAACATCAGAAAGGCTAGTAATGGTTTGCGTGATGGAGCCTTCAAGTGCATCAATCTCTTGCTGAGCGGAATTAAGGCGTGAATCTGCATCTTCCAACTGGTCATTGATGCCACCTGGTTGCGACACGTAACTTGTTACCACGTCGGTAATGTTGGCGTTTGCGGCATCTACCCATGTTTGAGCGCTGTTTGCTTTGGCAATCGTGCCGTTAGCGCTTAGCTCCTGAATGGTCGCTGAAACAACCCATCGAGCATCATAGGCATCTATCTCTTGCTGAACGTCGCTAAGCTTTAGCGCATTGCCATCCCAATACTCTTGGGTGATGTAAATTCCCCAGCGAGCATTGGCAGGATCTAACACCTGCTCGATGTGCGTTGTTCTTGCTGTTAAGTCTTCTAGCGCTTGCTCTGCCGCCGAAGGCTTGCCCACCTCAATGAAATCAATGGTGGCATCGAAGTTAATTTCAAGCGATTGGATTGCACCAGTCCAACCATCAGCCTCAGTGAGCGTAAGTATAATCACCTCAAACTGGCTTGGGTCTGCCGGTTGCTTCAGGGCCACGTTTTGCGCGCCGCCGTTCCAACTTAGCGTACCCGATGCTGATGACTGCACACGAATGCGGAATGCGGGGTTTTCATCTGCATTGATGTCTAGGCCAGCGATAGAAAACGCCGTTCCCGTAACGTGACCGCCAGCTACCCATGTAGCACCCGTCCAGCCCTCATTGGTGGTGTTGAATTGCCAAGAACGCGCAGGCGTAATGGCATCTAGCGCGCCTGCAACAATCTCATTAACTTCGGTATAACTTGCTTTGAGCGCAATCTGATCGGCATTCACCAAAATCTGAGCCTCAGCATCGGTGATTCTGTCGCCCGTTTCTTGCTCTACGCGTTGAATCTCTTGCGCTTGAATCTTGACCGATGCCTCAACGCCATCAATAAGCAATCCCGCTTGAGTGAATTTTTGCTCGGTGTAGTTGAACGCAAGGTTAACGATTTTCCCCGTTTCCGGATCAATCTGAACCACCGCGCCAATCATCGCCTCACCATTGAGGAATCGGCGTTGATATTCGTCTTCCATTGCTGCAACAGAAGAGGTTAGGCCAAGCACAGAGAGAGACAGTGTGGAGTTGAGATCTTGGATGCGACCAAGGCTAATGTCGAGGTCAGCCACGCTTTCTTGCGTCTCTTTTGAACGCTCATCAACCTGCGTTAGAAAGTCGTTTAAATTGCCATCTAACATCTCTTGCGTGACTTTGCCGTCAATAAGCTCTAAGACGTCATCGCTATTGAACGTGGTTTGCGCACTGCTGCGATACCAGCCAGATTTACCCCAACGAGAGACTTCGCGCACCGCAATTTGATAGGTAGCATTGGCCTTTAGGTTGCTCACCGTGATGACCTTTGCGCGGCCTACGATGTACTGTTCCACTTGTTCATCGGTTGCGCCTTGCTCAAAACCAAGCGCAAAGTCATACATGGTGTCAAAGTTCACCAAACCAGCACTCACAGGCGTTAGGCCTAGCGCCCAGTTCTCTGCTTTTACATCGATACCGATTGGCGTTTGCGGTGCTGAGGCATTGAACACCAAGCTGGCAATAGGCGATCGTCGCTCATAGCTGATTGCCACCACCTGAACTTGATACTGACCAACCTCAAAGCCGTCTTGCAGGCGGTATTGCTTATCAACCGTTAGCTCTTTGCGCAGGAATTCGCCATCTTTGTAGAAGCTGAGCTCGAACGTGGAGATGCCCAAACTCTTGTGCTGCCAAGTAATGACGGCCTGAAGCGTGTTTGAATCTGCCAGCGTTGCATAGGAAAGATTGGTTACAGCTGGCACGTCACGGCTGACGAGAGATGGCACGCCTGGGCGCGATGGCACTTTCGCGGTATCGCCGTTAAATGCGTAATGGCTAGGCTTGGTTTGCTTAGCCACCAATGTGACTAGGCCATTAGTGCTGTATTTCCACTTGGAAACAATGAACTCAACGCCATCCCATTCGTTTTCTGGCAAGTTCAACCTAAACACAGAGCCAGGCAACAAACGCGTGCCACGCAAGTTTGATGTGAACTCGATAGACATCGCATCACGCGTGGTAAGGATTTGAATAAGCGCCAAGCGCTGCGCCTGATACGGGCTTGGCACGGCGCGTAGATCCAAGTCATCTACCACTTCATAGCCATCTTGCGCCAAATAACCCTCATGCACTACGCGAGGCATGTCTACTTCATTCCAGTTTGAGAGCGGGTCTGTGTATTTGGCTGAGATGGTATTAATGCGATCGCGACGGCGGACATCTGGCATTGTCGTGATGTCGCCAACAATGTCATCTTCGGTCAGCGTTGTGATACCTGGGCCATAATAAGCCCCAACCTGAAAGGCATGACGCCCAGCCACGCGCAAACTAATGCCATCACACGTTGCGCGAATCGTGCTAAGAATGGTTCTTGGCGCTTGGTCGGCCATGAATGCGTAGTTACAGCGATAGCGCTTCTCTTGCCCGCCTTCTGGCGTTGCGACAACTTCATCACAAATGTTAGCTGAGGTGATGTAAGTATCGTCCATCGCCACCCCTTGCTTAAGGGCGTTGCGATACCAACGAACGAGCAAGGCAGGATTGTCTGTCCATGTGGTTTGATTGATGCGCGGGTCAAACACCTTTAATCCGCGAACAGCAAATTTAGGGTTAGGGATGCCGCCTGCCCATTTTGAAGGGTCAGACTTAAGCTTGACATGAGCAAAGCACTGCTCACGGCCAATCATATTCGCATTCCAATCCGGCAAGTTCGCCAGCGTTGACGGCGCTTGCGTCTGCTCACCGAGATAGACGTAAACGAACCCTAAGCCATTTTCATGGCGAAATTCGATATCCGCACCTGATGTTGATGCTCCCAATCGATTCAATCGAACATCATCAAGCCATGCATGCGTCACATCATCACAAACGTGACCAGCAAGATGAACGATAAAGTGAACCCATTCGCCTTCACCGGCATCGTTTGGCGCGCCTTGTTCTGCCGCAAAAATCATAGGCCCAGAAAGCACAGGATGACCAAGCACAATTTGCTTTGCCGCTACCGCACTCTTGAACATGTACTTTTGCGCATCTCGGCTTGCGGATTTTCTTGCTTTGTCTGCGGCTTTCTTCGCTTGCTTTTTCGCCTCAACCGAAACGTAAACACTTGCTGCGGCTGAAACGGCCGCAATAACCAGCGCCGCTACTACTTCTACACCCATTAGCCTTCAATCTCCCAAGCACAGACAATTGAGGAAAGCGGCAGTGAGACCAATCCTGTAACGCCAAGCACCAATACACCACTCGCACCCACTACACCGCAAACGCGCTCTTTTGAACCAATCACCCAAGCCACATCGCCACGCTGAGCCATTAGCGGGCTTTTTCTTCGCTTAGCGATGCGATCGAACTCTCGGTAAACCAAATCTTCCAAACCTTTGTAGCCAAGCTTTTTAATCAGCCGCGCGCTGCCTAAATCGGTCTTGTAGCGTCCGCGAAATGGCGCGGCCAAATCTTCACCTGTTAGAGCAAGCGCCCAATCGGAAACAAAAAGAGCGCAATCATTAACGCCCGTTGCAAAGCCTTTATTTGCGTACTGAGCAAGGAAGGCATTCAGTTTTTCTATTTTGTTCATCTAGAAGTCCTTAAGCGGGATGCCGTCTTTTGCGTTGCCCCAGTAGATCACGAAATCTTCCATGTACTTGGTGTATTGATAGAACTCATCATCTGGGAATTGCGCCTTGTGAGACTCGTCAGTGCAGCGCCAATTCAAGCCCTTTTCCATTGCGTCATCTGGTGCGGTAAGCGGCAACTGAATAACGTTGGTGGTGCCTTGCTTAATTGAGGCGGTATCCATTACGCCATCAAACATCAATGCCCAAGCCGCCACGCGACCCACCGCATCCATCGCGACCAAAAAGAGCTCACCCGCCCTTCCCTGATAGCCGCCTGCCAAAATCTCAGCGCGGATTGCATCGTCTTTCACCGAAAGCTCTAGTGTGATGCTCGGAGAGGTTTCATCCCCATCGCCGTAATTCGCATCACCAATACCGCCCAAGTTGCCCACTCCGTAATATTTTTCGTTTGGGTCGAAGGGGAAGTGATTAAACGTGCCGATATCGGTATGAAGGCGAGAAATGCCCGTTGGCATATCTAAGCGCACCGCGTAGATCAAACTCACTTCTGGCTTTTCCATTGCCGCAATCATGTCTGGGCTAAAAATATCCATAACCGCTCCTAAATCGTGACTGCTTCAATGCAGTCGATAGTAATCTCTGCATGCACTAATTTTTTACTGGTCATTCTTGGCACCTTGTAACCTGGCGCAAGACGAAACTTGCCTGTTGGTTTATCAAAGCTCACTTGCGTATCCACCATGATTGGATTGCGCAGGAACGGCTCAAACAACACCGTCGCCTTACCTAGCTCATCGGTATTGACATCGGCTATTAGCGCTTTTAGTTCACCGCCAATTTCCACATAGTCGCCAACCGAGGCGAGCTTTGTGCTTGGCAGCGTTGTGATGATCACAACAAGACCAGGAGCCGATTGGGAAATGTCCGTCACTGGATACGTGCCGCCAGCGCCATTAGCATTTGGCGCAGACCAATCAAACAGACGGAAATTGCCCGAAGCGCCGCGAAGCGAGATAAGAAAGCCGATCAACGCTCTAGCATCTGCGGTGCGCACGTTTTCAAACCTCAATTGCGCCGTCCATAACCCAGTGGGGCTACCAATTACTTGCGCCGCTTCGGTGAACGCGCTTTTGTTTAGCCTTTCCGTTCTTCCCAATCGAAACTCCGAAAGGGTTGGAATTAAGTTTTCAGTAAGCAATGGTTCTGACATTACGCACTCGCTCTGATTCTGGTTGTAATTGGACCGCCGTTGTCTGCATCTTGATACATCGCATCCAGCGTGGCTTGCTTCGCCTTCTCGATATAGATATCGAGCTGCTTGCTGCCATCTGGCGCCACGCTTTCTTGCTGCCTTGTTTGCGTGCCAACTGGGGTGTGAATATTGACCACCACACCACCGCCGTAACTTGTGCCGGCACTCGATGCCGACATCGCACCAAAGGCGGCTTTCATTTGCTGCATCACGCCAACCATCCAGCGGAAGTTATCGGCTTGAGCGGGGTTAAGCACCATCTCATTTGCCTTGAGCAGCCAAGTGCCCTCATTGGCCGCTGGCACGCGATCAATGCCGTCGTGCGCTTGGCCCTGATAGTTTGAGCTTTTTAGGCTTGCCAAAATGCCAGCACCTTGCGCCGTGGCAGAGGCAATTGCGGCCGCTGCTGCATACCAAGGCTGAACAGCGGATGCGTTAGAGATTGCCATCCAAAGGTTTAAGCCAGCCTGAGCCACCGCAAAGCCTTTGCTGATTGAATAAAGAGTGCGATAGGTGTTTGACTGCTCGCCTTTATAGGTTTTTGCCAGAGCCGCAAAGCCATCAAACATCTGCTCGCCAGAACTCAAGGCAAAGCCCACATTTTGTAGCATCATCGCTCTGCGCTTTTCTTCTTCTTGGCGGGTAATTTCCGTTAGGTTCATTTCGTGCGCTTGGCGCAGGATTTGACGATTCTGGAAATACTCACTCTCAAGCGCATGCATCAGCTCTTGGTTGCCGCGAGCTTGCTCATAAGCGGCATTAAACTGCGCTTGAAGCTGCTCTTGTCGCTCTGTGTAGGCGTATTGCTCTTGAATCTTGGCTTTGTTCTCGTAGTCCGCTTGAACGGCCAAGCGCATCAGAAATTCGTTATTCAGCTCATCGGAAGAGGCAAAGAAGTCGTCAATTTTGTCCGTTTTCTTCTCTGTCTTAACCTTCTCGGCATCGGCGCGCTTTTGGTCTATGACTCTTGCTTGCAGTAACAACTGCTCTTTGAGCTGGTCGTTAATGCCTTGCAGTGAACCCTTCTCAATCTCGTAACGAACGCGAGCCACTTCCGATGTGTTGCCATAAAGAGCCGCTTGGCGTGACAATGTTTCTAGTAGGCGCTCACCTGCCTTGGCGGCTTCTTCTTGCTCACTAGTGGGCGAGTTCTTTTTTTCTGGGGATGGGCGGCTGCGGACTTCGTAGATCTTATCCTCGATGTCAACAATCTCTTGCTTGAGTTTTTGCTCTGCGTCGCGCAGCTTGGCAAGCTCAGCCAAGCGCCTTCCAATGTCTTCGGTGCCTTTGCGCTTGCTGATGGTCTCGATTTGCAACTCCACGTTTTTCAGCGCTTTGAGGCGCTCCTCAAGACCTTTTGCAAGCCGTTGCTCTTCCAGCTTGCTCATCTGACCAAGCAAAGACTCGATGCTTTCGCTAAAGCTGTCCGTTTTGGTTTTCGCATCCGAGCTGGTTAAAGCAAAGTAGCCGATTGCACCCGCCGCCATCATGGCAACACCCGCAGGGCCACCAAGCAGTGCCATCAAACCAGTGCCTGCTCTCATCACAACATTAAGGCGAGCCTGTGAAGCCGCCAGCGCATCTTTCACCACTTTCTCTCTCGCTTCTGCCGCAGCAAGTGCATTCACCGCACCCGTTGCGGCAAAGCGCTGCGCATTGGTAGCACGCATCACTTCCAAATGGCGAATTTCAGATTGAATCGACGCCAGTTCAACCACGTTCTTTTGTTGCTCAGCCATGATCTCTTGGCGCGTTGCCGCCACCGCTTGCAGCTTAGCCGCCGTTAACGTGCCAACTGCTGCCGCACCACGGCCCATAGCAGCAAACAAGGCTACGCCAACCAAATCAGTAATAAGATCCGCATTGGCCGCGAAAGTATCGAGCACTGAAACGCTGGCAGAGATGGAGTTTGAGAACACGGTTGAAATGGGCTTTTCAAACGCAAGAACCATTTGCTGATAAGAGCGAGAAAACGCTGCCTGCTGCGCATTGACGTTTTGCGCCGTTCGCGCTGCCGCGCCTTCGTAATCCGCCAACGCTTTAATCAGCGTGGTTTTGAAGAAGTCACTGGTGACTTTGCCGTCAAGCATCATCTGGCGGAATCCGCCTGCATTCAGCCCTGCCGCTTTATCAAGCTTATTGAGCAAACCTGGCAAAGGTTCAACCACTTGATTTAACTCTTCCGCACGAACGATTGGTGAAGCCAACGCCTGAGATAAGCCATACATGGCTTGGTCTAGCTGCGTTGTAGTTGCGCCTAATTGGCTCTGGGCGTTGCTCATGCCTTCAAACAGCATCATGGTTTCACGCTGCGTCACCAAGCCTGCCTCTTGAAGCACAGAAAGACGCGCATAGCTTTGAGCCATGTCGAGAATGGTTTTGTTGTGCTCTTGCGCTACCTGATTTAAATATTGCTCCGTTTGCAGCCACTGCTCCTGACCGCCCACCAACGCCGTGATTTGCGTGCGCATGTCTTGGTATTGGCCGAGCGTATCTTTCGCGTTGATGGCTACGGCCAGCGCCGAGAAACCGCCAGCCAAACCAAGCACCTGAGATTTGAGAGAGGAGAGATCGCCACCTGCTGATTGCGACTCTTTAGACAGCGTTTTTAGCCCCGCGCCCGCTTTGTTGGATTTGGTGCCCAAATCGTCAACGACCTTGGCGGAGCTTTTCACTTGACCAATGAACTCTTTGTTTTCGGCATTGAATCGCAGCCTTAAAACAAGATCTTTACTGTTTCCTGCCATTAAGTTCCTCGGTCACTGTTCTTGCGATCACTTTGAGCTTGTTGTAATCGTCTGGGTTGATGCTCCTTGCGCTCATTTCCGCATCTGCCTTAACGGCAAATACATCCATGCCAAGACAAGCCCCCATGTTCCACTTGAGAAAGCAGGGAATGGATAACCACCACATCACTGCATCCCAGTTTTCCTGCCAGAGCAATATGCTTTCATCCTCTGGCTCTTCATCTAAATCTTCGATGCCCCAAAGGGCCTTCTCTGCTTGCCACTCGCTATCGTCCTGTGGCGAAACGGCGGGCGCTCTCATAAAAGAGCGCACCGCATCTATCAGTTTTTTTCAGCGGCCTGACCGTTAGAGGCTTGGGTATAAGCGCGGAAAACCGCAATAACGAAAAATTGGTTAAGAAGCAGGGCGTCTAGGTTGGTTTCGTTAAACAGCATTTCTTTGCCGTCTTTATCAAAAATGCCTGACCAACCTTTAACAATATTCTTGAGCGCCTTTTTGTCGCCATTAAGCACCTTGCCGTTTTCATTCACATCGAGAATGAGCAGATCAAGCGTGATATTAAACTTCTCAATCACACCGCCATCTGCTGGCATTTCAACCACCGCAGGCCAACTCTTCACCAAACATTCGCTTGTTACTTTAAACATTCGTCGTCTCTCTTTAATTCGGGTTTGAATGGGGATTAAAGCGCCCATAAAGAGCGCTTTAGATTGGGTTAGCGCGTGACGAACTTGTCACTGTTGCCCAAGAACCGCAGAGGAATGCTGTAGGTTTGCGTTCCGTCCTGGTCTGCGTAGGTTGGTCGGCCAAGTTGCACCTTGGTGCTAGAAAACTCGACCTGATTGCCAACAGGGCCATTGGTAAAGACCAGTGCATGAGGCAGCGCCGCCTTTGCCGCTGCAAATGGATCAAAGGTGGCGAGGTCTGGCGCTTCAATCACCAGAGTACCTGTTGGCGCAAAGTCGGTAATGATGACCTCCTCATGACCAACATACTCTTGGTAAACCACGCTGTTTGCTTGGTCATACTCAAGCGAAATCATTTTGACTGGCGCGGCGTCAATGGTGAACGCGGAGTTTTCCACGCCAATCTTGAGTGGTGTTTTCCATGGCGTGAAATCAGCAGCAGGCAATGCAGAGGCACTCACCACACTGAACAAACCAGAGAAGCTAAACGTAATACCACCGAAGCTCTTCGCGTTCGCCGCCATGGATAAAGAGCCACGAGCACCAGTGACTTTGTGCAGCACTCCGCTTTGGTAGAAATAAAGCGTGAGCGAAGATTCAACCGCATCGTCAATAGCGTAAGTACTGCTATCAGCACCTGTTGTCACGGAGCGAAGGCAAGCCTTCATGAGATCACCCCAAGGCGCTGGCGTTGCCGCTGCGCCGCCTGACGCTAGGTCTACCGTGAATTCCACTGTGACATATAACTCAGTGACAATTTCACCAGAGTTGCCAAGCAAACCGTCATCGTAATCCAGCGGAGTGGACTCGCCGGCCATTGGCGTAATCGAGAACTCACGACCAAGAAGATATTTAGGTGTGCCACCGTCGATCGCATCCTGCCCGTAAGTTGTTTCTGTGGCATAAGCGATCACTTTTTTTCGAGCTTTACGAGCCATAGCGATTCTGATCCTCTGTGTATTCAGTAATGAAATTATCCAGCCAAGTTACCTGGCCTCTCTGCACGTTCATCAATCGACCATCGCCAAGCCAGAAAGGCTCATAATCCGCATGGGGCGACCAACCAAAAAGGCGCTCACGCAATGCTTGACGAACGGGCGTAAAATCAAATTTGTTATCGTTCACTACCTTGGCGACAATCAGCACGCCAATGGTTTCGGTGACGGTTTGAAGATATGGGCCAGAGCCGCGAACATCCGCCGCCACTCGCTCACCCTGCGAGAACACGAACACCGTTATGCCGCGCGTTCCGCTTCTGCTGATGTCTAGCGTTGATAGATCTGAGATTTCTTTCACATCTACCCAAGGCGGCGTTTTGACGCTCTTGTCCGAAAGCCTTGTGACCAAATCAGCGATATCAATCATAAAAAGCCCTTCGACTTATCCCGCGCAAACACACTGCCAGCGCTATAGAACTCCGCAAGATTGGTCGCACTGGCGTTTGCGTCTTCAACTGGCATGTCTAGGCGAATTTTTCCGGCAGCAACTAGCTTCAAATAATCCACGCCTTCTTTGTAACGACGCGCCGCTTGATGAGCATCATCGAGCACATCGTCATACAGGTAGTAACGGGCGATGTCTGCACAGAGACGATTCAAATTCTCTGGCGGGCTAGAAAGCGGCAGGCGAACAACCCCAGAAAGGTAGCCATTAATGGTGCTGGTTGCGTCAGCAATGGCTTGGTCAAGAACAGGCATCACAATGTCACCTGTTGAGCCGTCCTTGTCCGTTAGTTCTACCAGCTCGTTTCGCTCAAAGCGCTTGATCATATCGTCCGCTGTGCAGTACATCGTTACTCTCCGCTTGCGTCGTCAGCTGTTGCTTGAATGGCTTCCCAGGCTTCATCGCGCTCTGCACCAGTCACGTTACGGCCAACAATGGCAGAGAGCGTCTTTAGCTCTGGCTTGCCGCTTTTGGTGAAGTGCGCTTCGTTGCTTGGGTCTAGCTGCTTAATGGCATCCATCAAACCAACGCCACCCGAAACCCCGTCCACGGGCCCCGATGCATCGCCACCATCAACATCTTCTTGATGTAGCTCATATCGCAGATGCGGATCGGCTTGAATTTGCGCCAACTGAGCTTCGGTGAACTGACTTGCTGGTAGCAGGTTTTCGCCATTCTTGAAAGCCATCCCCGCACGGCGGTAACCGTCATGCGCAGCACTGATAACAAGAATGCTTTTAACTTCTTCAGACATTGCATTATCTCTCCAAAACTTAACCAGATAGGCGCATGTGTTGATTAGCGCCTATCCATGCTGATCTAAAAGGCTGTTATTCCAACCAAGGCACCACAAGCAACTCAACTGCTTTGTAGTTCGGGTTGTCACCACCATTTGCTTTGCGTTCGGTTTCGATTAAAGCGCGAGCGGCTGCACGGTTTGACGGGCCAACCACCAACAGAGACGGCTTGATACCAAGCGGGCGACCTTTGTCGGATTTAAACTCCATCATATTCTGCATTGCAGAGTCGAAGTTGGTTTCATCCAGAGTCGCTTTAGAAGCAAAGGCTTGTTGCCAGAAACCAAAACCCCAGTTACCACGAGCATCAACGCCATACAGGAATTCATCCAGCATATAAACGTGATCAGAGTTTGACGCGTCGGTCTTGTTGGTTAGGTTGTAATCTTTGCGCTTTTGATAGATGAGCGGCTTAAGCGGACGGCTCGTATCGAGCAAGAACCAAGGCTTACCCGCACCTGCTTGCATGTTAGATACTGAGGCCGTTTGACCTTCTTCGCCGACGGGATGATCAGTATCGAAGAAGAACTGACCGTCATAGCACTTGGTGGTAAAACCCGCTGCCAATAGAGCAAAGGTCATTTCGTCTGGGTGAGATTCCGCTGCATATCCCATATCTTGGAATTTAGGCATCATGACGCCGTAGGTATCATCTTCAACGTATTCGCGAGGAATGCCTTCCGTCGCTTCAAACTTTTTGTTGGTGAGCGAGTAACCGTGCAGCTTCATGCGGTTAATTTGGCGCTCGCCAATCCACTCACGCAAGCGAGAGAATTCACCAAGCCACGAATAGTTCTCTGTTCCTGTGGTTGAAGGAACCAGCGTAGCTACCTTGCTCCACATTGGCGTATACATGCCACGGCCTTGCTGGAAGTTCGCCTTCACTGCCGTGTACAAAATCGATAGGTTTGCACCTGATGTAATCATTTGATAGCTCCTACGCTACGTAATCTGAAACTGCCAAGGCTTACGCCACGGCAGGACTAATCCACACAAGATCACCTTCAAGCTGGGTGATGATGCCTGCGACTGGGCGAGAGTTTGTGCTGCTGTCGATGGAGACAGACGTCGCATTCGCAAAGTAAGCCGTACTGCCTACGCTTGCGTTCACCACATCACCAGAGTTGACGAGAGCAAACTCTTGATGCTCGACTTCAACCAACAATTCACCATCGGCACCCACATTGTCCTTTTCAAAGGTTGCGATACCTGCAAACTTTGCCGTGCCATCGGCAGAGGCGAAAGGAACCGCCAAACCAGCCAGCAAGAACACCGGATTCACAGCACCAATCTTGACCGATGCTTTCATAGGGTAGGCGCGCTTAATGCCAGCGCGACGTGCATAAACAGAGCTCATGACGGCTTATCCTTCTTTTGCTGCCAAGTACTGCTCCTGGGTTAAACCCGTTGCGCTCAGTACGGCAAGTTCTTCTTTAGACAGCTCACCATCTTTCTTTTGATGGTCTGTTGGTGGCGTCTGCGTTTTGGTTTGCTTTGCGGTTAGCGCAGCAATGGCAGGGCGTTTTTCTAGCATCGCAGAGAGCGCCGCAACGCCTTGCTGCTTGCCGAACTGGGTTAGGTATTCGATTTCCGATTCAATCACCTTGCCTTCGGCTTTTGCATCAGCCATCACTTTTTCAAGCGACATTTCCGAAGAGGCGGCAGAAAGCACAGCAACTTGACTAACCATCGCGTTGTAAGTTTCAACTGGAACGAACTTGGTTAAATCAACGCCATCACGCGCAGAAAGCTCCGCCACTTGCGTTTGCAAAGACTCGGCGGTGTCGGCCTTTGTCTTTAACGCATCGATCGCAGAGAGCGCAGCGGTTTGCTGCTCCTGCGTAAGCTCGCCGCTTTCCGGCACATCAATGCCGACTTTAGCGAGCAGCTTTTTCAGCAACTCATTCACGAGAGAGTCCTCCGTTTGTCCATACAGATTGATGGAACCGTTTGGGTGATAAAAACTGAGATTAAAATCCGCCGCCAGCTCAGCAATCGGCTCAAGGCCAATTAAGCCTGGGTCATTGGTAATTGCCGCCATGCGCAACAACAAAGGGCGACCGGATTTGTCATAAGGGAATACCGCAGAAAGAAACGCATACTCTTTTGCGTCGATGTGATGCTGGGCTTTTTCTGTCCAAGAAGGGCGGATGTATAAACCCTTTCCTTCACGCCATTCGATATCACTGCTTGAAAGCCAAGCCGCCGCAGGGGCAGACGCTCCGGTTTCTTTAGCACGCAGCGTGGCGTGTTCGTAATCGATAAGTACTTTATCTGATGTGGATTTAGTCGCCGCAATCAATGCTGCTGCCGATTCCGCATCCAAATGCCAATAACCATCTTCCGTATCATGAGGACGACCATCACGCGCTTTAAACTTGCCAGCAGGAAGAAGCTGATACCAACCGTCATCTTCGACATCGAGAGACGCCGACAACGTGGCAAAGCCAGCAAATGCGCTAGCACTTAAAACAGCAAGGGAAGGTTGGTTTTTCTTCATGTGGTTGTCCGGTTAAAAGTCTTGGCTAACAGTGACTATTTTGGACAAAAGAAAAAACGGCCCAAATTGAGCCGTATTAGTAGTTTTTGAGGAATTTATCTGGATAAGGAGGAACGCGAGCAAAAATACATGGCGCAACCCCGTTTAAACACTGTTTAAATCGCGTCAGATTCGTTTAAACTTTTTTATTGGTCTGATTATGCCAATGCTCCATTTAAACGCGCTTAAAAACGCTTAGAGAGATTCTACCCATTTAAAAGATAATCCGATAGGGTTTCTAAAATCATTTCTCGATCACCATCATCTACACCAAGAAACGGACGGGCGGGGATCTCTTTGTTTGGGATCATGCTATTTGGTGTTGTTGTACGGCCAAACTGATGCGTCGCGGCATATTCTAACGGAGAGCCAAACAAAAGGTTATCCGACGATGCCTGATAGTTCAGCGTGCCGCTCAACAGCCCATTAAGAACAAGAATCGTATCAATGTTCTTCGTCTTGAGTGACTTGGTTGTTTCAGAAAGCGGAGCCCACGGCACACCATCTGGCGACTTTTGATCGCGAAAACGTTGGTCATGGCTAATCAGTAACTCTTCACCTATCTCCATCATTGCGGGCGTTAAATTACTGCCTCGCTTGATAAGCTGATTTAGAGCCTCTTGTATCTCTGAGTCGTTTAGCCTTACCGAATAACGAACCCCAGCCATTACGCAACACCTAGCGCTGCGGCATGGTAGTCGTCAATCACCTCTTGGCTGGCCTGTACCAAAGCCGCTTCCCATAAGTCTGCGATGCGCTCCGCCTCATCACCGCGTGAACTGGCGCAAAGCGCATCAAGTTCATTGAGCGAATCAACCGTGATGGAGTCATTCAAGATTGCCATTGCCTTTTTTAAATTACTCATCTCACACTCTCTGTTACTTTCTGGATATAGTCATACACATCTGGCTTGCTTTGCTGCAACGCTTTTGGTGAGAACAGCCAAGCAACATAATGCTCAGCAAACCATTCATCCGCATTGGTTTGCGCATATTGCGTTGCCGCCTGAGCCTTTAGCGCATCACTCAATACTGGTTTCCCCGCCTTATAGTAAACCTGATGGCCGATCTCATGAGCCCAAGTTAGCGCCACACCTGCCGCATTGCTTTTCATCTCTTCTCTTACTGAAGAAGAAAAAGACCAAGGCGTTGCCCTCCCTTTAAGTATACGCTCAATGGCTAACTCTATCTGGGAGGCGTCAACCGATTTAAAACTATCGGTGCTTTTCGCCTTAACAACCACATGGCTCCAAGATTTTGCAGTAAAGCCATTGGTTCTGGAAACATTGCGCGTGTAGTAATTGGCCCTTGGCATGCGAACACCACTTTGCAAATACGACTCAACCTCTCCCGCTATTGCCGCCGCCTTCTTGCTTCCATTAAGCTCGCCAGCTTTTAAGAACAGGGTTTTCATTTCGTAACGCTTCATGAATGCCTGAAGCGATGCAACGCTTTCGTTACCAAGAGAGGAGAGCAAGTCACTCAAACCCTGAGCGCCGATGCCTTTTACTGTTGAGTACGCATCATCAACCACGCGAACGGGAAGGCGATCGGCCAATGGCGGCTTGGCGTCCACCGCCTCTTGAACCTTTTTGGTTAACTGCGCGCTGGTTTTTGGTGTGTAATCAAAACCTGGGTCAATGCCTTTTGGCACCTTGTGAACCTCTCCGGTCACTTTGTCCACCCAATCGTAATACTCAACATTAGGCGCACCTGTCACTTCAAGCCCAAGCCTTTCTAATGTGCGTTTACTGGCCGTGAGCTTTTTGCATTTGCAGCCATAGCCATTGATTGGCGTATGCGTTTTCCACCACGGGTCATCGAGAGGGATAACTAGGTTATTCCAAGAAAGATGATCAAGACGAGGATGCTCGCTGCCGCTGTGCTTGTAAATGCCGTAGGGCCGCGAACCTTTAAGCGCCTCTATCTGCTGCTCTCGGCCTGCGCTGTAGCTTTGGCGCAGGTTGGTCTCGTAAATCACCTGAGCACGCCAATCCGCTTGACCTTTATGCTCCCAACCGTACTGCTTCACAATCTGATTAAACTGGCTTTTAAACCAGTTTAAAGACTTACCTTCGCTGATGGCCTTATCCACGGCCTTGCGAAAATCGGCCAGCATATCGTCACGCAGTGCGCCAGCCACAGTAAAGCTGCGGTTATGCGCCTCTTGCCACATGTCCGCCCAACGCTCTGTAGTGACGTTAGTTTTACTGCGGAAGTAGTCTACCTGCTCAGAGAACGGGAGCGAACCATATTGCGCTGGCATTAAATCCCATCCTCAACATCGCTGATGCCTGCCAGCTCCGCCGCCGCCATGGCCTTAGCCATTTCATCCGCCAGTAGGTCAATGCCGATCACGCCCTGTAAAGAGAGAATGTCGTCACGCAGCGCAGAGAGCGATGTCGCACCCTCAACCAGCTCGCGCACCGGTGCAAGCATGTCATCGAGTAGCGGAGCAGCATCAGAGCGAAGGCGTTTGATTTGCTCATCATTCACATCCGTTTCAATTTCGGCGTTTAGCTTGGCCGTTGCGACGGGTGTTGATGGATTGGCTTTTGGCTCTAGAGCTTGTGGCGAACCAAGCGCTGGCTCACCGTCTTTTGCCATTGGTATCTGCGTTTTATCGTGCAGCCATTGCAGCGGAATGCGCATACCCAAATTCACCAAGCCTGGTAAAGAATCAGAGAGCGCTTTAACGTCTTCTGGCTCAGCGATTTCGAATTCCAGCCTAGGATGTCGGCGAGGGTGCTGATAGCTCTTGCCGTTCAGTGCATAGAGCGGATAAATCACATCGCGCGTGAGCGTTTGAGCCAAGCGCATCAAATCGAAATTGCGGATTTCAGTGCGCACCTCGTTGTGCACATTGCCCAGTGCGTTGGTGCTTGTCTTTCCGTCCGCTTGCGAAGTGAGCGTACCGCCGAGAATAGCCTTGGACTGTGATTTCTCACACCACGTCATCATTGCCATAAACGGGTCAGACTGGCCGTCTGCCGCGTTTTGAAAATCGATATCCATTCCTTTCGGAATAATGCCGCCCGCATTATGTCCGATGCTCATGACTGCACGAAGCAGTGTTGCCTTTTCTTTCTCGGTTGCGCCTTCTGGGTATTTACCAAGGCGAATAGGCAGGCCGTAAATCTCTAGGAACTCAGCGAGATCGCGAACTGAATAGTTTTTAAACAGGAACGGCCAAGCCAGAACGCGCACTAATCCGCGGCGTGATAAGTACCCAGACTTTGCCTTGGCAGTGTGGCTAATCCAGCCAAACGGCTGAAGCGCCGCGCCTTCATAGCTGCCATCGATAAGGCGCAACTCATTGCGGTTTTCTGGGTGCGTCTTAAACCAAGAGGGATCGCGATGATGCACATTCTCGATATAGTGCGTCTTTTGCTGGTAGTCCCACTCAATTTCCAGATTAGAAAAGGCCTTGAGGGTCGCATCACTTAAATCGAAAATAGCATCTTCAAACCAGGTCGCATCTTCGAGCACTTCTTGCACCATATCGGTATCGCGCTTTTCTGCTGCCGTGGCGTTGCGCGGCGGCTTGATGTTCCAATCAACGCCTTGCAGCGCCATGCGACGCTTACCGATTTCGCTCTGGATATGGGCGTCTTTCTCTTCCATGTCCTCGGCGAGCTCACACTGAGCCTTTAAATCACCTTGCTCAGCATCACGCATGATCGATGCCAAACGCGCAGGCGTTAGCCCAGACGAGGGGTGGTCAGCGTATTGTCGATGCAACTGGCCAAGCCTTGCGTCCGATTCCGTTTGAGGCTCAACAAAAACATCCGATTCAATCGGACGCCCCCAAATGTCTACAATGGTTGAGATTCGTTTATTCATAGTCACCATGCCCCGCGTTCAAATGCGTGGTATTCGTCATCTTCGTCAATATCGGTTTTAGCTGGAATAGGGGTAAACTCGATGGCGCTGCCTTCCATCCAAGAAGCCCTGATAGCCATTGCTAAGCCAACGGCAATATCGCCGTGGCGCTTATCACCTTTCTTGCCATCGGTGTCTTTGGTGCGTCCCTTGTCAACTTGAGGGATGCCATTCACGACTTTAATGCTGCTTAAGTCATCCAAAACGGATTGATGGCGGGGTAACGCGAGGTTGAAATCATCAAATTCAGCTTTGAGCTTCGGCATCCACTCTGCGTACCATTTCTGGCTTAGGTCTACTCGATCAATAACCTCGGTGCCGTACTTCAATGCCGCCGCCTCAGCCAAGTAACCACCGTTACCCGTTGCATCAAACGCCGCTGCTCTGAACCTTGGCAAGCGACTCATGATGTATTCCATGACTTGGCGCTGAACCTCATAAGGAGCGTTCTTGATCTCCACAACAAACGGGACGGTCTTGCGTAGATTTCTCGCCACTTCAAGCGGTACAAAAACCGTCAAGTCGCCACGGCGCGCAAAGTCTTCCCCAAAATAGTGGACATGGTCAGGGTTGAGCGCATCGAGCAACGGCTTGAGCACCTGCTCACAGAACTGAGTCGTTTCCAGCATTCTTCGCTCTGGTGTCCACTCCAACCAATCATCGCTACAGGTGAGACGGACAATTGGCAGCGAGCGGTCAGCAATCATCGCCTGCTCAATAGAGATCCGTGATAGATAGGTGCCGCCTGATTTCTTAGGAACGCAGCCATATTCCTCTTCTGCCGACTCTTTATTCGGGGCGTTCTTGTACAAGTCGTCACGCCACTTTTGCTCTGCCTGTTTGCTGTATGGCTGGCCAGTCACAAAGCAGATGCGTTTATACAAGCCGTCAGCAATTGCATCATCCAAGGTGATGCGATGTATCGAGTAGTCTTTCTTGCCTTCTCTTGCTTCCTGAATGAGCAAGTTGAATAGATTGTCTACGCCATTGTGAGTGGAGATCAGCCGTACACGAGCGCCCCACATGGTCAGTGCCAGCGCTGCTTTTAGAAGCTCTTCTAGGCTTTCATGAAATGCCGCCTCATCGATGACCACATCACCCTGTAATCCACGCAAGTTTGAGGGGCGAGAACTCAGCGCCTGGATCTTAAATTGGCTATTGGGGAAGCGAATCATGTAAGTCAGAATTTCTTCGTTCTTTTCGCTATCCCAGAAGGTTTGCTCATACACATCGGCCTGTGCAAGCTGGTTAAATGCACGCGCAAACAGGGCGCAAGCGGCGATGTATTCCAGCGCCATTTCTTGCTTGGAGCCAACATAAAAAACGTTGCGACCACCACGGCGCTTTGGCTTGGATGCCGTTAGCACATTTCGACCAGACTCAGCCCAGGTTAAGCCAGTCCGGCGGCTTTTCTCTGCAAGCATGATTTGACTTTCATCTTCAAACCAACGCTGCTGATATGGCAAAAAAACAGGCTCTTTATCTGGAACCTGAAACTCTTCTGCCGTGGGCACGTCCACGCCGAGACTTGCCATTTCTTCCGCAAGATCAATTTTTTTAGGCGCGGTTAACGCCTTGAGTGTTGGCTGCTTCTTAGTCATCACGCTTTACCCAGCAAAATGCCACGAATACGGTCCTCAAGTTGCTCGCTCATGCCATCAACACCGCGCAACTCATCAGAAACAGCATCTGCCGCCTCTGCCGCATAGGCAGCGCGGATTTCTTTCTCAACTTTATGACTGGTCATGGCCGCTTGTTCGACTCGGGTGATGACAAGTGAAAGCTGCGCCAATGCTTTTGGCGGTATTGGATCACCACTCTCCATCAAGTGAGCGGAGGTTTCAAAAGTCATGGTTCGAACAAACTCTTGCAACATCTTACCTACTTCAGAAACAGGCGCTGTTCCTAACTTATGCGACCATACCTCCGCTACTTCCCGAGCTTCACGAATCCGCGCGCCATACTCCTCCATGCGCTTGGCGTAGCGGTTAAATCCGGTTCGACTGAGTTTGGCATCGTCGGGAAGCCCAGCTTCTTCAATCATCTGATTGACAGCGTCTCGGATATCCTTCTGGGTCATATCACCACTGCGAATAAGCACATTCAGTTGCGCGCGAATCTCTTCTGGCAGCAGTTCGACTTTAGACTTGCGGTTAACGGCCTTTTTCATAGCGATACCTTATTTTGCTCGTGGGCGTTTTACGCCAGGCACACGAGCTTGGCCTGTTGCGACATCTTCACCACGGCCTGTGAGCATGGCTATTTTGCAATCGGCGAGTTCGCGAAGGCTGACAAGGCCTTGCTCTTCCAACCAAGCCAGATGCGTGCGCACAGCATCACGACTAATGCGATGACCGTAAGCATCCAGGCATGAATCTAAGATAGATTCGTTGGCTTCGTAGCCGTCCATTTCATGAAGCGAACGCAAGATCACAAGGCGTTGGTCTTCTTTTAATACTTCTTTAAAGGACATGTGAACCTCTATTTATCATCATTTAACCTTTGCTCTAAAAGTAATTGAGCAAGGTGTTCAACGGGTTGTATTTGGGCGCGCAGTTCTTTCATTTCACCGCGCGCTTCTGAAAGCTCGAGAGTGAGTTTCGTGATCTCTTCTCTGGTTGGCAGCGCATCAACTTTCGCTTTTAGTTCGTCCATTTCTCGTCTCACTTCCTGAACCTCCTCGCGTCTGGCGTAGGTTTTGGATAGCAAGATCTGAATCACTTGAACCACGGTCAAAACGCCAGCCCACACGATAGGCCACCATGTCTTTACCCAGTCGTATTCCATTAGGGCTCCTTCCTAGACTGACAACTGACGCAGCGCACGGCATTGGGTTGCGCTTTTATTCTTTTGGGCGGAATTGTTGCACCACAGCTTAGGCAGTAGCGATTCCCGTCTTGATCTTCATCTGGCTGCTCTGCGCAGCGAGACATTAATTGCTGGTTAAGGGCTTTATCGCGGAACAGTTGCTCTAGTTCCTGCGCCTGGTCTAATTGGTCGCTCATTTACGCTTTACCACCGCCGCTAGGTCTCCCATCATAGTGCCAGTGCCTTTTGTTAGGCTGCGCTTATCAGCACTACGCCAACCAAGGTAAGTAAGAAACGGGGCCATCAAACCAGTTGCAATCTCCCAATCAGCGCCCGTGCCTTTGCCAAAAGCTTCAAGCAGCTCGAACAAAAAGATATACGCAATCGCAGAGTACAGGCTCAAGCGCGATCCCCAAGGGCGAGTGTGACGAACGTACTCATCTTCTGCTACATCACCGGCACGTATGGTGGCTTGAGTTTCGTGGTGCTCAGCTTGCTTATCGTTTAAATCCAACTCCATGCGGCGGGTCAGTTCTTTTTCCATTTCCAGCTTGATGCGCTCAAGCTCAACCATCGACTCAGGCGGCAGCGCTTGAAGTTTACGGGTAACCGCCAGCTCCTTTTGCTCTTTGTTCATACCAAGGACGGCATCAACCTGCTCAACGACCTCCGCCACTTTGTCGGCAGTATCGCTACCACCAAATAGACTAGAGATACCACGAATAGCCGCAGGGCCGACCTTGAGTGCAAGCGACGCGACAGTCGCAATTGTTCCTATAGCCATGATTAGTCCTTATTGAAAACTGAGCCCTTCGAGCAACATTCGAACAACAATCAGCACTACACCCAGAAAGATAGTGCCACCACCTAAAATCGTATAACCGAAGTAACACCCAATTGAACCAGCCAGTATCAAACCTAGGCCGATTAAGATTCCGTAGACGAATAGGACAAATAAAAATTTCATGTTGTTATCTTCCTCTAGTGTTTTCAAAAACGTGGCGCTTGATTGCGCTTATATGCACATTCCGCCACGCCTTATCAAAGTAACTCTGAAGCGTCGCATCGTGGCTGAATAAGGGGGCATTGCGTGGGACAGGCGCGCCACCTTTGTGGGCAATCAGCTCAGCTTCAAGGCGCATCTCTTTGCCTTTCACTTGTGCGAACTGCCAGTTATAGAGTCTGCGACTAGCCATGGTTACGCTCGGCGAATGATCAGCTTGGCTTTTTCGCCGCCAAGGTGAGCCATTAGGTAATCAAACGCGACGCCTGAGCTAAGCACCGCCCAGTGAGCATTGACTACGCCCCATTCCATACCAGGGGCAATACAGCCCTCTAGCTGATCGGGGTAGTTGGCCTTGTGAATCAGAATGTGGGTGCGCTGTGACGGGCCATAAATCGTAACGCCAAGGGTTGGCGCAGAGAGCGCATAGCACTCACCGAATTTCGGGCTTTTGTGCGGTAGCAAATCATACTCGCCCTCTGGCACACAAGAGATACCAGCTTGATTATTTTTCCAAGGGCGTTCAACGGTTTTTAAAATGGCGTTACCGTTCTCATCACACAGATAAGAAAACGTCCCATGCGGGAAGTAATTGCGGTGTAAGGTTAGGGTTTTCATAGCACAACCAATTGCGTAATAACGATAAATTGATTGTGCTTTTATTTAGATGAAGTGGTGAATTAAGCTGAATTTAGAAAAGCTCTGGCTGTCTTTTCTTTTGCTCTTCGTGGCGCATTATCTTGAGCACATGATAAACATGAAAAACAGAAACGTCATATTTTTTTGCCAGCTCCTCCACGTTCTTGCCGTTAAAGTCATTCCAGATGCTGATTTTCTTTATCTCTGCCTCAAGCTTGCGACCTTTGGGGACGTAGATAGGAAATCCGCCAAAATGCTTACAGAACTCACCAAGCAGCTTAACTGCCGATTCTTGGCCCAACTCTCTACGAAACAGCGAATAGATTTGCTTTAGCGTCTCTGGGCTTTTTTTATCATCTTCAATCACGCTTTCAACGGCGTTTAAATCGACATTGTTAAAGCCGAACATATCTAGGTTTTCATCTTCGCTACTCATACCACCCTCCAGATACAAAAACACCCCGCAAAGCGAGGTGTTTATAGTATAAATCAGGTGTCTTTAATTGAGCATGTTAGTTCAAGTGGCTATTCATCCCATTCAACAACGGTTGCTGCCTCACAAGATGTAATGCCAGCAAATGCATTTCTTCCCATCGACAAGCGAATACGCTGCTCGTTGACTGGTTTAATCTTGCGCTGAACATTGTCTGAATGCTCCCAAGCAATGGCCGTTAGTTGAGATTTACATGCTTGCGCTACAGCATCACTTTCTGGGATAAATTGATAGCGAGAGTAGTACACGGTGATATCAAAACCGTTCACGCGGTCTCTAATGCCATATTCAGTATCTTTGTCATAGATCGATAACGGGATATCGGTTTGCTTAACAGGGGTTGCACACCCAGCAAGTAAAAGTAATGACGCTAGCGCAAGTAAACGTTTCATTTGTTATTTCCCTTGAAATTATGTTCATAAAACCACGCCAACTTATCATAACCTACTGGCCCTGTGCATTTGTCGTTTAGCGGAACGCGACCGCCAGCAGCAATAATCGCATCACGCATTAGGCGATAGTGCCATTTCTTTAAAGCCTCTAGCACGTAGGTCGCTTGCTCTGAATTAATCCACGCTAACTTTGCCACGCCTTTGCCGTTGATTTGGCTAGTCATGCGGCGAACGTAGGCATCCAATGCCAAATCGTTGCCATTGCGCAAGAAGCCTTGCTTATTCATAGTTATCCAGATGGCGAGAATCTTCTCCGATTCATACGCTCTGAATTTCTTTGCCTCCACTTTGTTTTTGTTTACTGGCACAAAGCCCATCTGCTTCATGCGGTCAACCATTTTGCTTAACTTGAAATCGTTCAGGCCTCGGGAACTACGCTGACCTGTGACTTCCTCAAGTAAATCTCGATAAGCTCCATCGCTAAGTTGCAATTCGCGCTTACCGATTTGGACAAGTTTAAGGAGTTTGGACATTTTGCCTCCTACTTGATGATTGAGCCGAGTTTCAAAATATAAACAGGCTCATTTTCTGGTGCCCCCCACTCAACAACCCCAAGACCAATAAGAATCTCTTTAAGCTCGATGATTAACGTAGGGGCGTTTTTTGCGTACCCGTTTTTGAAAGTGACAGTATCGAATGACTTTCCCGCCATTAAGCGGCGGTCCCAATAAGGTTTAATCTCTCGATACTCTTCGGTTTTCTGGCCTGACCTAATCAGCTCAAACCACCTCTTTTTCAAAGTTAAATGGAGTGTCGCCATATCCTTCCACCCTTAAGCCGACTTGCGGCTTTGCTTATAATCCAACTGACAAGCTTTGCACCAAGTTTGCAGGCCATCGGCTTCACGCGGCGAGAGTGACCAAAACAACGTATCCTGCGGCCAAAATTCCTCACAGCATGGGCAGCGCTTTTGCAATCCAAGCTCTGGATCAACCATTGCCTTTCCTGCATTCAATCGGCGCTCTAGCAAACCCGCTTTCATTAGCGGCGTGTATTCACCGAACATAACAAACCCCCTTGGCTGCTCATCAGTGCCTAGCAACCACGCTAGGCAGACAAGCAAGGCGAACCTTGCTTGTTTCGCTTAGTTAGTTGGTTGCCAATTCAGTTCACGCAGTTTGGCGGCGATGGTGCTGCCTTCTGCGAGTGGGTCCTGTCCAACCTTGACCATGCGATCAGCTTGTTCGATGTACCAAGCGCTGTTGTCTGGTTGGGTGGTTTGTTGTGCGACTTCGCCTTTGTGCTTGTGCGGTTCAAGCGTCACGTTGTTACGCACGGCCAAGGTTTTGTACACCTGCTTTAAGTAGTTGTGGTTTGCCAAGGGTTTGGTGTCGTTATGCAGCTGGCGCTTCTCGCGTAGCTTTTGCACACACTCGATAAGGGCCGACGCCAATAGGTGATCGGCGCGATACTCATCGGTCACTTCACGCATCAGGCGCAGCGTTCGGCTAAGCGATAAGTCTGACTTCGCAGGGCGAAACAGGCTAAGGTAAGCAAGCAGCGGCCTAGCGACAAAATCCGGCAGGTTAGACACATCTGCGAGCAGTTCTTTACCAGCTTGGTCTTGAATCAACGCATCAAGGTGCAGGTTGGTATGGCACACAGGGCAGCGGGTGAGTTTCATAGCGATTCCTCTTTTGTATCGAGAAACATAGCCTTCTTCAGTTCAAGCCCTTCGAGCTTTTTGAATTGGCGACAAAGCACAGAGGCTTTTGAAAAAGAAGGAACATAAAACACATGCTTGCTTTCTAAGTCTGGATACTTTTTTTTGACTCCACGCTTGCCATAAATCTTTGTCACAGCAGTTTTGAATTTGGTGTCGTATTTAGCTTTGGTTTTTCTGCACCAAACATCAGCCAAGATCTCAGGCGCTTTTTCGCTTATGCCGTCTTTACCATCGAAGCTTACCCATTCAACTTTGATAAAGCCGTCAATGTAGACTTGCAAACATGTCCTTGACTCAGAGACTCTCACTCGGTTGACTGATACTTCATGACCCTTGTAGATGAAGCTGATTGCAACCCAGCTACCAGACATCTCGGCTTCAATTTTTTCCCACATCTCTTTGGTGATTGATTTACCTTTACTCATCAGTCCCATTCCTTCTCATTACTCGATATTGATTCAATTCTTTTGGCCCTCGGTAGCGGGGTGTTTCGCCAATCCCCGCAGTGCCTATCTGCCCATACCTCTGCTTCTGCTTGGTCGCAGCGGCGATGAACCATAATATGTTTAATTAGTTTGCAGGGCCGCTTGGTCGGCTTGGTTTTGCTCATCCATTAAGTCCTCGTACTCCTCACGAACGTTGGAGCCTTGTCGGTTCATTACAAAATTAAGTGCCGCGATATAACCTTCCTCAAACGTGGAATCTGGGAAGGCTGTGCCATCGTGCTCAATCAAGGCTTCAGCCATTTCAACTTCACGCTCTAGCGCTCGATAGGAGCGAGGCGTAGTAAAAGAACGTTGTAATTCGTTACACATGCTCGGCTTCCTTATTTTGCTTTTGACAGAAGTCAACGCGGGCTTGAGCGTAGTGGCGATTCTCTTTGCTTAACGCTGAGTAAGACGCCGAATTCCAAAGCTGAGCAGCGTATGAATAAGAGCCTTCTCGCTCTGCTTTGGCCGCTTTAGCAGCCGCGTCCATGTAGTAATTTGATTCAGCCATGGTGAACCTCTCTTTTGTCATATACTGTGACAATGTGGTTGTTCTTAAGTAAGAAGTAGGCATGTTCACATTCCAGAATTCGCTGGGGTTGCCAGCCTGCCTCTCGCTTCATGATTCGACGCAATTGGTTTTTAGTTGGGCGGCGCGCCTTAAGCACCGCCCCAATTAAGTCCCAATCGCTTAACCCAGTTCGCTGCGCCCATCGCTCTTGTGCATGGAGGGTGACGCGAAGTGTTCCGTATCGGGTTGGTATCTCCATTCACCACCTCGCTATAGCTTGGCGATGTCAAGGGCAATCTGTTTGTACTGGCCGTCACCTTGGCGCTCATACACACGTAGGTAAGGCGTTTTGCCGACAACTTTGATGGAGTCTGCAATGGCGTCCATCGCTTCAATCCAATCAGCATCATCAATATTGAGCTGGCGCAGTGACAGCACCTGGTTAACGTCGATGTTGCCTTGCTTATCCACTCGGAACGCGAGATCAACTAACGCTTTAATTTGGTCGCTAGAACCTTCAGACCAGCGCTTGATGCATTCATCAATCTTGGCCTTGGCCGCTTGAATGCGTTCGTCAAATACGCGGTGTTCGCCAATGCTGCGCTGCACTTTGTACTTACCGTCGAACGATAGAAGCGTAACGTTGCCTTTGGTGCCGCCGTATTTCACTTCAAACTCTTGAGCGCTGAGGTCTACGAAGTCTTTAACCTGCGCCATAGACGCGGCTTTAAACTCGGCCATTGCGGTTTGCAGCTTATTAGCTGCATCAACGATGTTTGAAACCACATCATCACGCAGAAGGTCGATCTCTTTGATTTGGCTAACAGGCACTAGGTGGCCTTGAGCGTTAGTGCGAAACTCGGTTTGTTCAGTTGGGTTGGTCATTATTTTTTCCTTACAAATTCGTAGGCCATTGAGCGATAAGCTCTGGCGAAAATGGGTTTAAGTTTTGGGTGATTTGGTATGCCTCTGGCAGTTCGCGATTTAGCCAACGAACCACACAGCCGCTTAGGCGTGCCACGCTAATCTCTTCGGTTTTACCGTTGATGCATTCGCGCATCGGAATCGCTTTAGGTAGCAACCAAGTTGGTGGCATCTCGATAGTGATAACCGGAATGCCAAGACCTTTGCTCGCGAATCCAATTACTTCAGAGCCTTCACGCTGCAAACGCTCCACTGCGTTCGCCATCGCGCGGCGTTTTTCTGTTGGGTTCATCATTGGTTTAACCCCTTATCAACAATCGTCATCATCGAATCTCCATTCCAAGAGCCAGCGCCCATAGAGGGTCAATCTTTAAAAAAGGCTCCTTACTCAAAGTGCTACGTCCCTTTACAGGCATTTCTAGCGCCTCTTGTATAGGCATGCCCATTTGAACAACTCGCGCCTTTAACGTCCCGTAAGAAAACTGGTAAGCCTCTGCAATATTTTTCAAACCACAAATACCTTGATATTCATACTTGGCTTGACCACCACTCTTTAGCTTTCCCAATTCGACCGCTTGCTCAATGGTCAGCCGCTCTCTGTTAACCCGTTTTTTTAGAGCGCCTAAAGGGACACCAGTATGCTTAGAGATTTCTCGTAGACCTTTAATGCCCTGATAGACATGAATTGACTTCCCCATAAATCACCTCATTACTTTTCATAGCGGCGGCATATTGCAATATGCACATCCAATTGCTTGCTTTCCGTAGCAGAAAGCGTTCGTTCCTGAGCCACTTTGAGTAATCCAACAACCTTCTCAAATGCTGCTCGATATTCTTGATTAAATGGAAAGGTGCTCATAACCCACCTCACTCATTGGTTTCTAATTCAGCAAACGCTTTGCGTAGCACTTGCTCTGAAATGCTTTGTCCGTTGGCAAACATGGTCGCCAGCTTTAGGGTTTTACTTAGGATTCGAAGGCCACCTGGGCGCTCACTAATTTGCTGCATTAAGCTGCGTTCGGTAGCGCCGTTGACGTTCCAGGCGTCAGCAATGGCGCGTACATCGGCCTGCTTGGTTTTGTGAATACCGCGCTTTTTCGCGATGCGAGAGAATAGGCGCGCAAAGTCTTCGTTTCTGCGGCCACCAGTGAGCTGGGTGTAAACCTTGTTGTTACCCACAAGCACCATTCCAATGCCTGTCTCTTCTTGCAGAATGCGCAGTTCTTCTAGGGTTGGGTAATCTAGGTGATCCGCTTCATCGATAATGACCAAGCCTTCGCTGCCAATTAGGCGGTTGCGGATAACACGCGCCAACATCCCTTTGCGGCGCGGCGCATCATCAAGGCCAAGCTCTAGCGCCAGCTCATACAAGCACTCGGTCAAGCTTGAGCGGCTAGGGCTTGCAGTGATCATCCAAACGTTGTTGTTGTTCTTTTGGTACTCGCGCAGTGTTTCAGACTTACCAACACCAGAGGCGCCAAAGATAACCACGATAGATTCGGTCACTTGTGCGTAAGTAAGATCGTTAGTAATCAGTTGCGCGGTTTGCGTCATGACAAAGCCTGGGTTAACGCTTGGCTTTGCGTTCTTCTCTTCGCGGTAGTTCAACCAGCGCTCAAGCTTTTGAATCATCTTGGCTGGGTCGGCCTTGTAAGAACCATTCAAGATTTGGCTAAGCGTGGCAGGAGAAACACTAATTTCCTTAGCGATTTGCGAAGCCGACACCACCTTAGATTCCGTTAGCGCACGAACGCGCATCAGGACATCGGTTTGCTGTGCTTCTTGTTTGCCAATTTCAACGACGTTGGTCATGTTCAATCTCCGTTTTTGGGTGGTTTAAAAAGGGTTTAAAGCTTGTTTTTATTGCGCTGCTCAACAAGGAAACTCAGGCTAGACGCGAAGTTTTCTTCGTATTCGTCATCGAGCTCTTCATCGAATTGAACATGCGCGGCGGTATTGCCAATGGCGACAGGTCGGAACGGCTCAACCACTTTGGTTTCTGGAATCACTTCTTCTTCAAGCGGCTTCATCATTGCGGCCACTTCGAGTGCATCCATCTCTTTTTGCGCCTCGGCTGCAAGCTTGTTCGACTTCACAAACTGAGTGCGTTTGCGCTTGTGCTCTCGTGCGGCTTGCGTATCGCCAAAGCCCACTTTCTCTAAACATTCAGCCGTACAAATTCGCACACCGTTAAGCGTGTAAATCTCGATAGATTCATGCAGTTTGAGAGGGTCGAATCTGGCGACCAGTTTCTGGCCGATGTAGTCCATCATCGCGTTGTGGAAGTAACGATTCTTACGGCCTTGCAAGCTGCCGCCAGCATCCAAAGAAACCGTGCCATGACGAGACACGCGAACCGCTTCGGCTTGCAGCATCATCATGTGCAGCTGCTCTTCCGTTGCTTTGCGGATTGGTGCCACTTCGTAGCTGGCATTAAAGGCTTCGTTAAAGCTCATAAAGCCTTTGCAAACTTCGGTATTGCGGCCTTGCTTGGCGTTGTACATCTCGACGCCTTTAGCGATCGCTTGCAGGAAGTCTTCCGCTTCTATTGCTTTGCTGCCGTAGTTGTCTGGCTTGGCCATTGGGTTAGCGCCTGTGTAAGCACCTTCACACAGCGGTGTTTTGTCGATGTACTCTTCAATACCGCCAACACCAAAGGCACGTTCGATAGGCTTCGCCTGACCATGACCTTTGCCAAGAATGACGCTAGACCAATGCAGCTTGATGCCCATCATAGGAATGATGCCAAGTGGATCGTCTTCTTTAACCTTGAATCGGTAACGGTTTGGAACGCCGCCCGTCATCCATTTGTTTGCCGCTGCTCGCGTGTTATCGAGCGTGATTTCCTTTGGAATACCGTACTTCTCGCATACATCCATCAGTGATAAGCGAATGCTGTCTGTGTTTTCACTGATGTCGCAGCGCCACCCTACGATCTTGCGGCTGTAGACGTCGGCCCAGAACCATGTTTTAGGGCGAATAATTTCGCCGTTAAACCAACGCACAAAGACGTTGTGTTGGTAGCCGTCACCGTTGATCCATTCAAGGGCGTGTAAACCTTCGACGGTACGTTCCTGTGGTGGGAACATTTGGTGTAGTGCGTGCTGCCCTTCGCGCAACATAACGCGTTGCTGAATAGGCACTTCATGTTCAATGCGGCGGCTCAGGCTTTTAAGGCTAGGAATCTTCCAGCCATGCATAGGCGCGGCATCTTTAAGTCGCTCATAACAAGCCGTCATGCTCGGTTGTTCTAATCGAAGGTAATCAGCCTTGAAGAACTCCCACGCATCAGGCGTGATGTGCGCGAACTTGTTGGATTTTTTGATTTGTGAGCTTTCAAAGTGTTTAGGTAAAAGAGCCGGAGCCCAATCACACATATCGATATCTTTCACTTTGGCAACCGCGCGACGAACGGTAGATAAAGACATATCAAACTGCTCAGCCACATAGTGGTAGGCATCAAGCTTCTTGGTGCCGTTCTTAACCAGGGCATTAACCGCTTGCACAGCTTTTAGTGCCTCTTGCGCTTTCTCTTTTGCGGCGTTGTTGGTTCTATCCCAGCGAGCCCAAAGCGCTTCGCGGCAATAGGTTTTGGTGCTTTTCTCTTTTGGCAGCTCAAGAACCTGATCGCCGAGTTTGACTTTGCCCTCGCGTTTGTACAGAGCCGTTTGTGTTGCCGCAGGTAAAAGGCTGACGTGATACTCAATGCCTCTAGTTCCCTTTCTTTTCCTGGCTAGCTCTGGAGCGTTAACTGCCAACTTCTTCAAGCACTCACGAGTGTTGCGGTCAGTGCTAGGAAGGCCGACTACTCCAGCCAATTCAGTTGCTGTAAACCACATGTTCAGCCTCCTAGCTTGCAGCTCGAACTGAACGGTAACGGCTAGGCCATAGCTCTTCTGGCTTCATGCCAATCGCTTCAGCAATAATTCTTTCGCCTTTTGGCCAAGGTGAACGCAACGCATTTGAAAGAGTGTTTTCTCCAAGACCAGCTTCGCGAGAAAGCTGACGGACGGAAAGGCCGCGCTTTTTTAGAGCGGCAACAATGTCCGCTCGGTGCCAATCACTTCCTTCTTGAATGTTTTTCTGCGAGACTCTTTGGTTATTCATGTTAGTTACTCCTTAGAGTTGCTTTGCTTAGTAACTACATTATTTGATCAAACGGACGAAAGGGTCAATACCAACGGATGATATTTTTTATTGATCATCCGTTTGTCCGAATTGTTAAACGAGGCGTTATTTTGAATAAGAGCTTACAAAACAAAGAGATACACCAAACGGATGCTAATAGTACACAAACGGATAATTCATCCGTTTGTGATGCCGATCAACGGATGCTTTGGTTTATGGCTTCTGAGGTTGCAGGGCACGGAAACTTTCCAACTTCAACTAGATGGACCAGAGATCACTTGGCAAAGATGTCCGAAGGAAAAGAGCATCTAAAGCGACGCAGAAAAGGGACGAAAGCGACTGAGTACCACATAAGTCTTTTCGATCCCGAAACGCAAAAAAGCCTAACAGTAGGCTTGGCGACAGACTCAGTCAGTGAGCCAACAGTCAACTACTCCGGCATTTCGTTTTACAAAGACTTCACTGAAGAGTTTGCTTTAATACCAGGTTATAGAGTTCAAGTATCGGCGGGCCATGGCGCGCTTAACCCAGATGATCTAGAGCCAACCAGGCACCTAGCATTTAGGCGCAAGTGGTTGAAGTTTAGAGGGTTTAACGAAAAAGATTTAGCGATAGTTTGGGCGAAAGGCGACAGCATGGAACCCACGATCCACAACAACGACACGCTAGTAGTTCATCTGGGAAGGAACAAACCAGCCGACGGCCACATCTATATATTTAGAAACGGCGAAGAGCTATTCGTGAAGCGATACCAAAACGCCTTAGGAAGTTGGAGGTTGATAAGCGACAGCCCTATGTATGAGACAATTTCCATTCCTAAAGAGGAGCAGCATCAGTTCGAGGTAGTAGGCCAAGTGGTACACATCGCCAAAGACATCGGCGATTAGAATTTAAAAGTTTAAACCGTTTTTAAACACAGCTCGAAGCAAAATCAAAGCTGTTCAATTTAACAGACCAAAACAACCAGCTTTAAAAGGATTGTTCAAAACGCTAAGATTACACAAAGCACCAAAAACAAAAGCGGGGTTCAAGCTTCAAAAAGCCCAAACCCCGCATCATTCCTAGCTTCATCATTTTAAAAGGTCCGTTTGATCCGCCAAAATCCCGCCCGATCCATATCTCTTTGAATTGTTCATTCCTTTAGTCTCTATACAGCCATGTCTACCAGCCAGACGTTAATATTGCAGTTTGGCGCCGTAGCATTGCCAACGAACTTCATGAGGCGGCCAATTTCGTTGTCGCTCACAAACCGAGTCTAAGAGCATCTATTGTTGTCACTCCAAGCAGTGCAAAGAAGCAAGTTTCTGATTTGTTGGATGATGTAGAAGGCCTCGAAATCATCGGTGATGATATAGCCAGACTGGTTGATATGTTTTGCTGCTTATTTGACGTCGAACGCGCTGGTTTAAGGCTTACAACACTCAATGGCGCAATGTGTCCTCGGTTCCATGTAGATAAAGTGCCTGTCCGGCTTGTTACAACCTACAATGGTGTTGCAACAGAATGGTTAGCGGATGAATGCGTCGATCGTTCGCGTCTAGGGGCGGGGAACCAAGGTATGCCGGATGATCTATCAGGGTTATATGGAGCATCGAATGACGTGCAGCAGCTGAATATTGGAGATGTGGCTTTGCTTAAAGGAGAGCTATGGCAAGGAAATGAAGGGGCAGGAATCGTGCATCGCTCGCCTACGACCTCAGAAAACACTCACCGTTTACTACTTACATTGGATTTGATTGACTAACAGTGAAAACGACGATTGTTAGGGTTGGCTTAAATATTTGAGTGACACTTTTTGATGTGGCTAGCGGTTGCGCATATTATCTCAACTCTAGGCGAATCCATGGCTGTTCGCTGTTGATCCCCAAGAATGAAGTGTCTAAATGGCGTTCAATAAAGTGTGATGGAAAACAAAATGATAAAAATCGAAAAACTCAGTTGCGACCAAAAGGAAGAGGTAAGGAAAGTAGAACTCGCGCAAGAACAGATCAAGTTTGCTGGTACCGCAGCAGCATTTCTGTTGGATGACTGCGAAACCACGCATTTACACGTAATTAAATACCAAGAACATATTGTCGGTTTCTTTAAGTTAGACGTTGCCTATTCGGATAACTACGAGTTTTGTCCAAGTGGCGCGATTGGGCTTCGCGCATTTGCGGTTGATAAAAACTACCAAGGCAAAGGAATTGGCACGCAAGCTGTTGTTGCGCTACTGGCTTATTTAAAAGAAAACTATGCCAGCTATCACTCGATTTATCTCACCGTCAACTGCAAGAACCCGCGTGCGTTTTCTTGTTATCAAAAAGCTGGTTTTGAAGATACTCAGTTACAGTATCTTGGTGGAGAAGCTGGGCCTCAGCATATTATGTGTGCGGCTTTTTGATTATCGGAACATAGGCATATTTTATATTGCTCTTGGTGCTGCAAAGCTCTCTGTTTGGAAAGCAAAGTACCAAATGGACGTTTATTCTGAACCTAATATAAGTCTCTGTTATATAGGCACCAAATGTATTTACTTTTTTATTTGTGTGGTTTATAAATCTCGCCTTAATTATTATAAAATCGAATTGACTGGGTGATGAACACTGAATTGCTCAGTTATGCAGTTAGGTTAGGTCTATAAATAATGAAAAACGTCTCTTTTTTACTTGTAAGTCTTGCTTTAAGTGGCTGTGCCGCCAATGAAATCGAACCCAAACAACTACCAGATGTCAGTGAAGAACAATTGTTGGGAAGTTGGCTGTGTCAGGATGATTCTTTAGATGCGACTGTTACAGCGACTTACTTTTCCGATGGCCGTTTTACAATGAGTGCTGCATTTGAAGAAGTCATCGATAAGTCACAAGAACCGGTTTCGTTGACAGTGAAATCAGCAGGAGAATGGTCTATCTCAGGACATCAGCTGAAGTCGGTGTCATCAAGTAACGAGGTTGTCGCCAACAACCAGAAATCGAATTTTGTCGCGTACGCAATTAAGCGCAAGGTGCCAGACTCACATACTAGCTTAGATGATTTAGAGTTCCTCTCTGCGAATAAAATGCGAATGATATCAGTCAATGGTGGCGAGACGTTGGATTGTCAATTAACGTCGGTGGAGTAAGGCAATGGAGAGTGCTCAACTAACTGATAAAAATGATGAGATAGGGGAGCTACTACTCCCGAAACGGTCCTTGCCTCTCGTTGGTCGCGTTTTTGGGCTTGGTTGATAGATAGTTTAATTACTATTATTTTCATCGTCCCCGTTTGTATCTATCTTCTCCCTGAGAATTTAGAAAACGTGAACGGGTCGCCCCTATTATTGCTTCTAATATTTGCCTACTCGGGGGCAATCTATCTGCTTTTGCATGGTTATCTGCTCCATAAGTATGGGCAAAGCATTGGAAAAAACGTTGTCGAAATCGCCATTGTCACAATGGAAAATCAGCGAGTGGGTCTGCCAAAGCTGATATTGAAACGTTGGTTACCTTTGACTATCATTTCTTTTTTGGGCCCTATTGGGAGTTTGTTGATTATCATCAATATTCTCTTTATTTTTAGAAAGGATCGCCGCTGCATTCATGATCTCATTGCCGGCACACAGGTAGTTTCTGTTGCTAAAAAGAAAGAGCTCGTGTTTACAGACTAAACGACCTCTTCCGTGGGCATTGCAAAGTTCATCTTAGATAAAACGTCGAACAGAGCGGGTCTAATCTGCTACCATAGCGGTTTAGAGCCGTTCGTCAGGAGTCTCTGTTATGAGCCAAGAACAACCCAATAACCCCTTACATGGTCTGACTTTAGAAAAAATTCTTGTTCGCTTACAAGAACACTATGGTTGGGAAGGGTTAGATGCCGAAATCCAAATCAACTGTTTTTATAACAACCCTTCAATTAAGTCTTCGCTTAAGTTCCTTCGCCGAACGCAATGGGCGAGAGATAAAGTAGAAGCGCTTTATATCGATACCTTCTGCAAATAGTACCTTCCCGATCTGAAATCTGCCCTGTGAGCGTTTTGGTAACGCTATCTAAATATCACCTCTTTATTGTTTCTGATAATGAAAAAGACGCTCACAAGGATAAACAAAGCTGCGAAGTAATAAGTGAAAGCGGAGAGTGAATCCAAAAACGCGGTGTGTTGTTCAATCTCTTGTTCGGAATAGTTTTTTGACAACAGTTTGTAGTAGTAAGCATATAACATACCGATTGTTCCGTAGCCAATGTTGAACATGAGTCCTTTGAAGCTAAGAACCGTTGCACGATTGTGTGACTTGGTGTTTCTGTTCAAATGGTAGCTGATGAAGATGTTCATCGTCATTGTCAAAAAGATCAACGCAAGTGCAGGGAGTAAGCCGAAGATTGGCCAGCCTAAACTGATCAAATAGTAAGTGGTTAGAGTCAGCAACCCCATGCCTACAAGGAATACTCTGGGCTCACTGCGCTCTGCTAGTTTTCTGCTTTGGCCAGCAAGCAAAATTTGCAACACACTGATCCCTGCACCAATTAAACCAAAATAAATGATCGGGATATGAATCGCGAGATAGTACTGGCTATTCATTGTCAAAAACATGCGCGACGTGTGCTCGAATAAGCTGTAGTAGAGCAGTATATATAGTACAACAGGTGTAGAGAGGACCCACTTTCCGGTATTTAGCGTTAACTTCAAACTTGCCAATGTTGAATTTGTTGAGTGATGTGTTTCAGGTGACGTTTTCGGTTCTTCTTCCATGCTAAAAGCGGAATAAATCGCGACTAAAGCAACAAACAACGTGGCATAGACAGGCGTTCGCATAATATCTTGGGTGCTTTGTGGCTGATCCCATCCAAAATATCCATATAGAGCCGCCATAAAATTAACGTCATACATTGCTGCACCAAGCAAAGTCACAATGATCCCCACCGTAGCGGAAATACGCAATTGCAGTTGCAAGACATGCGGCCAAGCATCTTCTTTGCCTTGTTCTTTTAATGTGTCATACGCGAGGGCTTCGTCCGCGCCACTTGCCAGTGCCATAGCCAGTCCACTCAGCACTCGGTTAACCAGAAAGACATAAAACACCAGTGTAGCGTTTCCTGTCGGTACAAAGGCGATCATGGCAATTTCGATGAACATCACCAACGAAGATAGGACGACAAGCTTTTTGCGCCCGAGAGTATCGGCAAACGCGCCAGAGGGAACTTCGGCGATGACGATGGTCGCAGCCCAAACCACATTGAGCATAGCGAACTGAGATAGCGTGAGTCCGTAGTCCAAATAAAGGAGCGTAAATACCGGATAGTAAAAACGGGCAAAGTAACTGCTTCGAAACATCAAAAAGCAGCGAACGTTGTTAACGAGCAGAATTTCCCTAACTGTCATGTGTCGCTCCAGTCTGTTCCATAAAAGCAAAGCTCAAATCAAGTTGCGAAATAGACATCATTAGATACAAAGAGCTTTTGATTGCTTCGAGTGGATTGCCTATAATTCTCACCTTGTAATAACTATAGCCTTATTTGAATCAGTTACTTATGCCTTTCTTTCTCATTATCGCATTACTGATTGCGATGTTTTTACTTATTACGTTCTATTTTTATCACTACAACAAGAAGAAAGCTCAGGAGCAAAATGAGAAAAAATCACTCAGCTCTCGAGTTGAAAAGCTGAAAAAACGCTTCAAGGCTAGCCTCAAGCCATTGACTCAATCGGGCTGTTTGTCCCAGAAAGAGAGCGATGCGTTATATCGTATTGCAAACTACTATTTTGTTTATCAGACGGTGACGCCAGAGAACGTTGCTCACTATGAACAGTTAACCAGTGATCTGCTCAATGTAATAGAGGTGGATGTTTTGGCTTCATTGAGTCGCGATGAAGACGCCGCGGAGTTTACTCAAAACGTCCTGATGAGCATAGTGCAGTCGCTGCCTCCGCGAGTGGATGGTTACACAGCTGGCTTCTATCGCAATGATTTACCAGTGCTTACTCAAAGACTCAAAGATTCATTTGCAAATTCGGCTGACGAGTCCGCCTCTCATGAACAAATGCTAACTGAGTAGCACACGCGTCTATTATTTAGTTTACAGCGCTTTAGATGACGCTGGCTTAGATTGAAACCGCACATAGAGCAGCGCAGTACCCCTGCGCTGTTCCAATGATCGAGTTAGTCGCTTACTCCATCAATCCTTTCTCTTCTGTTCTTTAGCCCCCCATCTTAGGTTGAGGTTTCAAGCCTTTGTTTTGCTTTTATTCCTAGCTAATGCGCCCTGGGTGGGGCAAGGCTTCAGATTCCTCTATTTACGTATTCTCTGCTGCGCGTCTATGCTTTGAGAGAGAAGACATGACGCCTGAATATGTCGCGAGATTTTTGCGTATTACGCACGATAGATGAGTAGATTTGATGGACCCACTAACACAAGGCTTAATTGGTGCTTCGTTACCCCAATCTGTGGGTAAAAAACAGCATGTAATTGTCGCTGGCGCTCTAGGAATGTTGTCTGGAATGGCGCCAGATTTAGATGTCCTGATCCGTTCTTCTCAAGACCCACTGCTGTACTTGCAATACCATCGACAGTTTACCCACTCATTACTCTTCATACCCATCGGCAGTATGCTTTGCGCGGTTGTTCTGTACCCACTGTTTGCCAAGCGATTCGGTCTGTCGTTTGGTCAAAGTTGGTTATATTGTGCTTTAGGTTTTTCGACTCACGCTTTGCTCGATGCTTGCACAAGTTACGGCACTCAACTGTTTTGGCCTTTAAGTCAGCAGCGTGTTGCGTGGAGCAATGTCTCTGTTGTGGATCCTATGTTCACGTTGCCTGTCTTAATCTTGGTTGCCCTTGCCGCATGGCGGCGTAGCCCAGTGTTCGCTCGCGCCGCTTTCGTTTGGGCGCTGGTCTACCTCTCATTAGGGGGCATTCAGAAACAACGTGTCGAGAAAGTTGCTTGGCAGTTAGCAACCGAGCGCCAGCATACTCCTATCCGGCTAGCGGCCAAACCCAGCTTTGCCAATCTTTTGCTTTGGAAAGTCGTGTATGAAACCGACGACGAGTTCTACGTTGACGCGATAAGAGCTGGAGTGAGCACAAAAGTCTATCAAGGTGAGTCCGTTCAGAAGCTCGATATCGCACGAGACTTCTCTTGGCTTGATGTGAGTTCTCAGCAGGCCATTGATATTGGTCGTTTTGCTCATTTTTCGAATGGATACCTTGCTGTCGATCCTAACAACCCAATGCGAATCATGGATGTGCGCTACTCTATTGTGCCAAATCAAATTAACCCATTGTGGAGCATTCAGTTGTCGCCCAATGCAAATAAAGAAGGTCATGTCCAATATGTTGTTGAGCGAGAGAGCACGGACGATTCGAGACGTTTGTTTTACAAGATGATACTGAATAACTAAGGATGGAATATGCTCTCAAGAGACAGCACTGGGCTCATTATTGTTGACGTACAAGGCAAACTTGCACGTTTGGTTGAGAATAGCTCGTTGTTTATAGCGAACTGTGAAAAATTGATTTTGGGTGTGAAAGCACTCGATATGCCTATCGTATTGCTTGAACAAAACCCCGAAAAACTGGGTCTGACGGTTGAAGAGGTTGGGCGACACCTAACTCATACCGCTGCCATCACTAAGTCCACTTTCAATGCTTGTCACTCTCCAACGTTTTTAGAAGCCGTTCAGGCGGCGAGTGTCGATTCTTGGTTGGTCTGTGGTATTGAAGCTCACATCTGCGTATATCAAACTGCGAGAGGCTTGACGGAACTTGGGTATCATGTCGAGCTTGTTAGCGATTGTATTTCTTCACGCTCAGCGACGGATGTGCGGCTCGCCATTGAACGATTAATGCGGTGCGGCGTTGAAGTCACTGGATTGGAAATGTGTCTTTACGAACTTGCCAAAGATTGTCGGGATCCCGCGTTTAAACCCATCCTAGAGTTAGTCAGATAGTTATCGTGACAGATTTTTGTGATGCTGACTTAAGTGTGAGAAAAAGGCGTTTGGACACGCTTCCTAAACAAAGTTGAGGGTATTAGATTGTCGTTAAATGTATAGGGTTACAAATCAATCGACTAAATGGCGATGGCACTTTTCTGTGCTTTTAGCAAAGAAAAGCGTTGGTTGCAGCTTCGCTGTATATCTTTAATAAGCTAGTACTAAGGATAATGATGGAAGAACTCAAGGGCGGGCGAGAGGGGCAAATTTTTCGCTCTGATAACAAAATTTACCGACCACGAGGTGTGTGGTCTGAAACAGTACATCGTTTACTGTCCCACATCGCAGAAAATGGTTTCAATGCCGCACCGAAGCCACATGGTTTTGACTGCAATGGCAATGGCAATGGCAATGGCAATGAGATCGTGTCGTATGTCGTTGGTGATGTTTTTAATTATCCTCTGAAAGGACATATTGCTACGACGGAGGCTCTGGTTTCTGCCGCTAAGCTTCTTCGCTCGTATCACGACGCCTCTCGCACATTTTTATCAACACACTCGAATGAGGCACTAGTGTGGAAGCTGCCGAGTCGTGAACCCAGAGAGGTCATCTGTCATGGAGACTATGCTCCTTATAATGTAACGCTCGTTGGTTCAGAAGCAGTCGGGATTATTGACTTTGATACCGCACATCCAGCGCCGAGGGTTTGGGATATTGCGTATGCTATTTACTGCTGGGCGCCATTCAAAACCCATGAATCTGATGCAATGGGCAACCTAGAGTCGCAGTCTTTGCGAGCTAAACAGTTTTGTGATGCTTACGGGTTGCTTGAAGCAGAGCGCGAGCGGTTAGTCGAGACAATAACAGATAGGATTCAAGTATTAGTCGATTACATGTTTAATGAAGCCGATGCCGGCAACGCAGCATTCATTGAAAATATCGCAGACGGACACCACTTGGCTTATCTCGCTGATATTCAATATCTCAACAGCCACAAGCAGTATATTGAAGACGTTTTGATTGGAGAGCGTTTTGTTAGAGAAAATGGGCGGTAAAGCTTGGATGTGAGTCAATTGAACACGCTCCACTGGTTCACGCGCTTCTTCAAAGTCGATATCAAATCACAGCCTCCTTTGAACGCTCTCATAAACGTTGCTGGTTGACGTAAAAGAGCGGAATTACCTCAAAGATAAAAAACAGGCAATATTGTAGATGGGAGTAAAAAGTTCAAAGATGTAGAAACAATATGGGCTTTAACTTTGAACAATGGTGTTTGGAAAGTCTCCAACATTGAAAGTACTTCTATGACGATGGATTATGTTAATGAAACCAATTATTTGCCCAAAATCGAGACGACGGTCGTCAGTCATCTGAGAGCCTACCAGAGCGTAGCTCGCAATGCTCAATGCTTTAGATTTCAATTTAAGTTAGGTTTTGTGTGTAGAAGTACGGTTCTTTTTCTATGTTCAAAGAAAAGGGTTCAGAATGAAACATCCGGAACCCTTGCAGCTCTTAAGATCACTTTAGAGCAGCTAAAATAGTTTCAGCTTTACTTGCTTCGAATTGCTTGGGTTCTTCAAGATTCAATTGTGTCACCACACCATCTTCGATAATCATTGCGTATCGCTGTGAGCGAACTCCACCGAATGTAGCCGTATCCATTTCAAGGCCTAGAGCTCTAGTAAAGCTAGCGTCACCATCGGCCAACATCATAATTTCTGTGGCATTCTGTGCTTCTCCCCAAGCTTGCATCACAAAAGCATCGTTGACTGATACACACGCAATGATATCGACGCCTGCCGCTTTAATTTCGTCAGCAAGTACAACGTATCCTGGTAAATGAGCCTCAGAACATGTTGGCGTAAATGCACCTGGCACAGCGAAAAGCACCACTCGCTTGTTTGCAAAAAGCTCATCTGTGTTGTGAGTTACCATTCCTTCCTCGCCGAGTTCGCTGAGGGCTGTGGTAGGTATTGTTTGGCCTTTCTTGATCATATGTACCTCCATTTTTTTAGTTTGCATGAACAGTCTAACTGCCAAAGTAAATAGGGACCACCCACAGAAAACAAGGGTATAGCGGGAAGCTTTTCTGTTTTATGGTCAATCGCTCCGACACCTCGATCATTAACCCCGCCACTTCCAATATGTGAGTCGTTGTAAAAAGGTGGTATTCAATCTTCTCGTCTTGATGCTACTTGATATTTAGAGGAGGACTATTTTTAACGCTTCCCTGGCTTGTTTTTCATTGATCGCAACACAGTTAAAGCGCTTAACGTAATTGCATTCAGCGCTACAAGATTTGGCAAGAAAACACAACAGCAGACAGTATGAAAGGTATTATGGTTTATTCACAATACTCCTCCTTGGCCTCCAACAGCGTTGAGACGGAGCCATCGAGCAGGCGGTTGTACGCAAGGTAGGCCATTGTGCGAGCTTTTGTATTATAGGTGAGTGCAGTGATTGAATTTGAGGTGTTTGTTGCGTCTCTAACCGACATTCCTATAAAATTTTGACAAGCGATTACTCTGTCATATTTACGACTAATTTCATAAGCTTTGTCGATGTTGGACTCAGTAGCCTCACTAAAATCATAGTATAAGTTTTCTTGAGTTTGTCTTGCATCTTGCTTTAACGCGTTGCGTACCGGCTCTGATACCTCCAGAGCATTAATGAAAGCTTCGACATCGTCTCGAATTCCATCACTATTTTCATCTGGGCCTGGAAGCGAGTCGCTTCTATCGAGTAAGTGCTCATATTCGTCATAAAGTACACCAAATTGTTCATCGACGGTTTCTTTAGATTGAAGTAGAGCAGTTAATTCTGGGGTTTTCTCGATTTGGGTGGTGCCAGTATGAGTGCGAGGTGATTCTTCTTTACAGCCTATAAGAGCAAGCAGCAATATTGGAGTAATGTAGCGCATGTCGTTGGTTTTCCATTTTATAGTTATAGAACTTGGCATTAGGTTTGAAGCGAGCCAGTATAATAATATTGAACGTTTTTGGGGCTTAATCAGATAAAAAGAACCTAAGAATATCTGCAATATCAACGGTTGTGGAATGAGTAGTACGCAATAATTATATTGGTTCTCAGTTTTGGTTTGAAGAGTCTGAAAATACGTAGATAACAATGCATGGCAAATTCAGTTTAAGCTAAGTTTGCCATGCGCAATAATCTAGGTTTGGTGGTTGACGTTGTTTACTATTTAGCGCGGTGTTAATTTACACCAAGAGTCGGGAATTATGGTGGAATATATGAAAGTAGGAATAAGACCAGCAAAGAAAGACGAACTAGAATCTCTCCATTCTTTGATTACGTCAAACGATGAATGGATGAAGTTTAATGGTCCTTACTTTCCGTATTCCCACCCATCACTAGAACAGTTTAAACATTCATCATTTCAGCGTTTACTGGCTGGCTCAGACTTACAATTGATCACTGTTAACGATATTCCTGTTGGAACGGTGAGTTGCTACTGGGAGTGTGAAGAAACACGTTGGCTTGAAGCTGGTGTAGTTATTTACGATGCACAGTATTGGGGGAGAGGAATTGCTGCGCTTGCTCTACCTCTATGGGTTTCGTACTTATTCGACACTAAAGAAATCGAGAGGGTTGGTTTAACAACTTGGTCGGGTAATCCTCGAATGATGTCTTTGGCGTTGAAATTGAGTTTTCAGCAAGAGGCAAGACTTAGAAAGGTTCGTTACTACAATGGTGAGTACTATGACTCCATCAAATATGGCGTGTTACGGTCGGAGTGGTCAGAGCGCACCTAGTCTCAAGTTTGAAGTGCGAGACTCAATGCAGGTGCAAGTGAATTGATACTACAACCATCTGCCTCTATTAGCTCAAAGACGTTTTATTCTGATACCAATCTTAGCAATGCCTGTTGAGTCCCTAACTTATTGATTGCCCAAAAACGGTGAAACCCCGATGTTGGTAGTAATCATAGCTGTATTGTGTTTATTTGTAATAATTTCATGTAATTAGAGTTGCTGGTTAAGCTCTAATTGGCCTAGAAAACGGTTTAAAAGGCAAATAAAAGAGTGAAATTAAATCAATGCATTAGCAACTTGGTACTACTGTATTAGTCCACCTTAAAGTGGGCTTGAAATCGATTCTATGAATCATTTTAAGCTTCGGGAAACATTTTCTTTAATTGCTGCGCAAATAGAATATCACTGAAAAAATCGTGCATAGTTTTTCTACCAGTAAATGAAAAATCTTAATTTTCATGTAGTGAGAAAGGTAAGGAGAACGACATGGCGACACGTAAAATCAGACCTAGACAATTTATTGATGAGTTTTACCCTGATTCAGGGATATGCACTACCACCATCATAAACTGGATTAAACACGGCAAGCTTGAGGGCACTAGAACGCCAACGGGCCGATATTTAGTCTGTGTTGACGACGAAATAGGGAACCCTGCGGACAGGGTGAGTGAGCTCCTAAGATTCTTAGAGTCATAAATGGTTGGTAGAGCTAGAAGCAAAGAAACGGCTCATTATCCTCCATTCTTGGTGAAAATGAGCCATAGGGGTCAACCTCGATTTCGGTTTACTACCGTAGATGGTGTGAAGAAGCTATTTCCTATCGGGACTGCAGAGCAAGAAGCGATACAAGCTGCGCATGTATACAACTTGCAATATCGTCCTGAGCTAGGAAGCGCGTTTTCCCTAACCGAGATGACCCCATTTCGCAAAGCTGTTTCTAAAGGCCGAAAGGATAAATTCAATCGGCCTTTAAAAGATTGGCTTCCTGTCGTGTTGGCTCGTGTCAAAGCCGAAGAGAAACTCTCAAAAGATGTCTTTAGAAACTTAGAGCGTGACTGCGAAAGGTTGGAAGAGCACATGGGCAAGTGCTTAACAAAATCACTGAAGTTACAGCATATCAATGAGCACATTGGTAAATACTATGCAGAGCTTAATAATCGACAGCTAAATGGAAAAATCAGCAATCTGAAAAAGATATTTTCCTATTTGGCTGATGAGAGTGCGATAGGGAGTAACTTTGTTCTCAACAAGAAACAGCGACGTTTATCCAAAGAGGATTACACCAAAGCGCGTCACAACTTAGACTACGAAAGCTATCTTCAGATCTACGAAGCAGCGCCACTGTTCTTGAAAGTCGCTATGTCTTTAACCTTAGAGACGACTCATGCTGTGCGCGAAATCTACCGATTGCGGTATCGAATCAAGAAGCCTAGAGAAGGCGTCTGCGGCATTCTGTGGAATCCAGAGGGTAGGGTCGATTACATTGACGGCCAACCTATCTACGGAATGCTTTATATCCATCGTCAAAAAGTCCAAAAGTCGGAGACTTCAGCAGTAGCGATTCCAGTCACGCAGGCGATCAAAGATATTGTCGATCTATCCAAAACCTCAAGGCTGCACTGCCCATACGTGGTGCATAGAAAACCTCGCCAATTACAAAGAGGTATCTCTAAGGAAACTGACCATCTTTATCAGGTTCACCACCACAATATAAGTAAAGAGTTCAGCAAAGTAAGGGACTCTTTGGGCCTATACGATCACCTCAAGAAATCTCTTCGCCCGACCTATCACGAGATCCGAGGTTTATCGGCCAGAATGATTGAAGAGCAGGGCATAAGCGCAACTGAGCGAATGGCCCATGCGAATGCAGATACAACGAAGATATACACGAGAGAAAATGATATTCGCTGGAATCAGGTTCCAGCGATTGAAGTGAAGCTCAATGTTCACCATATTGGTCAGCCTAACGAAGGGGACTATTGAAAAAGACTATATAATTTCGCCTTTTATAGTAACTACGCCTTGAGAAAAGAGAAAATATTTAATGATAAAGATCGTAAATGAAGCTTATGTGTTTTCATGTTACTACTTCTGGGAATCGCGCTTGACGATGTATCTCCTTCTCTCAAATATTGATGACGAGATTGTATAATTACGGAATTTCAATGACTTATTTATGATGATATGCAATCATATGAGACGTCATACTTATCCGGAATATTGTCTTAATATACAACAAAATGAATATAGTGAGTTTTTTAGTTGTTTCTGACTTGCACTCTACGGTGAAGGAAGAATACAAGCAAGATTCGAGGCTGATCTTCGACTCTGTATCGAACAGCAGCGAGCATGCTGACGCATTTATCGAATATGTAACTGGCTTAGACCAACAAATTGATCATCTTGTTTGTCCGGGAGACATATCTAATAAGGGAGAACTGCAAGGCTTTAAAGCCGGATGGTCCTTTTTGAATCGAGTCAAAACGCAGATAGGCGCACAAAATCTACTATGTGTTCCAGGGAATCATGATCATCAATCGAGACCAGGTAAACAGTTCTCGGCAATTCACGAAATTAAGTTCATTGAGCCTTCATTCCCGACTGATGACTTTACTTCAAACACGATGTTTTGGGGGTGGCACTGGCTGCACCAAGCTTTTGAAGACTTTAATATAATCAAGCTCAATTCAAGTGCGTACCATGGTCTCAACGATGAGTATCAGCATGGTAGGGTTGCAATTGAAACCGCTGATCAAATATATAACTATTTAAAGTCCGGCGATAAATTTGATGAGAAAAAGTTCAATATTCTATTATGTCACCACCACCCAGTACATATGGAAGAGGTGGACCATCAATTTGACAAAGAGGTGATGGAAGGAGGTCAGTATCTACTCAAACGATTAGATGAGGCCAACGTAGGACCTTGGTTAGTAATACATGGTCATAAGCATTTTGCTAGTGTTTGCCAGGGGATGACGGTTAGATCAACCCCACCAGTAATATTTTCCGCCGGCAGCTTAGGTGCGAACTTGTACCCTGAAATTAAGGATAGAACTGAAAATCAATTTTACATACTGCATGTTGACTTGGATAAAACATACGAGGAAGCAAGGCTAGTAGGAACATTTGAATCACACTCATGGAACCTAATGAGAGGTTGGCACCCTTCACAGAGTGACCATTTACCGCATAAAGGTGGCTTTGGAGGGGCAATAACTCCCCAAGTGTTAGTTCGTAAGATTGTGAAGCTTCTGTCGTTGGACCCATTCTTAGAGTCAAAGGATCTTACAGAATTACAAAATGAGATCGACTACTATACTCCAGGCCAGTTTAAAGAGTTGTTAGAGACGATGACAAAAGAAAAAATACAATTCGATTGTAATGGTAATAAGATTCTACAGGTGGCAAACAATGATTGATTTAACGGTAAACTTTAATGAATCTTTCAACGCGAAAGCAACTTCAAAGTCAAATTTGTGTTCAGACTTTATTGTGAACAGCCACTATGATCTTTTAACAACACCTAACAACACGATAATGATTGGTCCTAGAGGTAGTGGTAAGACAACATTATTACGTATGCTTGATGTCGAAGTATTAGAGATATGGGATAAGGATATAGCAAAAAAATATCGAAATAAGATTTCATATTCTGGGGTTTTTATTCCAACAGACAGGTTTTGGAAAAGTCAATATGAGAGAATCTCTGTACGGTTCAAGAAGCAAAAAAAAGTTCAGAAATTATTAGAAGCTTCATTTGTCTATCATATACTCGAATGTGTAGCCCAAGTAGTATGTTACAGGGCCAATCGAAATATTGAAAAAAGCAATAATTTCTTAGCTTCTGACATAAGTAAAAATGATGAGTCCGAGTTGGTACAAACACTATCTGACTACTGGAAAGTTTCACCTAAAATACCATCTTTACGTGGGTTGGTGATCGCTACTTCGATTAAGAAGCAAGAAATATCAACTAAAATTGCTTCTATCGAGAATGAAAGTGAAGTGGATGACCTAAGTATTGTAAACGATCGTTTAGTTGGAATACTTGAAACTAGCATACAAATAATTAATCAATATTTCAATGAAAGTGACGGTAAATGGGCGTTTCTATTTGACGAATTAGAACTGGCTCCAGAAGTATTCATTCAGCCTTTAATCGATGCTATGCGAGGGGGGCCGCAGAATATTATTTTTAAGTTGGCATTATCCCCGTACCACAAAGGGGTCTCTATAACCCGTGATTCTTTTAGTGGTATGAATAAGCAGGACTTGACCTTTATCAACCTTAGTGGCGTTAGGGATGATGGCTTCAACTTTTCGAAAGAATTAAGTGAAAATATATTTAGGAAATATGATCTAACTGGAGATGTGGATTCGTACTTTGAGACAGAACTCGCGATAGATCGCAACAAAGAAATGAAGGAACTTATTTCAAAAGATAAGTCATTCTATGAATATGCATCTAAGAATAAAATAAATATTGGTAATTACGAAGACCTTGATGAGAATCGTCAAGCGGTATTTAGACGTATTCAATTTAATGTACACCTTAGAAATTATTACTTAAAAGATAAGAAACAAAAATCATCTAGAAAGCGTGCGTCTTCATATTACACTGGATTTAAGAATATATGTGCTATGCTAGAATATAATCCAAGAATGCTGGTTGGTATTATGAGTGATTTTGCTGCACTTGTTAAGAAAAATGGTTATGTTAAAGAGCATGAGCAGCTTCAAAAGATAAATAGCTATTCTAATTCATTTAAGTCCCTCCTAAGCACTATTGCCGTAGAATCTTCTGGAAATGAGTTTGTCACTTTGTTCGATATTATTCATAGAATTGGAAAGTACTTAAGCTCCGAGATACATGGGGAAACATTTAGCCCAGATCCAAAAGGAAGTATAGTTTTCAATAATCCTTATAATGAGAACTATATATCAGCTATTGGCCTTGCACTAAATTCAGGGGCCCTTATTATCGAGAAAAATGATATTGATTCTTTTCATGATATTGATGACATAAAAAATGCTCGATGTAGGTTGTCTTATTTATTTGCTCCGGAATATAGGCTTTTGCTAAATACACAAAGGCCAGTTGATCTAATTGATATATTAAACCATTCTAAGATTGAAATTGTGGATCCTTCGGGTAGGATTTATACACAGCAGGAGCTTTTTTGATGATATTTAATAAAGATGCGTACTCCGGTGATTTTGATTTGGCAATTTATGGCTTAGGCTATGAAAGCAGAGCGACATCTGCATTCAAAAATTACCACCTAAGTTCCAAAAAAAACATTGTTGTTGGGTATGAAACTAACCGAGATATGGTTAAGTACACTGAAAATAAGAAGTACTTCTCTCAATTCACCGTCGAAATTTATGAAAATGACTGTGAGTCAATAATTTCAACGATTAAAGAAGAAGTCCTTAACCTTACAAAAACAGTCGAAAAACCGAGAGTTTTTATAGATATAACAGTTATGAGTCGTCATCGGATGGCCTCTATCATATATAATATGCTTAGTGACCTACCTGCTAAATCAATAATCACTATTTGCTATAACCTTTCGTATTTTGTTGATGCCCCGGAAGGAATTCAGCCTGTTAAGCGACTAGGTCCTATTATTGATCAGTTAAGTGGCGATTTAGGTAGTTTATCAATGCCTACATCTGTAGTCTTTGGCCTAGGGTATGAGGAACATAAAGCTCTTGGTGTGTATAACTATTATGACGCTGATTACTCATATGCATTTATCCCTAAGAATCAGTTCTCAGATTTTGAAAGTATAGTGCGAGATAATAACGCTCCCTTGTTAGAAACTATCGGTTCAAAGAATACATTTAGTTACGATGTCACCAACCCATATGCAACATATGTAGATCTTAAATCTTTGATGGTTTCGTTGTCCGATATGTCTAGAGCGATACTAGTTCCGTTAGGCCCTAAGATATTTGCTGCAATAGCTGTTATTTTGGGCAAAGAACTGTATCCTAAATTGCCTGTTTGGCGTGTTTCCTCCCTTCACTCAGAAGAGCCTGTTGAACGCACATCTCATAGGGAAGTATTGTTTACTATAACAAACTAATTTCTAGTTCGAACTTTGTATTATTAGAATTACTTGAACTACTAGTCCTGTCACTCCATATATGGAGTGACAGGACGGACAGCGCCCACCATTACTAACTTCCGAGCCAATTCTCAGAATTACCATCGAATGACACCGAAACTAAACTGACGCTGAGAGCGTCACCAAATTTGAATACTCAGCACTCATCGCACACAATGAAATGGAATTAAATACGCAGCCATTGCTGCATAGCCTACTTGTAAAAGAAACCAATTAATTACCAGCGCATTCTTATCTCACTAGCCCTACGGGCTTCTGGGGATTAAGCAATTGCACATGGCTTACAGTCATTCAATTGTTCGGAATTTCTGACCGCACAGTAGTCTCACTCCATTACCTAGTTGCTTCATCGAAGTGATAGGCGTTCTGTCGAAATGAGCGGGAGTAACAACACTAATCTGAAATCGCATTGATACCTAACTACTGCACCCGTGAAATAAGAACCTTCGAATGACAAGAGAAAGAGCCGACAACACGCGGCTCTTTATTTTTCATTGAACAAGAAGAGGGTTAGCGCATGGCTACTAATTTCTATTTCCAAATTACCCGTTTACTACACCGAAACCCAGACGGCTCGAAAGCTACTCAAGCAGAGCGAAAAAAGGTGCTCAAGCTGGTGGACAGTCAACTGAAAGAGCTGAATGTACGAAACTTAGAGCTAAAGAACTTTGGCCGCAGACACGCCGTAAAGCTATTAACTCATTGGCAATTACAAGGCTTATCGGCAGGTACCATAAAAAACCGAATGTCTTACCTAAGATGGCTATCAGAAAAAATTGGCAAGCCTGGGCTTATACCCGCTAACAATGCATCTCTCGGTATAGAAAAACGTCACTACGTTACAAACATCAATCGATCTCGCCATATATCAAATGAGCAATTATCTAGGCTCAATAATCGCTACTTAGAAGCAAGTTTCAGATTACAAGCCGCCTTTGGTCTTCGCCGAGAAGAGTGCATGAAGATAATACTGCGCTTCTCAGATAAAGGTGATCACTTAGTTCTGACTAAAACGAAAGGCGCTAGACCCCGAACCGTACCAATCAGAACCCAAGCGCAGCGTGAACTAATCGACTCAATAAAAAAATGGGTGGGGGATGGCTCACTTATACCGAGAGAGGATACGTATAAAACCCACTTAGGTAGATACGAACGAGCATGTATCAAGATGGGGTTAGAGCGAGCACATGGCCTGAGACATGCGTATGCGCACCAGCGATACTTTGAGTTGACGGGTAATAGTGCTCCTGCTGCGGGAGGCCCTTCAACGAAAGGGTTGAGTGGTGCAGACAAGCAGCGGGACTATGAAGCCAGAATGATCATTAGCGAAGAGCTAGGGCATAGCCGAGAGGAAGTGACAGCGGTTTATTTAGGGCGTTGAATTAACGGTTAGATCCCAACAACCGATCTTAAAAGTGTTCTAGGTTAGAACACTTTTTATTGTTTGTAGGAGATGCTGATCACTTAATCAATTGTTTCCACTCTAGCTCATGTTCCTAATGAACGGACAATTGGGTACACTGATATAAAGAGTTTCTTGTTGCATATAAAATGGTTACATATGGCGTTTAACTTTACGAGGTATGGATCTTGGCAGAATCTCCAAAAAAGGTTTTTTTGTATAGAAGAAATTTTTACCTGTTCCGTCATTAGCAACACAGGAATAAGAACTTTAAAGAGATTGACTATCACCGAGATAGCACAATAGCTTAAAGCTTTGTATTGATTGATGGCTCAAAAACAGGCCTTTCAATATTGGAAAATGGGATTTAAAGAATGAATAATGAGCTATTTGTCGTTATTAGCGATATACATGCGAGAGAAAATAACGGTGATGAAGTTAATAGACGACTTACTGAACTCAAAGAATGGATAAAAAGAAAGTGCATATATGGTGAATATAGTTCTGTAGCGATACTAGTAGCTGGTGATATCGCTTTTAGTGGTTCTAGTGAAGAGTACGACCTAATACGTTCGTCTTTCAAATCTCTTTCCGATGAATTCAAAATAATACTAACTCCAGGTAACCATGATCATGACTTTTCAAAATATACAGGCGGAGCTCGTGATGCATTGATAAGTTCAAAGGGGCTTCCTTTTGATGATTCTGTCTATCAAATTGTAGCAGCTGGCCAGAAAGATTATTTTGATTTTGAATCTGAAGTTTGTAACGTTGAGGCTTCTAGCTCAACTCTGCTATCCAAAGAATTTAAGCTTAGTAATAACGTATCTATACAAACAATAAATACAGCGTGGTGTTCCAAAATTCATGAAAAAGGTGGAGACCTCACTGTCCCTATTGATCAGCTAATAGAGCCCTCTGGGAATGAGGAAATTAAGGTTGTGTTCTTTCATCATCCGCTAAGCTGGTTAGAACCAAACAACCATAAAGAGGTTAGAAACTTCCTCAATAGCAATAGAAATATCATTATATCTGGCCATGAACATATTGAACGCAGCTTTAAAGTAGAAACTGACAATAACAAGACACTAATTGTTGAAACTTGTTCATTTCATGATGATCATGTGGATGACAACGGATTTGTTAGCTTTTCTATAGAAGATGAAGATATTTTAATAGAAAAACATATTTGGGAAGGAGAACATTTCTCTAGTTTGGAGAAGAAAAGAAGAAGTGATGTAATAGATTCTAGCTCTTTGTATTTTAATGGCTTCAAAGTAAAGGATAGTTAT